>NZ_JBEPNE010000001.1:0-602162 GCF_040546125.1 Pseudomonas sp. UYEF17
TGAATTCTTCGGGGTAACGCTGACGACTCATGGCACCTCCTATTTGGGCCTCATTATGAGGCTTGGAGGTGTCTAGGAAACCAGGGGCGATTCAGTTGGACGGTTCATTGGTAAAGATCCAATAGGACTGAACGGGTGCCTAAATATATATACCTACGCACCAAATCCAATAAGCTGGATTGACCGCCTTGGTTTGAAAAAAAGCAAATGCGTATGCCTCACCGGTCCGGAGTGCAAGGCGCTATTAGATAAAATCAATAGAAAAGCAATCGGTCAAAAAAGTAGCGATGGAGGGCGAGGGCTTCTTGAGCGAATCGCTCACTTAAGGCAAGATGAATATAACCTATACGATGACGCTTATGACATTCCAGCCAATTCAGGGCCAGCAGAAGGAAAAGGTATGTATAAAGGTCATATTGATGCGGCAACGGACCTGAAGCGCGGACTCAATCGTGATATAGATTCTTACCACCGTGGAAAGTGCAAAGGTTACGCAAAAATAAGCATGACTGTTCTGCAGGCTTCGTCCGCACCAATCCCCCAAAAGCCAGATGGACGATAACAAGATGATAGATAAATTTTTGCTATTCTTAAGTCTAGAGTGCTTTGCGACCTGCATTTTCCCTTTAGCCAACAAATCAGTCTTACAAATAATCTGTAAGTGCGCACAGAATGAGGCATCCAAGATACTCAAAAGCAAAGCTGGCTATTATGAGAGGGATATGAGTAACGCCAGAATAGCCAACTCCAAATCCAGCTTACTTACTTCGCTTAGAAAGCAGGGTTTGCCGAACACGGGAATAGTCTACATTTCATATCTTTGGGACTTATTTGACCACAACACAGCAGAGCGTAAAATAATTAGCTTAACTTTCGACAGTCACATTGATCGATTACTCACACTTGACGTCCTACAACCCAGCATAACTCTTTGCGATGCTGTACAAAAATTTCATTCTGAAAACATATTTTCCTCCCATCAGAACATTGGCTCGCTGATAGAGGACTCATTTAGCAACAACACAAGCGCCTGGCTTGCAAAATTGCAGGATCCGAAACTATTCGATGGAGTAGAAGACGCAATCCAAGAATTCTCACATGAAGTACTAGAAGGCTATACAGCCTTCCCATTTTTTTGCTTGGTTGCGAAGCTATGCAGCAGGGATGAAGCAACTCAAATAATAGCAAGCTTGTCCGATAGTTTTTTGCACCATGAAGCCTCGACTACAAACCTAGTCGAGATAGTAATCCCCGGATTAAACACCCAGTGTGTTCTAACGTAAATTAATCGAGAGTTCACTTACCCGGCAAGTCGGCCCGGCATGGGACATACAACACTACGACGAGTGCCGGAATCTGGAAGGCAAAGCCACGCCACTCACTATTTTTCGAGTCCGGGACCTTTGTCTGCCACCTACTCAAATCTTGAGCGCCTGAATCGCCCCGATGAAAAGTGAGGTTACAATGCACTCGAATTTTTTAACATTCGTTGAAGAAATTTCTCAAGCACTCGACAAGCAACAGCTTTTACGCGTAGAGCCCACGCATAAAAAAGAAATCTTATCAAAAATTCAATCCACCTTTATAAAAGGCAACCCACGCGCTTGGTGGACATCATTGCGATCAAAGCCCAACATACAAAATTTTGATGACAACACCGGACATCTTCACTTATGCGAATTACCCCCAAACCCACTGGAAGATGTATGGCTGATAGCGGACGAAGACAACAAAGAAAAGCTCCTCTTTAGCCTGCCACTTAAAAATATACCTTCAATACTTGATAATTGCAGATACTTCGAATACTACATAGTTGACAAACAATTAAGCTGGATGATAGCTGAAAACGATCATGGTGATCTGATCTTCTGCAGGGCACCTGAAACAAAGCATGATTAGACGGACTGAGTTACGCCTGAGATCGGCACCATGATCCGCTGGCGGGAGGGATTCGTTAGGATACGCGTACAGTCAATACTTATCTACATACGCTTACAGCCCATACAGTAGCTAGACCCATACGAATTAGCAAACCAAAGGACGTATACAAGCGCAGGGCGCAAGGCTAGAGGATTCGGCCGTTTGTAACCAAGACCAACCATAAACGTCGCAGACGGAAAGAAAAATGCCATCCAAACTAAGAGGAAGACTGAGCGCTTGAGATTTAAATAACCGGACCAAAGCGTTTGAAAAGGACCGAACGCTATATAAACGACACTTGCAAATGCGGCGGAATCAGTACGCAAGTGAGCAGATCGTTCAAGGTAAAGGACACCAAAGGCGAGCGCGTTGATATTGAGATCATTACTGGAAGTGCATTTGAGGAGTAACCACTAATGCATGACGACTACTTGACCAACCCGAAAACCTACATGGCGCTCGAGCAGTTATTTCTTGATGCATTTATGAAAATTATTAGCACCCGCAAGAACCAGGAAGAGTACACCGCACCTTTTTACAGAACCACATACAACAACGGACAGCCTTTTGGCGATGCAAACCCAATATTCTCAGCCAGAAATGCAAAACACAAAAAAATAATTCGCATCATCATAGACGAGGACGAAAGCGAGATTTCTACAGCGTACAAAAATACCGAACATGGAGTCGAGACCATAGTATTCGGCGGGATATCAAACCTCCCGGAACTTATAGCCTCCCTAGACAAGTGGGCTAAACAACCTTAGAAATTAACAGCAAACACAAGTTGCAACTCATTGCTCTCATCACGAAATATTACGCTATAACCATGAGCGCGCAGATATTGAAATAATTTTAGACCGTACCTTCACGGAGAAATTATGTTTAAAGATTACCTTAGCAACCCAGACGCATACCAAAAACTGGAGTTATTTTTCACTTCAGCGCTCAATGAACACCTTTGCTCCAAAAAAATCAACCCAGCCAAATACCGCACACCTTACTACAACACCACATGCGTTGACGGGACACGACTAATGGAGGCCAACCCGATATTTTCTGTCCGCAACACAAGCACTCAGAATATTCTGAGAGTAGTAATCCATGAAGCCGTCAAAAGTTACTCCATAACTCACAATAAAAGAGATGGAGCCAAAGAACTATGCTTGATTATTAAGATCTCCGATTTAGTTCACGCAACTAACGATATAAATAAATGGATAGATGAGCAAGAAAACCAGGGGGTAACATAAAACAAGGGCGATGCGACAGAGTAATACTCATTAGTTATCCAGCGACAACCGCACCGACATATATTGCCCTTTAAAGCCATGTTGAATATTTTAAGCAAACGACATCATCGACCGACTGGTGAAAAGCCATGGCGGCCAGCGCGGTGGCAAGGAGAGAGAAAGCGCAACACCCGCGAGCATCAGCACTTCTTATGCGGTTTTCAAATCCACAAGTCATGTAAAAACCTGACAGAGCTTACAGGAACTGCAAAAGATATTCTTGGAGAAAAAGGATTCAATCTATGATCAAGCTCAACAACATGAGAGCATGGGGCACCGAAGTCGGTAGCGATGAAACTTTGAGGCTCGATGAGATTTCATTACTTACAACGCCAGCCATGATTCGTACCTTGGGTGTATTTTTGATAACCGCAGCTTACGAAATGGAGGAAAACGATGCTGAGCATATACATCTTCAAGATCTATCTTCTAACTTCTCGCACAAAAAACATGTTGATATGGTTTTGGTTAATCAGAATAAATTTAAAAATAGATAAGACACCAACTAAGGAGCGACATGTCGGTTCTTCCCCAGCGCTGCTGGAGCGCAGTACGGATGATGGCTGCATAGGTCGATACCGAAGGTATTCAAGGAGCCATTCAAGCACTGAGGGAGTACTGGACGTATTGGATTCCGAAACTGGCGTGCGAACCATCCGAGAGGTCATAAATAAGTCATGAAGAAAGAATCTACAAAAAAAATCTTTCAGCGAGTTGCCGCCAAGTTTGGCCTTCGCGGGAGAGACAAAACCTTTTTCATGAGACATGGCGACGCTTACTTAATAGTCAATTTGCAAAAAGCTTCCGGCACCTGCAGCTTTTACATCAATGGCGGGCTAAGCTATATAGACCTGCTTTCAAGCAGTGATTTAGTGTGCTCTCCATTTTCAGCCTACAACAACCAATCCACTCAATTCCCAATCCATGTAGACTTTAGAGCAGAAAACGTTCCCAATAGCCCCATTACGCAAGCTGGAATTGATGCCGCTGCATCTAGCCACGATGCCATAGCAATAGAAAATATAATCTTTATCGCATTAGAATCCATGATACTTTTCGCCCGCAATCATGGAGACAGAAAAGAAGTCCGCAGACTAAAGCAAGCCAAACTCTTTCCAGCAATAATAAAAAAAGAGGTTTGACGCCCTTCGATTAAACTTGTATCAAAAACCAAAACTGACAGAATCGGCACGCTTTCAAAGAAATATTTATCAGCAGAATGCAATAAAACCTGGTGTCGCCCAGGCGAACTCCACTGAAGCAACAGCGCCATACTAAATATTAATTGCGTAACTGCCTAAGATTACCTCACGGGCGACAGCAATCGTGAAGAGCTCTCAATAGCCGTCATAGCTCGTAAAAATAACCGACCACTAACACTCACCCAAAAATTCCAATGAAAATTGCAAACATAAATTATATTCACCACCTATATTACCCGCTAATCTCGATGACAGACGAAGAAATTAGCAAATTCGAAATAAACAACAGGAAAGATAGATACAGACTCTTCCGCCTAATGAGCGCACTATTGAAAACATTCGGACCAATTGCAGCAGAAAATATTTCAGACTGCCTTGAGTACGTAATCTTTACGCGGAGCTACGAAAATTACTGGCGAGATCTAATACCGCACGAAATACCTTTAGACGACGTAGATGACAAAGAAGAGTACATAAACGAACTATTTTTTGCGCTTTTTCAGCGCCCACCATTACGCCAAGAAAGTGGAAGCATAACGATTTCACAGCAAGTACCGCCTCAAGGTTTGAAAACGAACGAATAGAGGTTTATCACTCGATGCTGCAAAATAATGGCACGGGCTGTGCCCGTGTTCGCGGGATCGCCCGCTCTCGTAGAACAACACATGACTCATTGGTTCAGCGAGGTTCTGTAGGAGCAGCCTTGTGCTGCGAAGAGGCCGGTACAGCCAATAGACAGGCTTTGTCAGTACCGGCCTCTTCGCAGCACAAGGCTGCTCCTACAAAGAGCGATATTTGTTCTCTGCGCGACAGCGCAGCCCAAATGGGCTGGGCAATCTCCCTCATTGCGCCCGACAGTTTCTCCCGCAGAGGCACGCACAAGCTTTCTAGCGCTTGCCCAATACCTCCGCTCAATCACGTCCGGCTTTCAGCCAACCCCACCAACGCACTGTCGCCATGAACAAATCTTCATTTTGCTGGCGAGCGCCCTGATTGCGGGCGTGGCAGCCCTCTTCGCTTCTGCAGCCGCAGGCCTTCACCTTGAGGGGGCTCACTACCTTGCGTAGCATCACCGCCCCCCGGGGCCGCTGCGCGGCCCATTCGCGGGCACGCCCGCTCCCACAGGCGCGTGCCCACAGCGCTCACACCTCACCCAGCCACACCATCAGCAGACAGAACACCGATGCCGCAACCCATACCCCTGAAGGACCACGAAAAGGAAAAGCACCTGGTCAACCGCCGGCTTCTGGCCTGCGCCGCCCTGGTCTTCAGCCTGGTCGCCGTCCTGGTGGGCCGGCTCTATGTGCTGCAGGTGCTGCAGCACGACCAGCAGACCGCCGTATCGGAAAACAACCGCGTGCACGTGCTGCCCATCGCCCCCGAGCGCGGGCTGATCTACGACCGCAACGGCGTGGTGCTGGCCGACAACAAGCCCAGCTTCGACCTGACCATGACCCGCGAGCGGGCCGGCGGTGACACGGCCAAGGTGCTCGATACCCTGGCCCAGGTGCTGAGCCTGACCGACGACGACCGCAAGCAGTTCGACAAGGACCTGCGCCGTGGCCGCAAGCCGTTCGAGCCGGTGACCCTGATGGTCGGCCTGAGCGAAGAGCAGATCGCCCTGGTGGCGGTGAACCAGTTCCGCCTGCCAGGCCTGGAGGTGGAACCACAGTTCATCCGCGAGTACCCGCTGGCCGAGCATTTCGCCCACTCGGTGGGCTATGTGGGGCGCATCAACGAGAAAGAGGCCAAGACCCTCGACAGCACCGAATACCGGGGCACCCAGTCGATCGGCAAGACCGGCATCGAGCACTTCTACGAAAGCCAGCTGCACGGCCACGTGGGCTACGAGGAGGTCGAGACCAACGCCCAGGGCCGGGTGATGCGTGTGCTCAACCACAAGGCCCCGACCCCGGGCCAGGACATCGTCCTGACCCTGGACGCCCACCTGCAACTGGCCGCGGAAAAGGCCCTGGGTGACCGCCGCGGCTCGGTGGTGGTGCTCGACCCGGCCAATGGCGACGTGCTGGCGATGGTCAGCAACCCCAGCTTCGACCCCAACTTGTTCGTCAAGGGCATCAGCTTCAAACAGTACGCCGCCCTGCGCGATTCCATCGACCGCCCGCTGTTCAACCGCGTGCTGCGCGGCCTGTATGCGCCCGGTTCGACGGTGAAGCCGGAGGTGGCCATCGCCGGCCTCGACAGCGGCGTGATCACCCCGGGCAGCCGGGTGTTCGACCCGGGCTACTACGAGCTGCCCAACTACGACCACAAGTACCGCAACTGGAACCGCAGCGGCGATGGCTGGGTGGATATGTACACCGCCATCATGCGTTCCAACGACACCTACTTCTACGACCTGGCGCACAAGCTGGGCATCGACCGCCTGCACGACTACATGGCCGAGTTCGGCCTGGGCCAGAAGGTGTCGCTGGACATGTTCGAGGAAGCGTCCGGGCTGATGCCGTCGGCCGAGTGGAAGCGCGCCACCCGGCGCCAGGCCTGGTTCCCGGGCGAGACGCTGATCCTGGGCATCGGCCAGGGCTACATGCAGGTCACCCCGCTGCAGCTGGCCCAGGCCACCAGCCTGCTGGCGAGCAAGGGCGTGTGGCACCGCCCGCACCTGGCCATGACCGTGGGCGGCGATGCGCCGGTAGACCCCAACCCGATGCCCAATATCGTGCTGCACGACAGGCACGCCTGGGACCAGGTCAGCCAGGGCATGCAGATGGTCATGCACGACCCGCGCGGCATCGCCCGCGCTGCCGCAGCCGGTGCGCAATACCGGATTGCCGGCAAGAGCGGCACCGCGCAGGTGGTGGCGATCAAGCAGGGCGAACGCTACAACCGCGACAAGACCCTGGAGCGGCACCGCGACAATGCCCTGTTCGTCGGCTTTGCCCCGGCTGATCACCCGAGTGTGGTGGTGGCGGTGATGATCGAGAACGGTGAAGCCGGCGGGCGGGTGGCAGGGCCGGTGGTGCGGGAGGTGATGGATGCCTATCTGCTGGATGAGCAGGGGCATCTGAAGCCGGAGTATGCGGGTGGGGTAGTGCCTCGCAGCGTGCCGCACACTTAGGGTCTTTGGTGCCGCTTTGCGCCCCATCGCGACACAAGGCCGCTCCTACAAGAGACCGCGTCCGCCTGTAGGAGCGGCCTTGTGTCGCGATGGGCCGCAGAGCGGCCCCTGGTTCTCAATCCCCGTACACCGCCCTCCCCGCCATACCCACCCGCCGCCGCGTCACGCACACCAGCAGAATGAATACCGTCACTCCAGCAGTCATGAGTGCTTCATAGCGGTAAGCATCACTAAGCAGCATGTACCCCAGCACCATCAGGATGGCGCCGATAACCAGCCATGTCAGCCACGGGAACAGCCACATTTTCAGCTCCAGCTGCACACCGTCGCGTTCTGCCCGTGCCCGCATGCGCAGCTGCGAAATTGCAATCACCAGATACACCAGCAAGGCAATCGCGCCTGTGGTGGACAGCAGGAAGCTGAACACCTTGCCGGGGAACACGTAGTTGACCAGGCAGCCGGCAAACCCGGCCAGGGTCGACATCAGTACCGCCACCACCGGAACACCATTCGCGGTCACCCGCCGGGTAATGGGCAGCGCCTCGCCACGCGCCCCCAGTGAATGGAGCATGCGCGAAGCGGTATAGAGCCCCGAGTTCATGCAACTGGTCACCGCCACCAGCACCACCACATCCACCACCAGCTTGGCGCCCGGCACGTTGAGCACCTCCAGCACCCGCTGGAACGAACCCACCGCGACCAACGCGGGGTCATTCCAGGCCACCAGCGACACGACCAGAAAGATTGACGCCAGGTAGAAAACGGCGATGCGATACACCACCAGGTTGGTGGCGCGGCGGATCTTGGCCTGCGGGTTGGCGGTTTCGTCAGCAGCGATGGTGACGATCTCGGCACCAAAGAACGAGAAGATGGTGATCAGCACCCCACCCAGCACCGCACCCCAGCCATTGGGCGCGAAACCGCCATTGGCCCACAGGTGGCTCACGCCTGAGGCCTCGGCCAGTGGCCAGACACCAAACAACGCCATGCCACCGATGACGATGAAGGCCAGGATGGCTATCACCTTGACCAGGGCGAACCAGAACTCGAACTCACCGAAGTTCTTCACGCTGACCAGATTGCTGGTGGCCAGTACCGCCATGATCAGGAAGGCGAACAACCAGGATGGAACCGCCGGGAACCACGCGTGCAGGATATCGGCGCCGGCAATGGCCTCGACGGGAATGATCAGCACCCAGAACCACCAGTACAACCAGCCGATGGTGAAGCCGGCCCAGGGGCCGATGGCTTCGGCGGCATAGGTGGAAAAGGAGCCGCTGGTGGGGTTGGCCACGGCCATTTCGCCGAGCATGCGCATGACCAGCAGCACCAGCAGGCCGGTCATGGCGTAGGACACGAGAATGGCCGGGCCGGCCGAGGCGATGGCCTTGGACGAACCTATGAACAGGCCGGCGCCGATGATGCCAGCGATGGAAATCATGGAAACCTGGCGCGAGGTCAGGCCGTGTTGCAGGGATACTTGCGACATCGTTAAAACCTTTGGGGGGACCTGGCCGGGGCGGACATCGGGTATGGCCTTACCGGCCTCTTCGCGGGCAAGCCCGCTCCCACAGGTACTGCACAGGTCCCAAGGGCTGTGAAATACCTGTGGGAGCGGGCTTGCTCGCGAAGAGGCCGGCAAGACAAACACCACACCCCAGGGCAGATCCTCTTGTCATTGTGAATGGATCATTCGCCCAGGTAGGCCTTCTTCACCTGGTCGTCATGCAGCAAGGTCTTGGCACAGCCTTCCAGGCTGATGCGTCCGCCATCTATCACATAGGCGCGCTGGCAGGTCTGCAGTGCCAGCCGGGCGTTCTGCTCCACCAGCAGCAATGTCACCCCGTCCTTGACCACCTCGACGATTGTCTCGAAGATCTTCTGCACGATGATCGGCGCCAGGCCCATGGACGGTTCGTCCAGCAACAGCAGCTTGGGCCGCCCCATCAGCGCCCGGGAAATGGCCAGCATCTGTTGCTCGCCACCCGACATGGTGCCGGCCAACTGGAAAGCGCGCTCCTTCAGGCGCGGGAAGATGCCATACATGCGTTCGATATCGGCGCCGATGGCATCCTTGCCGTCACGCCGGCTGAAGGCTCCCATCTCGAGGTTTTCGTGCACAGTCAGCTTGGGAAAGATGCCCCGCCCCTCCGGCACCAGCGCCAGCCCTTCGCGGATCAGGTCATGGCCCTTGATCGCCGCATGCGCCTTGCCATCGAAGGTAATGCTACCGGCGCTAGGTTTCAGCAACCCGGCCAAGGTTTTCAGGGTGGTGGTCTTGCCTGCACCGTTCGCGCCAATCAGCGCCACCATCTCGCCCTCGCCCACTGTCAGGTCGATGCCCTTGATGGCCTGGATGGCGCCATAGCTCACCTTGAGGTCGTTCACTTGCAGAATGTTTTTCATGCCACTGCCTCCGCACCGAGGTAGGCCTCGATCACTCGTGGGTCCTTGCGCACGTCGGCCGGCAGGCCGTCGGCGATCTTGCGGCCGAATTCCAGCACGGTGATGTGGTCGCACAGGCCCATCACCAGCTTTACGTCGTGCTCGATCAACAGCACCGTCTTGCCGTCCGCCTGCATCTTGCACATCAGCTGGCGCAGGCCTTCGGTTTCCGAGGCATTCATGCCCGCCGCCGGTTCGTCGAGGGCGATCAGCTTGGGCTCGGTGGCCAGCGCCCGGGCGATTTCCAGGCGACGCTGGTCGCCATAGGAAAGGCTCTTGGCCAGCTCCCCGGCCAGGTGGCCGATGCCGACGTAGTTCAACCAGTGGCGGGCGGCCTGCCGGATTTCGCGCTCTTCACGCACGCAGGCCGGGGTACGCAGGATGGCGCCGAACACACCGCTGCGAGTGCGCACATGGCGGCCGATCATCACGTTTTCCAGGGCGGTCATGTTGTGGAACAGGCGGATGTTCTGGAAGGTGCGCGAAATGCCAGCTTCCACCACCTTGTGCGGCTTGCTGATACGCAGCGGTTTGCCGTCGAACATCACCCGCCCCTGCTCGGCCCGGTACAACCCGGTGAGCACGTTGAACAGGGTGGTCTTGCCGGCGCCGTTGGGGCCCAGCAGGCCGCGGATCTCGCCACGACGAATGCTCAAGTCGATGCCATGCAGGGCCTGCAGGCCACCGAAGAACTTGCTGACCTGATGCAGCTCGAGAAGGATGTCGCTCATGCCTTGTCCGCCTCTTTGATCGGGAGTTCGAAGGATGCTTCACTGGCCGGAGCATGCACTGCGGTGCTGAGCGCCGCAGGCACCGGCTCCGCCTCTGGGTCACCATCGTGCAGTTCGGCACGGCGGCGGTCAGACGGCCAAAGGCCTTCGGGGCGAAAACGCATCACCAGGATCAACGCCAGGCCGAACACCAGCATGCGCAGCGTCGAGGCATCCAGTACGTTGCGCAGGATGTCGCGGCTGATGAAAGTGACATTGTCCATCACCCATGGCTGGACCCAGTTGACCAGGTCGCGGAACAACTCCGGCATCACCGACAGGATCAGCGCGCCCAGCACCACGCCACGGATCGAACCCATGCCACCGAGCACCACCATGGCCAGGACCATGATCGACTCCATCAGGGTGAACGACTCGGGGCTGACAAAGCCCTGGTAGCTGGAGAACAGCACGCCGGACACGCCGCCGAAAGTGGCGCCCATGGCGAACGCCAGCAGCTTGAGGTTGCGCTTGTTCAGCCCCATGGCCTCGGCAGCCACTTCGTCCTCGCGCAGGGCCATCCAGGCACGGCCGATACGCGATACTTCCAGGCGTTTGGACAGCACGATGCTGAGGATGACGATGGCCAGGAAGAACAGGTAGTAGCTGATCACCGGCGACACTTGCAGACCGAACAGGCTCCAGCTCTGCTGCAGCGACAGCAGCGGCGCTGCACCCTCCCCCGGGGCATGCGCCCATGCTGCGCCATCCACGTGCAGCGGAGCGATGTTGCTGATGCCCTGGGGGCCATTGGTGAGGTTCACCGGTTGGTCCAGGTTGTTCATGAAAATGCGGATGATCTCGCCGAAGCCCAAGGTGACGATCGCCAGGTAATCACCGCGCAGCTTGAGCACCGGCGCGCCGATCAACACCCCACAGATGGCCGCGGCTACTGCCGCCAGCGGGATGATCACCCATACCGGCCAGTCCAGCACGCCTTCGACCAGGCCGGCCATCTGCAGGTGCGGCGAGGCAAGCAAGGCGTACAGGTAGGCACCGATGGCGTAAAAGCCGATGTAGCCCATGTCGAGCAAGCCGGCGTAGCCGATGACGATGTTCAGGCCCAACGCCAGCAACACGTAGAGCATGGCGAAGCCCAGGATGCGCACCCAGGTCGGGCCGAGCATGGGGATGGCCTCGACCAGGAACGGCAAGGCAATGAAGCCGAGGATCAACAGCAAGTATTGGCTCTTGAGGTTTTTCATGGCCGACTCCTTACGCCCGGTCAGCCTGGCGTTCGCCAAGCAGGCCGTTCGGGCGGAACAGCAGCACCAGGATCAGCACCGCGAAGGCGAAGATGTCCTGATAGTTGGCACCGAGGAAGCCACCGGTGATCTGCCCGGTGTAGCCCGCTGCCAGCGACTCGATCAGCCCCAGCAACAGGCCGCCGGCCATGGCCCCGAAAAGGTTGCCAATGCCGCCGAGCACTGCCGCCGAGAATGCCTTCAGGCCCAGCAGCAGGCCCATGTAGGCATCGGCCTGGCCGTAGTTGACCGCGCGCATTACCCCGGCGATGGCGCCCAGGCTGGCACCGATGAGGAAGGTGGCGCTGATCACCCGGTTGATGTTGATGCCCATCAGCCCGGCCACCTCCTGGTTCTGGGCGGTGGCACGCATGGCCTTGCCCAGACGGGTCTTGTCCACCAGCAGCCATAGGCCGAGCATGATCACCACCGCAATCAGCATGATCGACAGCTGCACGTTGGTAATGGTGGCGCCGAACACGTCCACCGGCTGGGTCTCGACCACCTCGGGGAAGGTCTTGTAGCCGCGCCCCCAGATCATCATCGCCAGGTTCTGCAGGGCGATGGAAATGCCGATGGCGAGAATCAGCGGGGTCAGCCGCGGGGCTTTGCGCAAGGGCCGGTAGGCGTACTTTTCCATGCCCTGGGCCAGCAGCATGCACACCACCACCGCAGCCATGATCGCCAGCAGCAAGGTGATGATGCCTGGGGCAAAACCTGCGCCCGCGAGCATCGTCAGTACCGAAATGGTCACCATGGCGCCGACCATCACCACCTCGCCATGGGCGAAGTTGATCAGGCCGATGATGCCGTAGACCATGGTGTAGCCCAAGGCTACCAGGGCATAGATGCTGCCCAGCACCAGGCCGTTGAGGACCTGTTGCAACAAGATATCGAAATTACCGTCCACGCGCTGAATCCTCGAAACTGCGTTGTCGTCGGCGCGCGGCGGCTCAGCGCCACACGCCGACAGGCCTGGCAGGTGGGAAAAGTCTTCTTGTTATGTGGCAGGCCGGCGCCTGCTTGTTATGGGGGTGGCGCTCAGTCGCGCTGGACCGACAGGGTTTTCCAGCCGCCGTCGGCGAACTGGAACACGGTAGCCGCCGGGTTCTTCAGGTTGCCTTGATCATCGAAGGCGATGGTGCCGGTGACGCCTTCGTAGCTCTGGCTCTTGAGCACTGGCAGGTACACTTTGGGGTCGTCGGAGCCGGCCTTGACCATGGCGTTGATCGCTGCCCAGGTGGCGTCATACGCGGCTGGCGACGACTGCACTACGCCCACGCCGAACTTGTCCTTGAGCTTCTGCTCGAAGGCCGCGCCCTTGGGCATGTCCAGCAGCGGCGTGCCGTAGTTCCAGGCGTAGGTGCCCTCGGCGGCGCTGCCGGCCATCTGCCTGAACGAGTCGTTGGGCAGGTTGCCGATGTTCATGAAGCGCGCCTTCAGGCCAAGATTCTTCATCTGCTTGGCCATCGGTGCGGCCTGGTAGTCGAGGGCGGCGAAGAACACCGCATCGGCCTTCTGTGCCTTGGCGGTGGTGAGAATGGCGTTGAAGTCGGTGGACTTGTCGTTGGTGTACTCGCGCACCACCACATTACCGCCGGCAGCCTTGACTGCCTTGGTCACCTCGTCGGCCAGGCCCTGGCCGTAAGCGGTGCGGTCATCGAAAATGGCGATGCGCTGGGCCTTGAGCTGGCTGACCAGGTAGTTGCCAGCGTAGCGGCCCAGGGTGGCATCGTCGTTGACGGTACGGAACACCGAAGGGATGCCCTGGCGGGTCAAGGTGGGGTTGGTGGCCGAGGGCGAGATCTGCGGGATGCCGGCGGCGGCGTAAATCTTCGAGGCGGGGATACTGGTGCCGGAGTTGTAATGGCCGATCACCACCGCCACTTTCGAGTCCACCAGGCGTTGCGCGACCGCCGTGCCGGTGCGCGGGTCGGCGACATCGTCTTCGGAGACCAGTTTGAACCGGGCGACCTTGTCGCCGATCTTCAGTTGCTGTTCGTTGGCTTCATCAACGGCAATCTGGATGCCGTGCTCGACATCCTGTCCCTGGTGCGCCGAAGGGCCGGTCAGGGGGCCGGCGAAGCCGATCCTGACGATTTCACTGTCTGCTGCGTTTGCCGTCCCCATGGCCATCAGCAACGTTACCGCGGTCGCGAGGGCTGCACGCCCTCCCTTGTTGTTATTCATGCTCAGCTCCCAGTAGTGATTGGACGAACCTCGACATCGCTTACCGCATGCGAATTGGCCGGAACGCCATCGCACTTGTAAGATAACAGTCAGCAGGCAACTGTCAATGGGTGTATGCTTGAGCCGTGGTTAAAATTTACAGGCATGCGTGGAGACCTGTTCGGGGGGAAGCCCGCTCCTACAGATCAGATGTTTGATAACATATGCCTACAACATCACCGCTGGTTGGCTACGGATCCCGCCGCAAGGGGCATGAGGGCTGCGCGCAACCTGCCGGAGAATCAACCGTGATGAGCCAATCAGTTTCAGGAGCAACTCTTTTATGAATGCGTCGTTAGGCACGCGTCGCGCCAATCTGGCGGAAACCGTGATCCAGGAGCTTTCCGGCCGGATCGACAACGGCACCTACGGCCCGGGCGACAAGCTGCCGTCCGAACAGGAGCTGTGCAAGGAATTCAACGTCAGCCGCCCGGTCATCCGTGAGGCGGTAGCCTCGCTGCGCCTGGGTGGGCGCCTGATCGCCCGCCAGGGCGTGGGCGTTTTCGTGGTCGAGCAGGACGTGAAACGCATCGGCTTTGCCATCGACAGCGTGGTTGATGACGTGCGTGCCGCCGCGCAGATCCTGGAACTGCGCCTGGGGATCGAAACCGAGTCGGTGGCCCGCGCAGCGGAGCGCCGCAGCCCGGCCAGCATGGCGGCAATCACCGAGGCATTCGACCGTTTCAACTCACTGGACGGTGCCACGCAGGAGGAAGAAGCCAGGGCCGACTTCGAATTCCACCTGGCAATTGCCCGTGCCACCAACAACCCGCACTTCACCCAGCTGCTGGAAGCGTTGGGCCCGGACATCATCCTCGACCTGAACCTCAAGCATGGGCAGGTGACGGGCAAGAACCGCCAGGCGCACATCAAGAAGATCGGCCGAGAGCACGGGGCGATCCTCTCGGCAATCAGCATGGGCGATGTGGCCAGTGCGCGCACGGCGCTGCGCAAGCACCTGGAAGAAAGCTTGTCGCGGTATCAGCGGTTGCTCGACAGCAAGGCCTGATGGCTATCCTGTACCGGCCGCTGCGCGGCCAAGGCCGCTCCCACAGGGATCACGCATTACCTGAAGGAGCGGCCTTGGCCGCGCAGAGGCCAGCACAGGCAGCATCAGCGGCCCGGAATCACCTCAAAGCCCCAGGCACACATACTTGACCTCGAGGTAATCCTCGATCCCGTAGCGCGACCCTTCCCTACCCAAGCCCGAAGCCTTCACCCCACCAAACGGCGCCACCTCGGTCGCCACCACGCCGACGTTGACCCCGACCATCCCATACTCCAACGCCTCGGACACCCGCCAGATTCGCCCGACATCCCGCGCATACAGGTAGCAGGCGAGGCCGAACTCGGTGTCGTTGGCCTGGGCAATCACCTCCTCCTCGCTACCGAAGCGGAAGATCGGCGCCACCGGCCCGAAGATCTCCTCGCGTGCCACGCGCATGTCCGGCGTCACATCCGCCAGCAAGGTCGGCTCGAAAAACGCCTCGCCCAGCGCATGCCGGCGCCCACCGGCCAGCACCCGTGCCCCGGCCTCCACCGCTTCACCCACCAGCCGCTCGACACCACTGGCAGCACGCCCGTCGATCATAGGCCCGACCTGGGTCCCGGGCGCATCGCCCCGCCCCACCACCAGCTCAGCCACGCGCTCGGCAAAGCGCGCCACGAAGCGCTCGTAGATACCACCCTGAACATAGAACCGGTTGGCGCACACGCAGGTCTGCCCGCTGTTGCGGAACTTGGCGATCAGCGCCCCCTCCACGGCTTTTTCCAGGTCGGCATCATCGAACACGATGAACGGCGCATTGCCACCCAGCTCCATGGTCACCTTCTTCACCGTCGCCGCCGACTGCTGCAGCAACTGGATGCCGATGGGCGTGGAGCCGGTGAACGACAACTTGCGCACCACCGGGCTGGCCGTCAGCTCCCCGCCGATGGCCGCCGAGTCACCAGTCACCACGCCTAGCACGCCCGCAGGGATACCAGCGCGTTCGGCCAGCACGCACAGCGCCAGCGCGCTGAACGGAGTTTGCGAGGCCGGCTTGAGCACCAGCGTGCAACCCGCCGCCAAAGCCGGCGCCGCCTTACGGGTGATCATCGCCGCCGGAAAATTCCATGGCGTAATCGCCGCGCAGACGCCAATCGGCTCTTTGGTGACGATCAACCGACGATCAGCGCTCGGCGAAGGAATTACATCACCATAAATGCGCTTGCCCTCTTCTGCATAAAACTCCACATAGGCTGCCGCAAAGGCAATCTCGCCACGGGACTCGGCTAGCGGCTTGCCCTGTTCGGCCGTCATGATGCACGCCAGGTCCTCCTGGTGGGCGAGGATTTCGCGGAACCAGGCCTGCAGCCGGGCAGCACGCTCCTTGGCAGCAAGCGCCCGCCAAGCCGGCAAGGCACGTTCGGCAGCGGCGATGGCGCGACGGGTTTCATCCGCCCCCATGCGCGGCACATGGCCGAGCACTTCGCCGCTGGCCGGGTTGGTCACGGCAATGCGCTGACCACTGTCGGCCGCCAGCCATTTTCCGTCGATATAGCAAACTTCACGCAGCAGATCACGATCGGCAAGGTTCATGTCGATTGACTCGTTCGAAAAAGGAAAAAAGGTGGGGCCGTACCGCGCCCCACCTGAGGCGAATCAGCGCTTGGCTTGCATGGCCTTGTCGCGGATCTGGCTGAGGGTCATGCGCGGGGTCAGGGCTTCGGGGTCGACCTGCACTTCGATCAGCGCCGGCTTGCCAGAAGCCTGGCAACGCTCGAAAGCGGCAGCGAAGTCCTCGGTGCGGGTGACGGTTTCACCGTGCAGCCCATAGGCACGCGCCAGGGCGGCGAAGTCTGGGTTGTGCAGCTCGGTGCCGGACACCCGCCCCGGGTAGCTGCGCTCCTGGTGCATGCGGATAGTGCCGTACATGCCGTTGTTGACCACCACGGTGATCAGGCGGGCGTCGTAGTGCGCCGCCGTGGCCAGCTCCTGGCCATTCATCAGGAAGCAGCCGTCACCGGCAAATGCCACCACAGTACGTTGCGGATAGGTCAGCTTGGCTGCCACCGCCGCCGGCACGCCATACCCCATGGACCCGTTGGTTGGCCCGAGCAACGTGCGGAACACACGGTGCTGGTAACCGCGATGCACCCAGCCGGTGTAGTTGCCGGCACCGCAGGTGAGAATGCTGTCGGCCGGCAGGGTCTTGTTCAGCCAGGCAATCACTTCGCTCATCTGCACATCGCCCGGCGAGCGTGGCGTTTCGAAGTTGCCACGGTAGCCGCTGTTCAGGCTCGCGACCCAGTCGGCGAACGCCTCGGGGCGCGCGGCTGGCAACGCAGCCGCCTGGCTCAGGAAGCTGGCCGGCCCGGCATTGATGCCCAAGGTCGGCTGGTACACCCTGCCGATTTCCTCGGCACTGGCGTGCACATGCACCAGCGCCTGTTTCGGCGTCGGAATGTCGACAAGCGCATAACCGCCTGTGGTCATCTCGCCCAGGCGCGCGCCCACCACGATCAGCAGGTCCGACTGCTTCACCGCCTCGACCAGTACCGGCCCGGCAGCCAGCCCGAGGTCGCCGGCATAGTGCGAGTCGGTGTTGTCGAACAGGTCCTGGCAACGGAACGAAGCTGCCAGCGGCAGGTTCTGCACCTGCACGAAGCGCTTCAGGTCGGCCACCGCCTGGTCGTTCCAGCCGCCACCACCGGCAATCACCAGCGGCTTGCTGGCGTTGCCCAGCAGGGCCTGCAGCTCGCCCAGCGCCTGTGGCGCCGGGGCGGCTTCGACGCGTCGCGCCGGACGCGCATCGGCCACCTGCACCAGGTCGGTCAGCATGTCCTCCGGCAAGGCGATCACCACCGGGCCGGGGCGGCCGCTGATGGCACGCTGAAAGGCCTGGTTGACCAGCTCGGGAATGCGCGCGGCATCGTCGATCTGCACCACCCACTTGGCCATCTGGCCGAACATGCGTCGGTAGTCCACTTCCTGGAAGGCTTCGCGCTCGATCTGGTCGCGGGCCACCTGGCCGATGAACAGCAGCATCGGCGTAGAGTCCTGAAACGCCGTGTGCAAGCCCACCGAGGCATTGGTGGCGCCGGGGCCACGGGTGACGAAGCAGATGCCCGGCTTGCCGGTCAGCTTGCCGTAGGCCTCGGCCATGTATGCCGCACCACCCTCCTGGCGACAAACGATCAGGTCGATTTCATCCTGCACATCGTGCAACGCATCCAGCACTGCCAGGTAACTCTCGCCCGGCACGCAGAAGGCGCGCTCGACACCATTCACCCGCAGGGCATCGACCAGCACCTGGCCGCCACTGCGCTTCACTTCGGAGTTGCTCATTGTTGTTCTCCCTCAGGCGCTGCGGTCAGATGACCGAATCTTCCAGGAACGGTTTGTTGTCGATTACCCGCTGGTAACTCAGCGCACCCAGATCAAGCGAACGGTAGCCGCCATAGGTGATGAGTTCGGACAGCCCACGGCCGATGGCCGGTGCCTGCTGCAGGCCATGGCCGCTGAAGCCGTTGCAGAACAGGAAGTTGCCCACCTCGTTGTGCGGACCGACGATGGCGTTGTGGTCGAGCACGCAGAAGTCATAGTGCCCGGCCCAGAAGTTGACCACCTTGATGCCTTCGAACGCCGGCACGCGCTCCGCAAGAATCGGCCACACCTCCTCGTCGAACTCCTCGTGCAATACGTCAAAGTCTTCGAAGTCGACTTCCGGGTCGTTTTTCGGGTAGGTGCCGCCCAGGTAGAACTTGCCTTCAGGGCGGAAGAACACACCGGTCGGGTCGATGGTCAGCGGCACGGTACCTTCCAGCGGGGTGCGGCAGTCGAACACGAACAGCGAACGGCGGCGTGGCTCAACCGGAATATCCAGGCCGGCCATACGAGCGACCTTGGTGCCACGTGTGCCGGCGCAGTTGACCAGCAGGCCGCAGCCGATACGCTCGCCACTGCCCAGTTGCACACCGGTGATGCGCTCGCCTTCACGCTGGATACCGACCACTTCGTTCTCGATATACTCGATGCCCATCGAGCGCGCCTTGCGGCGGAAGCCATTGAGCATGCCCAAGCTGTCGAACCACCCTTCGCCGCTCTGGCCATAGCTGGCACCGGCCAGGCTGTCGATGTTGACCCAGGGGAACTTGCGTTGCAGTTGCTCGGGGTCGAGCAGACGTACATCGGCACCGTGGGATACCTGGGTATCGTGCAGGCGGCGCAGCACTTCATAACCTTTGTCGTCACCGAGGAACAGGTAACCGTTCTCGTGAAAGGCCAGGTCCGGGCGATCGCCGTCCACTTCCATCACCTCCGGGAAGTTGCGCACGAACTCGGCGCCGAACCTGGAGATCTCGATGTTGATCGGGTTGGAGAACTGTTGGCGGATCGAGCTGCTGGACAGCGCGGTGGCTGACTTGTTGTAGGTCCAGTCGCGCTCGATGACCAGCACCGAACCTTTGAAATCCGGGTTGTTGGCCAGGAAATAGGCGGTGGCGCTGCCGTTGACCGCGCCGCCGACGATCACCACATCGTAATTCTGTTGTTTAGCGGTGGAAGCCATGTAATGCACTCTCTGCTGATGTGGAGATATCTACTTGTCTTCGAAGTGCCCGGCACCAGCGAAGTTGCCGCCGTGGTAGCGCGCGGCCGGTTCGTTCGGGTGCAGCGGCGGGTGCTCGGCCAGGACCTTGTCGCGGTAGTCGTCAGCACTGTCCTTGGGCACGTAGCCAAGCGACGAAGCCAGGCGGTTGTCCCACAGGCTTTCGCGGTTGGCCGACATGCCATAGACGATCATGTGCCCGACCCGCGGCGCCAGCAGCGAGCGCTCGGTGAGCTGGGCGAAGTCGTCGAACGACAGCCAGGTGGCGAGCATGCGCCGGTCCAGAGGCTCGGGGAATGACGAACCGATGCGCAGGTTGACCGACTCGATGGCGAACTTGTCCCAGTAGTAGCGGCCCAGGTCCTCGGCAAAGCACTTGCTGACGCCATACAGGCTGTCGGGGCGGTGCGCAGCGGTAGCGTCGATGGTC
This sequence comes from Pseudomonas sp. UYEF17, assembly GCF_040546125.1. Classification (NCBI taxonomy): domain Bacteria; kingdom Pseudomonadati; phylum Pseudomonadota; class Gammaproteobacteria; order Pseudomonadales; family Pseudomonadaceae; genus Pseudomonas; species Pseudomonas sp. UYEF17. The sequence continues at coordinate 20,203 of NZ_JBEPNE010000001.1, forward strand.
TCGGTGCGGTCATGGAAGCCGATGGCGTGGTTGGAGCTGGTGTACACCACCCGCTTGACGCCATTGCGCCGCGCAGCTTCGTAGATGTTGTAGGTACCGACGATGTTGCCGTTGAGGATCTTCTCGAAAGTGTCCTCCACCGGCACGCCACCGGCATGCACGATGGCGTCGACACCTTCGGTCAACGGCAGCACGTCGTTGAAGTTGGCCAGGTCGCAACGCACCAATTGCTCATGGGGTGCAGCGTGGCCCATGTCAGCGATGTCGGTCAGGCGCAGCTCATCGGCGAAGGCTGCCAGGTGCTTGCGCAGCACACTGCCCAGGCGCCCGGCGGCGCCGGTGATCAGCAGGCGTTTGAAAGGCTTGCTCATGTGTTACCTCGATTGCTTGGTGGGCTCAGGACAGCGCCGCGAACGCGTCGCGCAGCTGCCCCAGGGCTTGTTCCAGTTCCTGCCGCGATGTGGCGAACGACAGACGAATGTAGGGCTCCAGGCCAAACGCCGAACCCGGCACGGTGGCGACCTTGCCGACCCGCAACAGGTAGGCCGCAAGGTCCGCATCGTTGCCAATGACCTGGCCATCTGGCGTGCGCTTGCCAATGAAGGCACTGACCTCGGGGAACGCATAGAACGCGCCCTGCGGCATCTGCAATTGCAGGCCCGGGATCTGCGCCAGCCCCTGTACCACCAGCGCACCGCGCGCCTGATACTCGCGGTTGGCGTCACGCACGAAGTCCTGCGGCCCATTCAACGCCGCCACCGCCGCCAGCTGCGAGATGCTCGACGGGCAGGTGGTCGTCTGCGACTGGGTCTTGTTCATCGCCACGATCAGGTCCTTGGGGCCTGCCGCGTAACCCAGCCGATAGCCGGTCATGGCATAGGCCTTGGAAACGCCGTTGATCAGCAAGGTGCGCTCGCGCAACTGCGGGCAGGCGGTAACGAAGGACACGAACGGCTGGTCGCCCAACACGATGTGCTCGTAGATCTCGTCGGAAATCACCAGCACCTTGGGGTGGCGCTCCAGTACCTTGCCCAGTGCTGCGAACTCTTCACGGGTGAAGATCGCCCCGCTCGGATTGTTCGGCGAGTTGAGCATCACCCAGCGGGTACGCGGGGTGATCGCCGCCTCCAGCTGCTCGGGGCGCAGCTTGAAGCCCTGCTCGGCAGTGCACGGGATGACCCTGGGCACGCCACCGTTGAGCATGGCCATGTCGGTGTACGACACCCAGTAAGGTGCCGGGGTGATTACCTCGTCACCCGGCTCGAGGGTGGCGAGGAAGGCGTTGAACAGCAGTTGCTTGGCACCGTTGCCCACACAGATTTCGTCCAACCCATAGACCAGGTCGTTTTCCCGGGCGAACTTGTCGACGATGGCTTGGCGCAACACCTCCAGGCCGTTGGGCCCGGTGTAGTGGTTGTTGCCTGCCAGCATCGCCTGGTAGGCGGCTGCGATCACATGAGCCGGTACGTTGTAATCCGGCTCGCCGAGCGCCAGGTTGATCACCGGCTCGCCCTGGGCCAGCATCTGTTTGGCCAGCACCGACACGGCCATGCTCGGTGAGCTTTTTACCGCGCGCACGCGGCTGCTTTGCACATCCATCGTCTAGCACTCCTGGGCGGCGTCGAAGCCGTAGTCGTTGCGCGCCTGCTCGGCGCTGATGTAGCCAAAGCGCAGGTCGCGCTCGACCTGCTGGCGGTCGCGTTGACGCGGGTCGCCATAGCCACCACCACCCGGCAGGCGCAACACCAGGCGGCGCTCGGCCGGCACGAACTGCTGGCCCTTGCCGCGCAGCAGGCTGCCGTCATCCAGGCCGACATAACCTTCGGCGCCCTGCTTGCCACCCTCCAGGCCGCGGGCGGCATGCTGGATGCGATCGAACATGGCGCTGAAGCGGAAGCTGTAGCCCGCGGCCGCCGACACTTCAATCTCCTGCCCCAGGCCGCCGCGTAGTTGGCCGGCACCACCGGAGCCTTCACGCAGCTCCTTGCGCCACACCACCACCGGGCCGGCGTGTTCTGTGGCTTCCACCGGCATGGTGTGCACACCACTGGGGAATGCCGTGGCGCTCAGGCCATCCATCGCTGAACGCGCCCCCATGCCGCCGCTGTTGAACATCAGCATCTCGGCATTGCGACCGTTCGGGTTGCTCTCCAGCGGGCGCACGCTCAGGTGCAGGTTCCACAAGGCGCTGGCCCCCTCGGCCGGCACCTTGCCCGGCAGGCACTTATGCAGTGCCCCCAACACCAGGTCGGGCACGAAGTGACCCAGCACATGGCGCACCGACACCGGCGCCGGGTGCTTGGCATTGAGGATGCAGCCCTCGGGCGCAGTGACCTCGAACGGCGCCAGCGAGGCAGTGTTGTTGGGGATTTCCGGCGCCACGATGCACTTGAGGCCATAACAGGCGTAGGCCTTGGCATAGCCCAGGGGCACGTTGATGCCGAACTGGCTCATGCCCGAGGTGCCAGTGAAGTCGCTCTTGATGCCATCGGGGCCTACAGTGATGGTTACCGCCAGGGTCACCGGCACATCGTAACCATCGAGGGTCATGCTGTTGCTGTAGGTGCCATGCGGCAGCGCCTTGAAGCACTCCAGCGTGGCGCGGCGGCTGTGTTCGAGGATGAAGCCACCAATGTGCTCCAGGTCATCCAGCCTGAACTCTTCGAGCATGTCGATCAGGCGCTTGTGACCAGTCTCGTTGCACGCCGACAGCGCATAGAAGTCGCCCACCACCCGGTCGTTCTCGCGTACGTTGTTGCGCAGTATGTTTATCAGGTCGCGGTTGACCTTGCCGCGCTCGAACAGCTTCATGATCGGGATGAACAGGCCTTCCTCGTATACCTCGCGGGCGTCCGGGCCAAAGCCACGGCCACCGATGTCGACCACGTGGGCGGTACTGGCAAAGTAACCAATCAGCCTGCCCTTGTAGAACGACGGCGAAACGATGGTGATGTCGTGCAGGTGGCCGGTACCCTTCCACGGGTCGTTGGTCACATATACGTCGCCTTCGAAGATGTTGTCTTCGCCGATGTCGTTGATGAAGTGCACCACCGCCTCGGCCATGGTATTGACGTGGCCGGGGGTGCCGGTGACGGCCTGGGCCAGCATGTTGCCGGCGCGGTCGAACACCCCGGCAGACAGGTCGCCGGCCTCGCGCACGCTGGTGGAGAATGCGGTGCGGATCAGGGTCAGGGCCTGCTCTTCGACCACCGAGACCAGGCGGTTCCACATCACCTGCATTTGAATGTCGATCAAAGTATCGCTCATGGTTCTGGCTTCCGAATTCAGGCGTTAGCGGCGCACGACCAACAGGCAGCCGTCTGGCTGGACCGTGGCGGTGAAGTTGGAGGTGACGAAGGTCGAGGTTTCGCGCTCGACGATGATTGCCGGGCCATCGACGCGGGCACCGACCTGCAGTTCCTCGCGCGGATGGATGCCGGCCTCGACGAAACCGCCGGCAGCCACGTCGAACACCTGGCGGCGGGCGACTTCATGGGAGCGGTAGGCGGCACCCACTTCTTCGATTTGCTGTACCGGTGGCAACGGTGAACTGGCCTTGACCGACCAGCTGACGATTTCGATATCCGGCCCCTCGATAGGGCGACCGAAGAAGCGGGTATAGGCTTCTTCGAAACGGGCCTTGAACTCCACCGTATCCGCGGCATTGAAGGCCTTGAACGGCAGGGCAACCGGAATTTCCCAACCTTGGCCGACATAGCGCATGAACGCGGTGCATTCCATTTCTGGCTCACCGGTTGGCATACCTTGACGCAGGAAGCCCAGCGACTCGGCTTTCATCTCGTCGATCAGGCCATTGACCTGCACGGCCTCGAATTCGGACAGGCGCACGAAGGCACTGCGCACGGCTTCGTAGCCGAATGGCGCACGCAGGAAGCCGATGGCCGAGCCCACACCGGCGCCGGCCGGGACAATGAAGCGCGCCACGCCCATCTTTTCGCACAGCCGTGCAGCGTGGAGCGGACCGCCGCCACCGAAGGTGATCATGGTGTAGTCGGCGATATCCTTGCCACTCTCCACCGCATGCACGCGACCAGCGTTGGCCATGTTCTCGTCGACCACTTCGCACACACCAAAGGCTGCGGTATCGGCCTGCATGCCCAGCGGCTGGCCGATGACCCGAGCCATGGCGTTGGCGGCATTGTCGGTGGAGAGGCGCAACGCGCCACCGGCAAAGTTGTCGGCGTCCAGGCGGCCGAGCAGCAGGTTGGCGTCGGTGATGGTCGGCTCCTGACCGCCACGGCCGTAACAGGCCGGGCCTGGCTCGGAAGCCGCGCTATGCGGGCCAACGCGAATCTGGCGCATGCTGTCGATGCTGGCAATGGACCCACCACCGGCGCCGATCTCGACCATCTCGACCACCGGAATGGAAATCGGCATGCCACTGCCCTTCTTGAAGCGATAGGTACGTGCAACCTCGAAGGTTTTCGCGGTTTTCGGCACCTGGTCTTCGATCAGGCAGATTTTTGCCGTGGTGCCGCCCATGTCGAATGACAGCACGTTCTCCAGCTGGTACCGGCGAGCGATATCGGCAGCGAAGATGGCGCCGCCGGCTGGACCGGACTCCACCAGACGTACCGGGAATTCAGCGGCACTCTGCACCGAGATGATGCCGCCACCGGAGTGGATCATGAAAACCGGGCAGTCGGCGCCGGCTTCCTTGAGGGTGACCACCAGGCGGTCCAGGTAGGACTTGATCAGCGGCTTGACGTAGGCGTTGGCGCATACGGTATTGAAGCGCTCGAACTCGCGCATCTGCGGCGAAACTTCGCTGGAGATGGAAATTGACAGTTGCGGCAGACGCGCCTGCAGGGCATCGCGCAGCTGGCGCTCGTGGGCACCGTTGACGTAGCTGTGGATGAAGCCGATAGCCACGCTCTGGTAGTTGCCTTCGGCGATACGCTCGACCAATGCGTCGATCTCGGCCTGCGCCGGGGCGATCAGTACCTGGCCTTTGACATCCAGGCGTTCGCGCAGGGTGTAGCGGTGTTCGCGGTCGATCAGCGGCGGCGGCAGGACGATGTTGATGTCGTACTGCTCGAAGCGGTTTTCGGTGCGCATTTCAAGGGTGTCACGGAAGCCTTCGGTGGTGATGAAGGCGGTGCGTGCGCCACGGCGCTCAATCAGCGCATTGGTGGCAAGGGTGGTGCCATGGATCAGCTGATCGATGTCCGACAGCGACAGGCCCGCCTGCTCCACCACTTGGCGCACGCCAGTGAGGATGGCCCGTTCCGGCAGCTCGTAGTCGGTCAGGATCTTGGTCGAATGCAGCACGCCGTTCACGTCCAGCGCGATATCGGTGAAGGTCCCGCCTATGTCCACGCCGACCCGGCATGATGTCGCAGTCATCGTCATATCCCCTGCAATGCTTTGTAGTTGTCTCGATCCGCTGAAGCGGTCTTCATGTAAGTTATATGTTGTCTTACAGGTGGTCAAGCACCTATTTGCTGAAATCTGCTGCGCCAGTGCCGGCCTCTTCGCGGGCGTGCCCGCGAAGAGATCTGCACAGCCAATACAACTAGCGGATCAACCGCCGGTCTTGACCATCCGCCCGCCGCCCACCGCCTGCGACGTGGGGAACACTTCCAGCCGCGACACATCCACTTGCCGCGGCATCTTCAGCGCCGCCAGCAACAGCTGTGCAATATCCTCCGGCTGGATCGACTCATAACCGTCATACAGTTCGCTGCCCGCCGCCTGCATGCCCATGGCGGTCTTGTACAGCTGGGTCTGCACCCTGCCCGGGGCAATCTCGGTCACCCGCACCCCGCTGCCCAGCAAGTCACAGCGCAAGGCATCGCAGAACAGGCTTACACCGGCCTTGGACGCCCCGTATACAGCAGCCCCCGGGTGCGGCGCGCGGCCAGCACTGGAGCCAATGAAGAACAGATGCCCCCTGCCCCGTCCGACCATGCCCGGCAGCACCTGGCGCGCCAGGTGCAGCGGCGCCTTGAGGTTGATGTCGAGCATGTTGTCGATTTCGGCTTCGTCGATGTCCTGGAACGCCGCACGGGTGGAAAGAATGCCCGCGTTGTTGACCAGCACATCCACCGCTTGCCCTTCCAACGCAACAGCCAGCGAACGGTAGTCGCGTACATCCGCCTGCAAGGTGGTCACACCCGACTCGCCAGCCAGCTCCGCGAGCGCTTCCGGGCTGCGCCCGACCGCAATCACCTGCAGGCCGGCGTCACGCAGCGCCAGTATGATGGCCTTGCCGATACCGCTGGTAGCCCCAGTCACCAGCGCGCGCTGGTAGCCCTCGGGAAATGCGACTTCAGGCATAGATGTAACCCCCGCTGACGATCACGTTTTCACCGGTGGCGTAGCTGTTGCGGCTGCTGCCCATCATCACGATCCACTCGGCGATTTCTGCTGGTTCCGCGGCGCGACCCAACGGGTTGGCCGCTGCCAGTTCACCAAGGAAACCCAGCTGCTTGGCGCGCTCGGTGGCAAAACCGGCCGGGGCCACCGAATTGACCAGGATCTGGTCCTTGGCACAGGCCTGGGCGAACGACTTGGTCAGGCTCACCACCGCAGCCTTGGTCGCCGCATAGTGGGCGTTTTGCGGGTGGGCCTTGAAGGCATCAACCGAAGTGACGTTGACGATGCGCCCGGTCACCGCCGGGGCTGCCACGTACTGCTGCATGTGGCGCACCGCAGCGACCATCATGTGGTAGGTACCCTTGATATTGACGGCGTTTTCCAGGTCCCACTCTTCGTCAGTGATCTCGAGGATATCCTTGCGCGGGTAGATCGCCGCACTGTTGACCAGGCAATGCACCCGGCCCAGGCCTTCGACGATCTGGTCGAAGGCCGCGTGGGCAGTGTCCTTGCGGGCGATGTCACCCACCGCGATCGCCACCTCCACACCCTGCCCGCGCAGCTCTTCTGCTGCTTGCAGCAACAATTGCTCGTTGCGGTCGATCAGGCCGATCTTGCCAGCGCCACGCTTGACCATCAGCCGGGCTGTTTCCAGGCCCAGACCTGAGGCGCCACCTACGATCACCACCGTTTGATTTTCCACAAAACACCTCCGTGATTGAGTCTTTACGTAAGATGCCTGTTGTCTTACATTTGGTCAAACATCAATTCGTCGACAGGTGCTGCCATGCCCGCCTCCAGCCACTCGCCCGTACCCGCCCCGCATGCCCGGGACCGCTTGCTGGAGGCGGCGAGCGCGCTGTTTGCCAGCCACGGCTACCAGGCCATCGGCCTGCGCGACCTGGCCAGCCACCTGGGGCTCCGAGCCGGGTCGCTGTACCACCATATCGAGAGCAAACAGGGCCTGCTGTTCGAACTGATCGAATCGAGCCTGACCGACCTGCTGTATGAAACCCGACAATGCCTCAAAAGCGCCCGTACCAACAGTGAACGCTTGCCGTGCTTCGTCCAGGCGTTTGTTGCGTACAGCCAGGCCAACCCGGACAAGCTGGTGCTACTGACCCGCGAAGCCATGAACCTGAACGAAGAGCAACTGTTGCAGGTTGAACAGTTGAAGGCGCAATACAGCGGACTGCTCAGCGAAATTGTCGCAGCCGAGTGCGGCTTGACGGCATCGCGCGCGCGTTCGATCGCCCAGGCGGTACTGGGGTTATTGTGCGGTCAGGCCCAGTGGGGAACGGTGATGGCCGCCAGAGAGCAACTGGTGGCGTTCGTACAAGGGATTGTCGGAACCGGTAAGGCAGCGGCATGCCCGTAAAACATAATTCGCATAAGAATATGAATTCTTATTCTTTTTTAACCATCAAGCATTGCTCTATAACTGTCCTCACTGCACAGCCGCCAACACCCGGCCAACTGTCTGCAGCGCAACACACAATCAACAGGCAACGCCCGCACGGCAACAACGCCGCAACCATCAAAAAAGCGCTAACCAGTTGAAATAAAAGAATATTCAAACTCGGCACGACGATTGCTCAAGCAAAGTCCCCCGCTCAACCAGAACCGGAGACCTGCCCATGAGCACCCCACTGAACGTCGTAGCCCTGTCCGGCGGCACTGCCCGCCCTTCGCGCACCCTGGCCCTGACCGAGGCGATCCTCGCCGAACTGGCCCAGCACCTGCACATCAAGCCGCACCTGATCGAACTGGGCGAGATCGCCCGCCCGCTGGGCAGCGCCCTGTGGCGCAGCGAACTGCCCGAGGCCGTTGAACAGCAACTGCGCCTGGTGGAAAAAGCCGACCTGCTGGTGGTGACCACGCCGGTGTACCGCGGCAGCTTCACCGGCCACTTCAAGCACCTGTTCGACCTGATCGGCCAGGACGCCCTGGTCGACACCCCGGTGCTGCTCGCCGCCACCGGCGGCAGCGAGCGCCACGCGCTGGTACTCGACCACCAGCTGCGCCCACTGTTCAGCTTCCTGCAAGCCCTGACCCTGCCCATCGGCGTGTTCGCCAGCCAGGCGGAAATGGCCGACTACCGGGTGTCCAGCGCAGCCCTGGCCGCCCGTATCCGCCTGGCCGCCGAGCGCGCCGTGCCGCTGTTCGGCGCCCATCATGCGCTGCGCAAGAGCGCCTGAGGAGCGGCCATGAATGCACCTGTGAACACCCCCCGGCGCCCTGCCCTGGCCATCGCCCGCGAACTGGCCGGGCAGTTTGCCCAGACCGCCGTCGAGCGCGACGAGCGCGGCGGCACGCCAAAAGCCGAGCGCGACGCCCTGCGTGACAGCGGCCTGCTGTCGCTGGTGATCCCGCAGGCCTTCGGCGGCCAGGGCGCCAACTGGCACGACACCTTCGCGGTGGTGCGCGAGTTCGCCCGGGTCGACAGCTCCATCGCCCACGTGTTCGGCTTCCATCACCTGATGCTGGCCACCGTGCGCCTGTTCTCGCGCCCGGACCAATGGCAACCGTGGTTCGAGCAGACCGCCCGCAAGCAGTGGTTCTGGGGCAATGCCCTGAACCCGCTGGACACCCGCACCGTGGTCAAGCACTTCGATGGCTGGTGCGAGTTTTCCGGCAAAAAAAGCTTCTGCTCCGGCGCCAGCGATTCGGAAATGCTCATCGCCTCGGCGGTGGACGAACGTGCCGGCGGCAAGCTGCTGATCGCCGCCATCCCCAGTGGCCGCACCGGCATCAGCCTGCACAGTGACTGGAACAACATCGGCCAGCGCCAGACCGACAGCGGCAGCGCCACCTTCGAGCGGGTACGGGTGGAGCACAACGAACTGCTGCTCGACCCAGGCCCCCTGAGCACGCCGTTCGCCGCCCTGCGCCCGCTGATTGCCCAGTTGCACTTTGCCAACCTGTTCCTCGGCATCGCCGAGGGGGCGTTCGAGGAGGCCCGCCAGTACACGCTCAAGGAAAGCCGGCCGTGGTTCCGCTCCAGCGCCGCCAGCAGCGCCGAAGACCCATACGTGTTGCGCCATTACGGCGAGTTCTGGGTCGGCCTGGAGAGCGTGCGCCTGCTGATCGAGCGGGCCGCGCGCCAGCTCGATGCCGCCTGGGCCAGGGAGCACGCCCTCACGGCGCAAGAGCGCGGCGACCTGGCCCTGGCCATCGGCACCGCCAAGGTTGCCGCCAGCCGCCATGGCCTGGACATCTGCAACCGCCTGTTCGAGGTCACCGGCGCCCGCGCCACCCATGCTTCGCTACGCTTCGACCGGCACTGGCGCAACCTGCGCACGCAAACCCTGCACGACCCGGTGGACTACCGCATCCACGAACTCGGCGAGTGGGCCCTCAACGACAAGCGCCCTGCCCCATCCTTCTATTCCTGAGGATTGCCCATGCAACTGCTGACCCTCCCCCCGTCCCCGACACTGGCCACCTCGATCCGGGCCACCGCACAGGTTTTCGAAGACCCCAGGTCGCAGGCGCTGCTCGCCCACCTGCAACAGGTCGCCCCCAGCGAGGCCAGCGTGCTGATCATCGGTGAAACCGGCACGGGCAAGGAGCTGGTCGCACGCCACATCCACAACCTCAGCGGCCGGCGCAACGGCCCGTTCGTCGCGGTCAACTGCGGTGCCTTTTCCGAATCGCTGGTCGAGGCGGAGCTGTTCGGCCATGAAAAAGGCGCCTTCACTGGTGCCCTGGCGGCCAAGGCCGGCTGGTTCGAGGAGGCCAACGGCGGCACGCTGTTCCTCGACGAAATCGGCGACCTGCCGTTGCCGATCCAGGTCAAGCTGCTGCGCGTGCTGCAGGAGCGCGAAGTGGTGCGGCTGGGGTCGCGCAAGAGCATCCCGATCAATGTGCGGGTACTGGCGGCGACCAACGTGCAACTGGAAAAGGCCATCAACGCCGGGCATTTCCGCGAAGACCTGTACTACCGGCTGAACGTGGTGACCTTGCAGTTGCACCCGTTGCGCGACCGCCCGGGTGACATCCTGCCGCTGGCCCGGCACTTCATCCGCAGCTACAGCGACCGGCTGGGCTACGGGCCGGTGGAGCTGAGCGCCAAGGCCCAGGCCAAGCTGGTGGAATACAGTTGGCCGGGCAACATCCGCGAGCTGGAGAACGTGATTCACCACAGCTTGCTGACCTGTGGCGACGGTACGGTGCAGGCGCAAGACCTGCGCTTGTCCAACCTGCGTATCGAACGGCAGGAGGAAGAGCCTGCGGGCAATGGCGTTGAGGATCTGCTGCAGCGGGCGTTCAGCCGCTTTTTCGAAGAGCAGTCGGGTGACCTGTACGAGAAGGTGGAAAATGCCCTGCTGCGGTCGGCGTATCGGTTCTGCCATTACAACCAGGTGCATACCGCGCAGTTGCTGGGGTTGTCGCGCAACATCACCCGCACCCGGCTGATTGCGATCGGCGAGTTGGTGGTGAACAAGCGGCGGGGGCAGGAGCAGCAGGTGCTGGATAACCGGGTGGTGCGGTTGTCGATCTGAATGCTTGTAAACCTGTGCCGGCCCCTTCGCGGGTAAACCCGCTCCCACAGGGGCCGCGCCAAGCTTGAGATCGGCACAGTACCTGTGGGAGCGGGTTTACCCGCGAAAGGGCCGGCACAGGCACCCAAACTGCTAGTTCTGGTCGCCTCCGCGATCATCCCCAACATCATGGTCAGCCCCATCATCAGCGCCATGCCCTACACCGTGGGGCTCGCCCACGTCGTGATTCGCTTCGTGATTCGCCTCATGGTTGGCTTCGTGATTTGCTTCGTGGTTGGCCTCGTGGTCGGCGCCATCATCAGCACCATTGCGCCCGCGGCCATCATGCCCTGGGCCGCCATGCCCACCTCCATCGCCACTATGCCCGCTGCCACTGCCGCCGTGGCCACCACCCGAGCCACCGCCGCCGCTACCACCACCTCCACCGCCATGACCACCGCCGCCGCCACTACCACCGCCTCCACCGCCATGACCACCGCCGCCGCCACTACCACCGCCTCCACCGCCATGACCACCGCCACCACCACTACCACCACCTCCGCCGCCATGGCCACCACCACCGCCGCTGCCTCCGCCACCACCACCGTGACCACCACCGCCTCCGCCTCCGCCACCATCCTTCGCATACGCGCTGGAGGTACCGCCAATGGAGTCAGGCACCAACACGGCCGAAGCCGACAACACTGCACCGATAGCCAAAGCCAACAAGCATTTCCTGAGCATGATGAGCCTCCGCTTGGAGTAGCACCGGGTTGCACGACGCACCCTGTGATTTCCGGCCCCCCTTGGGGCAACCTGCAAACCAGCGCGGCCTTCCATCTGCAGCGGTTGAACGAGATCCTTCAGGGCCTGCCGGCCAAATATTTCAGGATGTTTCTTGATTTTTGAGCGTAGCCACGCCGCTGCGCTTGTCACCGACCGGTCATCAGAATGGCCGGCCCGACAGGGTCAATGCGCGCAGCCAGAACATCTTATTCCCCGTCCCTCCCGTCATAGTCCCCACCCGGACGCCAATGCCATAGTGGAGAAAACAACACGGATAAAATCCCATGTACAGAAACACCTCTACCCCCGCGGACGACAACGGTTGCGGCTGGTTCCACCTCAGCCCCGGGCGCCAGCCTCGCGCCGCGCACCGGGGGCGGAGCGAGGCGCGCTGGGTGGTGCTCGGGGCAGGCTTCACCGGCCTTGCCGCCGCGCGGCAACTGGCGCTGCATCACCCTGACGACGAGGTGATCCTGGTCGAAGCCCAGGAGGTTGGCTTTGGCGCCTCGGGGCGCAACTCCGGCTTTGCCATCGACCTGCCTCACGACATTGGTGCCGCCGACTACATCGGCGACCTGCCCACCGCGCGGATGAACCTCAAGCTCAACCTGCGCGCGCAGGCGATCCTGCGCGGGCTGATCAACCAGCACGGCATCGACTGCCAGATCCGCCCGGACGGCAAGTACCAGGCGGCGGTCGAAGACAAAGGCCTGGCCGTGCTCGAGGCGTACCGCAGCGGCCTGGAAAAACTCGGCCAGCCCTACCAGATGATCGACGCCCGCGACCTGCCCGAGCACTTCGGCACCGCGTTCTACCGCAAGGCACTGTACACCCCGGGCACCCAGCTGCTGCAACCGGCCGCCCTGGCCAAAGGCCTGGCCGACAGCCTGCCGGGTAACGTGACCCTGCACGAGCGCACCACCATCACCCACATCGAGCAGGGCCGGCGCATCACCCTCAAGCATGCCAACGGCGAGATCGTCGCCGACCAGCTGCTGCTGACCAACAACGCCTTCGCCTCGCACTTCGGCTTCCTGCCCGGCCGCCTGCTGCCGATCTTCACCTACGCCAGCATGACCCGCCCGCTGACCGAGGAAGAACAGGCGCGCCTGGGCGGCAAGGCCAGCTGGGGCATCATCCCCGCCGACCCGTTCGGCAGCACCCTGCGTCGTACCCCGGACCAGCGCCTGCTGGTACGCAACAGCTTCAGCTTCAACGCCGACGGCCGAGCCAACCCGCGCCACATTGCCCGCGCCGGGCGCCAGCATCGCGAGTCGTTCGAGCGACGCTTCCCGATGTTGTCGGGCATGCCATTCGAATACACCTGGGGCGGCTCGATGTGCCTGTCGCGCAACCACCTGTCGCACTTCGGCACCCTTGCCCCCAACGTGCATGCGGCGCTGTGCTGCAACGGCCTGGGTATTACCCGTGGCACCGCCACCGGCACCCTGCTGGCCGACTGGCTGAGCGGCGAGCGCGACGAACTGATCGACTTTCTGCTCGGCTCGGCAGGCCCCAACCGCAACCCGCCGGAGCCGCTACTGAGCGTGGGCGTCAACCTCAACCTGCACTGGGGCCAGCGCCGCGCCGGCCTGGAAAGCTGACAAGGAGGCACTATGCATAGCCTGGGCATTCTCGGGGTCGGCGAGCTGACCGAAAAAGTGGTCATCGGCCTGCGCCGCAGTGGCTTCGACGGGCCCATCCTGCTGTCACCGCGCAATGCGCAACGGGCCGCCCTGCTGGCCCGGGAGCACGCTTGCGAAGTACTGGCGAGCAACCAGGCGGTGGTCGACCAGGCCGAGCTGGTGATCCTTGGCGTGCGCCCGCATTCGCTGGGCGAACTGGCAGGCGAAGTACGCCTGCGCCCCGGCCAGCGCCTGGTGTCACTGGCTGCCGGGGTGAGCCTTGGGCAACTAGCAAGCGCCTTCCCCGGCGCCCTCTGTGTGCGTGCGATGTTGTCGTATGCCGCGCAGTACAACCAGTCCACGGTGGTGGTCTGCCCGCCGGATGCGCTGACCACGCAATACCTCGGGCCACTGGGCAAGCTGGTAGTCCTGCGGGGTGAGCCCGAGTTCGAACTGGCCACGGTGGCAGCCTGCATGAATGGCTGGTTCTACTTCCTGCTGCACGACCTGCAACAGTGGCTGATGGACAAAGGCCTGCCGGCGGCCGAGGCACGCGCGCTGGTGCTGGGCAACCTGCAGGACTGCGTGGCCAGTGCCGGGCAGCAGCCAGGATACACGCTCAAGGCACTGGGGCAGGCCATTGCCACCCCCGGGACCTTTACCGCCGATGGGCTGGAGGTGCTGATGCATCAGCCGGTGAGTGCCACCTGGGGCGCGGCGTGCGAGGTGGTGCTGGATGGGTTGTTGACCCGGTCGCGGTTGGCTGAGCGATAGGTTTTCCTGCACCGGCCTCTTCGCGGGTAAACCCGCTCCCACAGGTTGATCAGTGCTGCTGAAGATAATGCAATTACCTGTGGGAGCGGGTTTACCCGCGAAAGGGCCAGCAGCCCCAGTAAAGAAACGGAAGTGTTCTACCCGCCCGACAGCAGCATCCCACGACCCGTCCCAGCCGTTATATGGCCCGCCATCAGGCCAGTGCGATAGTGCTGCGCAGTCCCTGCATGAACCAAAGGAACCCATACGTGAGCCAAGTCCTGACCGTAGTCCGCAACGCCCCCGCCTCCCCCCTGGGCACCCCGGCCCCTGCCCGCCTGCCGATCGGCGAACCCATCGCCCAGGCTGCCACCGCCCAGGACCAGACCGACCAGGCCGTCGGCGCCAGCATCGGTGTATGGGAAAGCAGCCCGGGGGTGTTCCGCCGTCACCTGAAAAACCGTGAATTCAGCCACATCGTCAGCGGCTGGTGCACCTTCACCCCCGACGGTGGCGAGCCGGTGGAGCTGCGCGCGGGCGACGCGGTGCTGTTCCCGGAAAACTGCGAGGGTGTGTGGGACATTCGCGAAACCCTGCGCAAGACCTACGTGCTGTTCTAAGGAAACTGTCGATGATCGAACGTATCAACCCCGGCCCACGGGCCAGCCAGATGGTGCTGGTGGATGGCCGCATCGAAACCTCGGGCATCGTCGCCCTGCAACCGGGCGACATCGCCGCGCAGACCCGCTGCGTACTGGCGCAACTGGAGCAGTGGCTGGCGCAGGTCGGTGCAGGCAAGGGCAACCTGACCCGCGTGCAGATCTGGCTGGCCGACATGGGCGAGTTTGCGGCGATGAACGAGGTGTATGACGCCTGGGTTGGCGATCAGCCGCCAGTGCGGGCTTGTGTAGGCGCGGCCCTGGCGACAGCGGATTACCGCATCGAGATCCAGGCCTTCGGCCAGCTCTCATAACCAGCGCGGTCCCTGTAGGAGCGGCCTTGTGTCGCGAAAGGGCTGCGCAGCAGCCCCGGCAATTTATGCATTTGCGCTGAAACCCTGGGGCTGCTGCGCAGCCCTTTCGCGAC
Organism: Pseudomonas sp. UYEF17; assembly: GCF_040546125.1. Lineage (NCBI taxonomy): Bacteria > Pseudomonadati > Pseudomonadota > Gammaproteobacteria > Pseudomonadales > Pseudomonadaceae > Pseudomonas > Pseudomonas sp. UYEF17. Next base: position 35,276 of record NZ_JBEPNE010000001.1, read on the forward strand.
ACAAGGCCGCTCCTACAGCGATCCACAGCAGGAAGAGCGCCAACCGCTCACAACTCCGGGTCCAGCCCCACCTTGTCACCGTGCCAGTCAAACCGCTCCACCTCATGCCGCCGCTTGCGGAAGCTGTACGGCGTCTCGCCATACTGCTTGCGGAACCACAGGATGAAGTGCGACGCATCGGAAAACCCGCACGCCAAGGCAATGGTGGTGATGTTCTGGCTGGTATTCACCAGCAACCGCCGGGCATGGTCCAGGCGCAGCTTGCGCCAGTAGTTGGCCGGCGGTTCCTGGGTATTGGCAACGAACTCGCGGTGCAACTGCCGGGGGTGGGTGCCCACCGCTTCGGCCACGGCCTTTAGCGTCATCGAGGCATCCAGGTTGGCCCGCATGAAGCTGATCGCCCGCTGCACCCTGTCGTTCTGGTACACGCATTCGCTGGCCGCCTTGCCCTCCTGCTCGTCGGCACGCTCGTCCACCAGCAGGTATTCCAACCCCTTCTGCGCCCGTACCGCACCGCAATGCCGGCGGATCAGGTTGGCTGCCAGGTCGATGGCGGTGCCACCCGGGCAGGTGATGATGCCGCGGTCGTCCACATAGCTCTTGTCGATCACCGCCGTGGACAGCGGGAAGCGCTCCCTGAACTCATCGCGCAAGGTGAAATGCAGGGCGCAGCGCCGGCCATCCAGCAGCCCGGCCTTGCCCAGCACGAACGAGCCCGAACACAGGGCGATGATCGGGATATTCGCGGCATGCACCTCGCGCAGCGCATCCAGCAACCAGGCCGGCGGGTTGCGGGTTTCGTCCAGCAGGCCGCCGGCCAGCACGATGTAGTCGTACTGGGCGAACAGGTTCAGCGGCTTGGTCGGCGAAATGGGCATGCCGCAGCTGGCGGTGATCGGCTGGTCGTCGAGGGTCATCCAGTCCCACTGGCAAAACACCTGCTGGCTGCGGAACGACTTGTCGGCGGCAAAGCGCAGCGAGTCCACCAGCCCGGCCACCGGCACCAGGGTGAAGTGGTTCATCAGCACGAACCCCACCCGCAGTTCCGGCTTTACCTGCGCAGCGATGACAGGGGCATGCGCCGGTTCTTCCCGTTGTTCTATTTGTTGTTGAGCAACCATGGACGCAAGCCTCATGACGTTTGCAATAGCGCCATTCTAAAGTGCGCCCAGCGTCCGTCATATCATATGCATCCCCACAAATAGGAAATCCGTGACAAAAGGCGGCACCGTTCTATCAATTGTCATGACTGTAATATCGGCCCGCCGGCCCGGCTGAGCATCATGTGCCCACAAGACAAACATGCTCAGAGGCACCCCTCATGTACCGTGGATTCTGGTATGCCCAGGCGCTTGACCTGGACAGCGACCTCGCCCCTGCCCTGCAGGACTCGATTCAAGCCGACGTGTGCATCGTCGGCGGTGGCTTCCTTGGCCTGTGGTCGGCCATCCGCCTGAAAACGGCCCACCCGGAAAAAACCATCGTCATCGTCGAGCGCGACCGCTGCGGCTCCGGTGCCAGCGGGCGCAACGGGGGCGTGGCGACCAACTGGTGGGGCAAGTACCTGTCGGTGCGCACCATCTGCGGCGACGTCGAGGCTCGGCGCATCTGCCAGGCCGCCGAGTCGGCCATCGACGAGATCGGCAGCTTCTGCCAGGAACACGGTATCGACGCCCAGTACCGCAAGGACGGCTGGCTGTGGACCGCGACCAACCAGCGGCAGATGAACTCCTGGCGCGTGCTCACCGACGGCCTGCAGAAACTCGACGTCAACCCGTTCCAGGAGCTGGACCGCCAGACCATCCGAGGCCGCGTCGGCTCGCCGCTGGTGCTGGGTGGCATCTACGACCCCAACGCCGCCACCGTGCAGCCGGCCATGCTGGCCCGCGGCCTGCGCCGCGTGGCGCTGAAGCTGGGCGTGCAGATTTTCGAGAAGTCGCCGTTCACCCACCTGGAACGCGGCAAGAACCCGGTGGTACACACCGCCAAAGGCCATGTGAAGGCCAACCACGTGGTACTGGCACTCAACGCCTGGGGTGCGCAGTTCCCCGAGCTGCGCCGGATGATCGCGATCATGTCCAGCGACATGGTCGCCACCGCGCCGGTCAAGGCCAAGCTCGACGCCATCGGCTTTAGCGGCGGCGAATGCATGACCGACTCGCGCACCGTGCTCAACTACTGGCGCAACACCCCGGACGGGCGCGTGGTGTTCGGCAAGCCGCTGGGCCAGTTCGCCTATGCCGGGCGCATCGGCAACCTGTATGAAAAGCCGTCGCCGGCCGCCGACAAGGTTGCCGCCGAACTGCGTCGCCTGTACCCGCAACTGCAGGACGTGCCAGTGGTCAGCAGCTGGACCGGGCCGATCGACCGGGCCATGAAAGGCTTGCCGAACTTCGGCTACCTCGACCATCACCAGACTGTCAGCTACGGCATCGGTTTTTCCGGCAACGGTGTGGCCACCACGGTGTTCGCCAGCCGCATCATCAAGTCGCTGGCTACCCATGCCAACGACGAATGGGCCAACTGTGGCCTGGTCAACCAGAAGATGAAACTGCTGCCGCCAGAGCCGTTCCGCTTCTTTGGCGCACACCTGGTGCGCGATGCGCTAGTGCGCAAGGAATCGCTGGAGGACCACGACCAGGACGCCGGCTTCATCACCCGCCAGCTGGTCGGCATGGCGCCCGCCGGCTACGTGCCCGCGCAGAAAAAATAAGGACAATACCGTGAGCGAACATATCGTCTTCCTCGACGACGAAGGCCTGGCGCCTTCCACCCGCCTCAAGCGCCCTGACTGCGAGCACAGCTGGCAGCAGTTTGCCTACACCCACCCCGACCAGGTGCTGGAGCACCTGCAGGACGCCACCGTGGCGCTGACCTGCAGCGTGCCGCTGCGTGAAGAGCACCTGCGCCAGCTGCCCAGGCTGAAGATGATCTCGCTGGCCCTCACCGGCCGCGACATCGTCGATGTCGCCTACTGCGAGGCCCACGGCATCGAGGTGTCGAGCGTGCCGGGCTATGCCGCCAACACGGTGGCCGAACACAGCCTGGCGATGATCCTCGAACTGTTCCGCCGCCCGGCCGCGTTCACCCGCCTGATGCGCCAGGTGCATGCCGGCGACAAGCCGCACCAGAACATCTACTTCAACCACCGCATCCGCGATGTGCGCGACAAGCAGCTGGCGATCATCGGCAGCGGCCCGATCGCCCTGCGCCTGGCGCACCTGGCGCGGGCGTTCGGCATGCAGGTGCTGTTCGAGGACCGTGGCGGCAAGCGCAAGGGCCCCGACTGCCGGCCGCTGGCCGAACTGCTGAAAAGCTGCGATGTGCTGTCGATCAACTGCCCGCTCACGCCCGAAACCTACAACCTGATCGACGCCGGGCAACTGGCGTTGATGAAGCCCGATGCCTTGGTGATCAACACTGGCCGTGGTGGCGTGGTCAACGAAGCGGCGCTGATCCAGGCACTGCAGCAAGGTCGCCTGGGCGGCGTGGCACTGGATGTGGTCGAGGTAGAGCCGCTGCACCCGAGCAACCCGTTGTTCCAGCTGATCGACCGCGATGACTTCCTGCTCAACCCGCACATCGCCTGGAGCAGCGAAGACGCCATGCAACAGTTGATGGACAGCGCCGTGGACAACATCAGCGACTTTGTCGCTCGCCAGGTTTCTGAAAAAAGGATTCGCACCGCATGACCCTCGTGACCAAGAGCAGCTACGTCGATGGCGCCTTCATCCCCCTGGGCAGCAGCGCCGACATCCTGGAGAACCGCAACCCGTCCCACCCGGGTGAAGTGGTCGAACGCTTCGAACGCGCCGACCAGGTGCTGACCGAACAGGCCATCGCCGCTGCCCGCCGGGCGCAGCCGGCCTGGGCGCGCAGCAACCCGCAGCAGCGCGCTGACGCGCTGGACTTCATCGGCACGGAAATCCTCGCCCGCCGCGAGGAGCTGGCCACGCTGCTGGCCCGCGAAGAAGGCAAGGTGGTGCGCGAAGCCCTGGGCGAAGTGGACCGGGCCGGGCGCTCGTTCAAGTTCTACGCCCAGGAAGCCCTGCGCGCCGAAGGCGAGAAGTACCAGTCGGTGCGCCAGGACGTGGCCATCGATGTGTTCAGCCAACCGCTGGGCGTGGTCGGCATCATCGCGCCGTGGAACTTCCCCATCGCCATCCCGGCGTGGAAGATCGCCCCGGCGCTGTGCTTTGGCAACTGCGTGGTGTTCAAGCCGGCCGAACTGGTGCCGTCCTCGGCCTGGGCCCTGGCCGAAATCATTTCCCGCGCCGGGTTGCCGGCGGGCGTGTTCAACATGCTGATCGGCCCGGGGCGCAGCGTGGGCGACACGATCATCCGCTCGCCACTGGTCGATGGCATCAGCTTCACCGGCTCCGAGCACACCGGCCGGCAGATCGCCCGGCTGGCGGCCGAAGGCATGAAGAAGGTGCAACTGGAGATGGGCGGCAAGAACCCGCTGATCGTACTGGATGACGCCGACCTGGAGCAGGCGGTGGAGGTGGCGCTGAACGGCTCGTTCTACAGTACCGGCCAGCGCTGCACGGCCAGCTCGCGGGTAATCGTGACCGCCGGCATTCATGACGCCTTCGTCGCGCGCCTGGCCGAGCGTACTCGCGCGCTGCAGGTAGGTGATGCGCTGCAAGCCGGCACCGACATCGGCCCGGTGGTCGACAGCCGGCAACTGGAGCAGAACCTGTCGTACGTGGCCGCCGGCCTTGAACAGGGCGCGAAGCTGGTGTGCGGTGGCGAGCGCATCGACAACCCGGCGGGGGCGTATTTCTTCACCCCGGCGCTGTTCACCGAAGTGACCGCGGGCATGCGCATCTACCGCGAGGAGATTTTCGGGCCGGTGCTGAGCGTGCTCAAGGTGCGTGATTACGAGGAAGCCTTCACCGCCGCCGAGGACACCGCCTTTGGCCTGTCTGCCGGGATCGTCACCACCTCGCTGCGCCATGCCGAGCATTTCAAGCGCCACAGTTCGGCGGGGATGGTGATGGTCAACCTGCCTACGGCCGGGGTGGATTACCACGTGCCGTTTGGTGGGAATGGGGCATCGAGCCTGGGCTCGCGGGAACAAGGCACGCATGCGCGGCAGTTCTTTACCCGGGTGAAGACTACTTACCAGTTGGCCTGAGCGGGCCCTGGGGGCCGCTTTGCGGCCCATCGCGACACAAGGCCGCTCCTACAAGGGGCCGCGATCTCCAGAACGAACAAGGGAACTACCACCCCACCTGCGCTTTCTTAAACACTGAGTGGTTCAATTACTTGGGCTTCATGCTACTGGAGATCACACCATGCGCCACCTACTCCTCGCCCCTGCGCTGCTGCTCCTGCTGCCTGCCGGTGCTGCCCTGGCTGACGTCGACGCAGGCGACGTCGCAACCTCGGCCGGTGTTTCCGCCTCGCTTTACTCGACCTTCAAGGACGACAAACGGATCATCCCGGCGCGTGACGAGCTTTCGGCCTACGTCGCCAGCGGTGGTGCAATCCGTGGCGCCTATGTGGAGTCGGCGCTGGAACAAGCCCGCAAGGACAACCCGGGCCTGCAGGCCAATGATGAAGAACTGGCCCGGGCCCTCCTCTCGCAGGATGACCGCATAGCCGATCATTGATTGAGGTAATCCTGCACCGGCCTCTTCGCGGGTAAACCCGCTCCCACAGGAACCGCACCGACCTCAAACCCAGTGCGGTCCCCTGTGGGAGCGGGTTTACCCGCGAAAGGGCCGGCACAGGCAAAACCTCAACCCCAGCCATCCATGCGCATGGTAGCCCTTACCAGCCGCTGCTCTTCCTGCTCGATCTCCCGCAAACTGTCGCAAATCCCGTTGATATGTTCGCGCGCCGCGCGCTGCGCCTGCTCAGGCAACTGCTCCATTACCGCGTGATACAACCGCGCATGCTGGCGGTCGATCTGGCGCTTCTGCGCCGGTCGGCAATACAGGTTGTTGACCGAAGCGAACACCGTGCTCAAGGTCAGGTCACTCAGCGATTGTAAGGTATGCACCAGCACCGGGTTGTGCGACGCCTCGCTGATCGCCCGGTGAAAGGCATGGTCGCGGCGGGCATGTTCACGGGCATCGATCGCTTCGGGGGTTTCGTGCGCAGCCAGCATTTCTTCATAGCGCCGACGGATCAGCAAACGGTCGACCTCGGTGGCCCGCAGCGCCGCCAGGCGCGCCGATTCGGCTTCCAGCAACGCCCGCACTTCCAGCAGGTCGAACAGCGTACGCGGCTGCGAGCCGAACAGGTGCATCAACGGCGTGGCACCCGCATGGCCCGTCAGGTCGGCAACGAACGAGCCCCGCCCCTGCTCGGTGTCGATGATGCCGCGCCCGCGCAGGATGCGCAGGCCTTCACGCAGCGCCGAGCGCGAGCAGCCCAGCTTGTCCACCAGGCGCCGCTCCGACGGCAGGGCCTGGCCCACCTTGAGCACGCCTTCGACGATCAGCCGCTCGACCCGTTCGGCCACCTGGTCGGCGACCTTGGCCTTGCCTTCAGTACCCACTGCGTACCCTCCTGCTGGTAGGACCACTTCGACCACCTGCCTCAATCTAGCCAGGCAAAGCCGTCAATAACCAGTACCCGTCGCAAAAACTGGTAGGACCAGTTCACCCCGTACTCGACCCGGGCGGCGGCCACGCGCAGGCTGCAAGGGTGAGCGCTTTGCCAACAACAACAAAAACCGTTGCCGAGTGAGCCGATGAATATCCTGTATGACGAACGCGTCGATGGCGCGCTGCCCGACGTGGACCGGGTGGCGCTGCTGCAGGCGCTGCGCGCTGCCCTGCCGGACCTCGAGATCCTGCACCGCGAGGAAGACCTCAAGCCCTATGAATGCGACGGCCTCTCGGCCTACCGCACGGTGCCGCTGCTGGTGGTGCTGCCCGAGCGCCTGGAGCAGGTGCAGGCGCTGCTCAGGCTTTGCCACCAGCGTGGTGTGCCGGTGGTGGCACGCGGCGCCGGTACCGGCCTGTCGGGCGGCGCCCTGCCACTGGCCAAAGGCATCCTGCTGGTAATGGCGCGGTTCAACCGCATTCTCGAAGTCAACCCGCAGGGCCGCTTCGCCCGTGTGCAGCCCGGCGTGCGCAACCTGGCCATCTCCCAGGCGGCCGCGCCCCACGGCCTGTACTATGCGCCGGACCCGTCCTCGCAGATTGCCTGCTCCATCGGCGGCAATGTCGCCGAGAACGCCGGTGGCGTGCACTGCCTCAAGTACGGCCTGACCGTGCACAACCTGCTCAAGGTGGAAATCCTCACGGTCGAGGGCGAACGCCTGACCCTCGGCAGCGATGCCCTGGACAGCCCCGGTTTCGACCTGCTGGCACTGTTCACCGGCTCCGAAGGCATGCTCGGCATCGTCACCGAAGTCACCGTCAAGCTGCTGCCCAAGCCCCAGGTGGCGCGGGTGCTGCTGGCCAGCTTCGACAGTGTCGAGGACGCCGGCCGGGCAGTGGCCGAGATCATCGCTGCCGGGATCATCCCCGGCGGCCTGGAGATGATGGACAACCTGGCGATCCGCGCCGCCGAGGACTTCATCCATGCCGGTTACCCGGTGGACGCGGCGGCCATCCTGCTGTGCGAGCTGGATGGCGTCGAGGCCGATGTGCATGACGACTGCGAACGGGTCGCCGCCGTGCTGGCCCAGGCCGGCGCGCGTGAAGTGCGGCTGGCCTGCGACGAGGCCGAGCGCGTGCGCTTCTGGGCCGGGCGCAAGAACGCCTTCCCGGCGGTGGGGCGCATCTCCCCGGACTACTACTGCATGGACGGCACCATTCCGCGCCGCGAACTGCCACGGGTGCTCAAGGGCATCAGCGAACTGTCAGGCGAATACGGCCTGCGCGTGGCCAACGTGTTCCACGCTGGCGACGGCAACATGCACCCACTGATCCTGTTCGATGCCAACCTGCCAGGCGAGCTGGAACGTGCCGAAGCCATCGGCGGCAAGATCCTCGAACTGTGCGTGGCCGTGGGCGGCAGCATCACCGGCGAGCACGGTGTGGGGCGCGAGAAGATCAACCAGATGTGCGCACAGTTCAACAGCGACGAAATCACGCTGTTCCATGCGGTCAAGGCCGCCTTCGACCCACAGGGCCTGCTCAACCCCGGCAAGAACATCCCCACCCTGCACCGCTGCGCCGAATTCGGCGCCATGCACGTGCACCATGGGCAATTGCCCTTCCCCGAACTGGAGCGTTTCTGATGAGCATGGACCGCGACATCAGCCAGGCCCTGCTGGAGCAGGTCAACCAGGCGCTGAACCAGGCCACGCCGCTGCGTATCCAGGGTGGCAACAGCAAGGCCATGCTCGGCTGCCCGGTGACCGGCGAGGTGCTCGACACCCGCAGCCACCGCGGCATCGTCAGCTACGACCCGACCGAACTGGTGCTGACTGCCCGCGCCGGCACGCCGCTGCGCGAGATCGAGGCGGCGCTGCACGAGGCTGGCCAGATGCTGCCCTGCGAACCACCGCACCTGGGCCCCGACGCCACCCTGGGTGGCATGGTCGCGGCCGGGCTGTCCGGCCCAAGGCGGCCGTGGGCCGGGTCGGTGCGTGACTATGTGCTGGGCACGCGGGTGATCACCGGCCACGGCAAGCTGTTGCGCTTTGGTGGCGAAGTGATGAAGAACGTTGCCGGCTACGACGTGTCGCGGCTGATGGCGGGCAGCTTCGGCTGCCTCGGGCTGCTGACCGAGGTGTCGCTGAAAGTGCTGCCACGCCCGCGCCAGTGCCTCAGCCTGCGCCTGCCGATGGGCCGCCACCAGGCGCTGGCGGAGCTGGCTGAATGGGGCCAGCAGCCGCTGCCGATCAGCGCGGCCTGCCATGACGGCGACGCGCTGTACCTGCGCCTGGAAGGCGGCGAAGGCTCGGTGCAGTCGGCACGCCAGCGCCTGGGCGGCGAGGCACTGGACAGCAGCTTCTGGAGCGACCTGCGCGAGCAGCGCCTGGCGTTCTTTACCGGCCCCGCGCCGCTGTGGCGCCTGTCCGTGCCCAACGCCACCGGCGAGCTGGAGCTGCCCGGCCAGCAGCTGATCGACTGGGGTGGCGCGCAGCGCTGGCTCAAGTCCACGGCACCGGCGCAAGAGATCCGCGAGCAGGTCGCCAAGGTCGGCGGCCACGCCACCTGCCATGCCCCTGGCGCTGCCAGCAGCCCACCGCTGCCCGCCGCGCTGATGCGCTACCACCGTGCGCTCAAGCAGCAACTCGACCCCCAGGGGGTGTTCAACCCTGGCCGTCTGTACCCGGACCTGTGAGGCCAGACCATGCAAACCAACCTGAGCGAAACCGCCCGGCAACTGGCCCGCGCCGACGAGGCCGAAAGCATCCTGCGCTCCTGCGTGCACTGTGGTTTCTGCACCGCCACGTGCCCCACCTACCAGCTGCTGGGCGATGAACTGGACGGTCCACGCGGGCGCATCTACCTGATCAAGCAGATGCTCGAAGGCGCGCCGATCACCGCCAGCACCCAGTTGCATCTGGATCGCTGCCTGACCTGCCGCAACTGTGAAACCACCTGCCCTTCCGGGGTGAAGTACCACGACCTGCTGGACATCGGCCGCGCCGTGGTCGAACAGCAGGTGCCACGCCCGCTCGGCCAGCGCCTGCTGCGCCAGGGCCTGCGTGCAGTGGTGCCACGCCCGGCGCTGTTCAAGGCCCTGACCCGCAGCGGCCAGGCCCTGCGCCCGCTGCTGCCGGCCACGCTCAAGCGCAAGCTGCCGGCGCGGGTCACCGCCCCCGGCCAACGCCCCGCACCGCGCCATGCGCGGCGGGTGCTGATGCTGGAAGGCTGCGTGCAACCGGCCCTGTCGCCCAACACCAATGCTGCCGCCGCACGCCTGCTGGACCGCCTGGGCATCAGCGTGGTGCCGATCCGGCAGGCCGGCTGCTGTGGCGCGGTGGACTATCACCTCAATGCCCAGGAACAAGGCCTGCAACGGGCGCGGCGCAATATCGATGCCTGGTGGCCAGCCATCGAAGCCGGCGCCGAGGCCATCGTGCAAACCGCCAGCGGCTGCGGCGCTTTCGTGCGTGACTACGGCCACCTGCTGGAAATGGACCCGCGCTACGCCGCCAAGGCCGCACGGGTCAGCGCCCTGTCCCGCGACCTGGTGGAGGTGCTGCGCGACGAGCCGGTCGAGCAACTGGGCCTGTGCGCCGAACAGCGCCTGGCCTTCCATTGCCCATGCACCCTGCAGCACGCGCTGAAGCTGGGGGGGGCGGTGGAGGCCTTGCTGACACGCCTGGGCTTTACCCTGACCCCGGTACCGGACGGCCACCTGTGCTGCGGCTCGGCCGGCACCTATTCGCTGACCCAGCCCGAGCTGTCGCTACAACTGCGCGACAACCGCCTCAACGCCCTGGAAAGCGGCAAACCGCAAGTCATCGCCACCGCCAACATCGGCTGCCAGGCCCACCTCGACGGGGCCGGGCGCACACCGGTGCGGCACTGGATCGAAATCGTCGAAGCAGCCTTGAACCCGGAGAACCACCATGCATAGCAAGTCCGTGATCGGCCAGGCCGAAGTCGCCCGCGTGCTGACCGCCGCCCGCCAGCAAGCCCAGGCGCAACAATGGAACGTGACCATCGCCGTGGTCGACGACGGCGGCCACCCGCTGGCCCTGGAGCGCCTGGACGGCTGCGCGCCGGCCAGCGCCTACATCGCGATGGAAAAGGCCCGCACTGCCGCGCTGGGGCGCAAGGAGACGCGGGATTACGAGGAGATGGTCAATGGTGGCCGTACCGCTTTCGTCACCGCGCCGCTGCTGACCAGCCTGGAAGGTGGCGTGCCGCTGCGGATGGATGGGCAGGTGGTGGGAGCGATCGGCGTGTCCGGGGTCAAGGCCGAGCAGGATGCCCAGGTGGCCAAGGCCGGGGCGGCTGCCCTCTGAATCCTGTGCCGGCCTCTTCGCGGGTAAACCCGCTCCCACAGGAGCTGCACAGGCCTCAGGCCTTGTGAAAGCCCTGTGGGAGCGGGTTCACCCGCGAAAGGGCCGGCAAAAGCAACATTTACCCAGAAGCCTGAACATCGAGCGAACAGACAATGCCAAACCATCCACTCCAGATCGCCCCCACCCTGCAGCGCTTCATCGAAGACGAAGCCCTCCCCGGCACCGGCATCGAAGCCCGCACCTTCTGGCAAGGCTTCAGCACCCTGGTCCACGACCTCGCACCGCAAAACCGCGCCCTGCTCGCCGAGCGTGAGCGCCTGCAAGCAGAACTGGACAACTGGCACCGCCAGCACCCCGGCCCGATCCGTGACATGGCCGCCTACCAGCACTTCCTGCAAGGCATCGGCTACCTTGTGGAGCCCCCGGCAAGCGTGCAGGTCAGCACCCGCAACGTCGACCGCGAGATCGCCGTGCAGGCCGGCCCGCAACTGGTGGTGCCACTGAGCAACGCCCGCTACGCCCTCAACGCCGCCAACGCCCGCTGGGGCTCGCTGTACGATGCCCTGTACGGCACCGATGCCATCGCCGAAACCGATGGCGCCGAACGTGGCCAGGGCTACAACCCGCGACGCGGCGCCAAGGTGATCGCCTATGGCCGGCAGTTCCTCGACACCGCTGCCCCGCTCGACGGTGCGTCGCACAACGACGCCAAGGCCTACGCGATCAGCCAGGGCACGCTGCAGGTGACCCTGGCCGATGGCCGCCAGGTGGGCCTCATGCACCCCGCGCAACTGCGTGGCTACCAAGGTGAGCCGAACACGCCAACAGCGATCCTGTTGCAGCATCACCAGCTGCATTTCGAAATCCAGGTCGACCCGGCCAACGCCATCGGCCAGCAGGACCCGGCCGGGGTCAAGGACATCCTGCTGGAGGCCGCGCTCACCACCATCATCGACTGCGAAGACTCGGTAGCCGCCGTGGACGCCGACGACAAGGTCAACGTCTACCGCAACTGGCTCGGCCTGATGAAGGGCGACCTCAGCGAACAGGTCAGCAAGGGCGGCAAGACCTTCGCACGTACCCTGGCCGAAGACCGCCACTACCACGGCGCAGACGGCCAGCCACTGACCCTGCCGGGCCGCTCGCTGCTGTTCATCCGCAACGTCGGCCACCTGATGACCAACCCGGCCATCCACGACCGCGATGGCCGGGAAATCCCGGAAGGCATCCTCGATGCCGTGGTCACCAGCCTGATCGGCCTGCATGACCTCAAGCGCCGCGGCAATTCCCGCGAGGGCAGCCTGTACATCGTCAAGCCGAAGATGCACGGGCCGGCCGAGGTGGCCTTTGCCGACCAGCTGTTCGGCCGCGTCGAAGCCCTGTTGGGCCTGCCCGCACACACGCTGAAGATGGGCATCATGGACGAAGAGCGGCGTACCAGCGTCAACCTCAAGGCCTGCATCGCCAGCGCCGCGTCACGGGTGGTGTTCATCAACACCGGCTTCCTAGACCGCACCGGTGACGAGATGCACACGGCCATGGAAGCCGGCGCCATGCTGCGCAAGGGTGACATGAAAGGCAGTGCCTGGATCCAGGCCTACGAGCGCAGCAACGTACTGGTGGGGCTGGCCTGTGGCCTGCGCGGCAAGGCGCAGATCGGCAAGGGCATGTGGGCCATGCCCGACCTGATGGCGGCCATGCTCGAACAGAAAGTCGCCCAGCCCAGGGCCGGCGCCAACACCGCCTGGGTGCCCTCGCCCACAGCCGCGACGCTGCATGCGCTGCATTACCACCAGGTGGATGTGGCGGCCGTGCAGCAAACGCTGGAACAGGTTGACCTGAATGCCCAGCGCGCCGAGTTGCTGCATGACCTGCTCAGTGTCCCGGTCAGCCCCGAGCGGCCCTGGAGCGCAGCCGACATCCAGGCCGAACTGGACAACAATTGCCAGGGTATCCTCGGTTACGTGGTGCGCTGGGTCGAGCAAGGGGTCGGCTGTTCCAAGGTGCCGGATATCCATGATGTGGGCCTGATGGAAGACCGTGCGACCTTGCGGATTTCGGCGCAGCACATTGCCAACTGGCTGCACCACGGGGTGGTCGATGCCGACCAGGTCGAGGCAACCTTGCAGCGCATGGCCCGCGTGGTCGACCAGCAGAATGCCGGGGACCCGGCGTACCGGCCGATGGCCGCCTGTTTCGAGACATCGCATGCATTCCGCGCTGCGCGGGAGCTGGTGTTCAAGGGCCGGCAGCAGCCCAGTGGCTATACCGAACCGTTGCTGCATGGCTGGCGCTTGCGCTTCAAGCAGGAGGTCGGGCGCTGATGCTGACAGGGGCCGCCATGCGGCCCTATCGCCGGCAAGCCAGCTCCCACAGGTACTGCACAGGCTTCAGGCCTGGTGTGATACCTGTGGGAGCTGGCTTGCGGCGATGAGGCCGGGCCAGGTGTAATCAACTTTGCGAATCGACCACCACCGGCTCGCCTATCGCATAAAAATGCCCACCCGCCACGTAGTGCAAACTGCGCCACTGCGGGTCGGCATTCTCGTAGGCCCAGTGGCCATCGCGGAACACCCGGTCATCGGCCCAGGCCGCCACCACCTCGCCAATGAACAGGTCGTAAGTGTTCTGGTTGTGCGGCTCGTCGATCACCCGGCACATCAACCAGGCCGAACAGCCCTCCACCAACGGCGCCGCATGCCCCTCGACCCGCGCCAGCTGCACACCAATGCTGGCGAGCTTGTCGGGCTGGTCGAACAGGCTGCGGGTACCCACCTGGTGGGTCAACTGCGCTTGCGCCGCGGTGGGCACCTGGATCACCAACCAGCCACTGCCCTCCACCAACTGCCGTGTGCGGGCGGTCTTGTCGAGTACCACGGTCACCTTGGGTGGATCGAAATCCAGCGCACAGGCCCAGGCGGCCGCCATCACATTGTCCACCCCTTCGTGGCTGGCCGACACCAGCACCGTCGGGCCGTGGTTCAGCAGGCGATAGGCCTTTTTCAGGTCGACGGCTTGGAAATGGCTGTTCATGGCAATCCTCGGCAAGGCGGGTAGCGGGCGGCAAATTGTGCCGCAGGCGCCGTCCTCCCGCCAGCTTGGGGTGTCACTCCTGCATCTTCAGAAAACTCCTACGCGTTGCTCGGATGCGTCCTACTTGTTGCCCCCTGCCCACTGAAAACATGATCGGCACTGGATGACGCAAGGTCGCGATCCAGAGGAGGTTCCGCATGCACCTGTACGCCCGCCCCACTGCCGAATTGCGCAGCACCCTGCGCGAACTGCTGGCCCATGACATGAACAACCCGGACGAAGACCCCCACCTGTCGGGGGTGATGTTCTTCTGCGCCACCGATGAACGCTCCCGCCAGCTGATCGAGCGTATCGAGTTGCTGGCCAGCGAGTTGTTCTTCGACCCGAACGGGCGGGCCATTACCGAGCATATGAAAGCGGCGGCGGTGGAAGGCGTGCGCATCAAGCGCAACCGCAAGGCGCCGGCGGACGAGACGGTGATACGTATCGCGCTGGCGGACAAGGGCTACATCACGGTGAGTACGGCACGCTTCTGAGCATCAGCTTGCGGTCTCGCTCTTGTAGGAGCGGCCTTGTGTCGCGAAAGGGCTGCGCAGCAGCCCCGGCGATATCTGCGTTGAGGCTGAATTCCCGGGGCTGCTGCGCAGCCCTTTCGCGACACAAGGCCGCTCCTACACAGCCAATCCGCTATCCTGAGCACTTCCCCGCTCCGGACCGCTCCATGGAACTGCACATTCGCCTGGAAGGCCGCAAAGGCCTGGCCGACCAGCTTTACCAGCAACTGCGCGCCGGCATCGATAGCGGCCACCTGGCCGCGGGCACCCAACTGCCGCCAAGCCGTCTGCTGGCAGAGCAGCTGGGCGTGTCGCGCAAGACCGTGGCCGAGGCCTATTCCCGGCTGACCTACGACAACCTGCTGAGCGGCGTGGTCGGCCGGGGCACCTTCATCACCCCGCGCCAGCCGTTGCGCAGCAGCGAATCGACGGCCATTCCCCTGGCCGCTGCCGCATCCCTCGAGCGCTGGCAGCAGCGCGCCACCGTGCTGAGCCAACGTCAGCTGGACGCTCCCTCACGTTACGACTTCATCGGCGGGGCCTCGAGCAAGGCGCAGTTCCCGTTCGACCAGTGGCGCAGTTGCCTGAACTATGCCCTGCGCCGCAGCCAGCGCCACCCCGAGCGGCAGTTCCCGGCCCAGGGCCTGCCAGAGCTGCGCGAGGCCATTGCCCATCACGTCGCCTACGCCCGCGGCGTGCACTGCAGCGCCGCCGACCTGCTGGTGTGCAACGGCGCCCAGCAGGCTCTGGACCTGATCGCCCGGGTATTGGTTGAGCCGGGTTGCCAGGTGGCCATGGAAGACCCGGGCTACCCGCCAGCGCGGCAACTGTTCCTGGCCCTGGGCGCGCGCCTGCAATCGGTACCGGTGGACGATGAAGGCCTGTGCGTGGAACAGATCGCCGACGGCACCCGGCTGATCTACGTGACGCCCTCGCACCAGTTCCCGCTGGGCATGCCGATGAGCGAGGCCCGCCGGCACGCCCTGCTGGCACGGGCCGCCGAGCTGGGTGCGTTGATCATCGAAGACGACTACGACTGCGAGTTCCGCTACCACGGCCCAGCCGCGGAGGCGTTGCAGCGACTCGACCGCCATGGCCTGGTGGCCTATGTGGGGACCTTTTCCAAGACCTTGCTGCCCGAGTTGCGCCTGGGCTACGCCGTACTGCCGCCCGCCGTGTTGAAGGCCGCTTGCGTGGCCAAGCACCTCAGCGACTGGCACAGCCCGACCCTGTTGCAGTGGGCACTGGCGCGGTTTCTCGGCGAAGGCCACCTGAACAAACACATCCGTCGTTGCCACGAGGTCTACAGCGCCCGTTGCGAACGCATCCTCGCGCGGCTGGGCGGCGACCTGTCACCGTGGTTCAGCGCCATCCCCGCCAGCGCCGGGTTTCACCTCAGCGCCCTGGCCAAACCTGGGGTCGATGTCGAGCTGCTGGCCAACCTCGCACGCAAGGTGGAGGTCGGCCTGTACTCGCTGGCGCCGTTCTTCAGCGAAGCGCCAGTGCGCCCGGGGTTGTTGCTGGGCTTCGGCGCCATCGAGCTGCTGGACATCGACCCGGCGCTGGACCGGGTGCGCGACACCCTGCAGCGCCTCAGTTGACCGGTGCGGCCTTGCCCGCCACTACCGGGCGGGCAATGGCCGCGGCATAACCGCGTGGGTTGAAGCAGGCGGTAACCAGCAGCATTGCCACCACGGTCACGGTCAGCAGCGTCCACGAGGCCTGGAAATCACCGCTGATGTCGCGCAACCAGCCGGTGACGTACGGCACGATGCCGGTGATGATGAAGCCGATGCCCTGCACGAACGCCGCCAGGCTGCCAGCCTCGGCAGGCGTCTTCAGGTGCTCCAGGGTCAGCGTCAGGCTCTGGCTGAAGCAGGCGCCCAGGCCGAAACCGATCATCGCCACCCAAAGCCCCGAGGCCAGCGTGGGTGCCAGCAGCAGGCCGAGGAAACCCACCAGCTGGATCGCCAAGGCCAGCCACAGGCCCGGGCGCCGGTCTGCCCAGCGCCGCAGCAACAGCGGCAGGCCCAGTGCGCCGGCCACCTGGAAGATGGTCATCAGGCCCACCAGGTCGGCACCGCCCTGGGCGCTGCCGCCATGCTCGATGTGATAGGCCGGCAACCAGGCCACCATGCTGGTGTAGCCGCCGTTGATCAAGCCGAAGTACAGCGCCAGCAACCAGGCCCGGCGCGTGCCGAACCAGTGGCCGCCGGTGGCACCGGCCAGCTTCGGCGCCTGCTGGCGTGGCCGCAGCACGGCCCAGGCCAGCACCGCCAGCACAGCCGGGATCGCCCACACGCCCAGGCCGACCTGCCAGTGGCCGAAGTAGCCACTGATGTGCGGCCCGAGCACGGCGGCCAGGCCGCCGCCGCTCATCAGCGCTGCCGAATACAGGCCCATCGCCCCCGCCAGGCGGCCGGGGAACCAGCGGTTGACCAGCCCCGGCATCATGCCCTGCACTACCGCCACCCCCAGGCCGGCGACCACCGCACTGGCAATCAGCGCCCAGGCGCTGTCCAGTTGCAGGCGCCACAGGCAGGCCAGGGCGATGGCAGACAGGCCAGCGAGCATGCCGCCATGTTCGCTGATCCAGCGCCGCAACCAGGGCTGCAGCAGGGGCACCAGGCCCATGCACAGCACCGGCAACGCCGTCAGCAAGGCCGCCTGCTGGTAACCCAGGCCGGTGCTGGCGCGCATGGGTTCGAGCAACGGGCCGATACTGGTCAGGATCGGCCGCAGGTTCAGTGCCAGCAGCATGACCAGCAACAGGTTCAATGCCGCTCTCATTGTGCGTTGGCCTGTTTCCATTCAAGGTACAGACCGGCTTCGCCGCTGGGCTTCAGTGCGCGCAGCGGCAGGCTCTGCTGCTGGGGCGGGCGAGCCATCTGCGCGTACACCGCCGCGGTGGACAAGCCATAGGGTTCGCCCTCGGCGTTGTCGTAGGCAAACCAGGCCCGCTCGATGCCGCACAGGTGCATGGCCGCCAGGCACATCGGGCACGGGTGGCCGCTGGCGTAGATTTCGGCGCCATCCAGGCGCGCCTGGCCCAGGGCGTGGCTGGCCTTGCGGATGGCCTGCATCTCGGCGTGGGCGGTCGGGTCCTGGGTGCTGTGGATCTCGTTGACCGCACGTGCCAGCACCTGCCCCTGGTACACCAGCACGGCGCCGAAGGGCCGGCCACCGGCCTTGATATTGGCGCGGGCCAGGTCGAGCGCTTCGCGCATGTAGCGTTCTTCGGACATGAATCGGTTCTCCTGTTGCAAGACCTGGTCATTATCCGGGCTTGGGCGGCCTGGCAGAAATGAAGAGATTGGATGCCTGTCAGTGGCCTCCCGAATGGCCGATTGGCCTCCCGCTGATGCGCGTGATTGGCTATCGAGGAGGACCTGGGCCGGCGCTACCATCAGCTCACTTTCAACCAGCAACGCATTTCCCTGTAGGAGCAGCCTTGCGCTGCGAAAGCGCCATGCGCCCGTACGGGCGCTTTCGCAGCGCAAGGCTGCTCCTACAGGGACGATGCCAGCCTCGAATACTGGAGATAAACATGCACAACCGTATCGAATGGGCCAAGCACGCCCCCGAGGCCTACAAAGCCATGGTCGGCCTGGAGCAGGCCCTGGCCAAGAGCGGCCTGGAGAATTCCCTGCTGGAACTGGTGCGCCTGCGGGCCTCGCAGATCAACGGCTGCGCCTACTGCGTCAACCTGCACGCCAACGATGCGCGCAAGGCCGGTGAGACCGAGGCACGCCTGCAGACCTTGTGCGTCTGGCAGGAAACCGCCTACTTCACCCCGCGCGAGCGTGCTGCGCTGGCCTGGGTGGAGAGCCTGACCCGGCTGCCCGAACACGGCGCGCCGCAGGACGAATATGAAGCCTTGCAGGAACACTTCGAGCCGGCCGAGGTGGCCAACCTGACCTTGGCAATTGCCACCATCAATGCCTGGAACCGCTTCGGGGTCGGGTTTGCCATGGTGCCGGCCTGATCATTGATCGGTAGCCTGTACCGGCCTCTTCGCGGGTGAACCCGCTCCCACAGGTACAGCACATTTTTCAGATTCTGTGAGTCCCCTGTGGGAGCGGGTTTACCCGCGAAGAGGCCCGCACAGGCAACATCTCAACGCCCGGCCAACCGCGCCCGGTAGCTCCCGGGGCTCTGCCCGGTCCACTTCTTGAACGCCCGGTGAAACGCACTGGGCTCCTGGAACCCGGTCTGCTCGGCAATCTCGGCAATGCTCAGCTCCCCTTCGCGCAACCGCTCGAAGGCCATTGCCCGGCGCACCTCATCCTTGATCTGCTGGTACGAACGCCCTTCCCGCTCCAGCTGCCGACGGAAAGTACTGGCACTGACCCCCTGCTGCTGCGCCAGCGCCGCCAGCGTCGGCCACTGCCCATAGCGCCGCGCCCGCAGGTGCCGGTACACCTCGGCCACCAGCCCGTTCTGGTTGCGAAAGCGAATCACCAGCCCCTGCGGCGCGCTGCGCAGGAAGGTTTTCAGGGCCGCCACGTCCTGCACCACCGGCAGGCGCAGGTAGGCGCTGTCGAACTCCACCTCGGTGCGCCCGCTGCCCAGGCGCAGGTCCGGCCCCCACAGCAGCAGGTCGTCCTCCTGGGCCGGGCGCGACACCGCCAGCTCGGTGCGGTCGATGGCGATCCGCCGCCCGGCCAGCCAGCACAGCATGCCGATCATCAACACCAGGTAGGTTTCCTCGGCATACACCCGGGTCAGCGGGTCGGCGATGCTCGACTGCACGCTGATCAGCGCCCGCCCGCCACGCAGCGTCAGGCTGCCGCGCAAATCGCGCAGGAACAGGCCAAAACCGCCCATGCACTGGCGCAAGGCCTTCTCCAGGTTCGGCTCCAGGATCAGGCCCCGGCAGATCAGGGCGAAACTGCCCGGCGGCATGCCGTGGCTGTCGAGGCGGAAGAACTCGTCGTCCAGGCGCTGGATCAGCGCCAGCCACAGCTGGGCGAAGGCCTTGGCCGGTACACGGGCCTGGGGCTGTTCGAGCAGTTGCGGGTCAATGCCCACCGCACGCAGCTGCGCATCGCGTTCGGCGGGGCAGTCGCGCAGGGCGTGGAGCATGGCATTGAGGAAGTACACGGCGACCGAATCGCTATCGCGCATGGCGGTTTTCGCTGTCTATGCTGAGTGGCAAAAAGTGCCAGGTTGTCTGAACAGTTCCGGCATAGGCTGCAACAGAGCCTTTGCCTAGACTCGGTCCCACTCCGGGATCGCCGGCCATTCTCGCAGAGCCTGGCCCGGTCCCGCCATGCCTTCGCAATCGGAGCCCCTATGAGCAGCGCAGAAATCTACGTCGTCAGTGCCGTCCGTTCAGCCATTGGTGGCTTTGGCGGTTCCCTCAAGGACCTGCCGCTGGCCGACCTGGCCAGCGCCATCACCCGCGCCGCCATCGAGCGCTCGGGCGTGGCCGCCGAGCAAGTCGGCCACCTGGTGATGGGCACGGTGATCCCCACCGAACCGCGTGACGCCTACCTGGCCCGCGTAGCGGCAATGAACGCCGGCATCCCCAAGGAAACCCCGGCATTCAACGTCAACCGCCTGTGCGGCTCGGGCCTGCAGGCCATCGTCTCGGCAGCCCAATGCCTGCTGCTCGGCGACACCGATGTGGCCGTGGCGGCCGGTGCCGAATCCATGAGCCGTGGCCCGTACCTGCTGCCGCAGGCACGCTGGGGCGCTCGCATGGGTGACCTGCAAGGCATCGACTACACCGTCGGCGTGCTGCAGGACCCGTTCGAACACTTCCATATGGGCATCACTGCCGAGAACGTTGCGGCCAAGCACGGCATTACCCGCGAAATGCAGGACGAACTGGCCCTGACCAGCCAGCGCCGCGCCGCCCGCGCCATTGCCGAAGGCCGCTTCGCCAGCCAGATCGTCCCGCTGGAACTGAAAACCCGCAAGGGCAGCGTGCAGTTCAGCACCGACGAGCATGTGCGTGGCGAGGTGACCGCCGAGCAACTGGCGGGGATGAAGACCGTGTTCAAGAAAGACGGCACCGTTACCGCCGGCAACGCCAGTGGCATCAACGACGGCGCTGGCGGCCTGGTGCTGGCCAGTGGTGATGCGGTGCGCCGCCTGGGCCTGAAGCCGCTGGCACGCCTGGTGGGCTACGCCCATGCTGGCGTCGAGCCTGAACTGATGGGCCTGGGCCCGATCCCGGCCACCCGCAAGGTGCTGGAAAAGACCGGCCTGAAGGTGCAGGACCTGGATGTGATCGAGTCCAACGAAGCCTTCGCCGCCCAGGCCTGCGCCGTGGCTCGCGAACTGGGCTTCGACCCAGAAAAGGTCAACCCCAACGGCTCGGGCATTTCCCTGGGCCACCCGGTGGGCGCCACCGGCGCGATCATCGCCACCAAGGCCATCCATGAGCTGCAGCGCATCCAGGGCCGCTACGCCCTGGCCACCATGTGCATCGGCGGTGGCCAAGGCATCGCCGTGGTCTTCGAGCGCGTCTGAGGGAGCCTGACACATGAGCATTGAACAGATTGCCGTGATCGGCGCCGGCACCATGGGCAACGGCATTGCCCAGGTGTGTGCGGTGGCCGGCTACCAGGTACTGCTGGTGGATGTTTCCGACGCTGCACTGGAGCGCGGCGTGGCCACCTTGAGCAAGAACCTCGAGCGCCAGGTCGGCAAAGGCACCCTCGACGCCGACAAGGCGGCAGCCGCCCGCACGCGCATTCGCACCAGCACCGACTACACCCAGTTGAGCGGCGCGCAGCTGGTGATCGAGGCCGCCACCGAGAACCTGCAGCTCAAGCAGCGCATCCTGCAGCAGGTGGCGGCCAACGTCGCCGCCGACTGCCTGATCGCCACCAACACCTCGTCGCTGTCGGTCACCCAGCTGGCGGCCAGCATCGAGCACCCCGAGCGCTTCATTGGCGTGCACTTCTTCAACCCGGTGCCGATGATGGCGCTGGTCGAGATCATTCGCGGCCTGCAGACCAGCGACAGCACCTACGCCCAGGCGCTGGTGGTGACCGAAAAGGTGGGCAAGACCCCGATCACCGCCGGCAACCGCCCGGGCTTCGTGGTCAACCGCATCCTGGTGCCGATGATCAACGAAGCGATCTTCGTGCGCCAGGAAGGCCTGGCCAGTGCCGAGGACATCGACACCGGCATGCGCCTGGGCTGCAACCAGCCGATCGGCCCGCTGGCCCTGGCCGACCTGATCGGCCTGGACACCCTGCTGGCGATCATGGAGGCCTTCCATGAAGGCTTCAACGACAGCAAGTACCGCCCTGCCCCGTTGCTCAAGGAAATGGTCGCGGCCGGTTGGCTGGGGCGCAAGAGCGGCCGCGGTTTCTTCACCTACTGAGGAGCGAACACCATGCCCCCGGTCAATGCCGCGATGCGCTGTGCCAACTTTGAAGAGCGACGTGACCGGGCCATGGCGCTGTTTGCCGAAAAGGGCTTTGGCCAGGTCAGCATGCGCGAGCTGGCGGCCCATGTGGGGCTTACCGCAGGCTCGCTGTACCACCACTTTCCCAGCAAGCAGGACTTGTTGTACGACCTGATCGAGGAGTTGTACGAGGAGTTGCAGGCCACCCTGGACCAGGGGCGCCGGGCCATGGCGCGCGGGGCGTCGGCGTTGAGCTGCCTGATTGCCGCGCACTGGCAGCTGCATGCCGAGCGGCCCATGCAGTTTCGCCTGGCAGAGCGCGACTTCTGTTGCCTGAGCGAAGACCAGCAGGCGCGCCTGGCCTTGCTGCGCAAGCGCTATGAGGCGGGGTTGCTGAGGTTGATCGCACCGCAGGCGAAGTTGCAGGGGCAGGCCCTGGTGGCCACGGCGCATGTGGTGGCGACGCTGCTGAACCAGTTGCCGGGGTTGTTGAAGGCCTTGCCCGAAGAACAGGGGCTGGGGTTGATGGAAAGCATGCTGGTGGGTGGGCTGGAACGGACACTGCGCTAGCCTGTTCCGGCCCTTTCGCGGGTAAACCCGCTCCCACAGGAACTGTGCAAACCTTGAGACTTGCACAGCCCCTGTGGGAGCGGGTTTACCCGCGAAAGGGCCAGTGCAGGCTAGCGCAGGAGCGACTGGATCTGTTCGTGCAAGGTATCCAGGTCGAACGGTTTGGCCAGGATCGGTGCCTTGCGGGTGATCGGGCTGCCGGATTCGAGAATCTCCGCCGGGTAGCCGCTGATGAAGATCACCTTCAGGTCCGGCCGCAACTTCACCGCCGGCTCGGCAATGTCCACCCCGGAAATCCCGCCCGGCAAGCGGAAGTCCGTGACCATCAGGTCGAGGTGCGGCTTGCTCGCCAGGATCGCGAACGCCTGCTCGCCATCCTCGGCCACCAGCACGTGGTAGCCCTCGCCTGCCAGGTAATCGCGCAGGATCATGCGAATCGCCGGTTCGTCCTCGACCACCAGTACTACATCTTGTGCATCTTCACTCATGTCAACGCCTTGAAATACTTACAGCTGGTCATCAGACCCCAGGCTCAGGCAGAGGTTGCCCGTGCCTGGTCGTTTTGTTGTTCGTAGGTTGCCAGTGGCAACTGCAAGGTAAAGGTGGCGCCTTTGCCCTCTTCACTCTCCACCAGTATGCGCCCGCCGTGGGCCTGGACGATCTGCTCCGATATGTACAGCCCCAGGCCCAACCCACCACTGGCCTGCTGGGTGGCGACCCGCTCGAACTGTTGGAAGATGCGCTGCTGGTTGGCCACGCAGATGCCGATGCCATGGTCCTGAACCTGCACGCAGGCCAGGCCGTCCTGCTCGAACACCCGCACCTGCACCGGTTTGCGCTCACCATAACGCAAGGCATTGGACAACAGGTTGGCCAGCACCTGCTCGATGCGAAACTCGTCCCACTCACCCTGCAGCGGCTCGCAGCGTTGCAATTCGAAATGGGTGTCCAATGCGCTGGCCTGGGCAGCAAAGTTCTCCACCAGGCCGCGCACCAGCTGGCCCAGGTCGAACGCCTTGGGCCGCAGCGACAGTTTGCCGGTGCGGATGCGCGATACATCGAGCATGTCTTCGACCAGGCGGATCAAGCTGTTGATCTGCCGCTCGTCGCGCTCGACCATGGCCTGCAGCTTGTCGCCGCTGAAGGCGGCAAGGTTGCCGCGTGCCAGGTGCAGCTTGCGCAGCTGGGTTTCCAGGATCAGGCCATTGAGCGGGGTGCGCACCTCGTGGGACACGATCGACATGAAGTCATCGCGCATGCGCACGGCATGCTCCAGTTCACCCCGCGCCGTTTGCAGCTGGGCCAGCAGCAGTTCCTGCTCCTGGCGGCTGCGTTCCAGGGCCTGCAACTGGCGGTCGAGCACCTTGCGCTGGCGGTACAGGTCGACGAACACCGACACCTTGCTCTTCACCGCCAGGGTGTCGAGCGGCTTGTGCAGAAAGTCCACCGCGCCGCTTTCATAGCCCTTGAACGCGTAGTTCATCTCGCGCCCGGCGGCAGTGACGAACACGATGGGGATGTTGCGGGTCTTTTCCGTGCCGCGCATCAGCTCGGCCAGCTCGAAACCGTTCATGCCCGGCATCTGCACGTCGAGGATGGCCAGGGCGAACTCGTGCTCGAGCAACAGCGACAATGCGGCCTCGGCCGACTGGGCCTGGTGCACCTCGCGGTCTTGGCCCTGGATCAGGGCGTCGAGGGCCAGCAGGTTTTCTGGAAGGTCGTCGACGATCAGCAGTTTGGCGATGGTGTGGCTTAGCATGCGCTGGGTTCCAGGGCGGCGAGCAATCGCTCGATGCCACTCAGAGAAAGAATATGGTCGGGCTGGTGCAGGGCCAGTGCGGCCTCCGGCATCAGCGCCACCTGTGCGTCGCAAGGGTCCTGGACCACGGTCCGGCCCCCGTTGTGCTTGATATAGGCCAGGCCTTCGGCGCCATCTTCATTGGCCCCGGTGAGCAGCATGCCCAGCAGGCCGGCACCGTAGGCATCGGCCGCCGACATGAACAGGTAGTCGATCGCCGGCCGGGAAAAATGCACCGGCGGCTCCTGGCTCAACGACAGTGTCAGGTCACGCTCCACCGACAGGTGGTAACCCGGCCCGGCCACGTAGATCTGCCCGGCGCGCAGCGGCTGCTTGTCGCGGGCCTCGCACACTGGCCGCCGCAGGCGGCGCTGCAGCACCTCGGCCAGCTGGCTGTGGCGATCATCGGGCAGGTGCAGCACGCATATCACCGGAATGGCGAAGCCGGCCGGCAACGCGCCCAGCACGCTGAACAGCGCCGTCACGCCACCCGCCGAGGCGCCGACCACCATCGCGCGTACGCCTTTCATGACTTGCGGTAGATCCGTTCGGGCTTGACCAGCGGCTCGAAGCGCTCGCTGTAGGCGGAAAAATCCACCGATTCCTTGCTGCCCAGCACCAGGAAGCCGCGGTGGCACAAGGACTCGTGGAACAGGCCCAGGGCGCGGTCCTGCAGCTCCTTGTTGAAGTAGATGAGCACGTTGCGGCACGACACCAGCTGGGTTTCGGAAAACACGCTGTCGGTGGCCAGGCTGTGGTCGGCGAAGGTCACGTTGTCGCGCAAGGTGCTGTCCATGATGGCGTTGCCGTAGGCTGCCGTGTAGTACTCGGCAAAGTCCCGCCGGCCGCCGGCGATGCGATAGTTCTCGGCGTACTCGCGCATGCTCTGCATCGAGTAGATGCCCTGCTTGGCCTTGTCCAGCGAATGCGGGTTGATGTCGGTGGCGTAAATGATGGTGCGCTCCAGCAGGCCCTCCTCGCGCAGCAGGATGGCCATCGAATACACCTCCTCGCCCGTGCTGCAGCCGGCAATCCACACCTTGATCGAGGGCCAGGTGCGCAGCAGCGGCACCACTTCGTTGCGCAGCGCCAGGTAGTGCCCCGGGTCGCGGAACATCTCGCTGACCGGGATCGTCAGGTACTGCAGCAACTGCATGAACATGCCAGGGTCGTGCAGCACGCGCTCCTGCAGCGCCGACACCGTCAGGCAGTCGAACTGGCGCAGCGCATGCAGGATCCGGCGCTTGATCGACGCGCCGGAATAGTTGCGGAAATCGTAGCTGTACTTGAGGTAGATGGCCTCGATCAGCAAGCGGATTTCGATATCGGTGTTACGTTCGCTAGTCAAATTCGCTCCAGTTGCGGTAGCCACACACGGATCAGCGAGAACAAGCGGTCCAGGTCGATCGGTTTGGCCAGGTAATCGTTGGCGCCGGCCTGCAGGCATCGCTGCTGGTCATCCTTCATCGCCTTGGCGGTCACGGCAATGATCGGCAGCTTGCGCCAGCGTGGTTGCTGGCGGATCAGCCGGGTGGCCTCGAAGCCGTCCATCTCCGGCATCATCACGTCCATCAGCACCAGGTCGATGTCGTCATGCTGCTCCAGGCGCTCGATGGCCTCGCGGCCGTTGCGGCCGATTTCGACGATCGCGCCCTTGTGTTCCAGCGCGCTGGTCAGGGCGAAGATGTTGCGCACGTCGTCGTCCACCAGCAGCACCTTGCGGCCTTCGAATACCTTGTCGCGGCTGCGCGCGGTCTTGAGCATGCGCTGGCGTTCGTTGGACAGCTGCGACTCGACCTTGTGCAGGAACAGCGTCACTTCGTCGAGCAGGCGCTCCGGGGAGCGGGCGCCCTTGATGATGATCGAGCGCGAGTACTTGAGCAGGTCGGCTTCTTCTTCGCGGGTCAGGTTGCGCCCGGTATACACGATCACCGGCGGGAAGGCACGGATGTCCTCGGCGGTCATGCGCTTGAGCAGCTCGTTGCCGAGCATGTCGGGCAGCTTGAGGTCGATGATCATGCAGTCGTAGATGTTCTCGCGCAGCAACGCCAGGGCATCCTGGGCCATGGCCACGGCGGTGATCTCGACATCGTCGTCGCCGATCAGGCGGGCAATGCTTTCGCGCTGCAGGTCGTCGTCTTCCACCAGCAGGATGTGCTTGAGCTTCTGGGTCAGCTTGGCCTCCAGGCGGGCGAACACTTCCTTGAGTTGTTCGCGGCTGGTGGGCTTGACCGCGTAGCCGACGGCGCCCATGTGCATGGCAGCCTCGACCCGGTCCTCCACGGAAATGATATGCACCGGAATGTGCCGGGTGCTCGCCTGCTCCTTCAGGCGTTGCAGCACGGTCAGGCCGGAATGGTCGGGCAGGCGCATGTCCAGCAGGATGGCATCGGGGATGTACTGGGCGGCCAGCTCGAAGCCCTCGTCGGCGCCCTGCGCCACCAGGCAGCTGTAACCCAGCTCGTGGGCCAGGTCGAAGAGAATGCGGGCGAAGTTCGGTTCGTCCTCGATCACCAGGATGCAGCGGTTGCCGAACGGCGCGCGCTCGCGGTCGTCGGCGAATGCCGGTGCCTGGCGTTTCGGCGCCGCCACCGCCGGTGCCTGCGGCGCGGGTGGCAGGCTGTCGACCGCCGGGCGCAGGCTGAGCGGCTCGATATCCTGCGCTACCCGCTCATAGCGCTCCGGCAGGATCAGGCTGAACACGCTGCCCTGGCCGGGGCTGCTGTCGACGCTGATCTGCCCACCCAGCAGGTGCGCCAGGTCGCGGGAAATGGACAGGCCCAGGCCGGTGCCGCCATAACGGCGGTTGCTGGTGCCATCGACCTGGTGGAAGGCGCCGAAGATCGCCTGCTGCTGGTCGGCGGCGATGCCGATGCCGGTATCGCGCACGGCAAAGACGATGCCGGTGCCAGGCTGGTAACCGATGTTCAGGCTGACCTTGCCGCGCTCGGTGAACTTGATGGCGTTGGACAGCAGGTTCTTGAGGATCTGCTCCAGGCGCTGGCGGTCGGTGAACAGCGTGGCCGGCACCTGCGCCTCGGTGGTCACCTCGAAGGCCAGGCCCTTGTGCCCGGCCAGCGGCTCGAACATGCCACGCAGGCCTTCGACCAGGCGTTCCACCTGGGTGCTTTCGGGGCGCACTTCGAGCTTGCCGGCTTCCACCTTGGCGATGTCGAGAATGTCGTTGATCAGGTTGAGCAGGTCGTTGCCGGCCGAATAGATGGATTCGGCGAACTTGACCTGCTCGTCGCTGAGGTTGCCCTCGCCGTTCTCCGCCAGCAGCTTGGCCAGGATCAGCGAACTGTTCAGCGGCGTGCGCAGCTCGTGGGACATGTTGGCGAGGAACTCGGACTTGTACTTGCTCGAACGCTGCAGCTCCTCGGCGCGCGCCTGCAGCTCGTCCTGGGCCTGGAGCAGTTCGTCGTTCTTGCGGTCCAGGGCCTCGGTGCGCTCGGACAATTGCTCGTTGGTCTGCTCCAGTTCCGCCTGCTGGGTTTCCAGATGGGCCTGGGACTCCTTGAGCACGCGGGATTGCTCTTCGAGCTCTTCGTTGGCGGTTTTCAGCTCTTCCTGCTGCACTTGCAGCTCTTCGTTCAGTTGCTGGGTCTCGGCCAGCACTTCCTGCAGGCGCTGCCGGTAGCGGGCGCTTTCGATGGAGATACCGAGGTTGCCACGGACCCGCTGCAGCATCTCTTCGTCACGCTCCTGCAGCGGCCGCAGGAAGCCCAGCTCCAGCACACCGTTGATCTGCCCGTCATCACTGCAGGGCATCAGCATGGCACTGCGCGGCAGGCCCCGGCCCAGGCCGGAACTGAGGTGGAAATAGTCGTCGGGCAAGTCGTCCAGGCGCAGCAGCCGCGCTTCGCGCACGGCCTGGGCCAGCAGGCCTTCGTGATCGCCCAGCACCTGCTCGCGGGCCTGCTCCTCGGCATCCAGGCCATAGCTGGCCACACGCACCAGGCGGCCATGCTCGTCACGCACGTACAGCGCGCCGACCACGCTGCCCAGGTAACCGCCGAAGAAACGCAGGATGTTGTCACCGAGCATGGGCAGGGTCAGCTGGCCGAGCACCTGTTCGGCCAGTTGCGTCTGCCCGTTGCGCAGCCAGGCCTGGTGTTCCAGGCGCTCGGCCGCGCGCTGCTGGGCCTTGAAGTTTTCGTCATAGGAACCCGACAGCGCCAATAGGTCGCGCCGCCCGAGGTAGGCCAGCAAGGCACTGAGGCCGACGATGAACAGCACGAAGGACGACATGACCGTGACGGTCACACTGTTGACTCGCTCGTTGCGCGCCATGCGCAACTGTTGTTCGCTGGCGATCAGGTTGTCGAACTCTTTGCGGATCTCGTCGGTCAGGCGCTTGCCGCGGCCGTTGCCGATCAAGGCGCGGTAATCACCCTGGCTGCGGCGCAAGTTGATCATCTCGCTGCCGAAGGTGTTCCACGCCTGCTGCAGGGCGATCAGCCGGTCGATGCGTTCGACCTGTTGCGGGTTGTCCTCGACCATGCCGCGCAGGCTCTGCAGGCTACCGAAGATGCGCGGCTTGGCCACCTCGTAGGGGTCGAGGAAACGCTCGTCGCCGGTGATCAGGAAGCCACGCATGCCGGTTTCCATGTCGATCGACAGTTTGACCGTTTCGTTGGCATTGCCGATCACCCGGTCGGTGTGCTCGACCCACTGCAAGGCCGAAAGCAGGTAGTTGATCACCGCGACGAAGGCAACGGCCCCCAGCAGGCCAACCCCCAGGGGTAGGCCGACGTTGCGGCTCAACAGCTTGCGGAAGCTCCGCTGGTCCATCGAGGCTGCTTGAATCATGTGAAAACGCCCGAGCAAGTAAAGTCCATTGAAAGTGTGGCAAATCGATCGTTGTAGTTGTCTGCCACTGCTCTGTCCCGTAAAGCGAGTCTAACCAGCTTTGGCGGGTCTGGCAGGGCATTTAGCCAGTATTTGAAGGTGATGTGAGCCAATCGTTCCATCTGATTGCACGGACCGGTATCCTCGGGGAACTTCTGCTGCCATCCGGAGCACAGATTAAAGACATTCATTCTGCACAGGATCGCAACCATGCACCTTCTGGTAGTCGAAGACGACGACATCGTACGCATGCTGATGGTCGAAGTGCTCGACGAGTTGGGCTACACCGTCATCGAAGCGGAGCATGCCAACGCGGCGCTGCGCATTCTCGAAGACCCGAACCAGGCGCTGGCGCTGATGATGACCGATGTGGGGCTGCCGGACATGCGTGGCGAAGATTTGGCGGCCAAGGCGCGCGAACTGCGGCCGCTGTTGCCGGTGCTGTTCGCCAGTGGCTATGCCGAAAGCGTCGATGTACCGGAGGGCATGCACCTCATCGGCAAGCCGTTCAGCATCGACCAGTTGCGGGAGAAGGTGCAGGCCATTCTGGGTAACCCTTGAAATCGGTGTCGCCTGCTTCGCGGGCTTGCCCGCTCCCACAGGGAACGCGCGGCCCCCAAGCTGGCGCTGTACCTGTGGGAGCGGGTTCACCCGCGAAGGGGCCGGAACAGGCAGTACACCTCACAGCTCCCTGCGCAACAGGTAGCTATCCATGATCCACCCCTTGCGCGCCCGCTCCCGCTCACGCACTTCCATTATCTGCGCCTTCACCGCCTGCAACGGCCCGGCAATCAGCACCTCATCAGCAGTCCCCAGGTACGCGCCCCAGTAGATCATCAGCGCCGGGTCATCGAGCCGGGCAAACGCGCACTGCCCGTCCAGCATCACCAGCACATTGTCGATCTGCCCCTGCCCGGCCAGGCGCCGCCCTGGCAATACGGTCAACGGCTCACCGATGCGGTTGAGCGGCACCTGATGGCGCGCCGCCAACGCCTGCACGCTGCTGATGCCCGGAATGACCTGCAGGCGCAGCGCCACACCACGCTCGCGGACCAGGCCAAGGATGCGCAGGGTGCTGTCGTACAGCGTCGGCTCGCCCCACAGCAGAAAGGCGCCGGTTTCCCCAATGCCTATCTCCTGTTCGATCAGCTGGGCATACAGCGCCGCACGCTGCCGGTGCCAGTCCTGCACCGCGCCCAGGTAGTCATCGGCCTGGCCATCGCGTGCAGGGTCGGCCACCTGCACCAGGCGGTAGCCGCCCTCGGGCCGGTAGCGTTGCAGGATGGCCTTGCGCAGGTGCACCAGTTCGTCCTTGTCGCCGCCCTTGTCGAGCACGAAGAACACGCTGGCCTGGCGCAGCGCATCGACCGCCTCGTAGGTGACCTGGCGCGGGTCACCCGGGCCGATGCCGATCAACAACAGGTCTTTCATTGCCCTGCCCTTTGCGGGAACCAGCAGCCATTGTCAGGTGGCTGCCGGTATTTGGCAAAGCGCCCCGTCAGAAGATGGAGAAGTTGTAGCTGACAATGACCCGTGTCTCGTCCATGTCACGCGCCCACTTTTCATAGTTGCTGCGGTAAGTGGAATTACGCAGGCGCACACTGACGTCCTTGAACGTGCCACTTTGCACCTGGTACTTGAACTCGGTGTCGCGTTCCCATTCTTTGCCTTCGGCCGTGCTGCCCGGCACCTTGATATTGTCACCGTTGATGTAACGGGTGAAGAAGGTCAGGCCGGGCACGCCCAGGGCCTTGAAGTCATAGTCATAACGCACCTGCCAGGAGCGTTCCTGGGCGGCGGCGAAGTCGTTGACCTGGGCATAGTTGACCAGGTACGGGTTGGTGCCATCCAGGTATGGCATGGCACTGTCGCCATACATGCGTTGCCAGCCGGCACTGAGCTTGTGACCACCCAGGCTGTAGCCGAGCATGCCGCTGAACGCGCGATGGTCGATTTCGCCGGCGCGGGCATTGCCGATGTCGTCACTCTTGATCAAGCGCAGGTCTGCCGACAGGCTGCCCACCGCCAATGGCTGGCTGGCCACCAGGCCGAGGAAGTGCTGGCGGTAGATGTTCTCCAGCTTGGCCACCTGGTACTGGGCGCTGAAGCGCTCGTTGAAACGGTAATCGACACCGGCCAGGTCAAAGTGGTCAGCCTCGATATCGCAGGCATAGCGCTTGTTCTTGCAATGCACGCGAATGTCCTGGCGGTCGGTGGAATCCCGTGCGGTGTACTTGTCCAGGCGGGCCAGGGTGAACTTCAGGTCGCGCACTTCTTCGGAGGTGAGCATGGCGCCATGGAACATGGTCGGCAGCAGGCGGCCATCGTTGTACTTGAGCAGCGGCACATCTGGCATCATCGAACCGTACTTGAGCACGGTATTGGAAACCTTGACCTTGGCCGCCAGGCCCATCTTCGCGTACTGGTCCGCCGAGTGCCGTGGGTCATGGCCGGAAGACGGCAACAGGCCGCTGTTGCTGTCTGCCGGGCTGGAGTCAAGTTTGAAGCCGAACATGCCCAGCGCATCCACGCCAAAACCTACCGGCCCCTGCGTGTAACCCGACTGCACATTGAGGATGAAACCTTGTGCCCATTCTTCGCGTTTGGACGCACCCTGGCTGGAACTGCTGTGGCCGTCACGGAAATCCCGGTTGAAATAGACATTGCGTGCTTCGACCTTAGCACTGCTGTCTTCAAGAAAACCGGCGGCCTGGGCATTGACGCCGGCACACAACAGGAACAAGCCGGCAACACGACGCCCGGGGGCGAGGGGGAAAGGGGCAAACATGGGAGAAAACATCCAGAATCAAGGCGAGTAAACAACCTGTGGCACGTGCTGGCCACGGTACTGCGAGGGGGCCGAACAATAGCCGGCCATCATCTGAAATTATCGCGCGAAGGCTCTGGCACGGGCCATTGGACCATGGTCTAAGCGCACCGCAAGGCAACCGCGAAAAAACCGGACAATACCGCGCGCAAAACTAGGAAAGTTCCCGGCTTACTTACAAAAAGTTTGCAGTTTACCCAGTACCCATGAATGACTACACTCGATATCAGCGAACAGCGGAACCCACCCGCGTGGCCGGCGTTTTTATTCTTCTTCAATGTTCGTCACGCCCTGCCACGACCGACGTACAGGAGTGATTACAGTGTCCAGACTTGCAGAGTTTCGTGCTGCCGAAAAAGCGCTCCAGGAACAGATGGCGCAACTGGAAGCGTTGAAAAAGGATGCCGGCCTCAAACGCGAAATCGAATTCGAGCAGAAACTAGTCGGCCTGATGAAAAGCTACGACAAGAGCCTGCGCGATATCATCGCCATCCTCGACCCGAAAGCAGTGGCCCGGGTTTCCAGTGCAGCGCCCAAGCAACAGCGCCGCGCGCGCGTGGTGAAGGTTTACACCAACCCGCACACCGGCGAGCGGATCGAGACCAAAGGCGGCAACCACCGTGGGCTCAAGGCCTGGAAAGAACAATACGGAGCCGCCACGGTAGAAAGCTGGGTACGCTGATGAAACGTCCACACGTGCTTCACACTTTTTTCACAAGGGCTGGCTCAGTATCGAGACAGCTAAAGGACTAGCGACCCCATCACGCGCCCGCACATGCGGGCCTCTAATTCCAGCGCCCTGCCTCGTGCAGGGCGCTTTCATTTGCGCAATCGGCACACTGCCGTATCATGGCCGGCCTGTCTGTTTTGCCGGCGCCCTGCGCCCGGCCCCGTCTCAGGAGTTCCCATGAGCCTGCATGATCTGCAAACCCTGCCTGGCGTCACCGCCCAACCGGACGCCGCCACCGCCCAGTTCGTCTTCAACCACACCATGCTGCGGGTCAAGGACATCGAGAAGTCCCTGGACTTCTACACCCGCGTGCTGGGCTTCCGCCTGGTGGACAAGCGCGACTTCCCCGAAGCTGCCTTCAGCCTGTACTTCCTGGCCCTGGTCGACCCGGCGCAGATCCCGGCCGATGACAGCGAACGCCACCAGTGGATGAAGTCGATCCCGGGCGTGCTGGAGCTGACCCACAACCACGGCACCGAAAACGATGCCGAGTTTGCCTACCACAACGGCAACACCGACCCACGCGGCTTTGGCCACATCTGCATCTCGGTACCGGACGTACGCGCCGCCTGCGCACGCTTCGAGGCACTGGACGTACCGTTCCAGAAGCGCCTGCAGGACGGGCGCATGAACCACCTGGCCTTCGTCAAGGACCCGGACGGTTACTGGGTCGAAGTCATCCAGCCGACCGAGCTCAAAGGCTGAGCGCTCATCGCGGCTCGCTCGTCGGGCCGGGAACTCCCGGCCCCTTGCTGTGGTATATGAAGGTAACTGCTTCACATGCCACAGCGAGGTAAGGACGATGCAATCTCTTCACTGTGAATATCGCAAGCACACCATCACCGCCAGCGTGATGCCCCACCCCGATTCCCCCCTGCCCTACGCCGCCGGGTGCCTGATCACCGACCCCGACGGACACACCAGCAGGCGCATGTCGATGCCGATGAAGTTCTTCTCCGACCTCGAGAACGCCCAGCATGTGTCGCTGGCCCATGGCCGGGCGCTGGTCGACCAGCAGCTGGATGAAGGGCACAAGGTGTTCTGACCTTGTCGATGCCTGTGCCGGCCTCTTCGCGGGTAAACCCGCTCCCACAGGGGTAGCGCCGCTGCTACATGCGTGCGCTAATCCCTGTGGGAGCGGGTTTACCCGCGAAAGGGCCGGCACAGGAGTAATCAGATATCCCGGGCGTACGCCACCGCCGCCTCCACCTGCGCCAAGGTGGGTCGCACCCCGGTATAAAGCACGAACTGCTCCAGCGCCTGCAGCGCAATCACCTCCAGCCCGGTGATCACCGGCTTGCCCAACGCCCGCGCCCGTCGGATCAACGGTGTGCTCTCCGGCATCGCCACCACGTCGAACACCCGCGCCGCCGCGGCGATGGCGTTCTCGGAAAACGCCAGCTCCTCGGCCTCGGGCCCGCCCGCCATGCCGATCGGCGTCACGTTCACCAGCATGGGTGGGCACAGGTCGCCCAGCTCCGCCACCCAGCGATAACCGCACACATCCGCCAGCTGTCGCCCGGCCTGCTCGTTGCGCGCAACGATGATGCCTTCGGCGAACCCGGCATCGCGCAGGGCACTGGCTACCGCCTTGGCCATGCCGCCACTGCCGCGCAAGGCAAACGCCGTGGACGGGTCGACCTTGTGCTGCGCCAGCAATTGGCGCACGGCCAGGTAATCGGTGTTGTAGGCCTTCAGGTGACCATTGCTATTGACCAGGGTATTGACCGACTCGATGGCCGCCGCCGATGGGTCGATCTCGTCGACCAGGGCCATGCAGGCCTCCTTGTACGGCATCGATACCCCGCAACCGCGGATACCCAAGGCACGTATGCCCGCCACCGCCGCCGGCAGGTCATCGGTGCGCATGGCCTTGTAGTAGAAGTCCAGGCCCAGCTGCTGGTACAGGTGGTTGTGGAACCTTACCCCGAAGGTGCCGGGGCGGCCGGCCAGGGAGATGCACAGCACGGTGTCTCTGCTTGGAGTTGTCGACATAACCTTCTCCTTTGTCATAACTGAAACGTTTGTTCAGCGTAACAGAGGTAACCGCTGGTCGTCCCTTACACAACCTTTACCGTTCCCCCGTGCTCAGCTGACGAAGAGTGGAGTCATAGTAATAGGACCCCACACCTGGGGTGTCCTTGCGAGGGTTTCTTCATGAACCGTCACATTCCCGGAATCGCCCTGCTGGTCGGTGCCTTGGCCATCAGCGCGCCCGCTGTCGCCCATGGCGGCCATGGCCATGGCGGTTGGTATGGCCCCGGCCCTCTGCTGGGTGCGGCCGTGGTTGGCGCCGTGGTCGGGGCGACGGTTTATGGCGGGCGTGACCGTACCGTGTACGTCGAGCGCCAACCGGTCTACTACGGGCCGCCACCGGTGTACGTGCAACCACCGCCACCGCCGGTGTACTACCAGCCGTACTACGTGCCAGCACCACCGCCCCCGGGCTACCGCACCTACTACGGCCCGCCACCGGTGTATTACGGCCCGCCGCGGTGGTAAATGTTGATAGAACCAATGACCACTATCGAGGAAGTTAATTTCAAACCGCCCCGGCTGCTGCGTAAGGTAGGGCCATGTTTTACAGGAGGTCCACATGGCCACTATCCAGATCATGTCCGTCGTCGGCAGTGCCGTCCCCGCTTCGCTGCGTCAGCAGGGCCTGCTGGCATGCTGGTACCTGGTACGCAACGGCGAAGCCGTAAGCGGCCCGATGCCGACCCTCGCCTCGGCCCAGGCCCTGGTCGAACAGTTGCAACCAGGCACCCTGGTCGCCTGACCCGTATTTGTTGTGCGTTGCTCCCTACGCCCTTCTGGCCCGCCTACCTGGCGGGTCTTTTTTTGCCTGGGCGTTACGCCTGAACCTCCCCGCTGCAGGCTATGAACATTGCCAACAACGCGGCCAATTGGTGCTCGCGCTGACCGTAGCCCGCGCCAGGCAGGCTGGCCCAGATCGGCGCGGCCTTGGCGATCGCCTGGGCAATGCGGCCGGCCTTGATCAGTGCCAGTGCCCCGCACTCGTTCAGCAACTTGATTGCCGCCAGGTCCTGGGCCTCAGGGGTAAAGCGGCCATTGAAGCCATAAGTGCTCACGATGGCATCCCAGGTACCGGCCAGAATCTGGTACCGCCCTGCCGCGGAGCTGTGGATGCCGTAGCTGGGCAACCACACCTTCTGCCTCGGGTGCCCGCTGTAGTCATTGAACAGTTGGCCGCCGACCAGGACGTTGTAGCCATCGTCACTGGCGGCAATGGTTGAGGTACCCTCGGACCAGGCCAGCATGTCCAGGAATGCGAGCACGTTCGCGCCGCCGGCAGCGGCAGAATCCAATCGAGCCATGTTGTCTCCATACAGAAAAGGGCCCATACGCATGGGCATGAACAGAATTTGTCTTGCGGGCCGCCTCACTCACCCTGCTTCCCGCGCAGGCGGGCGATCCCCTCGCCCTGGACGGTGACCTGCCGGGGAGGATGGCCGCCCCGACTGGTCAGCGCTTCGATCTTGCCTTCCAGGCGCCCTACAGTGATCACCAGTTCATTGCGTTCCTTGGCAAACTGATCGGCCCTGGCCTGCGCTTCTCTTCGGGCGTCACGCTCGATATCGAGCAGCTCGTTCAGGCGCCGGACCACGCCAATATCAGCGTTGTCCATGGCACGGTCAGCCGCATCCCTGGACAGCCACTTGCGCAGCCAGAGGAATGCACCCAGCAACACGGTGCCTGTTCCGCCCAGCCAGGTGATGGTGCCTGGGCCGAGGTCAGTCGGGTCCATGAAAACCTCATAACGGATGGTGATGTCGTAAGCCTGGAGAACAGCTTCTCGGTGGCTTTCCTTGCTTGCATATTTAATTTAGCCTACAGCTAATATCGTGACAAGAGAAATTTAGCCTTGAGCATATTTAGCAGCAAGCTAAACACTGGCATGCTTCGCCCCATGGACATCTACGAAATTCGCAAGCACAACCTGGTCAAGCTGATCGGCAGCCAGAGGAAGGGATCCTGCGCAGAGCGCTGGGGGATGGCGCCTGCGCATCTGAGCCAGATCCTTTCGGACAAGACAGCGAAGAACCTGGGCGATGACGTGGCCCGCAGAATCGAGGGCATCGAAGGCTTGCCGCGGGGGTGGTTCGACGCGATGGCAGCGGGCGACCAGGCGCAGTCGCCGGTCGAGGCTGGCGACAGCAAGCTTTCCGCGGCCGACCTGGTCAAGCAGATGCTTGCCAGAAGCGGCAGAGGCATCCCCGAAGAAACCCGGCAAAGGCTGCTGGCCGCCGCCGAGGAGCCGGCAGACTCGACGCTGGTGGCGGCTGAACTTGTTCGGCCAGGCCTGGTGGGCGACGAAGTGTGGATTGCCCACTACGACGTCCGTGCGGCCATGGGCGGCGGGCAGATCCCCCACGACTACCCCGAGATGTTCAAGGATGTTCGCGTCAGCCCAAGCCACCTGCGCGAGCTGGGCGTGGAGTTCAGCGAGCACCACCACCTGAAGATGGTGACCGGCTGGGGGCAGTCGATGGAACCGACCATCAAGCACCGCGACCCGCTGATCGTGGACGTCAGCATCCGCGAGTTCGTCGGTGATGGAATCTACTTCTTCTCCTGGGGCGACCACATCTACATCAAGCGGCTGCAGATTGCCGACGAAGACCATTTCGAGATGATTTCCGACAACTCGCGGCACAAGGACCGCATGATTCGCCGGGAAGAGACCTACATCCAGGCCAGGGTGCTGCTGGTGTGGAATGCGCACCTTGTGTAAGCGTCATTGATCTAGCAGGGCACTGTAGGAGCAGCCTTGTGCTGCGAAGAGGCCAGTACTGACAATGCATATCTGTTGCCTGTCCCGGCCTCTTCGCAGCACAAGGCTGCTCCTACAAAGTGGGCATTTTCCCGATGTTCAGAAAGGTGCCGCCTCCTCGACCTGCTGCTCGCTGTCCTGCTCGACGATAAAGTCGTCGCGCTCCTCCACGCTGCCGCGCTCCCAGCGCACCGTCACGCTCTCGTCGTCGTTGAAGGTCAGTTCCAGCTCGGGCGTCTCGGCCAGCAGGCCCATCACCTCCTCCCACTCGGCATCACCGTCGGTATCCAGGCGATGCACCGTCACCCAGCGCTGCGTCTGCGCGAGCGGGTGGTTGATCATCGCTGATACCCGCAAGCTCAGCCGCTCTATTCCGGTCATTTCCTGGCGCTGATGGGGCGTCGACTTCAAGGGCTTAGACATATTCTTATCCTGACAGCTGTATATTCGTACAGTATTCAAGGAAAGCTTATCTCACCGCCAAATCAAGCGTAAAGCCCCCGATGTGGAAAATTTTCGCCAACAGGTAATTTGTCGCCCGGCGAAATAATTTTAGCCATGAGCTATTGACGATGATTTAGCGCAAGGCTAAATTTCATTCTAGCAGCCGCCACCGTGCTGCTGCGGCACCAACCGTCATTTCCATTCAGGAGTTCCCCCCATGAGCGTAGATATCAGCAACCTCACCATCGCCGTTCCGGTAGCCGAATCGTCGATCAGCACCGTAGCGGTCGAACTCACCGGCAGCGAAGCGATTGCCCTTTACCCGAACTATGTGACAGTGCTCAGCGATGGTTCGGTCCAGTTGTCTGCCCCCACCAAAGGTGCTTCGAGCAAAAGCACCCGCAGGACCCGCTGCGAGTGGTCGGAGCCGAAATACTGGACCTTGAGCGGTGCCCCACATCACTGGAATCGCCAGGAAATGACGCTGACCAAGGTCAACTGGGCGCAGAAGGTGGTCATCGCGCAGATGCATGTCTACGGGGACGACAGCCCGCCCGTGAAGGTGTTCTGGAAAAAGGGCGACATCACCCTGGGTTTTCGGCGGACCTACAACCAGACTGACCCTATCAACTCGACGGTGCTCAAGGGGGTACCGCTGGGGGCAAAGTTCGAGGTGAGCATCCATGCCACCGCAGCAGGCGTGGTCAACGTTACGGCCAAGTGCAATGGCGTGAGCGGTACGTCCGGCGATCTACAGTTCGACAACACCTGGGCTACACAGCTATTCGAGTTCCACGGCGGGGTCTACAACCAGGTGGACTACACCGATACCACGCCAGCCGATGACGGCTCGATCTGCATCATCAGCGACCTCTCGCTGACCCATGCCTGAACCCAGTCAGCCGGCAAGACATCCCGATGCCCCTGCCCCCCCAACGCAGGTTGCATCGGGATCGCCTTTGGCTGAACTCCAGGTGGGCCGCTCATGGCTGCCGCTCAAACTTCCTGCTTCCCGGATGAACTAAGCTATTCGGATGTCTTTTTTCCAGATCAGGGTTAGGCCCCCATGAGACTGTTCGATTTCATTGATAGCAGTATGGAACCCATTCTCCAGGCTTGGGAAAATTACGCTCGCTCGGTTGAAACAGAGCTGCCGAAGCAGGACTCCATCGGCTTGCGCAATCATGCCGAGAAGATGCTCCGCACCGTGGCCGCAGACATGAGAACGCCCCAGAGCAGGCAACAACAGTCCGAGAAAGCACAAGGGAGAGGCCCCAGGAGTTCCAGCGAAACCGCAGCGCAGACCCACGCGGTTGCTCGCTTGATAGCTGGGTTCTCGATGGACCAGATGGTGTCCGAATACCGGGCATTGCGCGCAAGCGTTCTGTCCCTCTGGCTTAGCCAGGAGTCGTTCGCAGACGCGCATCATGTTCAGGACATGATCCGGTTCAATGAAGCGATTGACCAGGCGCTCGTAGAGTCGATCGCGGCCTACGGAACGGCAGTCGAGGCGACCCGGAAAATGGTGCTCGCCGTGCTCGGTCATGATTTGCGTTCGCCCTTGGGCGCGATACTCATGGCTGGCGGGCTGATCCAGCGGCAGGCCGGACTGGATGAAAAGGGAAAGGTACTTGCGACCCAGGTTTGTACCAGCGCACATCGGGCAAATGTCATGATCAACGATCTGCTGGATCTGGCCCGCTGCAACCTGGGGACTGGCATTCCAGTGGATTTGCGGAAAATGGATCTGAACGCCATCTGCCAGGCTGTCATTGACGAACTGCGCACGGCATTCCCGCACGCGCGGATCATCCTGGATGAGCAGGCGCACATCACCGGGCAATTCGACCCTGACCGCATCTCTCAGGTTTTCTCCAACCTGATAGGCAATGCCCTGCGCCATGGCGATGCGACAGCCCCGATCAAGGTCACGGTGGCCAGGGTGGATGGTGTTCCACGGGGCAGCGTCCAGAATTCCGGAGAGCCTATTCCACCCGAGGTGATGCCCTACATCTTCAAGCCGGAAGGGCGATACTCGAGCTACTCATCCGGAGAGCGGGGCTCCGCAGCGGGGCTCGGCCTCGGCCTGTTCATCGCATCGGAGATCGTGGCGAACCACGGTGGCAGAATTGAGGTGGAGTCGACCGAAGAGGAAGGGACGACCTTCGAGGTTGTTCTGCTGTCTTCGGCAGAGTGATGATGGGTACAGGACAAGTACCGGATTAAATTTCGTTCACGTTGCGCCCTTTAGTCATAAGGCATTCGACAGCAAATCAGCCATACTCCAGAATGCAGTGGTTTTTGGGGGAAAACCCTTGCACAGCCAACGACATACCAACTTTTAGTGAGCCTCAACGTGAAAACATCCCTGTCCATCCTCAGCCTGCTGCTGTTGCTCACAGGTACTGCGACCCTTCCGTCGACCGCTGCTGCACAACCCCCGGCCCAGGTTCAACGTGACCCTTCCAAGCTGCACCTCGCCTCGGGCAGCGCCCTGCTGATCGACTTGAACACCAACCAGGAGCTGTATTCAAGCCACCCCGACCGCGTGGTACCGATTGCGTCGGTGACCAAACTGATGACGGCGATGGTAGTGCTGGATGCCAAGCAGCCCATGGATGAGATGCTCACCATGACCATTGCCAACAACCCGGAAATGAAAGGCGTGTATTCGCGTGTGCGGCTGGGCAGCCAGCTCGACCGCCGCGAAACCTTGCTGATTACCCTGATGTCATCGGAAAACCGGGCGGCCAACACCCTGGCCAACCATTACCCCGGCGGCTACCCGGCGTTCATCAAGGCGATGAACGCCAAGGCCCGCAGCCTGGGCATGGCGCACACCCGCTACGTCGAGCCGACCGGCCTGTCGACGCAGAACGTGTCCACGGCCCGTGACCTGGCCAAGCTGCTGATGGCGTCGCGCAAGTACCCGATGCTGAGCGAGCTGTCGACCACCCGCGAGAAGACCGTGGCCTTCCGCAAGCCCAACTACACCCTGGGCTTCCGCAACACCGACCACCTGGTGAACAAGAGCAACTGGGACATCAAGCTGACCAAGACCGGCTTCACCAATGAAGCCGGGCACTGCCTGGTGCTGCTGACCCGCATGGACAACCGCCCGGTGGCCATGGTGATCCTCGACGCCTTTGGCAAGTACACCCACTTCGCCGATGCCAGCCGCATGCGTCAGTGGCTGGAAACCGGTGCTGCCAAGCCGGCGCCGGCGGTGGCCATGCAGTACAAGGCGGAGCGGCAGAACAAGGGGCGCCTGGCGGCCGAATGACCGCCACCTGATGCTACCCGGCCCTTGTAGGAGCGGCCTTGTGTCGCGATGGGCTGCAACGCAGCCCCGACGATTTGTGCATTGATGCCAACATCCCGGGGCCGCTTCGCAGCCCATCGCGACACAAGGCCGCTCCTACAGGGGACCATATCCGCTGTCAGGCCGTGGCGCTGACCATCCCGCCCGCGCTGCTGCCGCCCTCTTGCTGCAACAACTCCAGCAACTGCGCCGTGGCCGCCATGATCTGCCCGTTGATGGTGGCAATGCTCGCCTGCTTGGCGCCCACCGCAGCCGCCTTGGCAGCCTCGTCCATTTTGCTGTCCATCAATGCAGCAAGCTGCTTCTGCTCCTCGGCCAGCTGCTTTTGCAAATCCTTGATCAACTGACGCAGCTCGGACACGGCCTGCGACTCCCCACTGCCTTCACTGTCCGTGGATTGCGCCTGGCCAGCCCCGCCAACCTTCATGCTGTCGCTACTGATGCTCAAGGGCCCCAGTGCCTCACCAGCCTGTTTCGCCTGCTCGCGTTCGGCAGTTGCGTTCGCGCTCAGCGTCTGGGCTGAAACGCCGTTGATCATCAAATTGCTTGCTGTTATCCCGCTCATCTCGGTTCCTTGCCTCAAGTTGGCTCCTTGTCGTACCCCTATCGGCCCCCCCTCACAGTTCTTTAGCCCGCTTAAATTCCCCCCCGGCTGGCTCGTTCCAACACATGTACTTGCGCAGGAGCCGGAGCTCCGGCGGGCGTCAAAATCCGACCATTCAGGGAATCGCAGCCATGAGCCAGCCCTCACAGCAGGAAACCATCAAAGATCTGATCGGCGTGGGCTTCGGCCCTTCCAACCTGGCCCTGGCCATCGCCCTGGAAGAACTCGCCGAGTCCCAGGGCCATGCCCTCGACGCGCTGTTCATCGACAAACAGCAGGACTATCGCTGGCACGGCGAAAC
Organism: Pseudomonas sp. UYEF17; assembly: GCF_040546125.1. Classification (NCBI taxonomy): domain Bacteria; kingdom Pseudomonadati; phylum Pseudomonadota; class Gammaproteobacteria; order Pseudomonadales; family Pseudomonadaceae; genus Pseudomonas; species Pseudomonas sp. UYEF17. The sequence goes on from NZ_JBEPNE010000001.1 coordinate 77,365, forward strand.
CCTGGCCACCCAGAGCGAGTTGCAGATCTCGTTCCTCAAGGACCTGGTGTCGCTGCGCAACCCCACCAGCCCCTACAGCTTCGTCAACTACCTGCACCAGAAGCAGCGCCTGGCCGACTTCATCAACCTCGGCACCTTCTACCCCTGCCGCCTCGAGTACAACGACTACCTGCGCTGGGCCGCCGAGCACTTCGCCACCCAGGCGGTATATGGCGAGGAGGTGCTGCGCATCGAGCCGGACGTGCAGGCGGGCCGGGTCGAGCACCTGCGCCTGGTCTCGCGCGACGCCCAAGGCCGCGAATACAGCCGCCGCACCCGTTCGGTGGTGGTCGGCAGCGGCGGCACGCCGAAAATCCCGGAAAAGTTCGGCGCCTTCAAGGACGACCGGCGGGTATTCCATCACTCCCAGTACCTGAGCAGCCTGAACAAGCTGCCGTGCACCGCCGGCAAGCCGATGCGCATTGCCGTGATCGGTTCGGGCCAGAGCGCCGCCGAGGCGTTCATCGACCTCAACGACAGCTACCCGTCGGTCAAGGTCGACATGATCCTGCGCGGTTCGGCCCTCAAGCCTGCCGATGACAGCCCGTTCGTCAACGAGATCTTCTCGCCGGACTACACCGACCTGGTCTACAACGAACCGGCCGACCAGCGCAGCAAGCTGCTGGGCGAATACCACAACACCAACTATTCGGTGGTCGACCTCAACCTGATCGAACGCATCTACGGCATCCTCTACCGGCAGAAGGTCGCCCACCAGTACCGCCACAACGTGCTGTGCCGGCGCCAGGTCGAAGCCGTGGTGGCCACCCGCGAAGGCCTGGAACTGACCCTGCGCGACCTTGCCACCGGCCAGCAGCAGACCCACCGCTACGACGCGGTGATACTCGCCACCGGCTACGAGCGCCGTTCGCACCGTGACCTGCTGGCGCCCCTGGCCGGCTACCTGGAAGATTTCAGCGTCGACCGCAACTACCGCGTGCTGGCCAGCCCCGACCTGCAGGCCTCGGTATACCTGCAGGGCTTCTGCGAAAACAGCCACGGCCTAAGTGACACCCTGCTCTCGGTGCTGCCGGCGCGCGCTGCGGAAATTGGCCGCGCGCTGTACCAGGACCTGGCGCAGCTGCACGGCAAGCCGCAACCGGCAGTGGCCCTGACCCGCGCCTGATCCCCTAGGCATGTAACAGGACCTGTAGGAGCAGCCTTGTGCTGCGAAGAGGCCGGTACTGACAACAGAGATGCATTGTCAGTACCGGCCTCTTCGCAGCACAAGGCTGCTCCTACAGGGTCGCGCCAGCTTTCAGGTTTCTTTGCCTGAAACATTTGCTTGCATTTAAAACGGCAGGTTTTCGATTCTCATTCGTCCTTATCAATACAGCCCCTCTTTGGCTGGGCACACGCTCGACTCCCCATTGCAGAAGACCGTCAGATGGCCAAATCACCGAAAAAATCCAAATCCAGGCTGTGGTTCCTGGTCCACAGCTGGCTCGCCTTGCCGATCTGGTTCTTTGTCCTGATCGTCTGCTTCACCGGCATGCTCGCGGTGGTCAGCCAGGAAATCGTCTGGCTGGCCGACCCGGCCGTGCGCGCCAACAAGCCCGACGCCGACGCCGAACGCCTGAGCTTCCAGCAGGTACTGGACGCCCTGCACAAGGCCGAGCCGGACATGGTGGTGGAGCGGTTGATCCAGCCGGACGGTTCGCACTTTGCGGTCAAAGCCAATGTCACCCTGCCTGACGGCACCAGCCCGACGCTGTATGTAAACCCCTACACCGGGGCCATCCAGGGCAAGACCCCGGACTTCAACTTCGAAGCCTTCACCCGCGCCCTGCACGGCTGGTGGCTGGTGCCGTTCACCAACGGCTTCAGCTGGGGCTGGTACCTGGTGTCGCTGCTCGGGCTGCCCATGCTGGCTTCGCTGGTCACCGGCCTGGTGGTGTACAAGAAGTTCTGGAAGGGCTTCTTCAAGCCGGTGCGCACCGGCCATGGTTCGCGGATTTTCTGGGGCGACCTGCACCGCCTGGCCGGGGTCTGGTCGATCTGGTTCATTGCGGTCATTTCCATCACCGGCACCTGGTTCCTGATCCAGGCGATCCTGGCCGACAACCACATCACCATTTCCAGCCGGCCCATCGTGCCGGTGATCGCCCGTGAGGACGTGCCGCAAACCCCGAATGGCAGCCCGGCAACGCGCATCGACCTGGATGAAGCGGCACGCATCGCCGGCCTGGCAGTCCCGGGGCTGGATATCAGCTTCATCTCGCTGCCGGCCACCGCCTACAGCCACATCACCCTGGCAGGGCCAGGCTGGTACCCGCTGATGTTCCAGAGCGCCTCGGTAAACCCGTACACGCGTAATGTCGACAGCCAGTTCCTGATCAGCGACCGCTCCGCCCTGGAGTTCGTCACCGAATCCATGCGCCCGCTGCACACCGGCGATTTCGGCGGCCTGCCGATCAAGCTGGTGTGGTTCTTCTTTGGCCTGGTCCTCACCCTGATGGTGTTCAGCGGCTTGCTGATCTGGACCAAACGCACCGCCCAGGCCACCGCCGCCGCCCTCAAGCGCAGCGAGCGCGCACCGCGCATGGCGCGCCATGAACCCACCGTGGAGATCCGCCCATGAGCCAGGCCCAAGCCGTGACCGTCAGCCCGCTGAAGCAACTGTGGCTGAAGTGGCGTTTTCACCTGAACATCCTGCTGATTCTCATCCCGCTGGGCTTCATGCCCAAGTACTTCGCCGACGCCAAGCTGTTCCGCGGCGAAGCGGGGCTCGGCGCCAATGTGATCAACGACATCCAGGTCGGCCCCTATACCCTGGACCTGGCCGAGATGCGTGACGAGGCGCCCCGCGCCGACGGCCCTGCCGGCCACTTCAAGGTCTTCAATGCGTCGCTGTGCAAGGCCTGCGTCAACGGCGTCAAGGCGGCCTACCTGCGCATCGGCAAACCGCGCAGCCTGCGCGCCGCCGGCACGATTTTCTTCGGTGCGCCGTACAACATGGGCACCTCGTTGCCGATCCCGCCACGCACCAAGCCCGACGCGCAGATCTGGATCACCCTGGAAGGCTGGGACGGCAGCATGCACCAGGCGTCGGTCCCTCTGGCCAAGGCATCGCCAGCCACCGTGGCCTGGCTCGAGAAACAAGGAGGCAAGAAATGAAACACCTGATACGCACCCTCGCCCTGCCCTTGCTGGTGCTGGCCGCCGGCCCGGCCCTGGCGCACAACCCGATGTGCGAATGCGAAGAACTGCCTGGCGGCCAGGTCAAGTGCACCGGCGGCTTCTCGGATGGCAGCGGTGCCCCCGGGGTAACCCTGGACGTGATCGCCTACGACGAACAGGTGCTGGTCGGCGGCAAGCTCGGTGACGATTCGACCCTGACCTTCAAGCGCCCGGACGGCGAGTTCTACGTGCTGTTCGATGCCGGCCCCGGGCACGTGGTGGAAGTCGACCACGCCGATATCGCCCAGCCATGAGCCGCGCCCAAGTGATTCGCCCGGCCGGTGCCGGGCACGAAACCCTGTACGTGCTGCTGGTCAGCCTGCTGATCGTGGTACTCGCCACCAGCGTGGTGCTGCTGCGCGGCGAACGCGAGGATGAACAGGCCATCGCCAGCCACCAGATCGACGCCCGTCGCGACCTCACCGCCGCCGAGCAAGGCCTGTACACCGACCTGCGGGTGGCCTTCGACGAAATCCAGCTGCTGCGTGAAGAAAACGCCGCCGCGCCCAGCGTGCAGGCCCTGGCCGAGGAAGGCCTGCCGCCGTTCGTGGTCGATGCCGGCAGCCAGAGCCGCGGCAACCACCAATGGTCGTGGCTGGAACCCGGGGCCTACCTCGGCCGCAGCCAGGCCCCGGAAGTGGCCGGCAGTCTGCTGCTGATCCTGCCGGCCGACAGCACCGGCCAGGCCGATGTCTGGCTGCGCCGCGACAGCGCCGCCGTGACCCCGGACGACCTTGGCCAGGCCGCCCTGATCGCCGCCGGCTGGCAGCAAGTGGTCAGCCATTACGACGCCGGGGTCACCCGCGAACACCGTCACTGAACCCAAGGACTCCCCCATGCTCCGCTCCGCCCTCGCCCTGCTCCTGGCCCTTGCCCTGCCGGCACAGGCCCTGGCCGATAACGGCAAGCCCCTGCGTATCGGCATTACCCTGCACCCCTACTACAGCTATGTGAGCAACATCGTCGGCGACAAGGCCGAAGTGGTGCCGCTGATTCCGGCGGGGTTCAACCCGCATGCCTACGAGCCACGGGCCGAGGATATCAAGCGCATCGGCACCCTGGACGTGGTGGTGCTCAACGGCGTTGGCCATGACGATTTCGCCGACCGCATGATCGCCGCCAGCGAAAAGCCCGGCATCAACACCATCGAGGCCAACCAGAACGTACCCTTGCTGGCGGCCACCGGCATTGCCGCCCGTGGCGCCGGCAAGGTGGTCAACCCGCACACCTTCCTGTCGATCAGCACCACCATCGCCCAGGTCAACAACATCGCCCGCGAACTGGGCAAGCTCGACCCGGACAACGCCAAGCTGTACACGCAAAACGCCCGCGCCTATGCCAAGCGCCTGCGCACACTGCGTGCCGACGCACTGGCCAAGGTCACCGAGGCGCCCAGCGCCACCTTCCGGGTCGCCACCATCCATGCCGCCTACGACTACCTGGTGCGCGACTTCGGCCTGGAGGTGACCGCGGTGGTCGAGCCAGCCCATGGCATCGAACCCAGCCCGGCCCAGCTGAAGAAGACCATCGACCAGCTCAAGGCGCTGGACGTGCGGGTGATCTTCTCGGAAATGGACTTCCCGTCGGCCTATGTCGAAACCATCCAGCGTGAATCCGGCGTGCGCCTGTACCCGCTGACGCACATTTCCTATGGCGAATACACCAAGGACAAGTACGAAGTGGAGATGAAGCGCAACCTCGACACCGTGGTCCGCGCCATCCAGGAGAACCGCGCATGACCGCCGCCGCCAACCTGGTGACAGCCTGCGGGCCGCGCATCGAGTTTGCCGGCATCGACCTGACCCTGGGCCGCACCCGCATCCTCGAACAGGTCAGCTTCAACGTCGCCGCCGGCAGCGTGCATGCCATCGTCGGCCCCAACGGCGGCGGCAAGAGTTCGCTGATCAAGACCCTGCTTGGGCAAATGCCACACCAGGGCCAGCTGACCCTGCACTGGCCCGGCGAACGCGAAGTGATCGGCTATGTGCCGCAGGCGCTGGAGTTCGACCGTGGCCTGCCGATGACCGTGGACGATTTCATGGCTGCCATGTGCCAGCGCCGCCCCGCCTTCCTCGGCCTGTCGCGCCGTGTGCAGCCGGCCATCGACGCGGCCCTGGCGCGGGTCGGCATGCTCGACAAGCGCAAACGGCGCATGGGCGCGCTTTCCGGTGGCGAACGCCAACGCGTGCTGCTGGCCCAGGGCCTGATTCCCGAGCCGCAACTGCTGGTGCTGGACGAGCCGATGTCGGCCCTGGATGAAGCCGGTATCCAGGTGTTCGAACAACTGCTGCAGGGCTGGCGCCAGGCCGGCACCACCGTGCTGTGGATCGAACACGACCTGGAAGCCGTGCTGCGCCTGGCCGACCGGGTTACCGGCCTGAGCCGCCAGGTACTGTTCGACGCCCCACCCGCCCAGGCCCTTACCCCAGAGCGCCTGCTCGGCCTGTTCTCCGTTCACCCGCGTAGCGAGAGCCTTGCCTGATGAGTTTCGAAATCTTTCGGCAAACGGTCCAGGACTGGGCCACTGCCGGCTACCTGCCCGAGGCGCTGGCCTATGGCTTCGTGGTCAACGCTCTGCTGGCCGGTTTGATGATCGGCCCGGTGCTGGGCGGCCTGGGCACCCTGGTGGTGGTCAAGCGTTTTGCCTTCTTCTCCGAGGCGGTCGGCCATGCCGCGCTGACCGGCGTGGCCATCGGCATCCTGCTGGGCGAGCCCTACACCGGCCCCTACGGCAGCCTGTTCGGCTACTGCCTGCTGTTCGGCATCTTGCTCAACTTCCTGCGCAACCGCACCGGGCTGTCGCCGGACACGCTGATCGGCGTGTTTCTGTCGGTGTCGCTGGCGCTGGGCGCCAGCCTGCTGCTGATGCTGGCGGGCAAGATCAACGTGCACATCCTCGAGAACGTGCTGTTCGGCTCGGTGCTGACCGTCAGCGGCCAGGACCTGGTGGTGCTGGGCATCGTCGCGGTGCTGGTGCTGGCATTGGCCGTGCCGCTGTACAACCGCATCATGCTGGCCAGTTTCAACCCCCAGCTGGCGGCCGTGCGCGGGGTGGCGGTGAAAACCCTGGACTACCTGTTCGTGGTGCTGGTGACCCTGGTCACCGTGGCCTCGGTGAAGGTGATCGGGGCGATCCTGGTCGGGGCGCTGCTGGTGATTCCCGCTGCCGCCGCACGCCTGGTCAGCCAGTCGCTGAAGGGCTTTTTCTTCCTGTCGGTGCTGATCGCCACGCTGAGCACGTTGCTCGGCATCCTGCTGCCGATCGTTTTCGACCTGCCGGTGCCGTCCGGCGCCGCGATCATCCTGGTCGCGGGCATCTGCTTCGCCCTGGCGGCGCTGGCCCGCGCCCTCGTCCCCCGCCTGCAAGGAAACCCGGCATGAACCTGAAACGCCTGACCCTGGCGCTGGCCCTGGCCGGCCTGCCGTCGCTGTCTTTCGCCACGCAAGTGCTGACCGCCCTGCCCGTCACCCACAGCCTGGCCAGCGCCCTGCTCGACGGCACCACGGTGCAGCTCACGCGGGCAGCCCCCGCCAACCTGCCTGCCAGCCGCCAACCTTCCTATTTCAGCGGGCGCGGTGGCGCCAGCCTGCACAAGGCCGCGCAGCAGGCCGACGCGGTGATCGGCGTGCGCTCGATCTGGCGTGACGACCCGCTGTACCCGATGGCCCGGCGCAGCAATATCCGGATCGTCGAGATCGACGCCGCACGGCCAGTGGATGGCGCGCTGCCGGGTATTGCGGTGAGCGGCGACGAGGCCTATGGCGCCTACCCCTGGCTCAACCCGACCAACTTCGGGCGCATGGCCGACGTGGTAGCCAATGACCTGGAGCGGTTGGCGCCGGGCGACAAGGCAAAGATCCAGGGCAACCTGGCCGGGCTCAAACGCCAGTTGCTGGAGCTCTCGGCCAGCAGCCAGACACGCCTGGCCAAGGTCGACAACCTGACGGTGGTGAGCCTGTCGGAGCGACTGGGTTATCTGGCCAGCGGGTTGAACCTGGACATGGTCGAGCAGCCGCTGCCGGCCGAGTGGGATGCCGCTGCGCTGAAGGCGCTGGGGGACAACCTGAAGGCGCAGGATGTGGCGCTGGTGCTGGACCATCGGCAGCCGGAGGCGGCTGTAGCCGAGGTGATCAAGGCGTCCGGGGTGAAGCTGGTGGTGGTGGAAAGTGACCCTGAGGATGCGTTTGCCGGGTTGAAGGCCAGTGTGAATCAGGTAGTTGGCGCTCTGGGCGAAAGCTGATGTTCTCCTCGCAGTCCCACAGGCCTGCACGGTCCCTGTGTAGGAGCGGCCTTGTGTCGCGATGGGCTGCGCAGCAGCCCCAAGGGTTCAGCGGTGATGCACAATCTTGGGGCTGCTGCGCAGCCCATCGCGACACAAGGCCGCTCCTACAGGACCGCGCTCGACAGCCAGGCCACCATCAACGCTTCATGCACCGCTGATAACGCTCATCCACCCGCCCGGCAAACCACGCCGTGGTCAGCTTGCGGGTGATCTTCGGGCTTTTCAGCTGAATCCCCGGCAGCACCGCCCGTGGCACCGGCTTGCCGGCCGCGGCATCCGCCAGGGCAAACACCCCGCTGTACAGCTTGCTGTCCTCGAAGGCCAAGCTATCGCCCTCCTCCAGCTGGCTGCGGACCTGCGGGTTGCGCAGGCCCAGCTTCCCTCCCAGTTTGCGCGCCGCCTTTTCCGTGGTCCCGGGCATGATCGAGCCCGGCGCCACCAGGTCGCCATCCAGCGCCAGCGTTACCCCCGTCACCTTGCTCAGTGCCGCCTGGAATGCCGCATTGCGGCTGGCGTACCAGCCCGCGTTGAAATCGGCAAAGCGGTACAGCTGGCGATCGTAGTTGGCCGAATAGCCCAGCAAGTGGGCGATACCGAAATACATGCCGCCGCGCCGGGTGAACACTTCCTGGCGAATGCTGCCGTCGTGGCTGTAGGGGTAATCCCGCGCATGCTTTTCGGCAAAGTCGATGCTGACCTGCATCGGCCCACCGGTATGCACCGGGTTCAGCCCGCCCAGCAAGGTCTTGCCCAGCGGCACGCGAGCGATGACTTCGTCATACAGTTCGCTCAACTGCTTCTCGCTGCGCACCGCCTGCAAACGTTGCTGGTAGCTCTTGCCATTACCCGACGGCGTCTTCAGTGCACCATCGACCAGCAACTTGGGGATATGCAGGCGCGCGGCGCGGCGGTCGATTTCCTCCCGGGCAATACGCCCCAGGTTGGGCACCTGCGGGTCGGCATTGAAGGTCGATTCCTGTTCGGTCACCGCCAGCACCGCACACAGGTTGCTCTTGCTAGGGGCAATTCGCTGGGCCTCGAACGCCACCTGAATGTCCCGGGCCCAGCCCTCGCGGTCCTTGGCCTGGGCGGGTAACAGCCGCAGCAGTTGGGCGCGGACCTTGGCCGGGTCCGCCTCGGGTGCTTCCTCACGGCGCCCGGCGCAGCCTTGCAGCAGCGCCAGGGCCATCAACCCGGCAGCCAGTAACCGGCCGTTCAGGGCTGTTCACCGACCAGGTAGGTCTTGCTGATGTGCCGGAACAGCGGGTGGCCGGCACTGCCCATAAGCTCGAACAAAACCATTTCGCGGGTCACCACCTGCGCCCCCGCAGCCCGCATGCGCGCCAGCCCTGCGGCCTTGCTCGCCGGGGTACGGCTGTCGCAGGCATCCTCGACCACGAACACCTGCTTGCCCAGTGCCAGCAGGCCAAGCACGGTCTGCAGCACACAGACGTGGGTTTCCATGCCACAGACAATCACTTGCTCGCGCGCCATCAAACTCGCTGGCAGGCACTCGGCGGCCACGCAGGAAAAATGGCTTTTCTCCACCACCTCGGCGGCCGGCGCTGCGGCCAGCAGCTCGGCCAGGGTATGGCCCAGGCCCTTGGGGTACTGCTCGGAAATCACCGTCGGCAGTTCCAGCTCGTTCGTCGCCGCCAACAACCAGCGGGCCCGCGCGCGGGTGCCTTCAGGGTCGCTCATGGCGCCGATGAGTTTTTCCTGGATGTCGACGACCAGCAGCGTGGCCTTGTGGGGATCGATCAGCATTGTCTGCCTCTTGCCTGGGAAAAGGCCTAGCCTCCCCCAAGGCAAGCGGTGACGTCAATCAGGCGGACAGCCGAAGCGGTTGTAGCGACGCGGTCAGCGCAGCGAGCACCCGGTCCTCATGCTCATGGATGAAGAAGTGGCCGCCAGGGAACATCTGCAGCGAGAACGCCCCGTGGGTTTCCTGGCGCCAGGCCTGCAACTGCTCGTCACTGGCGCGGTCCTGCATGCCGCCCAACACGTGCAGCGGGCACTGCAACGCCGGCCGCTGGCGGTAGGCGTAGGTACCACACAGCAGGAAGTCGGCGCGCAGGGTGGGCAAGGTCAGGCTCATCAGCTCGGCGTTGGCCAGCACTTCCTCGGGCGTGCCCTGAAGCTCGCGCAACTCGCCGATCAACTCGGCGTCGCTTTTCGGCTCGCGCCAGTTCTTGCCGTCGTAGTCCTCGCGGCGGGTCGGCGCTGCGGTACCGCAGGCGAACAGGGCCAGTGGCGCCGGGCAGCCCAGCGCCTGCAACTCATGGGCAAGTTCAAATGCCAGCAAGGCGCCCAGGCTATGGCCGAGCAGCGCGTAGGGGGTGCTGGCCGCCAGGCGCTGTTCGGCGGCCAGTTGCCGGGCCAGGGCCTGCATGTTGGTGTGCAGTGGCTCGGCCATGCGCGCACCACGCCCGGGCAGTTCCACCGGGCGTACCTGCAGCCACGTCGGCAGCTTGCGCCGCCAGCGGCTGTAGACCATGGCGCTGGCCCCGGAATACGGCAGGCACAGCAGGTTCAGTGCAGTCACTGGGCGGCGGCTTCGGCCATTTTCTGGCGCAGGCTCAGCGGGCGCATGTCGGTCCAGACTTCATCGATATAGGCCAGGCATTCCTTCTTCAGGCCGCTCTTGCCTACGGCACGCCAGCCGTTGGGGATGGCTTTGTAGTCGGGCCAGATCGAGTATTGCTCTTCGTGGTTGACCACTACCTGGAACTGGATATCGTCGCGGTCGAAAACGGAAGTCATTGCCTGTCTCCTTGAGTGATGAATGCCGCTGCGCGCCTGGCGCAGGGGGGCTTTCAAGTAGACGTAGCATGCGGCGAAAAAATTAGTGGGGCTGATGCGGTCCTTGTAGGAGCGGCCTTGTGTCGCGATCGGGCGCGCAGCGGCCGTAATCCAGGCGACCCAGACCTGCCAGGAAGACCGAGGTTGCAGGCTTTGCGGCCGCTGCGCGCCCGATCGCGACACAAGGCCGCTCCTACAAAGACCGCGCCGGGCAGGCCTTCAGGTATCCCGCAACAGGTCGTGGGTATCGAGCAAGCGGAAGGCAACCTGCGGGTTGCGTTCCAGCCCACGGCGGATCGCCGCCGGGATCGACTGCCGGGTCTTGCGGCACAGCCCGGGCTGGTCGTCCAGTTCGATGACGATGCCACGCATGGTCCGCACTTCGTTGAAACCAGGGGCGATGTGCACGCGGATGCCCAGGTTTTCGTACATCCGTTGCTGCAGGCGTTGCAGGTCTTCCAGGTCCTTGAGGTTTTCCAGGCGGTCGAGCAGGCGCTTTTCTTCCTGGCGGGTCAGCAGGAGGATGCGCTGGGCTGTCTGCGGGTGGTCGGCCAGGTGTTCGCGGCCACAAATGCAGGCGCCAGGTGGGCAGGGTTGGCGCAGGGATGGAGAACTGGTCATGGGGCAAGCATAGCCAGTTTTTGTGTCGCCTGTGCGGGCCCTATTGCCGGCAAGCCGGCTCCCACAGGAGCCGCGATGGCGTAAAAAAACTTTCCTGTCAGGATAAAAAATTTCACAAATCTCTAGACCGTCACCCCTCACTTCGCCTATAAATCGCCAAAAGGAAATTTATATTCCTACCAAGAAACATAACTTCGCCTCCCGCGAAGCCTCTTTTGCCCTTGTGCCCGACCTGCCCCACTCCATCACGAGGCCTATCCGACATGCATCCCGCTCCCGATCACTTCATCCTGCGCGTCAGCTGCCCGGCCGTGTCCGGCATCGTCGCCGCGGTGACCACCTACCTGGCCGAGCACGGTTGCTACATCAGCGAGATGGCGCAGTTCGACGACGAGGACAACGGGCGCTTCTTCATGCGCGCGGTGTTCCGCTACAACACCGATGTCACGGGTGACACACCGCAGCTGGAAGCCGGCTTTGCCGATGTCGCCCAGCGCTTCGACATGCAGTGGAGCCTGCACAGCAGTGCCCGGCCGATGCGCGTGCTGCTGATGGTGAGCAAATTCGACCACTGTCTGTCCGACCTGCTGTACCGCCATGCCAAGGGCGAGCTGGACATGCAGATCACCGCCGTGGTCTCCAACCATCTGGACCTGCGCCCGATGGCCGAGCGCCAGGGCATCCGTTTCGTCTACCTGCCGGTCAGCAAGGACACCAAGGCCGAACAGGAAGCCGCGCTGCTGCGCATCGTCGAGGACACCGGCACCGAACTGGTCGTGCTGGCGCGCTACATGCAGATCCTCTCCGACGACCTGTGCCGCCAGCTGTCGGGCCGGGCGATCAACATCCACCATTCGTTCCTGCCCGGTTTCAAAGGCGCCAAGCCTTATCACCAGGCCTACCAGCGCGGGGTGAAGCTGATCGGTGCCACCGCCCACTACGTCACCAGCGACCTCGACGAAGGCCCGATCATCGAGCAGGAAGTGCAGCGCGTGGACCATGCCTACGCACCGGACGACCTGGTGGCCATCGGCCGCGACACCGAGACCATCGCCCTGTCCCGCGCCGTGAAATACCACCTGGAGCACCGGGTGTTCCTGAACCACGACCGCACGGTGATCTTCAAATGAACGCCATTCCCGGTATCAAGCTGATCGACGGCAAGGCCACCGCGGCGCGGGTGCTGGCCGAGGTACGCGAGCAGGTGCAGGAACTGCGGCAGGGCGGCGTGCAGCCGGGCCTGGCGGTGGTGCTGGTGGGCGCCGACGCTGCCAGCCAGGTGTATGTGCGCAACAAGGTGCTGCGTGCCGAAGAGGTGGGCATCCGCTCGCTGGAGCATCGCCTGCCCGCCGACACCAGCCAGACCGAGCTGCTGGCCCTGATCGAGCGCCTCAACCGCGCCCCCGAGGTCAACGGCATCCTCGTGCAACTGCCGTTGCCGGCCCATATCGACGAACACCGCATTCTCCAGGCGATCAGCCCACTGAAGGATGTGGACGGCTTCCACAGCGAGAACGTCGGCGGCCTGGCCCAGGGCCGCGATGTGCTCACCCCGTGCACGCCCAGCGGCTGCATGCGCCTGCTGCGCGATGCCTGTGGCGAACTGCGTGGCAAGCATGCGGTGGTGGTCGGCCGCTCGAACATCGTCGGCAAGCCCATGGCCGCCCTGCTGCTGCAGGCCGACTGCACGGTGACCGTGGTGCACTCGCGCAGCCGCGACCTGCCGGCGTTGTGCCGCCAGGCCGACATCCTGGTGGCCGCAGTGGGCAAGCCGCGGCTGATCGGTGCCGACTGGCTCAAGCCCGGCGCGGTGGTGATCGATGTCGGTATCAACCGCATCGACGAAGGCGGCCACAGCCGCCTGGTCGGCGATGTCGACTTCGCCGCCGCCCTGCCCCAGGTGGCCGGCATCACACCGGTGCCCGGCGGCGTCGGCCCGATGACCATCGCCTACCTGATGAAGAACACCCTGCTCGCCCTCGACCTGCAACAACAGGCCGCCCACCAGGAGCGCACCCCATGCCTTTCGCCCTGCTGAAATACGGCCTGAGCGCCGACTACCCGGTGGAGGTCGACCTGCCACCACCGTGCGAACTCAAGCCACGCTATGACGTGGTGATCATCGGCGGCGGCGGCCACGGCGTGGCCATCGCCTACTACCTGGCCAAGTACCACGGCATCACCAATGTCGCCGTGCTGGAAAAGGCCTACCTGGGCGGCGGCAACACCGCGCGCAACACCGCGGTGATCCGCTCCAACTACCTCACCAGTGAGGGTGTGCGCTTTTACGCAGAATCGGTGCGCATGTTCCAGAACCTGTCGAACGAGTTCGACTTCAACATCATGTATTCCGAGCGCGGCCAGCTCACCCTTGCGCATACCGACGCCACCGTGCGCGCGTTCCGCCAGCGCGCCGAGGTCAACAAGCATTTCGGTGGCCGCACGGAAATGATCGACCGCCAGCAGATCCGCGAACTGGTGCCCAGCCTGAACCTGGACCCGGGGCACCTGCCGGTGCTGGCTGGCCTGTGGCACATCGACGGCGCCACCGCGCGCCACGACGCAGTGGCCTGGGGCTACGCCAAGCAGGCGGCCAAGCGCGGCGTCGAGATCCACCAGCTGACCGAAGTGCAGGACCTGCTGATCCGCAACGGGCGCATCGAGGCGGTGAAGACCAACCGTGGCACCGTGCAGTGCGGTTGCGTGGTACAGGCCGTGGCCGGGGCCAGTTCGCTGCTGATGGCCAAGGCCGGCATCCGTGCGCCGATCCATACCTACCCGCTGCAGGCCATGGTCACCCAGCCGTTCAAGCCGTTCCTCGATCCGCTGGTCAGCTCGTCGGCGCTGCACTGCTACGTGCAGCAGACCAGCCGTGGCGAGATCGTCTTTGGCGGCGGCTCCGACCCCTACCCGCTGTACAACACCCGCTCCACCCTCGACCTCAAGGAAAGCCTGCTGGCCCACGCCATCGAGATGTTCCCGTTCATGGCCAACGCCAAGCTGATGCGCCAATGGGCCGGGATCACCGACATGACACCGGACTACAGCCCGATCATGGGCCTGTCGCCGGTGCACAACTATTACCTGGACGCCGGCTGGGGCACCTGGGGTTTCAAGGCCACGCCGATCTGCGGCAAGACCATGGCCGAGCTGGTCGCCAGTGGCGGCAAGGTGCCGGAACTGATCGCACCCTTTGCCCTGGAGCGCTTCAGCCGCTTCCAGCAAGTCAACGAAATGGGCGCCACCGCGGCCAGCCACTGAGGAGCGACGACGATGAAGATCCTGACCTGCCCCTTGAACGGCCCGCGCAATATCAGCGAGTTCACCTACGGCGGCGAATTCAGGCACATGCCCGACCCGGCCAGCTGCAGCGACGCCGAATGGGCCGACTATGTGTTCAACAGCGACAACCTGGCCGGGGTGGTGACCGAGTGGTGGCTGCACAACGCCTCCAGCTACTGGTTCCTGGCCGAACGCCACACGGTGAGCGACCAGGTGCTACGCACCTTCGACCCGAAAGAACTGTTCGACCGTCGCGTCGACTTCACCCCCGCCGCCACCCCGGAGATTGCCGGATGAACAGCCACACTCGCCTCCCCGCACCCATGGGCCTGCTGATCGACCGCGAGCGGCCCCTGCACTTCCAGTTCGACGGCCAGGCCTGCCAGGGCTTTGCCGGTGACAGCATCGCCAGCGCCCTGCTCGGCAGCGGCCGCTGGCTGCTGTCGCGCTCGTTCAAGTACCACCGCCCGCGCGGCCCGCTGAGCATGGCCGGACAGGATGCCAACACCCTGGTGCAGCTGCCGGACGAGCCCAATGTGCTGGCCGACCTGGAAGCCGCCCGCGATGGCCTGGTGGTCGAAGGGCAGAACTTCAACGGTAGCCTGGCGCACGACCGCGATGCCTACCTGGGCAAGTTTTCGCGCTTCATGCCGGTCGGCTTCTATTACCGCTCGTTCTACAAGCCCAAGGGCATGTGGAAGGTGTGGGAGCCGCTGATCCGCAAGAAAGCCGGCCTGGGCGTGCTCGACCTCGGTTTCAGGCCGCAGTATTACGACAAGGCCTATCTGTTCGTCGATCTGGCTGTCATCGGCGCTGGCCCGGCGGGCCTGCGTGCGGCACTGGACGCGGCCAATGCCGGGGCCAAGGTGTTGCTGATCGAACAACAGCCGGTGCTTGGCGGCTCGCTCACCTACGCCCGCTTCGACATTGCCGGCACCCGCGCCACCGGCCTGCGCCAGGAACTGCTGGCGGCCGTCGAAGGCCACCCGAACATCCAGGTGCTGCTGGAAGCCACCTGCAACGGCTGGTTCACCGACAACTACCTGCCGGTGATCCAGCACAAACGCCTGTACAAGGTGCGCGCCAGCCGCTGCCTGGTGGCGGCCGGTGCGTTCGACCAGCCGGTGGTGTTCCGCAACAACGACCTGCCAGGGGTCATGCTGACCAGCGCCGCGCAGCGGCTGATGAAGCTGTACGCGGTCAAGCCGGGCCAGCGCGCGGTAATCCTCACCGGCCACGATGACGGCTACCTCGCCGCCCTCGACCTGCAGGAGCAAGGCGTGGCCGTGGCCGCGGTGGTCGACATGCGCGCCGCGCCAGCCGATGCCGCAGTGGCCGCCGAACTGAAGCGCCGCGATATACCCGTGCACCTGGGCAGCACCGTGTACGAAGCCCTGCACGAAGCGGGCATGCGCCACGTGAGTGGCGTGGATATTCGCCCGATCACCGGCCAGGGCAAGGTCGGCTCGCATGGCCTGCGCCTGGCCTGCGACCTGCTGTGCATGTCGGCAGGCTACATGCCGGTGTACCAGTTGCTGTGCCAGGCTGGCGGCAAGCTGGCCTACGATGTGAACCGCGACGAATTCGCCATCAGCAACCTGCCGGCCGGGCTGGATATCGCCGGCTCGGTGAACGGCCGTCACGCACTGAGCAATGTGCTGGCCGACGCCACTCGCGGGGCTGCCGATGCGCTGGCAGCGCTGGGCCTGGAAGCGCCGGTGCAGCCAGTGTTCAGTGCCGAAGCCAAGGTCAACTTCCCCTGGCCGATCTTCCCCCACCCCAAGGGCAAGGATTTCGTCGACTTCGACGAAGACCTGCAAGTGCGCGACATCGTCAACGCCACCCGCAGCGGCTACCGCGACGTGCAGCTGGTCAAGCGCTTTTCCACGGTCGGCATGGGCCCGTCCCAGGGCCGCCACTCGGCGCTGCCGACCGCCCGCCTGGTGGCCCACGCCACCGGGCGCAGCATCAGCGAAACCGGGGTGACCACCGCCCGGCCACCGTTCCAGGCGGAAAAACTGGCCCACGTCGCCGGCCGCGCCTTCGACCCGTACCGGCAAACACCAATGCATCGCCGCCATCTGGAAGCCGGGGCGAAGATGATGCCGGCCGGTATCTGGCAGCGCCCGGCCTATTATGGCAAGCCTGAGGAACGCGAACGCTGCATGCAGGAGGAAGCCCGCCATGTGCGCGAGAAGGTCGGCCTGATCGACGTTTCCACCCTCGGTGGCCTGGATGTGCGCGGCCCCGACGCCGCCGAACTGCTGGAGCGCCTCTACACCTTCGGCTTCGCCAAGCTGGCCATCGGCCGCACCCGCTACGCGCTGATGACCAACGAGCACGGCGTGGTGATCGATGATGGCGTGTGCGCCCGGCTGGGCGAGCAGCACTTCTACGTCACCGCCACCACCAGCGGCGTCGACCGCATCTACCAGCAGATGCTGAAGTGGAACGCGCAATGGCGCCTGGATGTGGACGTCACCAACGTCACCGCCGCCCTGGCCGCGGTCAACCTGGCCGGGCCGCTGGCCCGCCAGGTGCTGGCCAAGGTATGTGACGATGTGGACCTGTCGGCCGAGGCCTTCCCTTACCTCGGCGTACGCCAGGGCACCGTGGCCGGTATTGCCGCGCGCATCCTGCGGGTGGGCTTTGTGGGTGAACTGGGCTACGAAGTGCACGTGCCGGCGCGCCACGCCGAGCGCCTGTGGGATGCCTTGATGCAGGCCGGCGCGGGGTTGGGCATTCGCCCGTTCGGCGTCGAGACCCAGCGCCTGCTGCGCCTGGAAAAAGGCCACGTGATCATCAGCCAGGACACCGACGGCATGACCCACCCGGCGGAGATCGACATGCAATGGGCGATCGGCCGCAAGAAGCCATTCTTCGTCGGCAAGCGCTCGATCGAGATCCTCGAAGCGCAGCCGCTCAAGCGCAAACTGGTCGGCTTCACCCTGCCCAAGGGCAGCCCACAGCCGCTGGAGGGGCATCTGGTGCTGGACGGGGCGGATATCAGCGGCAACGTCACATCCTGCGAATACTCGCAAACCCTGGGGCAGATCATCGGCCTGGCTTACGCCGGTGCCCATCAGGCCACGCCTGGCATGCACATCCCGATCCGCGTGGAGGGCGGCGTGATGGTCAATGCCAAGGTGGTGCCCCTGCCGTTCCACGATCCCGACAACCTGCGCCAGGAGCTCTGAGCCATGACCAGTTTGCAAGCCGAAGCTTTTATTCCACACAGCCCGCGGGCCGAGCTGTTGCACAACTGCGCGTTGACTGACCTGACCGGTCTGGCCCGGGCCGGGTTTCGTGGGGGCGACAGTGCCGCTTGCCTGCAGGCGCGTGGCTACCGCTTGCCGTCGCTACCCAACCAGGCCGTGCGCCAGGAAGACGGTGGCTGGGTAGCGCGCTTGTCGCAGACCGAGTACCTGCTGTTGGGCAGCCTGGCGGACGGCGGTGCACGGGTGGCTGCCGAAGAGGCCGGGTGGGTGCAGGATGCCCGGCGCAACTACCTGCTGCCGCGCCAGGATAGCCATGCCTGGTTGCAGCTGTCGGGGGAGTATTGCAGCGCGGTGATGGCCAAGTTGTGCGGGGTGGACTTGCGCGCCCAGGCGTTTCCCGTTGGGGCGGTGGCGCAGACCTCGGCGGCGCGGATCAACGTGATCGTGCTGAATGTGGGGAGCGATGAGAGGCCGGCGTTGCAGTTGCTGTTTGATCGGGCGTCGCTGGCGTATTTCCGTGAAGCGGTACTGGATGCCATGGATGAGTTCGATGGTGGGTGGGTCGGGGTGGATGAGCTGATGCATTGACCTGCGCCGGCCTGCCCTGTTCCTCATGAACGGCGCGATTCCTGTAGGAGCGGCCTTGTGTCGCGAAAGGGCCGCAAAGCGGCCCCGGCGTTTTTGCGGTGATGCACAGATCGTTGGGGGCGCTTCGCCCCCCTTTCGCGACACAAGGCCGCTCCTACAAAGTAATCACGCAGATCTGCGATACCTCAGTGCTTCATGCCCAGCTCGGCATCATCCATCAGCGCCTTGGCCATTGCGCTCAGGTAATGGGCGGCCCAGATCATCATCGGTTTCTCATCCATCAGGCCGGTGATTGTCAGTTCGCGGACATAGCCCATCAATTCCGAGGACTGCTCGCGGGCATCGCGACAGGGGATGCCGGGCTCGATGCGGAACAGTGGATGGGTGCCGTTTTCGCCTTGGTAGAAGGTGGTCTTGCCGACGGTGAATTGGGTGTCTTCTGTGGTCATTGGTGAATCCCCCTGAAATATCTCGACTGCCTGAGCCGGCCCTTTCGCGGGTAAACCCGCTCCCACAGGTACTGTGCAAGTCTTGAAGTCTGTGGTGATCCTGTGGGAGACCTCGGCGGCGCGGATCAACGTGATCGTGCTGAATGTGGGGAGCGATGAGAGGCCGGCGTTGCAGTTGCTGTTTGATCGGGCGTCGCTGGCGTATTTCCGTGAAGCGGTACTGGATGCCATGGATGAGTTCGATGGTGGGTGGGTCGGGGTGGATGAGCTGATGCATTGACCTGCGCCGGCCTGCCCTGTTCCTCATGAACGGCGCGATTCCTGTAGGAGCGGCCTTGTGTCGCGAAAGGGCCGCAAAGCGGCCCCGGCGTTTTTGCGGTGATGCACAGATCGTTGGGGGCGCTTCGCCCCCCTTTCGCGACACAAGGCCGCTCCTGCAAAGTAATCACGCAGCCCTGCGATACCTCAGTGCTTCATGCCCAGCTCGGCATCATCCATCAGCGCCTTGGCCATTGCGCTCAGGTAATGGGCGGCCCAGATCATCATCGGTTTCTCATCCATCAGGCCGGTGATGGTCAGTTCGCGGACATAGCCCATCAATTCCGAGGACTGCTCGCGGGCATCGCGACAGGGGATGCCGGGCTCGATGCGGAACAGTGGATGGGTGCCGTTTTCGCCTTGGTAGAAGGTGGTCTTGCCGACGGTGAATTGGGTGTCTTCTGTTGTCATTGGTGAATCCCCTGAAATTTCTCGACTGCTTGCACTGGCCCTTTCGCGGGCACGCCCGCTCCCACAGGTACTGTGCAACTCCTGAGTACGGTGAAGATCCTGTGGGAGCGGGCGTGCCCGCGAAGAGGCCAGAGCAGGCAACACATTACTTCTGCCCTAGTGCAAAGTGCTGCGCCCATTGGGCATCTGCACCTGGATCAAGGTGTCTTCGAAGGAATCGGGGGATGTGGGGTGGATCGGGGACAACTTTCAGCATGCTTTGGTATCCATTTGTTGGGCCACCACCGGCCTGCTGTCAAACAGGTAGGTGGCAGCTGTACATAGGTTGACAGACCGGCGGATACCAGAACCGGCGCACGCGAACGTGCCCCATGCACAGCCACCATGAAGGGCAAAGCCATGCGAAGTATCTCGTCGCGGCCTGTCAAAGCCGATCGCTGATGTGCAGCGACCCGCCGAGACTAGAGCGCTGCCAAAGCGGCCGCAACGGGAAACAGGCGGCGTGAGTATCTTTGGGAAATAGCCTACAAGGAAGGGGCTAAATCTGATTTTTCGTTCAAGCCGGGCAACGCATCTGCCCCAACCAGTACGCCACATCCACCTCGTCGATCTGCTCGGCACGCAGGAACCGCTCGGCATACTGGCGGTACACCCCGCTGCTGAGGAACAGCTCCAGCAACTGGCCGTCGATGTGCCCGCCGCGGGCCATGCCCACCAGGATCTTCACCGACTCGGACAAGGTCTTCGGCGCCTTGTAGGGCCGGTCGGCCGCAGTCAGCGCCTCGAAGATGTCGGCAATCGCCATCACCCGCTCGGCAATACCCAGGTCCTGCTCGCCCAGCCGGCGCGGGTAGCCGCTGCCGTCCATTTTCTCGTGGTGGTTGCCGGCGATGTCCGGCACCCGCTTGAGCTGGCGGGGGAACGGCAAGGAACTGAGCATGATGATGGTCTGCACGATGTGTTCGTTGATCTTGAAGCGTTCCTCATCATTCAGCGTGCCGCGGCGGATCGCCAGGTTGTACAACTCGCCGTGGTTGCTGGCGTAGGCCGGCAAGCGCATGTCGAAACCCCAGCGGTTGCGCGGGTCGCCCTTGGCCACCGGGGGCTTGCGCGGGCCCCAGGGTACGCAATGCTCAGGGCGGTCGGCCAGCAGTGGTTCGTCAACCGGTAGCGCAGGCGCAGGCACATCGGCAAAGCGCTCCACCTCATCACGGGAGATGCCCAGGCGGTTGTCGAAATGGCGCTGCCAGCGGCGCTGGCCAATCTGCTGCAGGCGCTCGATGTCGGCGTCCTGCATGAACTCGCCGCCGATGTTGGCCTGGGCGACGAAGGCGAAGTCGTCCTGCAGCTGGGCCTGACTGCGCGCCAGGGTGGCTTGCAGCGCCTGCTGGTCGCCACCGCTGGCCAGGCCTTGCCAATAGGCCAGCTCGGCATCCCGCCAGAGCACCTCGAAACGCATGCGTACCTCGTGGATACGGTTGTACAAGGTTTCCAGCTTGGTCGCCTTGTCCACCACATACTCGGGGCTGGTGACCTTGCCGCAGTCGTGCAGCCAGGCCGCCACGTGGAATTCGTAGCGTTCAGCCGCGGTCATGCTGAAGCTGGCGTACGGGCCGGTTTCGGCCGCCACCGCCTGGTCCAGCAGCATCTGCGCCAGTTGTGGCACCCGTTCGCAGTGGCCGCCGGTATAGGGGCTCTTGGCATCGATGGCATCGGCCAGCAGCTTGATCATGGCATCCAGCAGGCGTTGCTGGGCTTCGACCAGCTGGCGCGTCTCGATGGCCACCGCCACCACCCCGGACAGTTCGGCAACAAAGCTGCGGAACGGCTGGCCTGTCTGCTCGTGTACAGGCCCATCGCCCAGTTGCAGGACCAGGATGCCCAGCAACGCCTGGCTACGGTCATTCAGCACCAAGGCCATGCTGCCCTCATGCAGGCCGAGGGCCTGGGTCACCGCCGTGGCCAGGTGCTGCTGGGCAGCCTCATCCACGGCCAGCTCGCCAGGGTACTGCTCGCCACGGCAGGCGGCGGCCAGGCGCAGCAAGGCATGTTCGGCATCGAACAGGTACACCACGCCGGCATTGACCCCGGCGGCTTCCACCAGATGGGTCAACACACCGTCGAGCATGCGCTCCAGGTCGCGCTCGCGGCTGAGCGTGAGGGTAATCGCCTGGAAGCTGCGGATGGTGCCGGACATGCGGCTGAGCACGCGGCTCAGCTCACGCACCTCGGACACCCGCGAGCGCACCCCGACTTCGCGGCTGAAATCAAAACCCGCCACGCCTTGCAGCTGTTCGGCCAGCAACCGCAACGGGCGGCCGATGCGCCGGCCGAGCACACCACCAAGCACCAGCAGCACGGTTATCAGGGCGGCGGTCCAGAGCAACTGTTCGAGCAGTACCTTGCGCGCACCAGCCAGCAACTCATGGCCTGGCACGGCAATCAGCACCTGCAGGTCCTGCCCGGCCAGGTTGGTCAGTTGCACGCGCATGCCATACCAGGTCTGGCCGTCCACCTGATAAGGCTGCGGGCGGGTGCCTTGCGGCAGGTCGGCGTAAAGTTGCTGCAGGCTGGGGATGCCCAGTTCGCCGATGCGCGACAAGCGCACGGCCTGCCCTTCGTGCACGATTACCCGCTGCAGGTCCGGGTAGGCCACCACGCTGCCCTGATCGTCGACCACGACGATCTCGGTGCCGGGGGTCATGCGCAGGCCCTGGGTCTCGCTGGCCAGGTCGTCGACCGAAACGTCCATGCCGATCACCGCCCCGCCGTCGACGCTGCGCTGGGCCATGGTCAGGCCGATCTCGCGGGTGGTGAAGAACACATAGGGGTGGGTCAGTACGGTGGTGGGTTGGGCGCTGGCCTCGACAAACCACGGGCGCGTGCGCGGGTCGTAGCGGTATTCGGGCTTGGCCTGGGCCTGCAGCAGGTTCAGCGCGTGGTCGTAGAAGCGCCACTCACCCTGCACCGCCCCACCCTCACGGCTGACGCTCTGCACCAGGAAAACGGTGCCCGGCGGCGCGGCGAAACGCTGCAGCAACTGCGGGTCGCGCAAGCGGCGCACCAGCAGGAACTCACCACTGGGGTAACCCATGTAGGCAGCACTGAGCATGCGGTTGGCGTCCAGCGTCTCGACCAGTTGCGGCAAGCGTTCCAGGCGCTGAGCCGGGGTTTGCGCGGCCGGGTTGTGGGCGAGCAGGCGGATACTGCTGTGCACCGGGTCGATCAGGCGCCGGGCGCGCTCGTCGATGGTCTTGCCTATTTGCTGGGCAGAATCACCCGCTGCGGCCACCAAGGTCTGGCGAATGCCGTGATAGCCCTGCCAGGCCAGGGCGGCGCCGAGCAGCAACATGCCCAGCACGATGGCGAGAGCCACCAGCCACTGCAGTGAAATGCCACGTCCGGCGTTGCCAGCAGCACGACCATTCGACACGCAGCCCATCTCAGGTACTCCATGTATGGCGGTTTGACGGGGCAGCCAGGACGATCATGCAGGCCGAAGCCATTCGCAGGCAGCGAGACGGGGGCGTGGTGCCACATAGCCCAGCCCCATCTTGGCAGCAGTGTAGAGCGGACCCGAGCTTTCTGCCGGGTTGGCAAAGAAAATTAACGGAACGCCATGAATGATCCGGATACCGCGTCGCCTGCTTCGCGGGCTTGCCCGCTCCCACAGGGACCGCGCAGCACCTGAGCCAGTGCAGTACCTGTGGGAGCGGGGCAAGCCCGCGAAACAGGCGACGCGGTAAAGATCGGATGTATCAGGCGCGCAACTGGTACCAGGTGGTCTTGAGCTGGGAATACTTGTCGAACGAGTGCAGCGACAGGTCGCGGCCAAACCCGGACTGCCTGCCGCCGCCAAACGGCACCGTCACGTCCAGCGCATCGACCGTGTTCACCGACACGGTGCCGGCCTTCAACGCCCGCGCCACGCGGTGCACCTGGTTGAAGTCATCGCTCCACACCGACGCCGCCAGCCCATAGATGCTGTCGTTTGCCAGGCGCACGGCCTGCTCTTCGCTGTCGAAGGCACTGACCGCCAGCACCGGCCCGAATACCTCCTCCCGCGCCAGGCTCATACGGCCATCGACACCGGCAAAAATGGTCGGCTCGATGTAATTGTCCGAGCCGTCGATGGTCAGGCGCCGGCCACCGCACACCAACCGCGCCCCGTCCTGCCCGGCGCGGGCGATGGCGGTTTCGATCCGGCCGGTCTGCCCGGCATCCACAATGGCACCGGCACGGCTCGCCGGGTCCAGCGGGTTGCCTGGCAGCCACTGGCGGGCCTTGGCCTGCAGGCGCTCGATGAACTCGTCATGGATGGAGCGCTGCACGTACAGCCGCGAGTTGGCCGAGCACACCTCACCCTGGTTGAAGAAGATACCGAATGCCGCCTTTTCCGCAGCCAGGTCCAGGTCCTGGCAGTTTTCGAACACCAGGTTGGGGCTCTTGCCGCCGCACTCCAGCCATACCTGCTTGAGGTTGGACTGTGCCGAGTACTGCATGAAGTACTTGCCCACCTGGGTGGAGCCGGTGAACACCAGGCAATCCACGTCCGGGTGCAGGCCCAGCGCCTGCCCGGCCTGCTCGCCCAGGCCCGGCACCACGTTCAGCACGCCTTCCGGTACACCGGCCTGCAGCGCCAGCTGGGCCAGGCGCAAGGCCGAGAACGGTGATTGCTCGGCGGGCTTGAGCACCACGCTGTTGCCGGCAGCCAGCGCCGGGGCGAGCTTCCAGGCGGCCATGTCGAGCGGGAAGTTCCACGGCACCACGGCGGCGACCACGCCGAGGGCTTCGCGGGTGATGGTGGCCAGCGCGTTGGGCGCGGTGGGTGCCACCTGGTCGTACAGCTTGTCCAGCGCCTCGCCGTACCAGGCAAACACCTGCGCCGAGCCCGGCACGTCGATGTTGTAGGCGTCCATGACCGGCTTGCCCATGTTCAGCGAGTCCAGCAGGGCCAGTTCTTCGCGATGGGCCATGATCAGCTCGGCCAGGCGCAACAGCACTTTCTTGCGCTCGCCCGGGGCCATGCGCGGCCATGGGCCTTGTTCGAAAGCCCTGCGGGCGCTGGCGACGGCCAGGTCGACCTCGGCCTGGCCGCAGGCGGTAACCTGGGCCAGCACCTTGTTGGTGGCGGGGTTGATGGCGGCGAAGGTGGCGCCGTCCTGTGCGTTGACGGGCTTGCCGTCGATCAGTGCATTGGCCGGGAGGTAGAGGTCCGAGGCACGTTGTTGCCAGAATTCGAGGGTGTACATTTGTACTCCTGGTAGCTGTTGGAGCAATTTTCCTAAGGGCTACGCGGTTCCTGTGGGAGCGGGCGTGCCCGCGAACACCGGCGTAGCCGGTGCCATACAACGCGTTGGGCCCTTCGCGGGCACGCCCGCTCCCACAAGGGAAGGTGACACGCTCACGAACATTGTTCCCTGTGCGATAGCGCAGCCCCAAGGGCTGGGCGATCTCCCACAGGGATCAGCGGTCTAGAGCTTGCCGACCAGGCGCGCCGTGCGGTCCACGGCAATGCGGGTCTTCTCCACCAGCTCATCCAGTTCGCTGTGGTTGGCGATCAGCGCCGGCGCCATGATCATCCGGCCCAGGGTGGAGCGAATGATCACCCCTTCCTCGAAACCGAAGGTGCGGCACTGCCAGGCGAGGTCATTCTCGTTGGCGAAGCGCTTGCGCGTCGGCTTGTGCTCGGCGAACTGCAGCGCCGCCACCAACCCGGCGCCCTGCACCTGGCCGATCAACGGGTGGTCGGCAAACACCTCGCGCAGGATGCGCTGCAGGTACGGCCCGGTGTCGTCCTTCACCTGGCGCACGATGCCTTCGTCACGCAGCGCCTTCAGGTTGGCGATGGCCACCGCCGCCGCCACCGGGTGGCCGGAATAGGTCAGGCCGTGGGCGAACACCCCGCCCCGCTCCACCAGCGCCTCGGCAATGCGCTTGCTCAGCACCAGGCCGCCCATGGGCACGTAGCCGCTGGTCAGGCCCTTGGCGATCGACAGGGTGTCAGGCTCGAAGCCGAAGTACTCGTGGGCGAACCATTCGCCAGTGCGGCCAAAGCCGCCGATCACTTCATCGGCGCACAGCAGCACGTCGTACTGGCGGCAGATGCGCTGGATCTCGGGCCAGTAGCTTTCCGGCGGGAAGATCATGCCGCCCGCGCCCTGGAACGGCTCGGCGATAAAGCCGGCGACGTTCTCGGCACCCAGTTCGAGAATCTTCTCCTCCAACTGCAAGGCGCAGCGGCGGCCGAACTCGGCCGGGGTCAGCTCGCCGCCCTCGGCGTACCAGTACGGTTCGTCGATGTGCGCCACATCCGGGATCAACCCGCCCATTTCGTGCATGAACTTCATGCCACCCAGCGCCGTGGCGGCCAGGGTGGAGCCGTGGTAACCGTTCCAGCGGCCGATCATGATCTTCTTGTTCGGCTGGCCAACCACCTGCCAGTAGCGGCGCACGGTACGGATCAGCACCTCGTTGGCCTCGGAGCCGGAGTTGGTGTAGATCGCGTGGCTGTAGTGCCCCGGCAACAGGCTGAACAGCAGCTCGGACAGTTCGATCACCGCCGGGTGGGTGGTGTGGAAGAACATGTTGTAGTAGGCCAGCTGGTCCATCTGCGTGGCTGCGGCGGCGGTCAGGTCGCGGCGGCCGTAGCCGAGCTGGGTGCACCACAGGCCGGACATGCCATCCAGGTAGCGCTTGCCCTCGCTGTCCCACAGGTGCAGGCGTTCGCCACCGACGATCACTCGCGGCCCTTCGGCGTTCAGCGCCTTCTGGTCGAGGAAGGCATGGATGTGGTGCGCGGCATCGGCTGCCTGGTAGTCACGGGTCTGGCGTTGCGGGGCGAAAGGCGCATTCATTGTTGGTTTTCCTTTGCGGTGGGGTTGCAGGGTGGCTTGCGCTCAGCGCAGCTTGCCCATGTAGCTTTCCAGCGGGTCCTTGCCCAGCACGCCCTGGGCATTGGCCAGCGCGTCGATGAACAGGGAGAACAGCTCGGACTGGGTACCGATGTCGAGCTTGGCGTAGACGTTCTTGCGGTGTGACTTGATGGTGTCCTCCGACACCCCCAGGCGCTCGGCCAGCGACTTGGTCGAGTGGCCTCGCAGGATCAGCTGGGCGATACGGCACTCACGCTCGGTCAGCAGCGAGCTGCCGAAGTTGTTCAACGCCACGTGGATGCGCTGCTCGAGGATGTTCTCGAAGCGCCCGGTGCGGCTGTCCAGCCCGGCGAAGTGCTTGCCGAGCACCGCCAGTACCCAGGGCGTGATACGCCCGAACAGCGCACGGGTTTGCCCATCGAGCTTGTCGGTGAACGCCAGCGATACCGCCAGGCTCTGCCCGGGCGCGACCTGCAGGATGTAGTTGAGCTCATCCTCCAGGTGCGAGTGCCGGTAGAACGACTGGTAGTACTCGCTGACCTCGAAGTGGTCGGGCGCCACTTCGAACAGGCCGTAGCAACCGGACTCGACCTGCTCCACACAGGCCCCGTAGAACGGGTCGAGCAGATAGAAGCCGGACAGGTAGCGGCTGACATTGCCCTCGGGCTGCCAGGGCGCCTTGTCGTCCTGCTCGAACAGCGCGCAGGGCATGCCGTCGTGCGGGTACAGGTACACCGTGGTCGCCTGGATCGGCCGAATCACGCCAAGCGCAGCAAACAGGGTGGCGGCAAAGCCCGGTCGGCCGATCGCCTCGGTGACCTTGGCCAGGTGCTCGAACCACTGTTGCGAAAGCAATTGATCAGTCACTTTGGGCCTGCCGTCTCAAGTAAAGGCACCGCCGCCAGTGCGGTGCGTCGTTGGCCAGATACTCCCATGGCACTGCAAACACCGAAATCACCCTTTGGGGTGAGCAGGCAAAGCCCCCTGCTGGCTCACCCCAAAGGGTGATTCCGGGTACCAGCGGGGTGTGGGAGCATCAACCCGCCCCAGCGCTGCGAGCCACCCGCTCGACCTCCTTGCACAACACCCACCGGTATCGAGCTCGCTCGCATACCGCGGCGTCCTGCATCCCTTTCCAGGAGTTAGCAATGCATACAACAACAAGTACAGCCCATAGCCCTGCACATAGCCCGTCGCAACCCACCGCCAGCAACGGCCGTTTCCGCAAGTCCATGGGGCTGCCCGCCCTGGTGCTGTTCGGCCTGGCCTACATGGTCCCCCTGGCAGTGTTCACCACCTACGGGCTGGTCACCCAGATGACCAAGGGGCACCTGCCCACCGCCTACCTGCTGACCCTCGCCGCCATGCTGCTGACCGCCTACAGCTACGGCCGCATGGTCCAGGCCCACCCCTACTCCGGCTCGGTCTACACCTACACCCGCAAGGCCTTCGGCAGCCACATCGGCTTCATCGCCGGCTGGACCCTGCTGCTCGACTACATCTTCCTGCCGCTGCTCAGCTACCTGCTGATCGGCATCTACATGTCGGAGTACTTCCCGGCCATCCACGCCTGGGTGTGGGTGGCGGGCTCCATTGCCCTGGTCACCTTCCTCAACCTGATCGGCATCGAGTCGATCACCCGGGTGAACTGGATCCTGGTGGTGGTGCAACTGGTGTTCATCGTCGTGTTCGTCGCCCTGTCCATCCACAACCTCAGCGGGCAGGCGCAGCCAGTGTCGCTGCTGGCGCCGTTCCACCACGAAGGCTTCAGCGTGCCGTTGATCATGACCGGCGCCGCCGTGCTGTGCCTGTCGTTCCTGGGCTTCGATGCGGTCTCGACCATGGCCGAGGAAACCAGCAACCCCACCTACCGCATTCCCGTGGCGATCCTCGCCGTGTCGCTGATCGGCGGCATGTTGTTCCTGGTGGTGTCGTACTGCGCACAGATGGTGTTCCCTGACTGGGGCAGCTTCGCCGACCCGGACTCGGCGTCGGTGGACGTGATGCGCCGGGTCGGCGGCGAACTGCTGGTGACCGCCTTCACCGCCACTTACGTGGCCGGCTGCTTCGCCTCGGCAATGGTGTCCCAGGCCAGCGTGTCGCGGGTGCTGTTCGCCATGGGCCGCGACGGTGCGTTGCCGCGTGCGTTCGGCCAGCTGGTGACGAAAAAGCGCGTACCGGCCACGGCCATCCTGCTGGTCAGCCTGCTGTCGCTGATTGCCTTGGTGATCAGCCTCGACACGGTGGCCAACATGATCAGCTTTGGCGCGCTGTTCGCCTTCTCGGCGGTGAACCTGGCCGTGGTCAAGCACTACCTGATCGACCACAAGCTGCGTGGTGGCCGCAACTACCTGCTGTATGGCGCCATTCCCGGCCTGGGCTTCCTCAGCACGCTGTGGCTGTGGAGCAGCCTGACCAGCCTGTCGTTCACCATCGGTTTGTGCTGGATGGGCATGGGCCTGGTGGTGCTGCTGGGGCTTACCCGGGCGTTCCGGGTGAAGCTGCCGGAGTTGCAGATGGCCGAGTGACCCACGCGCTTTCGAGCATTTGCGCGGTCCCTGTGGGAGCGGGTTTACCCGCGAAGCAGGCGACTCGGTGGATGGCACCGGCTTCGCCGGTGTTCGCGGGTGAACCCGCTCCCACAGTGGGCCGTGCATACGATGGAAACTTTTGGAGAAGGCCGTTGTGATAACGATCTGTTATCACCTGATCCGCATTAATCATTATTCAGCACGCATTTCGCCCCCTACAGTCCCAGCCCAACGACTGTCATTGCCAACGGGAAACGAAATGTCCATCGAACATCGCCTGAACCACATCGCCGGCCAGCTCAGCGGCAACGGTGACGTGCTGCTGAACAGCGTCGACGCCCACACCGGCGAGCCACTGCCATACGCCTTCCACCAGGCGACCAGCGACGAAGTCGAAGCCGCGGTGCAGGCCGCCGAGGCTGCCTACCCGGCCTACCGCAGCACCAGCCCGGCGCAGCGCGCCGCCTTCCTCGACGCCATCGCCAACGAACTGGACGCACTGGGCGATGACTTCGTCCAGCATGTGATGCGCGAAACCGCGCTGCCCGAGGCACGCATCCGCGGTGAGCGCGCCCGCACCAGCAACCAGCTGCGCCTGTTCGCCGATGTGGTGCGCCGTGGCGATTTCCTCGGTGCGCGCATCGACCGTGCGCTGCCCGAGCGCACCCCGCTGCCACGCCCGGACCTGCGCCAGTACCGCATCGGCGTCGGCCCGGTGGCTGTATTCGGTGCCAGCAACTTCCCGCTGGCCTTCTCCACTGCCGGCGGTGATACCGCCTCGGCGCTGGCGGCCGGCTGCCCGGTGGTGTTCAAGGCCCACAGCGGGCACATGCTGACCGCTGCCCACGTGGCCGCGGCCATTGACCGCGCGGTGGCCGGCTGCGGCATGCCTGCAGGCGTGTTCAACATGATCTATGGCGCCGGCGTGGGTGAAGCACTGGTCAAGCACCCGGCCATCCAGGCGGTCGGCTTCACCTGTTCGCTGCGTGGCGGCCGCGCCCTGGGCGACATGGCGGCTGCGCGCCCGCAGCCGATCCCGGTGTTCGCCGAAATGAGCAGCATCAACCCGGTAATTGTCCTGCCCCAGGCCCTGCAGGCCCGTGGCGAGCAGGTAGCCAGCGAACTGGCCGCCTCGGTAGTGCTGGGTTGCGGGCAGTTCTGCACCAACCCGGGCCTGGTGGTGGGCATCAAGTCGCCGCAGTTCGAACGCTTCGTGCACACGCTGGTGGCGCGCATGGCCGACCAGGCGCCGCAGACCATGCTCAACGTTGGCACCCTGCGCAGCTACCAGAACGGTGTGCAGCATCTGCTGGCGCACCCTGGCATCCAGCACCTGGCCGGGCAACCACAAACCGGCACCCAGGCCCAGCCACAGCTGTTCAAGGCGGATGTGAGCCTGCTGCTGGACAGCGACCCGCTGCTGCAGGAAGAAGTGTTCGGCCCGACCACCGTGGTGGTGGAAGTGGCCGATGCCCAGCAACTGGCCGAAGCGCTGCGCCACCTGCAAGGCCAGCTGACGGCCACCCTGATTGCCGAACCGGACGACCTGCGTGCCTTTGCCACGCTGGTGCCGCTGCTGGAGCGCAAGGCCGGGCGCCTGCTGCTGAACGGCTACCCGACCGGCGTAGAGGTATCGGACGCGATGGTGCATGGCGGGCCATACCCGGCCACCTCCGATGCCCGTGGTACTTCGGTCGGTACCTTGGCCATCGACCGCTTCCTGCGCCCGGTGTGCTTCCAGAACTACCCGGATGCGCTGCTGCCGGATGCGCTGAAAAGTGCCAACCCGCTGGGGATTGCGCGGTTGGTGGATGGGGTCGCCAGCCGTGGCGCGGTTTGATCTGACATTGAGGTAGCCTGTACTGGCCTCTTCGCGGGTAAACCCGCTCCCACAGGGACTACACAGCTCATGAATTCTGTGCAGTACCTGTGGGAGCGGGTTTACCCGCGAAGAGGCCGGCACAGGATTACCAGCCCTGTATACAATCCGCAAAAACCTTGCTTACAATGCCATGCGCCTATGACATCGGTAATCGCCGATGCGTATTGCGACAGGCTTAAGCCATGTCATCTACAAATGCTCCAAGAACGCTACTGGTCAAGAACGCCGAACTTCTGGTCACCATGGACGGCGAACGCCGCGAGATCAGGAACGGCGGAATGTTCATCGAAGGCAACCTGATCCGCCAGGTCGGCCCCAGCGATACCCTGCCACAGCACGCCGATGTGGTGCTGGACATGGCCGGCAAGGTGGTCATCCCTGGCCTGGTCAACACCCACCACCACATGTACCAGAGCCTCACCCGCGTGGTGCCGGCGGCCCAGGACGGCGAGCTGTTCAATTGGTTGACCAACCTCTACCCGATCTGGGCACGCCTGACCCCCGAGATGATCGCGGTGTCGACCCAGACCGCCATGGCCGAACTGATCCTGTCCGGCTGCACCACCTCCAGCGACCACCTGTACATCTACCCCAACGGCTGCAAGCTCGACGACAGCATCCATGCCGCCGACGAGATCGGCATGCGCTTCCACGCCGCGCGCGGCAGCATGAGCGTGGGCCGCAGCCAGGGCGGCCTGCCGCCTGATTCGGTGGTGGAGAAGGAAGCCGACATCCTCAAGGAATCCCAGCGCCTGATCGAGGACTATCACGACGCCAGCCACGGCTCGATGCGCCGCATCGTGGTGGCGCCCTGCTCGCCGTTCTCGGTCAGCCGCGACCTGATGCGCGAAGCAGCCGTGCTGGCGCGCCAGTACGGGGTGTCGTTGCACACCCACTTGGCCGAGAACGTCAACGACATCGCCTACAGCCGCGAGAAGTTCGGCATGACCCCCGCCGAATATGCCGAAGACCTCGGCTGGGTCGGCCACGACGTGTGGCACGCCCACTGTGTGCAACTCGACCAGCATGGCATCGAGCTGTTCGCCCGCACCGGCACGGGTGTCGCCCACTGCCCATGCTCGAACATGCGCCTGGCCTCGGGCATCGCCCCGGTGCGCAAGATGCGCGACCACGGGGTGCCGGTGGGCCTGGGGGTCGACGGTTCGGCATCCAACGACGGCGCCAGCATGATCGGTGAAGTGCGCCAGGCCCTGCTGCTGCAACGGGTGGGCTTCGGCCCCGACGCGATGACTGCACGCGAGGCGCTGGAAATTGCAACGCTCGGCGGTGCCAAGGTGCTCAACCGCAACGACATCGGCGCCCTGGCCCCAGGCATGGTGGCCGACTTCGTCGCCTTCGACCTCGGCCACGTGGCCTATGCCGGTGGCCACCACGACCCGCTGGCGGCGCTGGTGTTCTGCACCCCGACCCAGGTGCACACCAGTGTCATCAATGGCCGTGTGGTGGTGAAGGATGGCCAGCTGGCCACGGTCGACCTGCCACGGGTGCTGGAGCGCCACAACCAGTTGGCACGCCAGCTGGTCAGCGGCGAATAAACTGCCATTTGGGCCGCCCTGCGGCCCATTGCCTATCAGAGGACCATGACCATTTCATGCCAGGCCATGCCGCCGTGGTCCGATGGCGATGGTTTGATGTACTGATACCCCAGCTTCTGGTACAGCGCCACGTGCTGCTCCTTGCACATCAGGTGAATGGTCAGCTTGCCCGCAGCTTTCATGCGTGCGATGAATTCATCCATCAACCGCTTGGCGTAGCCTTTGCCCTGGTGTGCCGGGTCCACCACCACCGACATGATCACCACGTTTGGCGCCGCCGGGTCATGCCCGACCAGTTCCTTGAATGCCTCGTCGGACATCACCACTTCGTGGGCACAGCCGCTGTTGATGAAACCAACGATCTCGCCCGCGTTTTCCAGCACCAGGAAGCCCTGCGGATACTGCGCGATGCGGGTGCGGATCTTCTCCAGCGTGGCCGCCTCATCGCCTTCATAGGCACCGATTTCGATGGCGTAGCAGCGCTCGGCGTCGGCGGCTGTGGGGGTGCGAAACTGAGGGGCGCTCATGGCGGGATTCCTTGGTAATGGCTAAAAACAGCCGCCATGGTAAATGAGCGCCGCAGCCACAGGTACAGCTTGTACCCGAAACCTGCGCAGTAACCGAACACATCCACCGCGTCGCCTGCTTCGCGGGCATGCCCGCTCCCACAGGTACGGCGCAGGCTTCGGGATCACACTGTACCTGTGGGAGCGGCCGTGGCCGCGAACACCGGCGCAGCCGGTGCCATCCACCGCGTCGCCTGCTTCGCGGGCATGCCCGCTCCCACAGGTACTGCGCGGGCTTCGGGATCACGCTGTACCTGTGGGAGCGGCCGTGGCCGCGAACACCGGCGCAGCCGGTGCCATCCACCGCGTCGCCTGCTTCGCGGGCTTGCCCGCTCCCACAGGCACTGCGCAGGCTTCAGGCTCACGCTGTACCTGTGGGAGCGGCCGTGGCCGCGAACACCGGCGTAGCCGGTGCCATCCACCGCGTCGCCTGCTTCGCGGGCATGCCCGCTCCCACAGGTACGGCGCAGGCTTCGGGCTCGCGCTGTACTTGTGGGAGCGGCCGTGGCCGCGAACACCGGCAAAGCCGGTGCCATCCACCGCGCAGTCTGCTTCGCGGGTGAACCCGCTCCCACAGGTACGGCGCAGGCTTCAGGCTCACGCTGTACCTGTGGGAGCGGCTTTAGCCGCGAACACCGGCGCAGCCGGTGCCATCCACCGCGTCGCCTGCTTCGCGGGTGAACCCGCTCCCACAGGTACGGCGCAGGCTTCGGGCTCACCCTGTACCTGTGGGAGCGGCCGTGGCCGCGAACACCGGCGTAGCCGGTGCCATCCACCGCGTCGCCTGCTTCGCGGGCTTGCCCGCTCCCACAGGCACTGCGCAGGCTTCGGGCTCACGTTGTACCTGAGGCAACCTTGTGCTGCGAAGCGCCTCGCGGGCGGCGCTCGATCTCACAGGTGCCAAACATCCCCAGACCTGCACCTGCTGCTAACAATTTTTTGCAATTCATTACATTTCTGCGTGATTTCATTTTGCCTCACTGCTGTAGAAGTGACGGTTTCGGTTGGGTGTCAGTTATTTTGTTGTTTTTTTGACGCTCATCATCGAGCCTCAGCGGCGCATGTGCCCGTAGCCACCTCTCAGAGCCGTTTCAATCTACTTTTCAGAGCCAGTGTTTTGACGAATGGAATGCCGTGGTTGGCTATTTCCGGCTTAGGCGCCGAAAGCAGCCAGCTTCATGTACAAGGACTGTATTGGTTGGCCTGCGACAACGCAGAAGACGCCACCGTCCTATGCCGCCAGGTGGTCGGGGGGCTGCCCGAGCACGTTCGCGCAGCCCTGGTCGCCGATGCGCAAGCCATCGGTGATGTGCTGAGTGCGCTCGATATCGCGCAGGGCCCAGCCGAACTGGCGCTGTACGAAGCCGACCTGCAAGCCGCCCGGCACCTGGTCGATGACCTGCCGCGTATTGACGCCGCCGGGCGGGTGCTGGTGCTGTTGGCGCCCGCCGACGTCTGGGGTGCCGGCAACGTCGAAAGCTGGTGCAATGCGCTGCGCCCGGTTCTGTTGGCCGAGGCCACGCTATTGCTGGTCATCAGCAGCGGCCAGAGTGCCGGGTTGCTAGAGCGCCTGCGTGCGTTCAACCAGGGCGTCGATGGCCTGGCCCAGGTGTACCGCGGCAAAGGCGGGGTGCGCTACCTGCAGCATTTCTGGAGCAACCCGCTCGGCAAGACCGGTACGCGCGATGTGGAACTGGCGCGGCTTGAAGCAGGCTTCGCCGCCGCCGGGGCGCCGCAGGCCCCCAGCGACACCGGTGGCGACGAGCTGTTGTGCCTGGCCCAGCGCCCGGTACTGGAAGGTGCGCCAGCCTTCTCCGAGCACTGGCAGGTCTGCGAGAGCCTCGAGGAACTGGGTGCCAAGGCCGGCAGGGCGGTTTCCGCCACGGTCATCTTTGCCATGGACGGCGGGCAGCGCCTGGATAGCCTGGCGCGCCAGTTGCACCGCTTGCGCCAGTTGCGTGGCAGTGCCCTGAAGCTGGTGGTGCGCGAGATGGCACCAACCCTGCGCTACCAGGATGAACAACTGCTGCTGGCCTGCGGGGCCAGCCAGATCGTGCCGTTCGGCGCCAGCCTGTCGCGCTTCCTGACCATGGTCGAGAGCATCCAGGGTTACCTCTGGCGCCGGCGCCTGCCAAGCGATTTCGATGCCTTGCTCGCACGCCTGCGGCCGCTGGCCATCTGCGGGCTGGTGGCGCCGCGCGCGTTCGCCGAAGCGGTGCAAACCATGTGGCACGGGGTGCGCAACGGCGAAATCGCCCACCAGTTGCTGGTGTTGCGCCCGGCCCCTGGGCTGACCCCGCTGCAAGCCTGCTCGCGCACGGTGTTCCGCCGCGACGGCGATATCGCCTGCGTGGTGGGCGATGTGCTGTTCCTGTTCCTGTTCGCCTGCCGCTCCGAAGGCGTCGAGCAAGCCCTTGACCACATCTTCCAGTTGTCGTGGAAAGAGTTGTTCATCAGCCAGGAGGTGCTTGCCGGTGTCGACAGCCTGGCCACCCCGGCCTTCCTCGACGACAGCGTGCCACAGCCACCCCGGCTCGACGCGGCGGCGCAGCTGCCCACCCAGGCCAGGCCGGCCCTGGCGCCGCGCCGGGTGGCCCTGGGCAAGCGGGGTACGCAATGAACTTCGTGCAACTGCTGCAAGTGGTCGGCGTCACGGCGCTGGTCACCTTGGCGCTGGCCCTGCTGCTGTTGCGCCTGCGCGCCACGCTGCGCGGCTGGTTGCGCCGCCGCCTTCCACCTCGTTACCTGAAACCGCTGGGCATACGCCACCGCGCTGCACGCCAGGAACCCCGTAATGACTAATACATCCGCCACCCTCCCGGTACCGGCCCGCTGGCCTGGACTGGGAGGGTGGAACCTCTATTTCCTGGCCAAGTTCCTGCTGGTCGCCCTTGGCATGCTCGACTTCCAGGCGCTGCCGAACCTGTTGTTCGCCGCGTTTCTGCTGCTGCCGTTGCCGGGCAATTGGCTGCGAATCGCGCGGCAGCTGGTGGCCGTACCGGTCGGCATCGCGTTGTTCTACCAGGACACCTGGCTGCCGCCCTTCAGCCGCCTGCTGGCGCAGCCGGGGGTGTTCGATTTCTCGTGGGACTACCTGCTCGAACTGCTCGGCCGCTTCATCAACTGGAACCTGCTGGGCGCGCTGGCGCTGTTGCTGGTGGGTTACCTGTACCTGCGCCACTGGCTGCGGCTGAGTACCTTGAGCCTGCTGGGGCTGGCGTGGCTGGCGGTCGGCGGCCTGCCAGCGCTGGGGTTCAATGCGGGCCAGGCGCCTGGCGCCGCGGCTGCCAGCCCCACCGAGCAGGCGCAGGCCACCGCGGTTGCCGACAATGCCACGCTCGACAGCTGGCTCGAGCGGTTCTTCGCCAGTGAGCGTGAACGGGTGACAGCATTCCCGGCCATGAAGGCCGATGAGCAGCCGTTCGACCTGCTGGTGATCAACATCTGCTCGCTGGCCTGGGATGACCTGTCTGCCGTCGGGCTGCGTGACAACCCGCTGTTCTCGCGCCTGGACGTGATCTTCGACCAGTTCAACTCGGCCACGTCCTACAGCGGGCCGGCCGCCATCCGCGTGCTGCGTGCCAGCTGCGGGCAGTCGTCCCACGCCGGGCTGTATCAGCCCGCCCCGGAGCAGTGCCTGTTGTTCCAGAACCTGGCCAGGCTCGGTTTCCAGAGCAACACCTTGCTCAACCACAGCGGCCGCTTCGACAACTTCATCGGCGATATCACCCAGCAGCACATGCCGCAACCCGGCCTGCGCAACACCGACTTCCCGCGGGCACTGGTCGGCTTCGACGGCTCGCCGATCGCCAGCGACCTGGAGGTGCTGCGCCGCTGGTGGGGGCAGCGCAAAGGCGCGCCGGCCGAGCATGTGTCGCTGTTCTACAACAGCATCAGCCTGCATGACGGCAACCGTATCGTCACCGCCGACGGCGGTACCCGCGTGGCCGATTACGCCACCCGCGCCACCCGGCTGTTCGGCGAGCTTGGCAGCTTCCTCGATGAACTGGAGCGCAGCGGCCGCCGCGTGGTCGTGGCCATTGTCCCGGAACATGGTGCCGCGCTGCATGGCGACCGCATGCAGCTGTCGGGCATGCGTGAAATCCCCACTCCATCGATTACTCATGTGCCGGTGGGCCTGAAGTTCATCGGCATGGGCCAACCTGCCCGCAGCGAGCCGCTGCACGTCTCGGCACCCACCAGCTATCTGGCGCTGTCCGAGCTGATCTCGCGCGTGTATGCGGGCCTGGGCCAGCAGCAGCTGCTGGATGTGCCCAGCCTGCTGAGCGACCTGCCGACCACCGAACAGGTCGCGGAAACCGCAGGTGCGCAAGTACTGAACTACCAGGGGCGCGCCTACATGCGCCTGCAAGGCCAGCCCGACTGGCAGCCTGTCCCGAAGGAGCGCCCATGATCACTGGCAAGGCAGACCCCGCCGACCGCAGCGACGATATCGCCCAGTTGCGCCAGCACCTGGACATGCCGGACCTGAACTACCAGGACATCTCGTTGCTGGTGGGTGTCCAGCAGGCCTTGCAGCGCTGGCCACTGCTGGGTGAAAGCTGCCGGAGCAGCGCCCAGGGCACCTTGTACACGGCGGCGCCGCGGCGCCAGGTGCTGTCGCCATGACCAGCCTGGCGTTGCACGGCGTTCGCGGTGGCCTGGGGCGCAGTGCCTTGCTGGCCGCGCTGGGGCATGCGTTGCAGGGCGTAGGTGAGCGGGTGCTGCTGGTCGACCTGTGCCCAAGCAACCTGCTCGGCCTGCACTTCAATCTGCCCCTCGACACCCACGAGGGCTGGGCGCTTGCCGAGCGGGAAGGGCGGCCATACAGCGATGCCATGTACGAGGTGCTCGATGGCCTGTGCCTGATGCCGTTCGGCAATCTGCCTGCCGGCACGCGGCCGCCGTTGCCCGATGCTGAAGCCTGGCGCGCGCGACAGGCCGAGCTGGCCGAACACTTCGACTGGTTGCTGTTCGATCTGCCGCAACTGCCGGCCGATGCCGCTGGCCAAAGCGTCGAGACTGACGTGCGGGTGTTGGTGGCCGAGGCCGAAATGGCCAGCCACCTGCTGCTCGGGCGCCGGCAGGTCGAGCACTACGACCTGTTGCTGGTCAACCGCTACGACCCCGCCAGCCGCTTGCAGAGCGACCTGCTGATGGTGTGGCGCGACCTGTTCCGTGATCGTTTGCCGATCCAGGTGGTGCACCGCGACGAGGCGTTCATCGAGGCCCTGGCGTGCAAGGCACCGCTTGGCCACTACGCGCCGCAGAGCCTGGCTTGCCGGGACGTGCAGAGCCTGGCGGTGCGCTGCCTGACGAGGCGCCAGTCGTGACCCTGACCCCTCTGTCGGCCTACGCCTGGTTCCGCACACGTGGCGCGCGGCGGCCGGTTGCGTGGCTGTTTACCCTTGGCGTGTGGCTGGCCTTCCTGTTCCTGCGCCTGGAGTCGCCTACCTGGCAAGCCCTGTTGGCCGAGCGGCAGCGGCTGTACCCGCAACTGGCGGGCAAGCGCCCAAGCCTGGGTGACCCGCTGCGCCTGCTGATCCAGAGCCTGTGGCTGCTGGTTCGGCGCCAACCGCTGCCTCGCGAGCCGGGGTTTGCCCGCCGTGCCTGGAGTGCAGTGCGTGCACAGCTGCGCGGTATGCGCCAGGTGCTGCGCCGTTACCATGGCCTGCTGATCGACCGCCTGCAGCAGCTGCCTGCGCGCTACCGCGCCAGCGCTTTCAAGCAGCAAGCCTCGGCACACCTGCGCGGCTTGAGCGTGTTCGCCCGGTGGGTTTTCTACAGCGTGCTGACCCTGGGCGCCATCGGCCTGGCCGTGCTGTGCGTGACCGAACCGTTCGGCTACCTGGCGCAGCTGGTGTTCATCTGCCTGCTGCTGGGCATTGCCCTGCTGGTGCGGCACATGCCGGGCCGCTTCCCGACCCTGATGCTGATCGTGCTGTCGACGCTCATCTCCTGCCGCTACCTGTGGTGGCGCTACACCTCGACCCTGAACTGGAACGACACCACGGGCCTGGTGTGCGGGGTGATCCTGCTGGCGGCAGAAACCTATTCGTGGTTCGTGCTGATCCTGGGCTACATCCAGACCAGCTGGCCGTTGCAGCGCAAGCCGGCGAACCTGCCGGCAAACCCGGCGCACTGGCCGACCGTCGACCTGATGATCCCCACCTACAACGAAGACTTGTCGGTGGTGCGCACCACGGTGCTGGCCGCCCTGGGCCTGGACTGGCCGCGCGAGTGCCTGCGCATCTATATCCTCGACGACGGCCGGCGCGAGGCGTTCCGTGCGTTCGCCGACGAAGTGGGGGTGGGCTACATCGTGCGGCCGGACAACAAGCACGCCAAGGCCGGCAACCTCAACCATGCGCTGGGCGTGACCGACAGCGAGCTGATCGCCATTTTCGACTGCGACCACGTGCCGGTGCGCTCCTTCCTGCAAATGACAGTGGGCTGGTTCCTCAAGGACCCGAAGCTGGCGCTGGTGCAGACGCCGCACCATTTCTTCTCGCCCGACCCGTTCGAGCGCAACCTGGGCTCGTTCCGCCGTCGCCCCAATGAAGGCGAGCTGTTCTACGGCCTGATCCAGGATGGCAATGACATGTGGAACGCGGCGTTCTTCTGCGGCTCGTGTGCCGTGCTGCGCCGTACCGCGCTGGAGAGCATCGGCGGTTTCGCCGTCGAAACCGTGACCGAAGATGCCCATACCGCCTTGCGCATGCACCGCCAGGGTTGGTCATCGGCCTACCTGAGCATTCCGCAGGCGGCCGGCCTGGCCACCGAGAGCCTGTCGGCGCACATCGGCCAGCGCATTCGCTGGGCCCGGGGCATGGTGCAGATCTTCCGTACCGACAACCCGCTGTTCGGCCGTGGGCTGAGCCTGTTCCAGCGGGTGTGCTATGCCAACGCCATGCTGCACTTCCTGGCCGGCCTGCCACGGCTGGTGTTCCTGACCGCGCCGCTGGCGTTCCTGTTGCTGCATGCCTACATCATCTACGCACCGGCGTTGATGATCCTGCTGTACGTGCTGCCGCACATGATCCACGCCAGCCTGACCAACTCGCGCATGCAGGGCAAGTACCGGCAGACCTTCTGGGGCGAGGTCTACGAGACCGTGCTGGCCTGGTACATCGCCCGCCCGACCACGGTCGCGCTGTTCGCGCCGAAGAAGGGCAAGTTCAACGTCACCGCCAAGGGCGGCCTGATGGAGCAGGAGCAGTTCGACTGGCGCATCGCCCAACCCTACCTGTGGCTGGCGGCGCTCAACGTGGCCGGCCTGGGCTTCGCCGTGTGGCGCCTGTTCACCGGCCCGGCGGCGGAAATCGGCACGGTGATCGTCAGCTCGCTGTGGGTGATCTACAACCTGCTGATCATCGGCGCCGCCGTCGCCGTGGCTGCCGAAGTGCGCCAGGTGCGCCGCGCCCACCGGGTGCAGATGCGCTTGCCGGCGGGGCTGGTGCTGGCCAGCGGTCACGCCTACCCCTGTACCCTGGTCGACTACTCCGACGGCGGTGTCGGCCTGCAATTGCACCGGGGCCTCGAGTTGCAAGCGGGGGAGCGGGTGCGCCTGCTGCTCAACCGCGGCCAGCGCGAGTTCGCCTTCCAGGCCTGTGTCACCCGTACCGTCGGGCAACACGTGGGCCTGGTGTTCCATGACCTCGGCCAGCAACAGCGTATCGACCTGGTCCACTGCACCTTTGCCCGCGCCGATGCCTGGCTTGGCTGGAACGAGCAGCACGAGGTCGATCGCCCGCTGCGCAGCCTGGTCGACGTGCTGAAGCTGGGCGGTGTCGGTTACCTGCGGCTGGTCGAACACTTGCCGCCATGGGTGCGGGCGTGGCTGCACCCACTGCACGCGCTGGCGAACTGGCTGGCCAGCTACAGGCCCCGCACACCGCAGCCTGTCCCTTCCTTGAACCCTGTTGATCGAGACGCATGATGACTGGTTATCCCGCGCGTACCTGGGGCCTGGCGATGGCGCTGCTTGCTGCCTTGTCGCAAAGCGCCGCTGCCGCCTCTGTCGCTCCGCTTGCCGAGCCAGCCGTACCCACGGTGCCGAACTGGGCGGTTGCGAAAACCTTCGAGCAGCTCGGGCATGCCTCCGACAGCCTGCTGCTGGGGGTGCGCAACAGCGAGCATATCGAATTCGGCCTGCGGCGCGACCGCCTGGCCACCGACGCCAGCCTGCAGCTGGACTACACGCCATCGCCCGCGCTGTTGCCGAACCTGTCGCACCTGCGCGTGTACCTGAATGACGAACTGATGGGCGTGGTGCCGGTGGAAAAGGACCAGCTTGGCCAGCGCGTGCGCCGCCAGCTGCCGCTGGACCCGAAGCTGCTCAGCGATTTCAACCGGGTACGCCTGGAGTTCGTCGGGCATTACACCGACATCTGCGAAGACCCTGCGCACAGCGGCCTGTGGCTGAACCTGAACCGCAAGAGCCAGGTGCAGCTGCACGAACAGGCCCTGGCCCTGGACAACGACCTGGCGTACTTCCCGCTGCCGTTCTTTGATGTGCGCGACACCGGCAAGGTAACGCTGCCGGTGGTGTTCAGCGGCGTGCCGAGCCTGGGCGAGCAGCGTGCGGCGGCGATCCTGGCGTCCTACTTCGGCAGCCAGGCCGGTTGGCGCAAGGCGACCTTCCCGGTGCTGTACGGCAGCCTGCCGGCCCGTGGCGACAAACCCACGCCGAGCATCGTGTTTGCCAGCAACGACCGTCGCCCGGCCTTCCTTGCCGACCTGCAGCAATTCCCGCCGGTCGACGGCCCGGTACTGCAGATGATCGACCACCCGGACGACCGTTTCAGCAAGGTGCTGCTGGTGCTGGGCCGCAACGACGATGACCTGGTCAAGGCCGCCTCGGCGCTGGCGGTTGGCAACAACCTGTTCCGCGGTGCCCGGGTGAAGGTCGAGCAGATGACGGCACTGCAGCCGCGCCAGCCTTACGATGCGCCGAACTGGACACGCACCGACCGCCCGGTGCGCTTCGCCGAGCTGCTCGATTACCCCGAGCAGCTGCAGGTCAGTGGCCTGCAACCGCGGCCGGTGACACTTGAGCTGAACCTGCCGCCGGACTTGTTCGTCTGGCGCAACCAGGGCATTCCGCTGCGTACGCTGTACCGCTACACGGCCCCGGCAGTGAGCGACGAATCGCGCCTGAGCATCAGCGTCAACGACCAGTACATCACCAGCATGCCGCTGGTGGGCAATGACCGGCGCGGCGGTACGCTCGAGGAAATGCGCCTGGCGGTGCTGTCCGGTGACAACAGCGCATTGACCGAGAAGTCGCTGGTACCGGCGTTGAAGATCGGCGACCGCAACCGCCTGCGCTTC
Source organism: Pseudomonas sp. UYEF17 (assembly GCF_040546125.1). Lineage (NCBI taxonomy): Bacteria > Pseudomonadati > Pseudomonadota > Gammaproteobacteria > Pseudomonadales > Pseudomonadaceae > Pseudomonas > Pseudomonas sp. UYEF17. Next base: position 119,299 of record NZ_JBEPNE010000001.1, read on the forward strand.
GATTTCAGCTTTGCCAGCACCCTGGGTAGCGCCCAGCGCGACCGCTGCCAGACCTCGTTGCCGGTGGATGTGCGCGCGGCGATCGACGACAACTCGACCATCGACCTGTCCGGTTACCACCACTACATCGCCATGCCCGACCTGCGCGCATTCGCCCGCAGCGGCTTCCCGTTCAGCCGCATGGCCGACCTTTCCGAAACGCTGGTCGTCATGCCGGCCAAGCCCACGGCGATGCAGGTGGGCACCTTGCTCGATGCGGTCGGCGGGCTGGCCGGGCAGATCGGCTACCCGGCGCTTGGCCTGCGGCTGGTCGATGACTGGAAGCAGGCCGCAGCGGCCGATGCCGACTTGCTGCTGCTCGGCAGCCTGCCTGAGGCGCTGGGGGATGCGCCCAACCTTGGCCTGTTGCTCAGTGCCCAGCGGGACTGGCTGCTGCAGGGCCGTAGCACAGGGCTGCCGGGCAGCCAGCGCTTCGATACCGCGCCGGTGGCCGCGAGCAGCCGAGTGGCAGTCAGCGCGCAGGCGCCGATTGCGGCCATCACCGGGCTGAAGTCGCCCTTCCATGAGCAGCGCAGCGTCGTCGCCCTGCTGGCCAACAGCGATAGCGACCAAGCGTTGCTGCGCGACGTGCTCGGCGATGTGGGCAAGCTCGATGCGGTGGCCGGTTCGGTGACGCTGGTGCGCAGCAGCGGCGTCACCAGCCAGTTCGTCGGTGAGCACTACTTCGTAGGCGCGCTGCCGTGGTGGCTACTGCTGTGGTTCCACCTGTCCGAGCACCCGGTGCTGCTGGCGGCAATCGCGGCCATTTGCGTGGTGCTGTTTGCCTTCCTGTTGTGGCGGGCACTGCGCTGGGCAGGCAAGCGCCGCCTGGGTGAGGCGGGGTGATGATGCGTCAGTTGCTGGTGGGGCTGGTCGCCTTGGGCCTGCCCGTCGTCACGAGTGCCGCACCGGCTTGCAAATGGCCGGCCTGGGACCGCTTCAAGGCCGAACTGGTGAGTGTCGACGGTCGGGTCATCGACCCGAGCGACGAGCGCCTGATCACCACCTCGGAAGGGCAGAGCTACGCGCTGTTCTTCGCCCTGGTGGGCAATGACCGGCAAGCCTTCGCGCAGTTGCTGCGCTGGACCGGCAACAACCTGGCGGAGGGCGACCTGGCCCGGCATCTGCCCGCCTGGCTGTGGGGCCGTAACGACCAGCAGCAGTGGCAGGTGCTGGATGCCAACAACGCCAGCGATGCCGACCTGTGGATTGCCTACAGCCTGCTGGAAGCCGGGCGGCTGTGGGACGAGCCGGCCTATACGCAGTTGGGCCAGCGCCTGCTGTGGCGTATCGCCGCGCAGACCGTGCGCAAGCTGCCGGGCCTGGGGGTGATGCTGCTGCCGGGGGACTACGGCTTCGAGGATGCTCGTGGCGCCCGCTTGAACCCCAGCTATTTGCCGCTGCAGTTGTTCGATCGCTTCAGCCTGGTCGACCCGTTGTGGGGCGAGCTGGCGGCCAACACGCGGCGTTTGTGGCTGGCTTCGTCGCCAAAGGGCTTTGCCCCGGACTGGCTGCTGTGGACGCCAGCCGGTGAACTGGCAGCGGACCCGCAACATGGCAGTGAAGGTGACTACGACGCCATCCGCGTCTACCTGTGGGTCGGCATGCTGGCCAAGGACGCGGCGCAGCGTGCCGAACTGGTGGCCCACTATGCCCCGATGGCGGCATTGACCACGCGCCAGGGGTTGCCGCCAGAGCATGTGGATGCGCACAGCGGTGTTGCCAGTGGCCATGGCCCGGCGGGTTTCTCTGCGGCGTTGCTGCCGTTGCTGGCAGCATCGCCGGAGCACGTCGCGGGCCTGGCGGCACTGCGTCAGCGCCTGCGCGAACAGCCAGTCGAAGCCAAGGCCTATTACAGCCAGGTGCTGGCGCTGTTTGGCCAGGGCTGGGACCAAGGCCGCTACCGTTTTGACCCGCACGGCCGCCTGTTGCCGGCCTGGAGCGCGCCATGCAGCGAATGATCGGCGTGCTGATGCTGGCGGCAGTGACCTGCCAGGCCACGGCGCAACCCAAGGATGCCGGCGAACAGCGCCAATGGCTGCTGGACCAGGTGCGTCGCGGCGAGGCGCTGCATCGTGACGACCTGGTGCGCGATGCACTGGGGCGGCTGCAATTGCTCGAGCCGCGCAACCCGGATGTGTTGCTGGCGGCCCTGAGCCTGGCATTGCGCGAAAAGAACAGCACCGAGGCCGAGCAGTTGAGTGCGCGGATCAGTGCCATCGCGCCTGGCAGCTTGCAGGCACGCCAGGCCAGGCGCCTGCTCGAGCTGCAGCAGCCGGAGCGCGTGCGGCAATTGCAGCAGGCCCGCCTGCTGGCGGTCACCGGGCGCAATGAAGAGGCGCTGGCGGCCTATGAACAGTTGTTCGCTGGTGAACCGCCAAGCCTGGAATTGGCCCTGGACTACTGGCGCGTGCGCGGCAACCTCCCAGGCCAGCGCCCTGAAGCGATCAGGCAGCTGCAGCAACTGGACCAGCAGTACCCGGGCAGTGCCGGGCTGCGCCAGACCTTGGCCGGTTGGCTGTTCGCCGAAAATCGCGACCGCGAAGCCTTGGCCTTGCTCGACCAGCTGTCGCGCGACCCTGGCGCACGGGATGCCGCTGCCCAGCGTGAGTTCGACTACCTGTCCGGGCAAGCGGTGAGCGCCGCCAGCGCGGCGGCCTGGCAAGCGTTTCTCCAGCGTTACCCGGCTTCACCGTTGCAGGCGCAGGCCAGCGAGACCCTGCAACAGCAGCGCAAACTGCTGGCCGACCCGTCCTGGCAGGCTGGCCGGCGGGGCTTGGCATTGCTCGACAAGGGCCGCAACGCTGAAGCCGAAGCACAACTGCGCCGGGCGCTGCGCCAGTATCCGGATGATGCCAGCCTGCAGGGTGCACTGGGCTATGCGCTGATGCGCCAGAGCCGCTACGAAGACGCCAATGCGGCGTTCCGGGCGGCAAGTGCCAAGGAGCAGGACACCTACTGGATCAGCCAGTGGAAGGACCTGGAGTCGTCCAGCCAGTATTGGGCGCTGCTCAGCAAAGGCGAGCGGGCACTGCAGGCGAAAGACCTGCGCGCTGCCCGTGCCTTCTACCAGCAGGCACGCCAGCAGCGCCCGAAGGAGGAATACGCCTTGCTGGGCCTGGCGGATGTCTCGCTGGCCGAGGGCGATACAGCCGCCGCCGAGCGGCAATTCCTGCAGGTTCGGCGCATGGCACCGGATAACGAAAGTGCCGTGCGCGGCCTGGTGCGTGTGTACCAGGCGCAATCGCCCGACAAGGCGCGGGCGTACCTCGACAGCCTGTCGCCTCGGCAGCAAGCGCAGTTCGCCAGCCTGCGCCGCAGCCTGGAACTCGCACGCCTGCGCCAGCAAGGTGACCAGGCCATGCAGCTTGAGGACTGGGCGGCGGCCAGCCAGGCGCTGGGCCAGGCCACGGCCTTGGCCCCCGATGAGCCCTGGCTGGTCTACCAGCTGGCCAGCAGCCTGCGCCACCTGGGGCGCACCGCCGAAGCCGACGCGGCATTCGCCAGCATCGTGCAGCGCCAGCCGGGCGACCCATCTACCCGCTATGCCCATGGCCTGTTCCTGGAGTCCAGCGACCGCGATGCGCTGGCCCTGGACAGCCTGGGCGCGGTGCCGCAGGGGGCCTGGAGTGCGGACATGCATGCACTGGAGCAGCGTATCCGCCGCCGCATGACCCTGGCCTCGGCGCAGCAGCTGCAGGCGCAAGGCAGCACGGCTGAAGCGTCCCGCCTGCTCGAGGCCAGCCTGGCGCGTGGCGAAGGCAGCACCGACGACCTGATGCTGCTGGCTGACTGGGCGGCGGCCAATGGTGAGCCTGGCAAGGCGCGCGGTTATTACCAGCGCGTGCTTGCCGTGCAGCCTGGGCAACCCCAGGCGCGCCTTGGCGTGATCGAAAGCGCGGTGGCCGAAGGCAACCTGGCACAGGCCCGGCACATGCTGGCTGTGCAGGTACCGCAACTGGCTGCCGATGACAGCAACGCCCAGCGGCGCCTGGCGGCTGTCTGGGTCGCCTTGGGCAAACACGACCAGGCGGCCGCAATGCTCGACCAGATCGCAGCGCAGCAGCCTCGCCCCGATCCCTTGTTGCGGCGCGATGCTGCCCGCCTGGTGGCGCAGGATGACCCGCAACGGGCGCTGGACCTTTACGCCGCAGCGATGGCCGATGCGCAGATGCTCGAGCGTGCTGCCGTGTCGCCACGGGACGACCGTGCACTGACGCTGGCCAGCCGTGAGCAGGATGACGACGACTGGCTGGCACGCAGCCTGCGCAGCGACGTCGATGCGCTGTATCGCCAGCGCAATACCCATGTGACGTTGATGCACGACTACGGTTGGCGCGAGGACGACGGCACGCCGGGCACGTCCGAACTGAGTACCCAGTCGACCTTGCTGCATGTCGATACCCCTTGGCAGGACGGCACCGCCTTTGCGCGGGTGGAGCGCATCGGCATGGATGCGGGGTCGTTCAAGCAAGACGATGATGGGCGCTATACCACAGATTTCGGTAGCTGCCAGGTTGTTGGCGAGTGCAAGGGGGGCTCGCAAACTGCTGACGGCAGTGTGCTGGCGCTGGGCTGGCAGGGTAGCCGCTGGGCCTTCGACCTGGGCACCACCCAAGGATATGCGATCAACAACTGGTTGGGTGGCGCCACGTTCAACGGTGACCTCGGCCAGTTTGGCTGGTCGCTGACCGCTTCGCGGCGGCCGATGAGCAACTCGCTGTTGTCCTTTGCCGGGGCACGTGACCCGCGCACGGGCGTGCGCTGGGGTGGGGTCACGGCCAATGGCGCCACGCTCGGCCTGAGCTGGGACCAGGGCGGTGACAATGGCGTCTGGGCCAGCCTCGGGCACCACTGGCTGTATGGCGAAAACGTCGCCGACAACCAGCGCACCCGGGCCATGGCCGGCTGGTACCACCGCGTGGTGGAAAAAGCCGATGAGCGTGTGCGCGTGGGCCTTACGCTGATGCACTGGCGTCACGACAAGGACCTGGGCGGCTACAGCCTGGGGCAGGGCGGCTATTACAGCCCTCAGCGTTACACATCGGTTGGCGTGCCGGTCAGTTATGCCTGGCGCAACTACGACTGGTCGGTGCTGCTGGAGGGGTCTGTAAGCTGGTCCCAGGCCCACAGCGGCCGCAGCCGTCTGTATCCGGACACGCACCTCAACCGTAAGTTGATGGATCGATTTGATATCGACGATTCGAACAACGATGCGATGCGCGATGCCAGCGACAGCAGCGGGCTGGGCTACCGCCTGCGCGGGCTGTTCGAGCGACGCCTGAGCGACCAGTGGGTGTTGGGCGGCGGCTTCGACTGGCAGCACAGCGATGACTATGCGCCTAGCCATGGCATGCTCTACCTGCGCTACCTGTTCGAGCCGTGGCGAGGCAACCTGGCGCTGCCGGTGACGCCGCTGGAGCCCTATAGCGAGTGGCGTTGATTCCGAATGCAGACGCTGTGTGCGGATTTACCCGTGAAGAGTCGGGCCTGCAGGGAACGGTCAGCGCCGTGCCGACAACTGCTGCGGTGCCAAAAAAGCATCATGGAAGTAATTGCGCACAGCCTGCATCGCCGGGCTGAACGCCCGTTCCCGGTGCCAGGCCAGCCCGACGCTCATCGGTGTCACCGGGTCGCTGATGGTCACCGTCTCGATACGCTTGCCCTCCAGCGACCAGGGCCGGTGCACCAGGTCCGACAGGATCGCCACACCGCTGCCATTGGCGACCATGCTGCGCACGGCCTCCACCGAACTGGTCCGCACCCGCACTTGCGGCCGCTGCCCGGCCTGTTCCCAATAGCGCATGGCGCTTTGCTCGGCCTCATCCACGGTCAGCAGGATGAACGGCTCGCAGGCCACTTCGGCCAGGCTTACCGCCGAGCGCTCGCACAGCGGATGATGGCCGGGCAGCCACAGGCGGCGTTCGGAGTTGAACAGGGTTTCCGAGACGATGTCCGGGTGGGTGAGGTTGGCGGTGAGCACCACTGCCATGTCGAAACGCCCCTCCAGCAAGCCTTGCTCGATGGCGCTGCGCTCCTGTTCGTACAGCTCCAGGGTCACGTCCGGGTGCCAGTGCTCCAGCCGCTGCAGGTGATGCGGCAGGAAGTAGCCGATCACCGTATAACTTGCCGCCAGGCGCAGCAGGCCGCTGGCGCGCACGTCCGGCAGCGGGCTGTTCAGCGCATCGTCCACGCTGCGCAGGATCACGTAGGCGCGGTTCAGGAAGTGGCGGCCGGCCTCGGTCAGGCTCATGCCCTGGGCCGATCGCTGGAACAGCAGCACGCCAAGCATCGCCTCCAGCTCCTTGATCGCCGTGGTCACCGCAGACTGGGAAATGTTCAGGTGGATTGCCGCCTGGGAAATCTGGCCGATCTCGGCGGTGGCGACGAAATAGCGGACCTGGCGCAGGGTCAGTGACACGGTAGGCTCCCGGGGTATCTGATTTTCAGAAGACACCCTATCTGTTTATAGATCTTCCCAAGGGGGTGCGGAGAATCTAACGTGGCTTGCATGCAGTCACAAGCGCCAGGAGAGACAGTCATGCAGGTGGTGGATTTCAACTCGGACATGGGTGAGGGCTTTGGCCCGTGGACCATTGGCGACGGCGTCGACAACGAGCTGATGGGCTACATCAGCACGGCCAACATTGCCACCGGCTTCCATGCCGGTGACCCCGGCACCATGCGCCGTACCGTCGAGCGGGCCAAGGCCCTGGGCGTCGCAGTGGGGGCGCACCCTGGGTTCCGCGACCTGGTCGGCTTCGGCCGCCGACACATCAATGCCCCGGCCCAGGAACTGGTCGACGACATGCTCTACCAGCTCGGCGCCTTGCGTGAAATTGCCCGCGCCCAGGGCGTGCGCCTGCAGCACATCAAGCCGCACGGTGCGCTGTACATGCATCTGGCACGTGACGAAGAAGCTGCACGGCTGCTGGTGGAAAACCTGCGGGTGATCGAGCCGGAGCTGCTGCTGTACTGCATGCCCGGTTCAGTGATCTGTCGCATTGCACAGGAGCTTGGCCAGCCGGTAATTCGCGAGTTCTACGCCGACCGCGAGTACGACCTGAGCGGGTCGATCGTGTTCACCCGCAACGTGCGGGGCCATGAGCCCGGAGCGGTCGCCGAACGGGTGTTGCGGGCTTGTCAGCAAGGCGTGGTGCGCACGGTCGAGGGGCAGGACCTGGCCATCGAATTCGATTCCATCTGCTTGCACAGTGACACCCCGGGTGCGCTCGAACTGGTCGAGGCCACGCGCCAGGCGCTGGACGCTGCCGGTATCGTGGTGCGCGCGCCACGCTGAATCCGTGGGGCATCTGGCGGGTATACGCCGGAGCCCGTGCAATTTGCTTTCGCCTGCCTTTCTATAAAGATTCCAAGAAAAGGAACAGTCATGGCCGAACCGCTTGCTACAACCCCGATCCGCTACAGCTTTGGCGCCGACGAGCACCTGTTTGCCGAAGTCAGCGAGAGCATGTCGCTGGAGGCTTTTTTCAAGGGCATGGCCGTCACCCGTGCGGTGGAGCGGCTGGCCCTGGATGGCGTGCTGGATGTGTGCCTGGCCAACGCCTCGTTCCAGATCCGCTTCGACCCGGACCGTATCGCGCCGCAGGCACTGCTGGAGGCGGTGCGCGGTGCCGAAGCGCAGGCGGTGGCCGAGCGCTCGTTGCAGACGCGGATCATCGAGATTCCAGTGCTGTACAACGACCCCTGGACCCATGAAACGCTGATGCGTTTTCGTGACCGCCACCAGGACCCGGGCAGCACCGACCTGGAGTATGCCGCGCGGATCAACGGCCTGGCCGATGTCGAGGCGTTCATTGCCGCGCACAGCGGCGCGCCGTGGTTCGTGTCGATGGTCGGGTTCGTTGCCGGCCTGCCGTTCATGTTCCAGATGGTCGAGCGCGAGCGGCAACTGCAGGTGCCCAAGTACCTGCGCCCGCGTACGGACACCCCCAAGCTCACCCTTGGCCATGGCGGCTGCTTCGGCTGCATCTATTCGGTGCGCGGGGCAGGCGGCTACCAGATGTTCGGTGTCACCCCGGCGCCGATCTACGACCCGCAGCAGACACTGAACTACCTGAAGGAGCACATGGTGTTCTTCCGCCCCGGAGACATCGTGCAGTTCAAGCCCATCGACCGCCGCACCTACGACCAGGCGGTGGCGGATGTCGAAGAAGGCCGCTTCGACCTGCGCATTCGCCCGGTGGAATTCTCCCTGGACGCGTTCCTCGCCGACCCGGTCGGCTATCCACGGACCCTGCAGGAGGTGCTGGCATGATCAAGGTACTCAAACCCGGGCTGGCTACCTCGGTGCAGGACCTGGGCCGCGAAGGCTATTACCACTTGGGCATCCCGCCGTCCGGCGCCCTCGATCAGTACGCCCTGAGGGCGGCCAACCACCTGGTGGGCAACCCGGCCGGCGCCGCGGGCCTCGAGTGTGCGCTGGTGGGGCCGGAGCTGGAGTTCCAGCAGGATGCCCTGGTGGCGGTTTGTGGTGCGCAGATGCCGGCCTTGCTCGATGGCCGCGAGCAACGCCCGGACACGGCGTTTGCCGTACGTGCCGGGCAGGTGTTGCGTTTCGGCTTCCCTACCGCAGGCGCCCGGGCCTACCTGGCGGTGGCCGGCGGTATCGATGTACCCGAGGTGCTCGGCAGCCGCTCCACCTATGCGTTGGGTGCATTGGGTGGCTTCCATGGGCGCAAGCTGATGGCGGGTGACCTGTTGCCGGTCGGCGTACCCAGCGGCAAGACCCGCGCCGGTGCGAGCCTGCCAATGGCCTTGCGCCAGGCCTTGGGCGGCGAGGTGGTGCTTCGGGTGGTGCCGGGGCTGTATTTTCATCGCCTGACCAAGGCTGCGGCGCAAAGCTTTTTCACCGAAGCCTGGACGGTAGGCTCCGAGGCAGACCGTATCGGCTACCGCTACAAGGGCGGCAGTGCCTTGAGCTTCCAGCCACGGGAGCAGCCGTTCGGGGCCGGCTCGGATCCATCGAACATCGTCGACAGCTGCTACCCGATCGGTTCGATCCAGGTACCTGCGGGGCTGGAGCCGATCATCCTGCACCGTGATGCGGTGTCGGGCGGCGGCTACGCCATGATCGGCACGGTGATCAGCGCCGACCTGGACCTGATCGGGCAGATGCAGCCCAACCAGCAGGCGCGGTTCCTGGAAGTCAGCCTGGAGGACGCACTGGAGGCTCGGCGTTCGTACAAGAAGAAGCTGGGTTGCCTGGCCAGGTTGTTTGGCTGATTGATCGGTTGCGGCGCTGCGCCGCCCACACAAGGGCTGGCGCAGTCGTTGCAGGGGCGGCCTTGTGTCGCGAAAGGGCCGCAGAGCGGCCCCGGAATTCCGGCATTGCAGCGTCCAGACAAGCCAAGAGGCGAAAATTCCTACAGCGTTTTGGGAAGCCCTACGCTCCTCGAAGAATTGATTCCCCGATAGTGTTCATGTCTTCAGCCTACTGGAAGACAAGGACCTCTTCATGCCCGGCCCATCTGCTGTTCGTCCTGGAAAATCCCAGGCCGCCAACGCTGCCCATGACGTAACCGAAAGCAGCCTGCATGCCATGCTCGATGTCCCGGGGGGCACCGATTCACCCTATCCACCCGATCAGGGCAGGCGCGCAGATCATCAGGGTTATCCGGCCGACCCGGACTTCCGGCTACGCGGTGGCTTCGCCAACCTGATGCTCGACGCGGCCAACCCGCTGTTCGGCCTGGTCATACGCCTGCGTACGCTGGATGACCTGCCCAACATCGAACAGGTGCACAAGGCCCTGCAGACCCAGGTCAGCGCCATCCGCGAGGAAATACAGCAGCACGGTTATTCCGCCGTACACCTCGAAGTCTATTCCTATGCCTTGTGCCTTTACCTGGACGAGGCCGTGATGAGCCGCCCCTGGGGGAACAATTCGTGCTGGAGCCACGAACCGCTGCTCAGCATCTTCCATGACGAAACCCAGGGTGGCGAGAAGATCTTCGTGTTGCTGGAACGGTTGATGCAGTCGCCCAAGGAATTCCAGGATGTGCTGGAGTTCCTGTACTTCTGCTTTTGCCTGGGCCTGAAGGGCAAGTACGCCCTGGACCCGAAGTGCGATGAAATCATCAACGCCCTGATTTCGCGGATGCACAAGGTCATTCGTGAACTGCGCGGCCCCACGCCGGAATTCGTGGGCGACCCGTATACCAACGTGGTCCATCGCCCCCACCGCAGGCTGCGCCGGGAATGGCCCTGGTGGAGCCCGTTGGTGATCTCCGCCATCGCCATGGTCTGCGCCTACTGCTACTACAGCTACCGCCTGAGCTTGATCACCGCCGAGGTGCTGGAATCGCTCAACGGCATCTTGCAGCAGTAACAGGGGGATCCGCATGCCTAGCCAATCCGACTTGCGTTTCACCTTCCAGCCGCTGGCTGGCCAGATTGACTTCGAAGTGGTTTCGTTCGAACTCGACGAAATGATCAGCTCACCGTTCCAGCTGAAACTGGAACTGATCAGTTTTGAAGACGAGGTCGACTTCGGCCAGTTGCTCGACAAACCAGTGCTGTTCACGATCTGGCGCGGTGAGCGCCCCTTGCGCTATGTGCACGGCCTGGTCAGCAGTTTCAGCCAGGGTGAGACGGGGTTCTATCGCACCCGTTACCGCGCCCTGGTCGAGCCCGTGCTGGCCCGTGCCGGCTTGCGTTCGAACTGGCGCATCTTCCAGCAGAAGACCGTGCCGCAGATTCTCGAATTGATGCTCAAGCGCCAGGGCATTGCCCGTTTCGAAATCAAGAGCATGGGCGAGCATCAGGTGCGCGAGTTCTGCGTACAGCCCGGTGAAACGGACCTCGACTTCATCGCCCGCCTGGCGGGTGAAGAGGGTTTCGTCTATCGCTTCGAGCACACGCCGAAACACCACCTGTTGGTCATCACCGACCGACTGCTGGCGCTGGGGCAGATCAGCCGAAGCGCGCTCAAGGCCGACGACGAGGATGATGACTTCTTTGACGAAGACGACATCGGTCCCGACCAGGTGCTGTACCGCGCCAACAGCGGTGGCGACCAGGCCAGGCCTTGCCTGCGCCGCCTGCGTTACAGCGAACAGGTACGCACCGCACGCCAGGTGCAGCGGGACTACACCTTCACCAACCCGCAGTACCGGCAGGAACACCGCGCAGGTGACAGTAGCATCACCCATCAGTCCCGGGACTATGAGCGCTTCGACTACCCCGGCCGCTACAAGCGTGATGCGGTCGGAGTGCCTTTCACCGCTACCCGCCTGACGGCCCTGCGCCATGACGCCCGTATTGCCGAAGTCGAGGGTGACGATGTACGCCTGCAACCAGGGCTGAGCTTCACCCTCGTCGAGCACCCGCGCAAAGACCTCAACGCTCATTGGCGTGTGATGCGTGTACATCACGAGGGTAGCCAGTTCACCAGCCTGCAGGAAGAAGCTGCCGGGGCCGAACAAGGAACGCGCTACTCGCAGGAAGCCGTGCTGGTGCCCGGCCGGATCGAATGGCGTCCGGCGCCATTGCCCAAGCCACGCATCGACGGCCCGCACATGGCCACGGTCGTCGGGCCGCCCGGGGAAGAGATCTACTGCGACGAGTGGGGCCGGGTCAAGGTGAGCTTCCCCTGGGACCGGGAGAGCGAGAACAACGAGTTCAGCTCCTGCTGGGTACGCGTGTCCCAAGGCTGGGCAGGCGGCAGCTGGGGCTCGATGGCCATCCCGCGCATCGGCCAGGACGTGATCGTCCAGTACGTCAACGCCGACCCCGACCAGCCGATGATCACCGGGCGTACCTATTGCGGCGACCAGCTGCCGCCGTACGACCTGCCCGAACACAAGACGCGCATGACCATCAAGAGCCAGACCCACAAGGGCGATGGTTTCAACGAGCTGCGCTTCGAGGACGAACTCGGCAAGGAAGAAGTGTTCATCCATGCCCAGCGAGACCAGAACAATGTAGTCGGCAATGACGAGACCACGCGTGTGGGGCGTAATCGTGTCGAACAGGTCGGCAATGATGAGCACTTGAATATCGGCCATGACTTCCGCCAGGAAACCGGGGGCGACCATACCCAGCTCATTGGGCAAAACTGCCGTGTAGATATCAAGCATGACCTGTTTGAGAAAGTAGGCAACGACCGTAGCGAATCAACAGGGGCCAATCACCAGGCCTTTGTCGGAAAGGACGCCGAGCTTGTCGTCAAAGGTGCGCAAAAGGTCACCGTCGGGCAGGGCATGGAGCAACATACGACGATCTATCAGCTGCGCGCCAGTGAGCGCATCGAGTTCAGAACCGCGGGCGGCAGCATTGTGCTGGACGGGCAGGGCATCACCATCAACGGGCTGAAACTCGACCTGCTGGGGCAAACCAGTGCGGCTGCGTCAGGGGCTGGAAACAGTCAGCCACTTTCGCTTACGCCTGACGCCAGCAAAAAGTGCGAGGCCAAGGTCTGATGCGCACCGATAACCTGGCCAGGCTCATCGAAAGCCATCATGGGGCGCACTTGTACTGCCATGTGCTGATAGACCCGCTTGCGACTGCTCACGATGGCGACCACGCCGTGCTTGCCCCGCTGCGCAATGCCCTGGGTGAGCAGGCATTGACCCGTGTGCACCGGGCCGACCTGGCCCATGCCCCCCAACTGCATCCCGTACTGGTCTGCCTGGCTTCGCCCGGCATAGTCCCCAGTCGCCGTCTGCTGGAACTGACCGCCCGAGCAGCGCAGAGGGCGTTGTTTCAGCAACGGCGTTACCTGTGTGGCTGGCTGTTCAGTGAGGCGCCTGCGGCCGCTGTCGCGTCCCATCTCACGGCCTTGTGTCGGTTGCCCGATTCCAATCGGGAATTTGGCTGCTACCCGGTCTATGAACCCGTCCGTCTGGAGTTGCTTGCGGCGACGTTCGAGCGGCTTGAACAAGGCCCATGGTGGCCGATCAGTGATTGGTTGTTCCTGAGTAGCGGTGGGAGGTTGGCAAGCCTGAAAGGGCAGAGCGGGCAGCGACACCCTTTGCCGACCCCTGCGCGGCGAATTCAGGATGACGTGGGGCTGATCGAACGTGTGCTGGCTACCTGGAGAGTGTTGCGAGCGGGTTCGCAGCACACCAATCAGTGTCAGATTCCACCGTTTGCTGCGGTGCGTGCTTCGAACCATGTCGATGATGCACGCAGGTTGGGCCTGAGCGAGATGGAGGACATCGTGGCCTTCGCTCTCCATCACCTGTGCATTCACCCCAGGCTGCACACCGTACCTGCGGTGGGCGAAATGATCGACACAGCGGCCAGAGGTCAGGCGCCTCTTGCCGCATTGCTCGCCCGCTACTCCGAGGCGCAATGGCGCCAACTGATCGAATGCCTGCCGAAATCCGAGAGTCGCTTATGACCATCAGCCAACGTATTGCCCTCGCGATCGCCGAAGCCGGGCTGCCACACGACCAGTGCATGTTCTGCGAGCGCCAGGGCCTGCCGATCCTGCCGCTGCGCCGCGCCCTGGTGCCGGATACCCGTCCCGAGTGTGTCTCCACCGTGGCGGATAACCGGCATATCTCGACAAAGATCGGCTTGCGCACCTTGCGCAGGGGCTTCCTGTATGTGCTGCTCGACCAGCAGGTCTGGCATGCCTATGCCGTCAGCGAGCAGGGTCACCTGCGTCGTTTCAATCCCTACGAGCCGCCAGACGGCCCGCCTTCGCCGCTGCCCGAAAAATGCGTGAACGCAGACCACGACATTCCTTCGGCCTTTCTCAACATCGATACCAGCAGGTACGCCAGCGCCTGGCTGGCCTTCTCCAGCGATCCTTGGCCGGTGAGCGTGCTGAACGCCTACAAGAGCGGCGCGTCGCCTGCGCATCGCTTCGAGGGCCTGGATCTGATTCAGGCACGCAGCAATCCCGAGCTGCTGGGCATCGCCATGACGCCCGATAACCTACAGGTGGACCAGCAGGTATTCGAGTATGCCCAGCATGGCTGCGCGCCCTTCGACAGTGCGCATGGCTTCCACAGCCGCTGGTTGCGCCGGTTCGCCCTGCGTGGGTATCTGGTCAATGCGATCAACCGGCACAAGCTGGAAAACGGCGTACTGGCGGTAGTGCTCGACGACACCGTCGGGCTGATTCAGGAGTACAACCATCAGCGCCTGAACTGGGTACTGAAGCGTCAGGCCTGGCGTGAAGAACCGATGCGGGCTTATCAGCTGCAGACCTCGCAGATCCTGCAGATCATTCGTGCCACGCACAGGGAATGGGCGGCGCAGAAGGTGCCGTCGCTGGAACCGATGACGGGCGATGGGCCGCCGGTGTTCACCGACCCGGCAGTCGAGCGGCAGCTATTGGTCGAGCGTGCGCAGCAGGAGAGTGACGAGCGGCTTGAAGAGCGCTACCACGAACCGCAGCGGGCCGCGTTCCAGGCTGAATACGAGCAGCAGGAGCGCGAGTTTCAGCGCTACATCGACAAGGACGCAAGGGCGTACGTTGCCTTGTTCGATACGCCGATGTTCAAGGTGGCCGAGGCGTACGACTACGACGGTAACGATCGTGAGTCCGGGGTGGCCTACGCCAAGACCATGGCCCTGTGCCTGGGTGGCGGCGTTACGGAAGCTGTCGTCCCCCGCCTTGAACCGCATGTTCCCGCTTCCGGCACCAGCGAACTGCTCTGGTTGAAATGGCTGCAAGATCCGGACAGCCCGCCCTACCGCGCCTTGCTGATGCGCGACCAGGCACTGCTGGCCGGGCTGCTGCCCAGTTTCTCCGCCACAGAAGCGATCAACTGGAAAGACAGCGACAAGCTCTACGGCATGCTGAGCAAGATCATCGCCAGCGATGACGCCGGCCTGCGCATGCGCAATACCCTCAAGCAGGCCATTGCCGAAACGCAGAGCGCGCTCAATGCGGCCAGTCAGCGGCTGGCGCCATGTCTGTCACCTGGCATTCAGAAAGCCGTGCGGCATCTGAACAGCGCCACGCAGTTTCTCTACAACGGCGTCCACCTGATCGAGCTGGAAGTGCAGATGAAGCTGGGCGAGTACTACGCCTTGCAGAGCGCCCACCTCCGAGAGTTGCAGCACAAGGCCAACGCGTCGATCGCCGAGGCACGGGACCGGATGCGCCGCAATATCGATGACTTCGAGTTTGGCTCGATGAAGGCCATGCGCAAGGTGCGGCCGATCATCCAGCACGGGCTGATGAGCCTGGCCGTGCTTGACCCGCGGTTCACCAATACGATGATCAGCGTGACGGTGTGGGTCGAAGGCAAGGCCGAGGAAGTGCATGGGCGGCTGTTCAAGGAGGCCAGCATGGGGGTAACCCAGGCGAGCAGCGCGGCACAGCTTGCCCTGGTGGATATCTCGGTGGCAGCGGGGACGCTGGAAACCGATGCGCGCAGGTTGTTGCACGGGATGAAGATCACGACGCAGCAGGCGGCCCGATTGGTAAAAACCGGTTTTTCCGGGTTGCGCGGGATTGCTGGCAGCTGGGAGGTTCTGCTGGCGATAGGCGGTTTGTATTTGCAGCAGGACAGCCTTGGCAGGAATCAGGAAAAGGCGGAAGCGGAGATTGGGCCCAAGGCGTATGAAGCCAAGTTGGCGTTGCAAGGATCGCAGTTGGGCCTGTTGGGAGGGCATATCGAACTGGTTGGGCTCATGTTGCGGGCAAGTGCCTATAAGGGTATGCCATGGACCAAAGGTGCTACTGCCACAGGCGAGACCTTGATAAAGATCGGTGCTGTAATAGGCGCTGTCGTCGGGTTTGTTGAGGCAGCACAGGCAGTTTCTGCTGCTAAACGTGCATCGGCAGCAGGAGATGGTGCAGCAGCGATACGATACTGGTTGGCTGCAGGTTTTTACGGGGCCAGCGCCATTGCCGTCGCTGGAACAGCATTAAGTTCCACTGTATGGGGACCCGTAGGCCTCGCTGTAGTGCTGGCGTTGACTGCCTATACGCTTAGCAAAAGCGCTGAAGAGAATGAGTCATCCGCTCTGGAACGGTGGGCCCGACGGTGCTGTTTTGGAAAGGCAGATGAGACGCCAGTCATTCACTGGAGAAGCCCGGAATACGCAGACATCGCATTTGCGGAGCTCAACGCCGCCACGCTAGGTGTACAGGCAGAATTCCACTTCGAAGCGAATCTGGTAAGCGACCCGGCCACTCCAAGGATCGGAGGGTTGACCGGTCTTGAACGGAAACAAAAAATAAAATTCAAGATAATCCTACCTCAGTACAAAGACGGAATGTCGGCATATCGGTGGTGCCTGACAGTCCATCGTCGAGGTGATGGCCAGTTCCCGGACTACACGGGAGGAGAGACGCTGGTTGTGGATGAGTTTCATGCACGTCGCTCAACTGGCTCTTCCAAGTCGGCCAGCTTCCCTGGCTTTTCTCCGCCTAGGCTGCCCGACTATAAAAGCGACTTTAATATTGATAAAAAGTACTCTTCTTTTTCGGAGGGTAATGACCGGTCCCAGTTGGCTATCTCAGGCCTTATAGAACTCATGCCGACAATTGGAGCGCACTCCATTGTCGCAGCAACATTGCTGGTAATGTACTGGCCGGACCGAGAAATTGAAAGTGCGTATATTGAGGTATGTAACCGGAGGGCAAATGACGACGCATGAGCCAAGAGTGCTAATGAGACGTGCGCCAGCCTGGCGCTACGATCTGCCGAGCGCCCACGAAGCACCCACATCGCTCTTGAGTTTGAACGATATTAATCCGCCACCAAACCATGCTGATGATGTATACATGGAGTTGCCTCGATCTACAGTCCGTCTACGAGGTGTATTGGCCTTGCTTGGCATTCCGACGCTGCTGTTCTTGTTTTTTGTAGCTGTACAAGTGTATTGGGGCCTCATTGATTACAGTCAGGCCTTCGATTGGATTATGAAGCTAATCTTGATACTCGGGCCTCTAATCTGCATATGGGTCGTCTTTTCATTTGTCCGGCTAGACTTGGCACTTCCACGAGACGAACCAATACGTTTTAATCGCTTGCGTCGAAAGATCTATATTTATCAATTCAGATGCAACTACCTCTTCCTGTTCAGCCGCAAACACTGGGGCGTCAAACCTGTCGCCTACAATTGGGACGACGTAACCGCCGAAGTCTACCGAGTCTACGCCTCCGGCTACGGTGGGCTGATCGAAAACGTCATGCTGTCGGTTCGCAACCCGGAAACCAACGAAGTCATCGACCGCGTCTTCTTCACCCACGACCTGTATCACGGCGAAGCCTACTGGGCGATCGCCCGGCTATTCATGCAGCAAGGCCCCGAAGCCCTGCCGAAGTTCGTGCACCCACCCCGTGACTGGAACGATGACGATGGCCTCAGCCACATGCATTGCCTGGCACCCAAGGTTCATTGGCCGGAGGACATGGACCGTGAATCTCGTACCGGGCCATCAGAAGGAGAAGCCCAATGAACCCTGTCGTACTGGTAGGCCATCGACATGTCTGCCCGCTGCATGGCGTCAACCAGGTAGAAAGCGGCAGTGCCACGTACACCTTCAATGGCAGGGCGGTTGCCAGGGTGGGGGATCGGACCACGTGCGGCGCCGTGATCGAGAGTGGGGCTGAGCATTTCCTGGTCGAGGGCGCGGCCGTGGCGCGTAAAGGTGACCGGACGGATCACGGTGGTGTGCTGGAGGAGGGTGATGCTGGGTGGATGCTGGATTGATCAAATACCTCTTGTACAAGATCGGGCCCACAGATCTCTGTGCGGCTTTGGCAGTGAACACCAGCGCAGCCGGATGGGTTTGCTATCTCGGTGTTGACACCGAGTGCGCCGCGCCACCATTATCCAGCCATATCCACGCAACGGGCTTGCCGGCATGTCCATTTCCAACCACGCCATTTTCGCTTCGGGCTTCATCGCCCAGGCAGACGCGTGCGTTGCCGTTGCCAAGAAATCCAAGAAACAGCCGCTCATCTGACCGAGGCGCGCTGTCTCGTCAGGTGGGCTGACGAGACAGAAGGCGCCAGGTATCCCTGCCAGACCACTTCGACTCTTCGCCCTGCTGACGCTGACTTTCGGTCAACATCAGGAGTTTTTGCATGTCGAATTTCCGTGGTATCTGGATCGCCCTCGTCACGCCAATGCGCGCCAATGAAATCGACTTCGCCGCCCTGGAAAAACTGGTGAAGAAGCTGCTCGAAGAGGGTGTGGCCGGTTTTGTGGTATGCGGTACCACGGGCGAGGCAGCGGCGCTGTCCAAGGCCGAGCAACTGGCCGTGCTGGACGCTGTGCTGGCCTGGGTGGAGCCGGGCAGGGTGGTGATGGGCCTGTCGGGCTACAACCTGCGCGAGCTGTTGGCCTTCCAGGCTGAAATCCAGCGGCGTGACATTGGCGGACTGCTGGTCCCTGCACCGTGCTATATCCGGCCTTCGCAGGCCGGCATCGAGGCGTTCTTCAGCACCGTGGCGGATGCCGCCAGCGTGCCGGTGATCGTCTACGACATCCCCTACCGCACCGGGGTACGCATCGAGCGTGAAACCCTGCGCCGCATCGTGCGCCACCCGCGCATCGCGGCGGTGAAGGACTGCGGCGGCGACAGCGAGACCACCATGGCCCTGATCCAGGACGGCCACGCCCAGGTGCTGGCCGGTGAGGACATGCAGATCTTCAACAGCCTGTGCCTGGGTGGCGCAGGGGCCATTTCGGCTTCGGCGCATGTACGCGCCGACCTGTACGTGCGGATGCTGCAGCAGGTCGACCATGGCGACTGGGTAGCCGCGCGCGGCACGTTCTACCAGTTGCTGCCGTGGATGAAGATGGCCTTTGCCGAGCCCAACCCGGCTGTGGTCAAGGCGGCCTTGCAGCTACAGGGGCTGATGAGCGACGAACTGCGAGAGCCCATGCAGCCGTGCACCGAGATGACCCGGGGCAAGCTGCAAGGCGTGCTGGATTCGCTCGGTGCTTGAGATAGCACGGCACATAACTCATTGAATCAGCAGGGCCCCTGTGGGAGCGGCTTTAGCCGCGAACACCGGCGCAGCCGGTGCCATGCAGCGCGTTGGATTCTTCGCGGCTAAAGCCGCTCCCACAGGGTACGCGGATCGCTTGCTTCTGAATCTATGAAAGCGGCCTGGCCTCGCCAATCAGGATATCTTCGAAAAACGCCCCGACCGGCTCGGTAGGGTGGCACAACTGGATCTCCAGCACCCACACCACTTCGCTCGGGACGATTTCCACCTCGGCCAGTTTGTCCTGCCCATACAGCACATGCGGGAAGTCGGCGATGCGATGCCCGGCCAGGTTGCGCTCCAGCTGCCAGCCTTTTGCCTGGGCACTGCGCTCGGCGAAGTCGTACAGTTCGCGCCCGGTCAGGCCACGGCCCCAGGCCTGGCGGGTTTCGTCGAACACTTCATGCAGTGCCTTGACGCAGGCGTGGTGCAGCTCGTGCTGGCCGAACACGAAGGTGTCGCCATAGTCGCCCTCATAGCCATCCCATACCGGGCCGACATCGACCACGACGATATCCGTGTTACGTAATACACGTTGCAGATCAATGCCTTGGCGCGGCGTGCGCACGGTGTCGTCGCCAAAGCGGATGTAGGTCGGGTGCCAGGTGTGCGATGCGCCCATCGCCTGCAAGGTTTGCGCGGCCATCTCCAGCGCCTGGGCGGTGGTCATGCCGACTTTCAGCTGGCTGGCGATCGCTGTTACGGCCCGTACCGACTGCTCGCGGGCAGCGAGCATGCCGTCCAGCGAGTAGCGCGGGCCGACTTTTTCCAGTTCCGGGTGCAATGGGTTGGCTGTTGAAGCCGCGGGCGCCAGTGCGCCGCTGGCAACGAAAGCCTCCGCGACAAAACGATGGGGCTGCAGGCCTGCTGCGAGGCACTGCTCGCGAACCTGGCTGATCATCGTGGCATTGCCGCAGGCATAGACCTGGGTGTCGGCCCAGCGATGGGCCTGGGCCAGCGCCACCTGCTGCACGCGCTCCCGGTCCGACAGCACCGGGTGCCAGCGAAAGTGAGCGTGTGCACGGCTGGCCTGGTCGAGAAACTCACGGTCATAGAAGTCGGCTTCCGATCTGCCGCCCCAGTACAACGTGACCTCTGCAACACCTGCCAGGGCGGTCAGCAGCAATGGCTTGATGCCGGCGTAACCTGTGCCAGTGGCGAACAGCACCAGGGGCCGCTGGTCCTCGTGCTGCCAGGTGCAGGCACCCACCGGCCCTTCAAGTTTCAAGCTGTCACCTGCTTGCAGGGTTGGCAGCAGGCGTTCGGTAAACAGGCCGCCGCTTACCTTGCGGATGTGAAACACCAGTTGCCCCTGGTCCTGGGCGGGCAGGTTGGCGATGGAAAAACAGCGGCTGTCACCGTTGTCGAGTCGAAAGCGTACGTACTGGCCAGCCCGTACCGCCAACGGCTGTGCAGGCTGCAGCACCAGTTCGATGATATCGGCGCTCAGTTCGCGTTTGCCATGAACCTGCGCGTGGATTTCCAGCGCCTGGGTTTCCAGGGACCAGCCGGGGATTTCCAGGCGCATGTCGCTGCAGGCGTGGCTCTGGCACAGCAACATTTCGTTGGCGGCGAGGGGGTAGCAGGGCGCGGGCATGTCTGCCGTCCGCTGCTTGTCCCGATACTGCCCCGACACCACCTTGACCTTGCACGACCCACAGGCGCCGCGGCGGCATGAGAAGGGCACCGGCAGGCCGCTGGCGAGCATGGCATCGAGCAGCAGCTCCTGGCTGGCGTCGAAGGTTTTGCCCGAGGGCGACAATTCAATGACGTGGCGGTTCTGCATGGGCACCTCGGGGCAAGTGGAGGTTCGATTGTTGCTATAGTCCAGGACCAGTAGAACCTCCAGTTTCGGTTAATTCACATGGTCCAGCTTCGCAAATGGCAGCCGCTGCTCAAGCTCGACGGGGCGCAGCCGCAGGCTTCGTACAGGCAGATCGTCGAGGGCCTGGTAGCCGCGATCTCCGAGGGCCGCCTGCGCCCCGGCACGCCGTTGCCTGGCACGCGGGAAATGGCGCAACTGCTGAACGTCAATCGCAAGACGGTGATCCTCGCCTACGAGGAAGCCGAGACCAAAGGCTGGCTGGAAAGCGTGCAACGCCGTGGCACCTTCGTCAGTCGGCAGCTGGCGGCTGGCACCCAGGCCGAGCCCGACGCAGCGCAGCCCTTTGCCCTGGTGCTACAGGAGGAGCCTGCCGTTGCCTACTTCGCGGCCAACGAACAGGCTGCCGCGCAGCAGGATCGGCCGGGTGCGCTGTTCTTCGACAACGGCGCCTGTGACCACCGCCTGCTGCCGCAAACCGTTCTGCACCGTTATTACCGTAACGCCTTGCGCAACAGCTTTGCCGCCAACACCGTGCGCCATGGCAGCGCGTGCAGCAGCCACTCCCTGCGCAGCGCCTTGGCCGACATGCTGCGGCACAATCGCAGCCTGAACGTTGGCGCCGAGCATATCTGCCTGACCCAGGGTGTGCAGATGTCGCTGTACCTGGTGGCCAGCGTGCTGCTCAAGCCCGGTGACGTTGTGCTGGTCGAACGCCTGAGCTATCCGCCTGCGTGGGAGATCTTCCGCCAGCTGGGCGCCCGGCTGGTCACCGTGGACCTGGATGACGAGGGCTGCCGGGTCGAGCAGATCGATGCACTTTGCCGGCTGCACCAGGTGCGCATGCTGTACATCACTCCCCATCACCAGTTCCCGACCACGGTCAGCCTGCCTGCCGGGCGCCGACAGCAGCTGCTGGAGCTGGCGCGGCAGCATGACTTTTGCGTGGTCGAGGAAGACTACGACCATGAGTACCACTTCGCCGGTCGGCCTTACCTGCCGCTGGCCAGCGACCGTCAGCAGCGGCACGTGATCTACATTGGCTCATTGTCCAAGTCCCTGGGCAGCACGTTCCGTTGCAGTTTCATTGTGGCGCCGGCGGAGGTGGCTGCGGCGCTCGAACGCAGGGCGACGCTGACCCTGGGGCAGGGCGATGCGGTGATGCAGCAGATGCTGGCGGACTTGATCAATGATGGCGAGCTGAAAAAGCATTTGCGTAGGGTTGCCCGGGAGTATCGCCGGCGTCGAGAGACCCTGTTGGCTTGCTTGCGCGATGCCTTTGGCGAACAGGTAACCGTGCGCGAGCCGGAAGGTGGGCTGGCACTTTGGGTGAGGTTTGCTGACGGGATCGATGTGGACCAGTTGGTTGGCAAGGCGTTGGAGTTGGACCTGGTGGTACGCAGTGGCCGGCAGTTTTCGCCGTTTGGTCATGTGGAAAATGCCCTGCGCCTCGGTTTCGCCTCGCTGGACATGGATGAAATCCGGATGGCTACACAACGTTTGGCGCAAGCGGCGAAGGCGATTGCAACATCGGTCCAGCGCAATCCCTGTGGGCGATCACCCAGCCCTTTGGGCTGCGCTTTCGAGTAGAGAACTGATTTTCGCAAGTGGTCCGCGTACCCTGTGGGAGCGGCTTTGGCCGCGAAGAATCCAACGCGGTGCATGGCACCGGCTGCGCCGGTGTTCGCGGCTAAAGCCGCTCCCACAGGGTCCCTGCTGATGCAATGAGTTATGGGTAGTTCCATGAGAGCTGACTTGCGGGTGATCACCGGCGCAGCCGGTGGCAAAGCAGGTCGATGATGGCCTGACGCGCAGCGTCTGATCGCCGTCAGTGTGCAGCCGTCGGCAGCATGCCCGAGCCCTGGGCCTTGTGCGCGGCTTCTATCAGCTGCAGGTTGCGGCTGCGCAGTGCGTGATTGTTGCCAACACGCAGGTTGGAGCGAAGCGCCAGGGTTTCGGCCTGTTCATACTGCCCTTGCTGAAGGCGCAAAACGCCAAGGTAGTGCAGCGTTGCCGGGTTGTTCGGCTGAATGTGCAGCGCACGCTCCAGGGTGGCCGCCGCCTGGTCCAGTTGGCCGTCGGCATATTGTTGCGAGGCGGTTTCGATCAGCACCGTCGAGGCATTGTTGCTGCGTGCGGGCGCGTAGCGTTCGCCGGCCAGTGCGCCCTGTGCCGTGATTGCGCTGAACAACAGGAGCAGGGCTGACAGAACAGGTGTGCTGGGCATCGGCGGTAGACTCGGCAGGGCTTGGGCAGGCCCGGTTGGAGGGCGAGGGGATGCTATCGACCGAATTGGAGCGTTGAAGTTCCCGCCTGGTCGGCTTGTTGCCTGTTGCCCGGTCTTTGCCTCGACAACATCTGTTCGGTTACCGCCCATAACCGCACTCCGGCGCCTCAAGCCTGGGGCAGTACCTCCGATAGCAGCACACCCACCGTCGAATCATCGACCAGAAGTGGTGCCAACAAGGAGTACTGCCCGCATGCTTGCCAACCTGAAGATCCGCACCGGAATGTTCTGGGTGCTGTCGCTGTTCAGCGTGACCCTGCTGTTTTCCACCGTCAGTGCCTGGCGGGCGGCGGTGGGCAGCGACCAGCAGATCACCGAACTGGACCAGACCGCGCACCAGTCGGACCGGTTGAACAATGCGTTGCTGATGGCGATTCGCGCCAGTGCCAATGTGTCCTCGGGCTTCATCGAGCAGCTGGGTGGTCATGAGGAAAGCGCCAGCAAGCGCATGGCGCTGTCGGTCGAGCTGAACGACAAGAGCCAGAAGCTGGTGGACGAGTTTGTCGAAAACGCCCGCGAGCCGGCGCTGCACGCACTGGCAACCGCGCTGCAGTCTACCTATGGCGAGTATGCCAAGGCGGTCGCCGGGCAGCGTGAGGCAACCCGTCAACGTTCGCTCGAGCAGTATTTCAAGGTCAACACCGACGCCGGCAACGCCATGGGCCGGCTGCAGGCGCTGCGCCAGCAACTGGTCGGCGCATTGAGTGAGCGCGGTCAGCAGATCATGCTGGAATCCGACCGGCGCCTGGCGCGTGCGCAAATGCTGAGCCTGGGGCTGCTGGGCGTGACGCTGTTGTTGGCGGCGCTGTGCTGGGCCTTTGTTGCCCAGCGCGTGCTGCACCCGCTGCGCGAAGCTGGCCGGCACTTCCAGCGCATTGCCGGTGGCGACCTGAGCGTGCCGGTGCAGGGGCAGGGCGGTAACGAGATCGGCCATCTGTTCCATGAACTTGAACGCATGCAGCAGAGCCAGCGCGATACCTTGGGGCAGATCAGCAGCTGTGCCAGGCAACTGGACGCAGCCGCCACGGCGCTGAATACCGTCACCGAGGAAAGTGCCAACAACCTGCGCCAGCAGGGCCAGGAGCTGGAGCAGGCCGCCACCGCCGTCACCGAAATGACCACGGCCGTGGAGGAGGTTGCGCGCAATGCCATCACGACCTCGCAGACCACCAGCGAATCCAACCAGCTGGCAGCGCAAAGCCGCCGGCAAGTCAGCGACAATATCGACGGCACCGAGGCCATGACTCGTGAGATCCAGGCCAGCAGCGCGCATCTGCAGCAACTAGTCGGGCAGGTGCGGGACATCGGCAAGGTGCTGGAGGTGATTCGTTCGGTGTCCGAGCAAACCAACCTGCTGGCGCTCAATGCCGCCATCGAGGCCGCCCGTGCGGGCGAGGCCGGGCGCGGCTTTGCGGTGGTGGCGGATGAGGTGCGTACGCTGGCGTACCGCACGCAACAGTCGACCCAGGAAATCGAGCAGATGATCGGGCGCGTGCAGGCGGGTGCCGAAGCGGCCGTGGCCTCGATGCAGGCCAGTACCAGCCGCGCCCAGTCGACGCTGGACGTGACCCTGGCCTCGGGGCAGGTGCTGGAGGGTATCTACAGTGCGATCGGCGAGATCAACGAGCGTAACCTGGTGATTGCCAGCGCAGCCGAAGAGCAGGCCCAGGTGGCGCGAGAGGTGGACCGCAACCTGCTGAACATTCGCGAGTTGTCGACATCCTCGGCAGCGGGGGCGCAGCAGACCAGTGAGGCGAGCAAGGCGTTGTCGGGGTTGGTGGGGGAGATGACGGCGTTGGTGGGGCGGTTCAGGGTTTGAGGTCTGGCGGGCACCAGGCTGTGGGAGCGGGCGCACCCGCGAACACCGGCGCAGCCGGTGCCATCCACCGCGTCGCCTGCTTCGCGGGTAAACCCGCTCCCACAGGGGCCCCGCCAGTTGAAGGAATGTGCTGTACCTGTGGGAGCGGGCGAGCCCGCGAACACCGGCGCAGCCGGTGCCATCAACCGCGTCGCCTGCTTCGCGGGCATGCCCGCTCCCACAGGGACCTCACCAGCTGAAGGAATGCGCCATACCTGTGGGAGCGGGTTTACCCGCGAACACCGGCGTAGCCGGTGCCATCCACCGCGTCGCCTGCTTCGCGGGTAAACCCGCTCCCACAGGGACCCCACCAGCTGAAGGAATGGGCTGTACCTGTGGGAGCGGGCAAGCCCGCGAACACCGGCGTAGCCGGTGCCATCAACCGCGTCGCCTGCTTCGCGGGCATGCCCGCTCCCACAGGGACCTCACCAGCTGAAGGAATGTGCTGTACCTGTGGGAGCGGGCGAGCCCGCGAACACCGGCGTAGCCGGTGCCATCCACCGCGTCGCCTGCTTCGCGGGCATGCCCGCTCCCACAGGGACCCCACCAGCTGAAGGAATGCGCCGTACCTGTGGGAGCGGGTTTACCCGCGAACACCGGCGTAGCCGGTGCCATCAACCGCATCGCCCGGTTCGAGGGCACGCCATGCGCGCTTTCAGTTATCGATCATGCTTCGAAGAGGAGCGCCCGGCCTTGTTGTGTTCCTTGGAATGGGCAATGCCGGACCGGGTAGTGCCACGGCCGTTGTCATCATTGCGAAGGCTTCCATAGTGATTGCCGCTCTCGCCATGGTTGCGGGTGGCCTTGCCTGCATGATCACTCTCGTAGCCGGCGCCATTACCGTTGAACCCACCTTTGCCGCCGCCATTGCCATTACCTTTGGCATATGCGGAACCAATCGGCGAGACATCGGCAGGCAACAATGCAGTTGCGCCGAGCGCCAGGGCGCAGGTAAAGACGGCTACCAGGGTTTTTTTCATGTTTGTTCGCCTCCAAAAGGCGCAGGGGTGGGAATTTGAGTGCGGATACGACATAAGGTTGCCTTTTAAGTTCCGCAGTGCGCAGCCGTTCGATGAAGCGGCTGCCAGGCCCATTCAGTACCTGGCAGCCTTCAGCTCATCGATCATTCTTGGAGGAGTTTTGTACCGCGCCGCTCAGCCCCTTGGCATTATGATCACCGGGCGTAGTCCCCGAGATAGCGGTAGATTTCGTCAAGCCGCGAGTATCCTTGGACTGGGCAATGCCTGAGGTGGTGGTCCCATGGCCGTTGTCCTGGTTACGTGAGCTTCCATAATGATTGCCGCTCACACCATGATCGCGCGTAGCCTTGCCGGCATGATCACCCGCGAGACCCGCACCATTGCCAGTGCCATTGTGCCCACCCATGCCGGCGCCACGTCCACCGCCATTGCCGCCGCCGTGGCCACCACCACCACCGTGGCCGCCACCGCCACCGCCACCGCCACCGCCACCGCCACCGCCGCCACCTTTGGCATACGCGGAACCCATCGGCGAGATATCGGCAGGTAACAATGCCGTTGCGCCGAATGCCAGAGCACACGCAAAGACGGCCACCAGGGTTTTTCTCATGTTGTTTCGCCTCCAACGGCGCAGGTAGAGCTCAGGTGCTGATAAGACATGCAGCGGCTTTTCAAGTTCTGTCGTGCTGACAGAAGGATCGTGGTCCATGACTGCTCAGATCTCGACCTGGGTGCCAAGCTCGATCACCCGGTTCAGCGGCAGCTTGAAGTACTTCAGGTTGCTGTTGGCATTCTTCAGCAGGAAGGCAAACAGGTGCTCCCGCCAGCGGGCCATGCCCATCTGCCTGCCTGCAATGACCGTCTCCCGGCTGAGGAAATAAGTGGTGCGCATGGGGCCGAACTCAAGGTCCGCACGTTGGCAGCGGCTTAGCGCCAACGGCACGTCGGGTTCCTCCATGAAGCCGAAATGCAGGCTCACGCGGAAGAAACCGTCACCAAACGCCTCGACCTCAAAGCGCTTGCCGGCGCTGACCCGTGGCTCGTCCTCGAACACGACGGTCAACAGCACCACCTGTTCATGCAGTACCTGGTTATGCAGCAGGTTGTGCAGCAAGGCGTGAGGCACCGCCTCGGGCCTGGCGGACAGGAATACGGCAGTACCGCCCACGCGGTGAGGCGGCTGGGCCTTGAGGCTGGTAATGAACAGGTCCAGCGGCAGCGAGCTTTCGTCCAGCCGCTCGACGATCATCCGTCGCCCGCGCTTCCAGGTAGTCATCAGGGTGAACAGTGCCAGGCCGGCAATCACCGGAAATGCACCGCCCTGGAGGATCTTCGGCGCATTGGCGGCGAAATACAGGCTGTCGACCAGCAGGAACGCCAGCAGCATCGGCACCGCCAGCCAGCGTGGTGCCTTCCACAGCAACAGCACCACTGCCGAGGCCAGCAGCGTGGTGATCAGCATGGTCCCGGTCACGGCTACGCCGTAGGCTGCCGCAAGCGCCCCGGACGACTCGAAGCCGACCACCAGCAGCACCACGCCAACCATCAACGCCCAGTTCACCATGCCGATGTAGATCTGCCCCTGTTCCTCGCTGGAGGTGTGCTGGATGAACATGCGCGGTACGTAACCCAGCTGGATGGCCTGGCGCGTCAACGAGAACGCACCGGAGATCACGGCCTGGGACGCGATGATGGTGGCCAGCGTGGCAAGCCCGACCATGGGCAGCAGGGCCCATTCGGGCGCCAGCAGATAAAATGGGTTGCGCACTGCCTGCGGGTCGCCAAGGATCAGCGCGCCCTGGCCGAAGTAGTTCAGCACCAGGCCGGGCAGCACCAGCAGGAACCAGGCTCGGGCAATGGGTTTGCGGCCGAAGTGCCCCATGTCGGCGTAGAGGGCTTCGGCGCCGGTCAGCGCCAGCACCACCGCGCCAAGGATCGCCACCCCCATGCCCGGGTGCAGCACGAAGAACTTCACCGCCCAGAGCGGGTTGAGTGCCTGCAGCACCTCCGGGCGCTGGACGATGCCGTGCAAGCCCAGCGCACCCAGTACGACGAACCACAGCACCATGATCGGCCCGAAGAGGATGCCGATGCGCGCGGTGCCGTGCTTCTGGATCAGGAACAGCGCCACCAGCACCACCACCGACAGCGGCACGACCCAATGTTCGATACCGTCGAAGGCCAGTTGCAGGCCCTCGACGGCCGATAGCACGGAAATCGCCGGGGTGATCATGCTGTCGCCGTAGAACAGCGCGGCGCCGAACAGGCCGAGCAGCACCAGTATCCTGCCCAGGCGCTGGTAGGGCGCCGCCGCCCGATGCGCCAAGGCGGTCAGGGCCATGATGCCACCTTCGCCCTGGTTGTCAGCACGAAGGATGAACAGTACGTACTTGAGCGACACCACCCAGAGCAACGACCAGAACACCAGTGACAGCACACCCAGTACGCCGGCGGTGTTGGCCTGCACGCCGTAGTGCCCGGCGAACACTTCCTTGAGGGTGTACAGCGGGCTGGTACCGATGTCGCCATACACCACGCCGACAGCGGCGACGAGCATGCCGATGGGGTTGGACTTGCCGGGAACGGATTGATTTGCGATGACGGTGGACTGGCTCACGAAGGGCTTCTCTGGACTGGCGGGTAGAAGTGCATGCCATCCCTGAGCATCGCGCGCCCAGTATTCCTTCTGTCTGTCGGCTCAGCCGTAAAAAGAGCGTAAAAAATCAGCCAGCGCCCCACTGCCTGTCAGTCAGGCAATTCGGGGCCGCTTTGCGGCCCATCGCCGGCAAGCCAGCTCCCACAGGTACAGCGCAGACTTCAAGAATTACGCGGTCCCTGCAGGAGCTGGCTGGCCGGCGATGGGCTGCTCAGCCAGGTTGCGCCGCCAGGCTGTTGCTGACATTACGCCCCAGCACCAGCACCGTAGCGAAACCGCAGCCCACCAGGGCCGTGGCCAGGCTCAGCAGCACCGAGCTGCCCAGCTGGTCGACGATCCGCCCGCCGAAGAACGAGCCCAGCGCAATGATCACCTGGAACATGGCGACGAACAGCGGCATGCCGCGTTCGACATCCTTGGGCGCGACGACGAACATCCAGATACTGGCGCAGGCCGGGAACGCGCCGAAGGCGAAGCCCCACAACCCGATCAGCATCGCTGCACCGGTCATGCCGGTGGCGAAATGAGGGAACAGGGCAGTGCTGGTGCCGATCATCAACGCTACCAGCAGCAGGGTGTGACGTACGCTGCGGTTGGCGGCGAAACCGGCGAAGATATTGCCGAATACCCCGGCCACGCCATAAAGCAGCAGCAACGACCCAATGGTCGGCCCATCGAAGCCGGAGCTTTGTTTGAAGAAGGGCGCGACATAGGTGTACGCGGCAAAGTGCGCCAGGCCAATCAGCAACACGGCAATCAGGCCAACCCGCGCCTGTGGGTTGATGAACAGGGCCGGCAGGTCGCTGATGCGAATGGCCTTGTCCGGGTTGAGCCGCGGGAGCAACAGGATCTGCGCCAGCAGCACCGGTACGCCCAGTAGCGCGGTTACCAGAAAGGTCATGCGCCAGCCCATCAGGCCGCTCAACCAGGTGCCTACCGGCACGCCCAGCACGGTGGCCAGGGTTACACCGACCATGATGATCGAGGTGGCCTGGGCTACGCCCACGCCCTTGGGCGCCAGGCGGCCGCTGAGGGCAATGGCCGTCGCCCAGAAGCCGCCGATACTCACGCCCAGCAGCACGCGGCCGAACAGCAGCAGGTTGAAGTCACTGGCGTAGGCCACCACCGAGTTGGCGATGATCATGATCAGCGTCAGGCCGATCAGCAGGTAGCGACGGTCCAGGGCGCCAATGCCCACCGACAGTAGCGGGGCGGCGAGGGCGGCCATGATGCCGGGCAGGGTAACCATCAGGCCGGCGTGGCCTGCACTGATGCCGAGGTCGCTGGCGACATCGTTGAGTACACCCACCGGCAGGAATTCGCTGGTCACCAGGGCGAAGGCGCCGACGGCGACCGAAAGGATTGCCAGCCACTGCTGGCTGACGCTTTGTTGATCATGTTCGGGGAGGCCGCTAGGGGCCTGGCTGGCACTTGGCATGGTATTGGATTCCAAGAGAGGGATGTCGCCTGAAGCAGGCGCAAGGAGCGGGGGAAATTTGCTGGCGATTATAGGGGGCGCTTTTGCCAGGCCAACATGCGGGTCGCTCGATAGTAATCATCAGCGCAATCGATGAAACGCCTTGCGCAGAGCGCCCGCTGTTGGAGGGAGAGTAATGCTGCAGGTTCCGCAAGCAAGCGTTCAGCGGCGCTGGCCAACCAGCGCAGCGCCTGCGCAGGCCAGGGCAATCGCTGCAATGCCCAGCCACTGGAGCAGCGTCAGCACCTCATTGAGGATCAGCCAGCCGGCTATGGCCCCGGCGGCGGGTGAAGCGCTGAGCAGCACGCCAAAGATGCTCGGCGGCAGGTGCCGCATCGCATACATGTCGAGCAGGAAGGGCACGGTGCTGGAGAGCAGAGCGACGCCCAGGCCTACCGTGAGCACCCAGGGCGCCAGCAGGTCGGTACCTGCCTGGTCAACGCCAAGTGGTACCCCCAGCAGCGCTGCGAACAGCATCCCGGTGGCGACCGCCTGCTTGCCGTGAACCGCCACCTTGCTGCCGAGCATCACATACAGCCCCCAGGCCAGTGCAGCGGCGAGCGAGTACAACACCCCGCGCGGGTCCAGGCCATGGCTATCCGTACCCCAGGGCAGCAAGGTGAGGCCGGCGACCGACAAGGCAATCCAGAGCAGGTCGATTCGGCGTCGGGAAGACAACAAGGCAGCCCCCAGAGGGCCGATCACCTCGATGGACACCGCGATACCAACCGGGATGTAGAGAAATGCCCGATAGATAAGCAGATTCATCAGCCCCATCATCACGCCGTAGCCCAGCAGGTGAAGCATGTTCGCCTGCTGCCAGATGCGCCAGGGCCGCAACACGGCCAGCAGGATCACGGCTGACAGGCCTAGGCGCAGTGCGGCCACGCCCTCTGGGCCGACCAGTGGGAACAGGGTCTTGGCCAAGGCAGCACCGGTCTGCACAGACACCAGGCCGGCGATGGCAGCGCCGACAGGAGCGAATGCTCCAACACTTTTCGAGTCCACGCTCGTCTCCAGCGACATACGAGACGCAATTTTAGGGCTCGGCGTTCGAAGGAATTGCTGTGAAAATAGCCCCCTGATGAGCGAACTGCTTTCTTTGGAACCCGAAAATGAGTGACTCCACCAGCCGCCCGCTTGACGGCTTCGATCATGCGATTCTGCGGCTGCTTCAGCGCGACAACAAAACCTCCCAGCGAGCGATTGCCGAGGAAATCGGCCTGTCCACGCCTGCTGTACAGCGGCGTATCGCCCAAATGGAGGCAAGCGAGATGATCGTCGCCAACACTGCGGTGATCGCCCCGGAGAGTGTCGGCCAGATGATTACCGCCATTGTCGAATCGCGCTTGCGGGACGACCGATCCCTGGTGATGGACCGCGCCAAGCGGTACTTCGCCAATGTCGAGGAGATACAGCAGTGTTACTTCGTCAACGGCGGGGTTTCGTTCATCATCGTCATGCTTGCCCGTGATGTGGCGCATTTCGAAAAGCTGGTCAGGCTGCATTTTGCGGATAACGAGGACATCCTGACCTATCGGACGCTGATTGTCCTGGACAAGGTCAAGGTCGGGTTGTCAGTTCCGGTCTGACCCGCGAAGCAGGCGCCGTGGTGGATGGCACGGGCTTCGCCCGTGTTCGCGGGTGAACCCGCTCCCACAGGTTTTGCGTGGCGCTTGAAGCCAGAAAAAAACTGAGGGCGCAACAGTCGTGCCCACAACCTGAAGGCCAGCGCGATCCATGTGGGAGCGGGCGAGCCCGCGAAGCAGGCGCCGCGGTAGATGGCGCGGGCTTCGGTGGAGGACACGCAAGCGTCCTCCACATCACCTGCATCCTATGGCGACACCAGCACATCGCATTGGGATTCGTTAAGCACATGCTTGGTGACGCTGCCTATCAGCAGTTCTTCAAGCGCGCTTTCCCCTTGCTTGCCAACCACGATCAGGTCGCATTCCAGCTCCTGTTCCTGCTCGGCAATCCGCCAGCCAGGGTCGCCATGCACCACGATCTGCCGAGCATCTGCCACTCCGGCGGTTTCGCTCAAGGCCGCGAGCTGCTTCACCGCATCCTTGCGGATGACATTGCGGTAGTGTGCAAGCGTGTCATGGTCGATGTGGGCGAAGCGCATGCTGCCTTCGAACGGCGCCTCGTACACATGCAACAGAATGATCTCGGCCTGTGGGGCAATGGCTTTTGCCAGTTCGATGG
The DNA here is from genome assembly GCF_040546125.1 of Pseudomonas sp. UYEF17. Taxonomy (NCBI): domain Bacteria; kingdom Pseudomonadati; phylum Pseudomonadota; class Gammaproteobacteria; order Pseudomonadales; family Pseudomonadaceae; genus Pseudomonas; species Pseudomonas sp. UYEF17. The sequence continues at coordinate 151,561 of NZ_JBEPNE010000001.1, forward strand.
AGCGCAGTGACGAAGGCGAAAAATCAACTGCAACCAGCAAGGTCCGGTACGCATCGCGTGGCGCCTGCTTGACCACCAGCAAAGGGCAGGGCATGCGGTTCAGCATCTTTTGCACAGTGGAGCCCAGCAGCAGGCGCCGCGCCACGCTCTGGCCCTTCGCCCCGCACACCAGCAGGTCGCTGCGTTTATCCTGCACCACACGGGTGATTTCCGTGGTCACCGAGCCGTGCGCGACCTGCACGCCAGCGGCGATGTCATGGCGCTGGAACAGCATTGCAGCCAGTGCGCGAATTTTTTCGCCTGCGGTATCCAGCACGCGTTTCAGCAGGTCGTCACCCGGTGCCACCAGCTGTTTCAGGCGCTCGAAGGGGGCCGGGTTGGCAACGTACAGCAGGTCCAGCGATGCCTGTTGCTCCTTGCTCAGGTACGCAGCGCGTTCTGCCGCGTTGCGGGCAGACGTGGACAGGTCGGTGGCTACCAGTACGTGGTTCAGCGGGCTCATGTGGGGCTCCTTGTCCAAAGCCGCGCACGGTGATCGATGGCGATGGCCTTGAGCACAATGCGCATGGCGGTTTTCGATTCGTTCCTTGCTGACAGCCATCGTCGCGCGAACCAGGGGCGGCGGCTTGATTTGCGTCAATGGAGTGAGGGTGACGAGGTGAGTACCGTCACCGCTCTTGAGTTGACCGCATCCATGTCCAGGTGAGTCACCCTGGCAACAGCCCCCGCAACACCCCCGTCACGACAATGGCAAACACCACCACCGGCAGGATGGAATACCGCGAAGCCGCATACACGGTAAGCCCCAGCGCAATCAGGTCGGCCGGATGGCCGGAAACGAACTTGGGCGCGATCACGGCGATCAGTACGCAGCCGGGCGCGGCGTTCAGCACCTGGGTCAGTTGCGGCCCTGGCGTTCGGTTGCGCAACAGCAGAAAGCCCAGCGCACGGGTGAGGTAGGTGGCCACCGCCATGCCCACAATGGTGACCAGCGTAGCGACGTCGATCATGGCTTGGCCCACAGGTAAGCGCTGACCAGGCCAGCCACGGTGCCCGCGAGCACGTACCATCCGCCGGGGATCAGCAGGTAGAACAGCGCCGCGGTGACCAGGCTGAACAGCCAGGGCAGGGCGGCGTGCACGCCTTTCCACATGCCTTTGAGCAGCACCAGGAAGACGGCGGCGAAGGCCATGTCGAAGCCATAGCTGCGCAAATCGCCAAGCAACGGCCCGACCTGCGCGCCAAGGCTGGTGAAGCCGACCCAGGTCACCCACAGGCACAGCGACACCCCCATGAAGTAGCGCAGGCTGAAACTACCGCGCTGGCGCGCATCGGCCAGGCCCATGGCCCAGCTCTCATCGCACATGAAGAACAAGGCACCGAGCGCTTTTGGCAACGGCAGGTGGCGCAGGTACGGCGCCAGGGTCGCGCCCATCAGCAGGTGGCGGCTGTTGACCAGCAGGGTCATGGCGACAATCACCAGGACCGCCGGCGGCGAGGTCCATAGCTCGATGGCGGCGAACTCCGAGCCACCGCCGAAGTTGAGCCCGGTCATCAGCGCCACTTCGCCTGCCGCGAGCTGCTGCCGGGAAGCCTGGGCGCCGAGCACCAGGGCGAAGGGGATGAAACCCAGCAGCACCGGCAAGGCGGCCGTGGCGCCACGACGCAGTTCGCTTTCCGGCGTGGCGGTGGGGGGATCGTTCAGTACAGGTTCAAGGGTATTCATGGGCACCTCCAGTGGAGGTAAATTATTCCAATGTATTGCTGGAATTGGCTTGCGTAGTTGCACCGGAGCTTGGAAGATTTGGCATCTGCTACTGGCAACTGGCAATTTGAGGTTCTTCAATGCCAATCAAGCTCGACGCTATCGATCGACGTATCCTGCGAGCACTGCAGCGCGATGGCAGGCTACAGAACCAGGAACTGGCCAAACAGGTTGGGCTGTCTGCCTCGCCGTGCCTCAGGCGGGTGCGCCTGCTGGAAGAGGCCGGGGTGATCGAGCGCTACGTGGCGCTGGTGGACCCGGCCAAGGTGGCGCTGGGTCTGACCCTGTTCGTGCGGGTGTGGCTCAAGCGCCAGGACCAGGAAACCACCGACGAGTTCGTCGAGGCGGTGCGCCAGTTGCCCGAAGTGGTGGAGTGCCATGTGATGGCGGGTGACTGCGACTTGCTGTTGCGGGTGGTGGCGGCGGACCTGGAGGCCTATCGGCGCTTTCAGATCGCGCACCTGACCAGCCTGAGCGTGGTGCAGAACGTCAAGACCGAAGTGCCGATGGAGAAGATCAAGCTGACCACCGAGCTGCCGGTGTAGTAGCCAGGGCCGCTCGCATCACGACCCCGCGCTGTTCGGCAGCGGCTTCATGCTCAGCGTGGCCCTGCTGTGCTGCGCGTTGTTCAGCGTGAACATGGCCAGCTCCACCGCAGACCGGGTCGTTTGCCTCGGCGTTCCTGATCAGTGCGGCGGTCGCGGCGGTGGCGGCGATGGCCTACGTATTGCTGCTGAAGCAGCCAGTGTCTGCTGACAGGTAATCCTGTAGGAGCGGCCTTGTGTCGCGATGGGCCGCAACGCGGCCCCGGGGTTTCAGCGCAAATGCACACATTGCCGGGGGCCGCTTTGCGGCCCATCGCGACACAAGGCCGCTCCTACACGGGATTGCGTCAGGCAGGGTCATAACGGTTTGTGATGCCAGGCATCATGACAATTTATTTATCCTTATCAATGCCACGCTCTAGCATCTGTTGCCCGCCATCGCCCATCAATCACGAGGTCTTGATGAACAATTCGCTCTTCATTCCCCAGCGTACCGCGGCATTGTTGCTGCAGCACTGGCTTAGCGGTGAGCTGCTGGCGGAACTGCCCGCCAGCCTCAAACCCGAGACGTTGAAACAGGGCTATGACAGCCAGGACGAGTTGTTTGCGGCCGCCGCAGGCCAGCGTGCCGGGTGGAAGCTGGGTGTCGGCAGCCCCGCAGCCATGCGGGCGGCCAATTTGTCCCGGCCCTTGATTGGCCAGTTGGAGGCGGGGCGCTGTCATGCTGGTGGTGTGCACATTCGGTTGCCGGCCGTTACGCCGGTAACCATCGAATGCGAGGTCGCCTTCGTGCTGGATCGCGATATTCCACCCCAGGTTGGGCGGGTGCCGGCCAGCGAAGATATTCGCGCTACCTGTGTCACCTTCGAAGTGGTGCGCTCGCGCTTCGTCGATCGCAAGATTGTTGGGTGGCCAAGCTTCGTGGCGGACAACGTTGGGTTTGAAGCGCTGGTGATAGGCAACAGCCTGGCAGCAGGCATCGATGTGCCGTTGCTGGCTGACCTGGCCGAAACCACCGAGGTATACGTAGACGGCCAGTTGCGGGCGCGGGGCTTGTCTGGCGATGCGGCGACCGACCCGTTGGCATCGCTGGCCCACCTATATGCGCATGCCGCCGAACGTGGCCAGACCCTGAAGGCAGGCGATGTGGTGACTACAGGGGCCATGTGCCAGCCATTCGACCTGAACGAAACAGGGCATCAGGTTAGCGCCAGGTATCTTGGCCAGGAGCTGTTGTTTACGCTGTAGCGATGCCCCAGCCTTTTCGCGGGTAACCACGGCGTTGCGATTGTTTGTATGAGTCACCTTGATGCTTTCCCTTAGCGGTACTAATACTAAGAGACTGCCGGGAGGGGGATGAACATGCAGACGCGCTTTGTTGTGGTTCCCGCTGTGCCGCTCAAGAAAGAGATTTACCCGCGTAGTCTTGGCTTTCCCGCGACGTTAGGGGAGGGTTATGACCTTTATGACACACAAGAAAAGCTGCGCCTGACCTTCAACTACCCGACACGCGCCGAGGCGGAGTTCGTATGCGCGTCCCGCAACAGTTGCCGGGATGCCGATGCGGCGGATATCGCCGGGATTGGTTGATGCAGTTGAAGCTTTGCGGAACTTGAGTGCGATGCGGTCCAGGTGGGCGCAACTGACTTGCTCAATTTTTTGAGACGTGCGCGGTCCCTGTGGGAGCGGGCTAGCCCGCGAACACCGGCGTAGCCGGTGCCATGCACCGCGTTGCATTCTTCGCGGGTAAACCCGCTCCCACAGGGATCGCGTCTGGCCCAGGGTTGGCGCCATTCCTGTAGAGGCCATGGCCTTGCCCATGGATCGTGAAGCCTGCACGGGTCGGTGTGGGAGCGGGCGTGCCCGCGAACACCGGCGTAGCCGGTGCCATGCACCGCGTTGCATTCGCCGGGCCGGGGGCTTGTGTCATGCGTGTTTGAGCGCTTCCACCAATTGCGCCTTGGTCATGGTGGAGCGCCCCTTGATGTCTTTGCTGCGCGCTTCCTTCATCAGGCTCTGCTTGCTCTGGGTTTCCAGGGAACTGCCCGATGTGCGGGAATGACCCTGGCGTGACTTCGCCGCCCGTTTGGCCGAGTCCGAGCGGGCAGTTTTCTTCTCGCTGGAAGAGGTGGCCTTGCCCGAGCCGCCTTTCTTCTCGCCACCCCCGGACTGTTTGTTGACGGTGGCCCAGGCGCGCGCTTCGGCCTGGTCTTTCGGCACGCCTTTGTGCTCGTAGCTTTCCTCGATATGTTCGGCCTTGCGCTTCTGCTTGTCGGTGTATTTGTCCTTGTCGCCGCGTGGCATGGCATTCACTCCCGTCTTGGTTTGCATGAACGGTTGAATGCCGCGGCAACGCCCGAGTGCCCGGTAATCGACCAGCGGTGCCAGGAAACCTGTCGCCCACTCGAAACAGTCATTCAACCGACACATCGAGGCCTTAGGGTTGAGACAGGAACCCGTCCAGAGCTCTGCTCACTGATGTTGCCGTGATGGCGCCGCCAGACGGCTCTACCGTGCGGCTTGCCATTCATTGGTCACAAAGCTGTAACATTGCTGCTGCAAAGTGTGCCGGCCATCACACGGAGCGCTTTTCGATGATACGCCTGATGAAGTCTGCTGCACTCGCCGTTGCCGTTTCGCTTTGCGCCACTTCGGCATCCTTCGCCGCAGAGAACGTCCGCCTGACCGGTTCCGGCGCCAGCTTCCCGGCACCGATCTACCTGACCTGGTTCAAGGCCTTCAGCAAGGAAACCGACGGTGTCACCGTTGACTACCAGTCCAAGGGGAGCGGGGCGGGTGTTCAGGACTTTCTGAACAAGACCGTCGACTTCGCCGCCAGCGACTCGGCAATGAAAGCCGAAGAAATCGCCAAGGTCGGCGAGGGCGTGCAGTTGCTGCCAATGACCGCCGGTGAAATCGTCCTGGCTTACAACCTGCCGGGCAACCCTAAAGGGCTGAAGCTGCCGCGCGATGTGTACTCCAACATCTTCCTCGGCAAGATCACCCAGTGGAACGACCCGCAGATCGTCGCGGCCAACCCTGAGCTGAAACTGCCAGCTACCCCGATCACCGTGGTCGTGCGTGCCGACTCCAGTGGTACCACTGCGGTATTCACCAAGCACCTGTCGGCCATCAACGCTGACTTCAAGCAAGCGCTGGGTGAAGGCAACACCGTCAACTGGCCGGCCAGCGACAAGTTCATCAAGTCGCCGAAGAACGACGGCGTAACCGCCACCGTCCGCCAGACCCCAGGCGCCATCGGCTACATCGAATACGGCTTCGCCAAGCTGGCCAAGGTCGACTTCGCCCAGCTGCAGAACAAGGCCGGCCAATATGTCGTGCCGAACGCCGAGAGCGGTGCCGAGGCGCTGGCTGCGGTGCAGATGCCGGAGAACCTGGTGGCCTGGCTGCCTGACCCTGACGGTGCCAAGTCCTACCCGATCACCTCCTACACCTGGATGATCTTCCGCAAGGACAACGGTAACCCGGCCAAGGCCAAGGCCATGCGCGAAATGGTCGAATACAGCCTGACCGAAGGCCAGAAGATCGCCGACTCGATGGGCTACATCCCGCTGCCAGCGTCGGTTGTCGATCAGGTACGCAAAGCGTCCGCCAACATCCAGTAACACGCCCAGGCGCTCCCGGTGTGGTCTGGCGGCCATGCCGGGTGTGTTTGCCCTCTGTCCCGGAACTTGCCAATGAACACTCCTTTTGCCATCCCGGCTAACCCCGACTCCGCGTGCCAGCCACCGTCTGCGAAAGACTTCCTGGTTGATCGCACCTTCCGTGCGCTTGCACGCATCGGTGTGGTGCTGGTGCTGGCGCTGGTCTTCGCGCTGGTCTACGAAGTGGGCCGCAAGGCACTGCCAGGCATCGAGAAGCACGGCTTTGACGTGCTGTTCGGCAGTGTCTGGGACGTCAACCAAGGCAAGTACGGTATTCTGCCAGCGATCTGGGGCACGCTTTACAGCGCCCTGATCGCTCTGTTGATCGCCGGTTTCTTCGGCGTCAGCATGGCCATTTTCCTGACCCAGGACTTCCTCCCGGCCCGGCTGGCGGCGGTGTTCCGCACCATCGTCGAGCTGCTCGCTGCCATCCCCAGCGTCGTCTACGGCCTGTGGGGGATCTATGTGGTCATCCCGGCCATTCGCCCGCTGACCACCTGGCTGAACAGCGAGCTGGGCTGGATTCCCTTTTTTGGTACTTCCCTGAGCGGCCCAGGGCTGCTGCCTGCCGCGCTGGTACTGGCGATCATGATTCTGCCGACCATCGCCGCCGTTTCGCAGGACGCCCTGACCAGCGTGCCGATGAAGACCAAGCAGGCCGCCTACGGCCTGGGCGCCACCCATTGGGAGGCCATCCTCAAGGTAATGGTGCCATCGGCAGCCACCGGCATCTTCGGTTCGCTCGTGCTCGGCCTGGGCCGTGCGCTGGGTGAAACCATGGCGCTGGCCATGCTGGTGGGTAACGCCAACAACATTTCCCTCTCCTTGTTCGCCCCGGCCAACACGCTGGCGGCCTTGCTGGCCCTGAACTTCCCGGAGGCCGGCCCGAACGAGATCGAGGTGCTGATGTACGCGGCACTGGTATTGATGTTCATCACCCTGGCGGTGAACGTGCTCGGCTCGATGATCATGCTCTACGCCCAGCGGGGTAACAAATGATGACCAACCTCACCACCCCTGCAAACGCGTTGCCCAGCCTGCAGCGCAAGCTGGAAGGCCGTTCCCTGCGCAGCCTGGTATTGACCACGCTGGCATGGTTCGCGGCGCTGGTGGCCAGCGTGCCGCTGATTTCCGTGCTGTACATGCTGATCACCCGCGGCGGCGCACGCCTCAACCTTGAGGTGTTCACCGAGCTGCCACCCACCGGCTTCGAGATGGGCGGGGGCTTTGGCAACGCCATGGCCGGTACTTTCGTCATGGTCGGCATTGCTGCCGCCATCGCCGTACCGGTCGGTATCCTGGCCGCGGTGTTCCTGGCCGAACTCGGCCCGGACAGCAAGCTGGCCAACGCCGCGCGCTTCGCCGCCAAGATGCTCACCGGCCTGCCGTCGATCCTGGCCGGCGTGTTCGCCTACGCCCTGGTGGTGATGACCACCGGCACCTACTCCGCGCCGGCAGGTGGTGTGGCCCTGGCGGTACTGATGCTGCCCATCGTCGTGCTGACCGCTGAAGAGTCGATGAAGATGGTGCCCAAGATCATGAAGGATGCAGCCTACGGCATGGGCTGCACCCGTGCCCAGGTGATCTGGAAAATCGTCCTGCCCACCGGCCTGCCGGCGATCCTGACCGGCGTCATGCTGGCCGTGGCCCGTGCCGCCGGCGAGACCGCGCCGCTGCTGTTCACCGCGCTGTTCAGCAACTACTGGATCCTGCATGACGGCGACCTGGCAGTCATGAACCCGACGGCCTCGCTGGCCGTACTGATCTACAACTTCTCCGGCATGCCATTCGACAACCAGCTCGAGCTCGCCTGGGCGGCCTCGCTGGTACTGGTGATGATCGTGCTGGTAATCAACATTCTGAGCCGAGTATTCGGCAAGCCCAAGTATTGAGAAAGGGAGCATCCGACCTTGAACGTATCCACTGCGCCAAAAGCCGCTCCCGTGGTCAGCGAAGCCCCCATCGTCATGGACTGCAAGCTGGACAAGATCTTCTACGGCAATTTCATGGCCGTTCGCGACAGCCATGTGCCGATCCGCAAGAACGAGATCACCGGTTTCATCGGGCCTTCCGGCTGCGGCAAGAGTACCGTGCTGCGCAGCCTCAACCGCATGAACGATCTGGTGAAGGGCTTCCGTTTCGAAGGCCATGTGCACTTCCTGGGCCAGGATGTCTACGGCAAGGGCGTCGACCCTGTGGTGGTGCGCCGCTACATCGGTATGGTGTTCCAGCAGCCCAACCCGTTCTCGATGAGCATCTTCGACAACGTCGCCTTCGGCCTGCGCCTGAACCGCTACAAGGGCGATATCGGCGACCGCGTCAAGCACGCACTGCAGGGTGCCGCGCTGTGGGACGAGGTGAAGGACAAGCTCAAGGTCAGCGGCCTGGCCCTGTCCGGCGGCCAGCAACAGCGTCTGTGCATCGCCCGCGCCATCGCCACCGAGCCGGAAGTGCTGCTGCTGGACGAACCCTGCTCGGCACTCGACCCGATTGCCACCCGCCGGGTGGAGGAGCTGATGGTCGAGTTGAAGAAGGACTACACCATCGCCCTGGTGACCCACAACATGCAGCAGGCGATTCGTGTGGCCGACACCACCGCGTTCTTCTCGGTCGACATCTCCAAGGGCACCCGTACCGGTTACCTGGTCGAGATGGGCCCGACCACGCAGATTTTCCAGAACCCGCGTGAACAGCTGACCGCTGACTACATCAGCGGCAAGTTCAGCTGAGGCCGTACCTGCCAAGGTGGCCGGGTGTTGCAGTCAGGAAGGCTGCAACACCCGGCCGCATTACCTTCCGCCAAGTGTTACCAGGGATTTCCAATGCCAGCGACGCGTCGTCTTGATCTGCCAGCGGTAGAGCGCGCACTGCGTGAGGTGCAGGCCCGCTTTGCCGAACTCAGCCAGCATTTCACCGAACCGCGGGACCCATTCACCGACGAGGTGCTGCTGAATGTGGTTGAAGGCTATGCCCTGATTGACGACTATGTCGCCCGGGGTGTCGACCTTTTCGACCTGCAGCAGCTGAACCTGATGCTGGAGATCAATGCCACCGTGCTGTGCGGCAGCGACCCGGCACGCAGGCTGGAATTTGCCCCGCACCTGGCGGCGACCGAGGCGCACTTTTTCAACAATGTTGAGGGCGGCATCAAGGACCTCTACAACTGGTATTGCTCGTATGGCAGCGACTCGATCTGGAAGCGTGCGGCGGGTGTCTACGTTCGAATTCTCAGCAAGCCGCAGCTGTTCATCGAAGGCAACAACCGCACAGGGTCGCTCATTGTCAGCTACTTGCTGATGCGCGCGGGGCTACCACCATTCGTGCTGTCGCTGGACAACGCCGAGGGTTACTTCAACCCGTCCTCGGTCATACGCAACTCCGCCAAGCATGGGGTCAAGGCTTTGTACGAACTTCCCAAGATCAAGAAAAAGTATGCAGCTTTCCTTGAAGCGCACGCGCCCGAGCCCGGCAAGTTCTTCCTGGGCGGCACATCCATGCCTGCGCGCGAGAGGTGCCGCTGATGCAAAGCCCTTCTCTGTTCCAGCGCGGGCGGCAAGCCCTCGAGCGTACGTTCAATCGCCCGCAGGTACGCATTTCGTTCGATATCGACGACACGCTAGCCTGCCAGGCCGACCACGCCGCCGCCGAGCACAGCAAGCTGCCGGCGTTCGTCCACCGCTGGTTGGGTGAACCCCTGCGCAGTGGCACGCGCTCGCTGATCCGCGACCTGCGCCGCCAGGGTTGCAGCATCTGGATCTACACCTCGTCGGGGCGCACGCCGTCCTACATCCGCCGTTGGTTGATGCTCTACGGTATCCGCGTCGATGGCGTGGTCAACAGTGACCGGCACCAGCATATCCTGGCAGTGAACGGGCTTGAGAATGCGCCCTCGAAGTTGCCGTCGGCCTTCGATATCGACCTGCATGTCGATGATTCCGAGGGCGTGCGGCTGGAAGGCGTCGACCACGGTTTTCGCGTGGTGGTGGTGTGCCCCAAGGATGAGAACTGGGCGCAGAAAGTGATGGATGCGGCGGTCGATGTCCAGGCACAGCTGGCCTGGCAGCAACCGCACCGCTATGAAATGCCGGTACGGCAGCGTTCGCAGGCCCTCGCTTCCTGAGGGCTTCAAGGTACCTTTCTCGTTACGCCTCTTCGCTACTTGTTGCCCCCCACCTCCAATCGCGGCTTCCCATTTTCAGCTTCGGCTTGACTCGTGAAATTTTTCATGTAATTTTTCATGAAAAATAACTCTAAAAATTTCACGGCAGTCTCAAACGATGAAGATGCACGAAGAGGTTGAAGCCCTCGCGATCCTTATTCACGACCTGCGCAAATTCAAGAACCTGACCCTGGGCGAACTGGCCGAGCGCATCAACCGCTCGGTCGGCTTCCTGTCCCAGGTCGAGCGCGGTGTTTCGCGCCCTACCGTGGCCGACCTCACCGCCATCAGTGAAGCGCTCGGCGTATCCACCGCGTACTTCTACAACCTGAGCAAGCCGCGCAGCGTCAGCTGGGTCACGCGCCCCCACGAGCGGCGCACGCTGTACCTCGAGTCGGGCATTACCGATGTGCTGGCTTCGCCCACCATCGGCGGCGCGTTCTCCATGCTCGACAGCCATCTCGAGCCAGGCGCCAGCAGTGGCGAGCTGTACCTGACTGACCGTTCCGAGCAGGGCTGTTTCGTGCTCGAAGGCGAACTCACGGTCTGGCTGGACCACGGCGACGCCGTGACCCTGCAGGCCAACGACTGCTTCCAGCTGCACCCCCACGCGCAGTTCCGTTACGCCAATCTGACGGAAAAAACCACCCGCGTGCTCTGGGTCTTCAACTGAATTCGTTCACCTCACAAGGACAAGAAGATGAGTGTCGTCTTTCCGGATCTGCTGACTGAAGTGCGCTCGTTCCGAGCGCAGCACCCAGAAATACGTTATGTCGACCTGATTGCGCTGGATATTCCCGGGCACTTCTACGGCAAGCGCTACCCCATGGACATGCTGGAAAAAGTCGCAGCCGGCGCGCCGCTGAAGTTGCCGCAGAACTGCGTGCTGCTGGGCACCCAGGGTGGCCTCTACCCGATCGGTGACTACTGCTTCGCCGACGGCGACCCGGATGCCGCACGCCGCCTGGTGCCGGGTACCCTCAAGCCGGTGCGCTGGGAAAAGGAACCGATCGCGCAGATGCTCATCACCTCCGACGGCACTGCCAAGCCCATCGAGTTCGAGCCCCGTGAAGTGCTGGCCCGGGTGATCCAGCGCCTGGCCAGGCGCGGCATTCGCCCGGTGGTGGCCTTCGAGCTGGAGTTCTACCTGTTCGACCGCAAGCTCGACAACGGCCTGCCACAGTACCCACGCGACAAGGCGACCGACGACCACGACGACCAGCCGAACATGCACATCGAGCGGCTGTCGCGTTTCGCACCGGTGCTGCACGAGATGGTCGATGGCGCCAACGAGCAGGGCGTTCCGGCGAATGTCATCACCGCGGAGCTGGGCCCAGGCCAGTTCGAGATCAACTTCTCGCACAGCGACGATGCCATGAGCGCTGCGGACTGGTCGGCGCTGTTCTGCCGCAGTACCCGCGGGATCGCGATGAAGCACGGCTACCGAGCCAGCTTCATGAGCAAGCCGTACCTCGACGCGCCGGGCAGCGGCATGCATGTGCACGTCAGCCTGTACGACAACGCCGGCAACAACATCCTGGCCGGCGATGACCAGCGCAAGCTGCGCCATGCGGTGGCAGGGTGCCTGGAGCTGCTGCCGCACTGCATGCCGATCTTCGCCCCCAACCACAATGCCTACCGCCGTTACGGCGCCATGGTCAACGCGGCGAGCAAGGCTAGCTGGGGTTTCGAAGATCGCGATGCGTGTATTCGCATCCCCGAGTCCGACCCGCGCAACCTGCGCATCGAACACCGCCTCGCCGGTGCCGACGCCAACCCGTACCTGGTGCTGGCGGCCATCCTGACCGGGATGGAGCATGGCCTGGAACGTGGCGTCGAGCCCATTGCCCCGCTGAACGACAACCGCCAGAGCGGCATCGAGTTCCCCAAGGATGCCTTCAGTGCCCTGGCGGCCATGCGTCACCACCCGGAGGTGAACGAGGGCCTGGGCAGTGAATTCGTGATGGTCTACTGCGAAAACAAATACCAGGAGCAACTGGACTTCATGCGCCACATCGATGCCCGCGAATACCGCTGGTTCCTGTAGGTGCCGGGGTTGGGGCAGCGCCGCTGCACCCTGCCTTTCTACCGTTTCAATACAACGCGCAATATGGATTTGCCGGAGGAAGATATGCCACGTGTGCCCGTTATCGGCATTACCGCATGCACCAGCATGATCGAGCTGCATGCAACCCAGACCATCAGCGAGAAGTACGCGCGCGCGGCGGCCAAGGCAGCGTGCGGGCTGCCCATCGTGATACCCAGCCTCGCAGACCTGATGGACAGCGCCGATATTCTCGACGTGGTGGATGGGCTGATCTTCACCGGTTCGCCGTCCAACATCGAACCGTTGCACTACAACGGCCCGGCCAGTGCAGCGGGCACCCATCACGACCCGCTGCGTGATGCCACCACCTTGCCGCTGATGCGTGCGGCCATCGCCGCCGGTGTGCCGGTGCTCGGCATCTGCCGTGGCTTCCAGGAAATGAACGTGGCGCTGGGCGGCACCCTGCACCAGAAGGTGCATGAGACCGGCATGTTCATGGACCACCGCGAAAGCAAGGGTGAGCCCATCGAAAAGCAATACGGCCCGCGTCACGCCCTGCATATAGAGCCCGGCGGCATGCTCGACCGCATGGGCTTGCCGGCGGTCATCGATGTCAATTCCATCCACGGCCAGGGCATTGATGTACTGGCCCCCGGGCTGAGGGTGGAGGCGCTGGCACCCGATGGCCTGGTGGAAGCGATTTCGGTCGAGAACAGCAAGGGTTTTGCCCTGGCCGTGCAATGGCACCCCGAGTACCAGGTCATGGACAACCCACATTACCTGACCATCTTCCAGTCCTTTGGCAAGGCCTGCCGGCATCGCTCGGTATTGCGCCAGATGCTGTTGAAGTCCGCCTGACAGCGATCTTTCCCAATTACAAAAAAGTACCTGCGTGGCACGGCTGCGCAACTTGATGGAGTGAAGTCAATGAGTGAGCAGAATTCCCAGACCCTCGCCTGGCAAGCCATGAGCCGCGACCACCACCTGGCCCCGTTCAGCGATGTTCGGCAACTGGCCGAGAAAGGCCCGCGCATCATCACCTCGGCCAAGGGCGTGTACCTCTGGGACAGCGAAGGCCACAAGATTCTCGATGGCATGGCCGGGCTGTGGTGCGTGGCGGTGGGCTATGGGCGCGATGAGCTGGCCGACGTCGCCAGCCAGCAGATGAAGCAGCTGCCGTACTACAACCTGTTCTTCCAGACCGCGCACCCGCCCGCGCTGGAACTGGCCAAGGCGATCGCCGATGTGGCCCCGCAAGGCATGGACCATGTGTTCTTCACCGGCTCCGGCTCCGAAGGCAACGACACCGTGCTGCGCATGGTCCGCCATTACTGGGCGCTCAAGGGCCAGAAGAGCAAGAAGGTCATCATCGGCCGCATCAACGGTTACCACGGCTCCACCGTGGCCGGCGCGGGCCTGGGCGGCATGAGTGGGATGCACCAGCAGGGTGGGCTGATCCCGGATATCGTGCATATCCCGCAGCCGTACTGGTATGGCGAAGGCGGCGACATGACCGAGGCCGACTTCGGCGTGTGGGCGGCCGAACAGCTGGAGAAGAAGATCCTCGAAGTTGGCGTGGACAACGTTGCCGCCTTCATCGCCGAACCGATCCAGGGCGCTGGCGGGGTGATCATTCCACCGCAGACCTACTGGCCGAAGGTGAAGGAGATCCTGGCCAGGTACGACATCCTCTTCGTCGCTGACGAAGTGATCTGCGGCTTCGGCCGTACAGGCGAGTGGTTCGGTAGCGACTACTACGACCTCAAGCCCGACCTGATGACCATCGCCAAGGGCCTTACCTCCGGCTATATCCCCATGGGCGGCGTGATCGTGCGAGATGAAGTGGCCAAAGTCATCAGCGAAGGCGGCGACTTCAACCACGGCTTCACCTATTCCGGCCACCCGGTGGCGGCTGCGGTGGGCCTGGAGAACCTGCGGATACTGCGTGATGAAAAGATCATCGAGCAGGTGCACGACAAGACCGCTCCGTACTTGCAAAAACGCCTGCGCGAGCTGGCCGACCACCCGCTGGTAGGCGAGGTACGCGGCCTGGGCATGCTCGGCGCGATCGAGCTGGTGAAGGACAAGGCCACCCGTGCGCGTCATGAAGGCAAAGGTGTCGGCATGATCTGTCGCCAGCATTGCTTCGACAATGGGCTGATCATGCGTGCCGTGGGCGACACCATGATCATCGCGCCGCCGCTGGTGATCAGCATCGAGGAGATCGACGAACTGGTGGAGAAGGCCCGCAAGTGCCTGGACTTGACGTACGAGGCTGTTCGCTGAGCGTCTGGGCGAGACAGTTGCCCCCACCTGACCGGTTGCGCGGTCAGGTGTAGGAGCGGCCTTGTGTCGCGATGGGCTGCAAAGCAGCCCCGGCAATTTGTGCATCTGCGCTGAAACCCTGGGGCTGCTTTGCAGCCCATCGCGACACAAGGCCGCTCCTACAAGGGCCCGCGTCAACCGACCAGGCATATCTTCGCCGGCTCGTGCAATTCCGCGAAGAATCTTGCTTTGTGAAATGAATCATGTACTTTTCAGGGCATCAATTTTCCCATCCGAAAGTCGCGATTCAACCATGAAAGTGCACGAAGAGATCGAAGGCCTGGCCGTACTGATTCGCGACCTGCGCAAGTTCAAGGGCCTGACACTGGGCGAACTGGCGCAGCGCATCGGCCGTTCGGTGGGCTTTCTGTCCCAGGTCGAACGGGGCGTATCCCGCCCAACCGTGGCCGACCTCACGGCTATCAGCGAAGAGCTCGGCGTCTCCACGGCCTATTTCTACAAGCTGGACCAGCCGCGCGAACTCGAGTGGGTCACCCGCCCTCACGAGCGTCGTACCCTTCACCTGGCCGGTGGCATCACCGATGTGCTGGCATCCCCCACGATAACGGGCGCGTTCTCCATGCTCGACAGCCACCTGGAGCCTGGGGCCAGCAGTGGCGAGGAGTACCTGGACGACAGCTCGGAGCAGGGCTGCTTCGTGCTCGAAGGCGAACTGACCGTATGGCTGGATGGCGGCGAGCCGGTAACGCTGCGCGCCAGTGACAGTTTTCAGCTGCAACCCCACGCAAGTTTTCGTTACGCCAACCTCACCGACAAGCCCACCCGCGTGCTCTGGGTGTTCAGCTGACAAGAGAAGCCAAGCCATGCTGGCTTTGGCGTCACCAGGCAATCGGTGTGCCGTCCCACGCCCAGAATGTACCGCTCTGGTCGGGGCCGTGCCGGCTCACCAGCGCTAGGATGCATGTCGCTGCAAATGCCGGCGAGAACAGTTTTCCCGGCGGTACATTGCCCTGAAAGGGTTGGGAAAGGCGGGTGTCGGTGGTCCCGGGATGCAGCAATAGTACCGTGGAAGCAGGGTTCAGTCGCTTGAGTTCGATGCTCGCAGTGTGCAGAAGCTGGTTGAGCGCGGCCTTGCTGGCGCGATAGCTGTACCACCCGCCAAGATGGTTGTCGCTGATCGACCCGACCCGCGCCGACAGTGCCACATAGGTCATCGGTTGCTGTCGCAACAAGGGCAGCAAGTGCCTGAGCAGCAGGACAGGGGCGAAACAGTTGGTCGTGAAGCTGGCCAGCAGCCCAGCCATGTCCACCTGTGTCAGCGCTTTTTCGGCCCGTGCGGGTGCCTCTTGCAGCACGCCAAGCGTGCACAGTACAAGGTTCAGCTGGTCGCAGCAGGCGCCCACCCGTGCCGCCAGTGTTTGCAGTGCCACTTCGGAACAGGCGTCGCAGTCGATGCGAACCAACTGTCTTGGGTGCTCGGCGAACAAAGCATCCAGCGCGGGGCTGCTGGTGGCATGTCGCGAGACGGCAAACACCCGCCCGATGTCGTCGCGCGCCAGCAGCTGTGTGCACAGTGCAAGGCCGATCCCCTGGCTGGCTCCGCAAATCAGCACGTTGGCGGGGGTATGAAGGTCATTGATAAGGCTCACTGAACTGCCTCCTTTGCCGGCCCCGACGCAGGTATGCCACTGTCACTGGCTCTGCCGAAACAAGGCCCTGAGACCCGCAAGTAAAAGTTGTACAACCTCATAAAAAACTGTACATAGTTTCTAATATTGTACAGGTATTTCACGTGCTCGAGGTCAGTATGGGGCACACAACTCGTTGGGCCTGGCTTTGCCTGCTATTGACTGCCCTGTCGGAGGCGGCGGACTGGCGAGCGGAGCTGCCGGCAGCGCAACGGCTGGGCGTCGGTGAGTTCAGCTGGTTTGGCTTGCGCCTTTACACTGCACAGCTATGGGCGGCAGGTCCGGTCCAGGACTGGAGCCGGCCTTTTGCCCTTGAGCTGGCCTATCATCGAAGCCTGTCCAGGGACACGCTGGTACAGGCCAGCCTCGAGGAAATGTACCGCCTGGCACCTGAAAACGTGACGCCGCAGCGGCGCGCGGCGTGGTCCCAGGCCATGCAGCAGGCGTTCGTGGATGTACGCCCTGGGATGCGCATCACCGGCTTGTACATACCGGGGCAGGGCTGCCGTTTCTACGTCGATGGCAAACTCAGCCGGGCGGTCGCCGACCCCGTTTTTGCACGGGCGTTCTTCGCCATCTGGCTCGATCCACGGGCCAGGGATCAACAACTGCGTCAGCGTCTGCTGGGGGGCATGCCATGAATCTGCATAGCGGTAACGCTGACCAGCCAGGGGGAGCCTGAAGATGCGCCTGGGTCTGGTACTGGGTGACCAGCTGTCCTTCGATCTGGCCAGCCTCAACGCCCTCGATCCTGCCCGCGATGCTGTGCTGATGGCGGAAGTGGAAGGGGAGGCCAGGTACGTGCCGCATCATCCGCTGAAGATCGTCCTGATCTTCAGCGCCATGCGGCACTTCGCACTGGCACTGCGCAAGCGCGGTTGGCAGGTGCATTATGTGAAACTTGATGATGACGGCAACAGCGGAACCATCGTTGGCGAGTTGCGGCGCTGGCAGCAGGCCCTGGGAGCCACGCATATTCACCTGACCGAGTGCGGAGAGTGGCGCCTGGAGCAGGCGTTGCGCGATGCCGCACTGCCGCTTGTGTGGCATCGCGACACGCGATTTCTCTGTTCTCGCGAAGCCTTCGCGCGCTGGGCCCGGGAACGCGGCCAACTGCGCATGGAGTACTTCTACCGTGGCATGCGCAAGCGTACCGGTCTGCTGCTGGAGCCTGACGGCAGCCCGGCAGGTGGAACCTGGAATCTCGATGGCGACAATCGCAAGGCCTTGCCCCGCCAGCTGCGTGGCCCCTTCGCCGCGCATTTCGAGCAGGACGAGATCACGGCAGCGGTAATAGCCCTGGTACGCCAACGCTTCAGCGACCACTACGGAGCCATCGACGGTTTCGACTACCCGGTGACCCATGCCGAGGCAAGGCAGCTCTGGCAACACTTTCTGGAGTTCGGCCTGGCAGCTTTCGGTGACTACCAGGATGCGATGGCCGAGGGCGAGCCGTACCTGTTCCATGCGCGCATCAGTGCGGCGCTGAACATCGGGCTTCTGGACGTACGTTGCCTGTGCGAGGAGGTCGACAAGGCCTGGCGCGAGGGGCGAGTACCGCTCAATGCAGCAGAGGGCTTCATCCGCCAGTTGATCGGCTGGCGCGAGTATGTGCGCGGCATCTACTGGCTGCGCATGCCGGAGTATGCGGCGCTCAACTACCTGGGCAACGAGCGAGCGTTGCCAGAATTCTATTGGACCGGGCGCACCCGCATGCGCTGCATGGAGCAGGCCATCGGCCAGACCCTTCGCCTGGGCTACGCTCACCATATCCAGCGGCTTATGGTCACCGGCAACTTCGCCTTGCTGGCCGGTATCGCCCCAGCCGCGATTTGTGAGTGGTACCTGGCGGTCTACATGGATGCCTTCGACTGGGTCGAGCTGCCCAACACGCTTGGTATGGTGATGTACGCCGACGGTGGCTACCTGGGGTCCAAGCCTTACTGCGCCAGTGGTCGTTATATCCAGCGCATGTCCGACCATTGCAAGGCGTGCAGTTACAGGGTTGACCACGTGACCGAGGTGGATGGCTGCCCGTTCAATGCGTTGTATTGGCATTTTCTGATTCGCCATCGCTCGGAACTTTCGGCTAACCCGCGTCTGGCGCTGGTCTATCGAAGCCTGGATGGCATGGCGGCTGACCGTCGCGATGCCGTGTGGCAGCGTGGCCAGTCACTGCTGGCACAACTCGATGCGGCGCAGCCGATATGAAAAAGGGTCTTTTGCCCAGCAAGATCTGCGTGGTGTGTGGGCGGCCGTTCAACTGGCGCAAGCGCTGGGCGCGTTGCTGGGCGCAGGTGCGCTACTGCTCCGAACGATGTCGCAGGTCAGCACCGCACCGCGAGGCGCGCGAGCAAGGGCAGGGTAGCGGCCCATATCGGCACCAGTAACAGGCCGGTTTCCAGCGTGCCCATGGGCAAGTCGACATTTGCCAACCTCGCCCCGCTCAGATAGGCCAGAGGGCCGCCAACTGCACCCACCAGCGCACCGAGCCGCCAGTGCCTGCCGGCCCATGCCAGGCTGTGGCGCATGCCGCTGGCCAGCACCAGCCACAGCAGCGCAAGCCACAGCGGCAGTGGCCAAGTGTCGAAACCGAACACGCCCAGCGCGCCCAGCACGCTGTCCAGCACACATCCCACCGGCGTTACGCGCAACAGCGCCTTGACCTCTGCGTGGACGTCCGGGCACAGGCTCAGGTGCACGGCCAGGCCAGGAACCACAAGCAACGACAGGCAGGTTTTTTCGGCCCCCAATACGCATAGCCACCAGCCAGCCTGTAGCCACAAGGCATTGGCGAGCAGCCAGCCACGGCTCATCAGGCACTGCCAGGCAAGGGCGCGCGCCGTGCCTGGGGCGCGGCCCAGAGCAGATGCGCGACACCGATGGCGCGCTCCTCGAAACCGCCTTGGCAGTAACACAGGTAGAACTCCCACAGGCGCTGGAACATGTCGTCATAGCCCAGGTCCGTCAACGCAGCGCGTGCCTGGCGCAGGTTTTCTCGCCAGTGCCGCAGGGTGCGGGCATAGTCCTGACCGAAATCTTCCATGTGCAAGAGGTTGAGTGCGGTGTGCCGGCTGGCAGTTTCCAGCATCACGCTCAACGAAGGCAGGGCGCCACCGGGGAAGATGTAGCGCTGGATGAAATCGACCGACCGCCGCGCCTGCTCATAGCGCTGGTCGCGTATGGTGATCGCCTGCAACAGCATCAGCCCGTCGGGCTTGAGTAGCGAGGCGCACTGGCGGAAATACACCGGCAGGTAACGGTGGCCGACAGCCTCGATCATCTCGATCGAGACCAGTTTGTCGAAGGTGCCTTGAAGATCGCGGTAGTCTTCGCGAAGCACTTTCACGCGCTGCTCCAGCCCCAGGGCCTGAACGCGTGTCAGGGTATGGCTGTACTGCGCCTCGGAAAGCGTGGTGGTGGTGACCTTGCAGCCATATCGGGTGGCGGCGTGGATTGCCAGGCTGCCCCACCCGCAGCCGATCTCCAGCAGGTGGTCGGCAGGGCACAGTTCCAGCTTCTGGCAGATGCGCTCCAGCTTGTGCAACTGAGCTTGTTCCAGCGTCTGTTCAGAGTGTTCGAACCGGGCTGCCGAATACATCATGGTAGGGTCCAGCAACCGCTCGAACAGGGCATTGCCCAGATCGTAGTGCGCCAGGATATTGCGGCGGGCACCGCGCCTGCTGTTGCGGTTGAGTTTGTGCTGCAACCGCAGGGCAGGGCGGCCGAAGCGGGCCAGGCCACCCTCGAGGGTGTCAAGTACCTCCAGGTTTGCGACAAACAGGCGAGTCACCAGCGCCAGGTCGGGACTTCGCCAATAGCCGTGGATGTAGGCTTCGCCAGCACCGATCGAGCCATTACCGGCTATCAGGCTCCAGGTGATGTCATCAAGTATTTCGACCTCGGCCTGCAGCGGGCTGTCGGCGTCACCGAAGCTCCATTGCTGCCCGTGGCTGAGCAGGCGCAAATGGCCATGGCGCAGCCTGCCCAGGCTGGCGAGCACGGCGTTTCGTGCCAGGCCACCGAACAACGGCCCGAGGCCGGCGAACTTGCTAACGCTCAGGGTGGGGTTCGACATCATCAGGGTCCTCGCAGGAATGGCCGAGCGCCAGGTCACTCTGGCTGGGCGTGTGGTCATGGATGGGCGTGCGTTTGAACAACAGGCGCAGTGCCTGCCAGTAGATGGCCGCGACGGTGCGCAGGCTCATCCAGGGGAAGGCCAGTACGTATCGGTGCACGGCGGCTTTATCCAGCGGCTGGCGCTGCAGGGCCAGGTCGGCCTCGAACACCTTGCTATCGGCTTGCCAGTTCTCCATGTGGATGCGCACATGCTCTGCGTCCAGGGCAAAGTGCAAGCGATAGTCCATGTGCAGTGGCATGAAAGGCGACACATGAAAGGCCTTGGTGACAGTGAAGGGCCTGGCAAGGTTTTCGCTGACCGGCAGCACGTAATGGAAGCGTTCGCGCCATGGCGTGTTTCGCACCTCCAGCAGGATTGCCGTCAGTCGTCCGTCGCGGTCATGGCAGAAATAGAAACTGACCGGGTTGAACGACAGCCCCCAGCAACGCAATTGCGTGAGCAGGTGCACCGGCCCCTCAGGCATCTCTCCCGTCGCGCTGCGCACCAGCAAGCGTGCAGCCTGGGCCAGGGGCTCGCCCCGGCGGGTCTGGGCTGGCAGGTAATCTGCCTGGTTCCAGCTGAGCGGCGCCAGGCGCCAGCGCCACAGCCAGCGTGACAGGCCTGTCAGCCAGGCTTGCTCGTCCAGGTCCAGGTAGAACATGCCGATCCTGTAGCGGAAGGCGTGGGGGCGCGGCGCCAGGCGCCGGTGGCTGACCCAGCCCACGCAAAGGCTGCTGTTCACAAGTGCTCTCCGAAATGCGCGGCCACCTTCAACGCACTGACCACGCCATCTTCGTGAAAGCCGTTGCCCCAGTAGGCGCCGCAGAAGTAACTGTGGCGCTGGCCCTGCAGCTGTTCCTGGCGCGCCTGCGCGGCGCACGCCGCAAGGCTGTACTGCGGATGGTCGTACTGGAAGCGGGCAATGATCTGCGCCGGATCCACCAGCGCGGTCTGGTTGAGGCTCACGCAGAACGTCGCCGGTGCCTGGATGCCTTGCAGAATGTTCATGTTGTAAGTCAGCGCGGCAGGCGCCTGCTGTGGCCCGCCGAGCCGGTAGTTCCAGCTGGCCCAGGCGCGTTTGCGGCGGGGTAGCAGACGGGTATCGGTGTGCAGCACCACATCGTTGCTGGCATAGCCGATGGCGCCGAGCACTTCCCGCTCCTGCACGCTCGGCGCTTCCAGCAGCGCCAGGGCCTGGTCGCTGTGGCAGGCAAACACCACATTGTCGTAACGTTCGGTACCGGCAGCGCTCATCAGGGTGACGCCACCTTCGTCGCGGCTGACCCGGTAAACCTTGCAGTCGAGGCGGATGCGCCCGGCAAACGGTCGGCACAGCGGACCGACATAGCTGCGCGAGCCCCCTTCGATCACGCGCCACTGTGGGCGTTGGTTGACCGACAACAAGCCGTGGTTGCGACAGAACCGCACAAAGAACGCAAGTGGGAAGCCGAGCATGTCCGCGCGGGACATCGACCATATCGCCGAGCCCATCGGTACGATGTAATGATCGATGAAACGCTGCCCATACCGCTGCATCTGGAGGTAGGCGCCCAGGGTAGCGTTGGCATCGATACGCTGGTTATCCAGGTCGGCGAGCGCCTGACGGTTGAAACGCAGAATGTCCCTTAGCATCCCCCAGAACCCCGGGGACACCAGGTTGCGGCGTTGGGCAAACAGGGTGTTCAGGTCGTGCCCGTTGTATTCCAGGCCGGTGGCCGGATCATGCACGGAGAAACTCATTTCGGTCGGCCGCGAGGCGACTTTCAGGTGCTCGAGCAAGCGGATGAAGTGCGGATAGGTCCAGTCATTGAATACGATGAAGCCGGTATCTATTGCATGGCGTTCACCCTGCCAGATCACATCGAGGGTATGCGTGTGGCCCCCGATCCATTGCTCGGCTTCGAAAACCGTAACCTCATGCCTGCGTGACAGCAGATGAGCGCAGGATAGCCCTGCGATGCCGCTGCCGATTATTGCTATACGCATGGATCATCATTCCTGTTCATGACGGGCAAGGTGTTGCCCTAGCGCCAGGCGCAGGCGTGCGGGCAGTGCGCCGAGCAGTCGCAATACCAGGGTGAAAAGCAGGGGGAAGTTGATTTCCAGCGGGCGTTCGGGAAGGCGTTTGGCAATATGGCTGGCTGCGCGCTGCGCCGACCACAGCTGCGGCATGGGGAAATCGTTGCGACGGGTCAATGGCGTGTCGACAAAGCCAGGGCTGACGAGGGTGACGGCGATGCCCTCGCGGGCCAGGTCGATGCGCTGCGATTCCACCAGATAGCGCACGGCTGCCTTGGACGCGCCATAGGCACCGGCGCGGGGCAGGGCCAGCCAGGTCACCGAACTGCCCATCACTACCAGGTGAGGGTGCTGACCGGCGCGAAGCAAGGGCAGGGCTGCTGCCAGGCAGTAGCTGACGGCAAGGAAATTGGTACGGACCACGCGCTCGACAAGGGCTGGGTCGAAATGGCCCGGTTCCAGGTACTCGCAGGTGCCTGCATTGAGGATCACCCGGTCCAGCGCTCCCCAGGCCTGCTCGATACGGGTTGCGATCCCGGATACCTGTACAGGGTCGTCGAGGTCGCCGATGGCCAGCAGCACCTGCCCGGGAAAGTGTTCAGCCAACGGCGCGAGACGATCCGCATTGCGTCCGCCCAAGGCAACCTGGTGGCCTTGCTCCAGCAGGCATTGTGCAAGTGCGGCACCGATACCGCTGCTTGCGCCTGTCAGCCAGCAGCGGCTCATGCCATCCGGCCTTTGAGCCATCGAATCGCACCGCCCATGACCGGAACATGTTCGTAGAGCAGGGCTGCTGCGTCGAAATAGTCCTGGTGAAAATGGACCCGGTCATGCCATTGCAGGTAACTGCATCCCTGCAAGGTGATCTGCTCACCACCGGCCAGGCGTGGATGGCGGAACTGCAGGGTCCAGCGCAGGTAACCTTGCCCGGGCGTCACTTCGTCGGCGCTGGAAAAGGCATAGCGGATATCGTGAGCGTTGGCGTACAACTGCGCGAAATAGGCCCGCAGAGCCGTCAGCCCCTGGATCTGATGCAACGGATCGCGAAAGGTGACATCGTCGCTGTACAGCTTTTCAAGGGTGCCGAGGTTGCCCCCGTCGAGGCGGGTGAAATGCTCGGCGAATTGCTGCAGATACGCTGACATGCTGGGCTCCAGGAATCCTGTACAGAAATGGCTTGCTGTACAGGTATAGCTGAAGTCTAAGCGTAAATCTATACAAGTCAACGACCTTGTATAGGTTTTGGTCAGCGCTCCGCCTGGCCCAGTTGCCGGCGCAATTCAGCTACCTCGGCCTCCAGCTCGCGTAGCTTTTCCTCGGCGAAAACCTGCGCTGTAACGTCGCGCTGGATGCCGATGTAGTACGTCAACTGGTCCGCTTCGTTGTGCACGGGCGTGATGGACAACTCGTTCCAGAACAGGCTCCCGTCCTTGCGGTAATTGCGCAGCACCTGGCAGCATGGGAGGCCTCCACGGATTGCCTCGCGGATGCTGTCGAGGCCCGCCTGGTCATGATCTTCGCCCTGCAGAAAACGGCAGTCCTGATACAGGATTTCCTCGGCGCGATAGCCGGTCAGGCGCTCGAAGGCGGGGTTGACGTAGATGAGGATGCTGTCGTCGCCTTCTTGCTCTGCGACGACGATGCCATCGTTGGAATGCTCGACCATCAGTTGCAGGAGTTTCGCGTTGATCATGGGGCCCACCTACAGGCATTTGTATGCGAAGTGCGCAGCCTGGCCTGCGTGCAGAAGGCCTCGGCGCCGTTTGTTGCATGATGAACCAACGAGGCTCGCCGCAGAAGGTGCATATGGGTTTAGAATGTGCCACCCCCCAGATAAACCCTCATCATGACTGACGCCACCCCAGCCGATTTGTTACCCATGCGCGATGTGGTCAGCCTGACCGGCATCAATCCGGTGACCTTGCGGGCCTGGGAGCGGCGCCATGGGTTGATAAGCCCGCAGCGCACCGAGGGCGGCCATCGCCTGTACACGGTCCGGGATGTCCAGCGCATACGCGACATCTTGCACTGGACCGGCAATGGCGTGCCCATCAGCAAGGTAGGCGACATCCTCGCAGGTCAGCCAGATGCGCCGGTGCAGCAGCACTCGGCGTTCGACGACTGGCGCGCTGCCGTGGAGCGTGCAACCAAGGCATTCGATACACAAGCGCTGGAAAGCATCCATGGGCAGTTGTTCACCGTCCTGCCCAAGGCCACCGTGCTGCGTGAGGTGCTGATGCCAGTCTGGCATGGCCTGGCCTCAGGCATTGCGCCGGGCCAGCGTAGCCAATGGCTGTTTCTGGACATGTTCCTGCGCGCCCGCCTGCTGATGCGCCTGCAGATGAACCAGGCCGATGCACCGCGCGTGCTGCTGGCAGGCACCGAGGGGCAAGCCGAACTGCAGGTGTTGTGCACCGGGCTGCTGTTGAGCAGCGAGCAGCAACGCATCGAAGTGCTCGGTTGCGGGCAGCCGCTGGAAGAAATACCCATGCTGTGTGCAGCAATGCAGCCCGCAGCAGTGGTGATCAAGGTCCAGGTGCCGGTGGACCCTGCCTTGGCCAGGCGGCTGCGTTCGCTGCAAATGGCAATCGTTTGTCCGCTGGCCTTGATTGGCGAGGGATTGGCCGATTTACAACCAGCCTGGCAAGGCCTCCCGCTGTGTCTGCTGGACGAGCAGCGCGCTGACGTCGCACCCATGCTGAACGCCTTGCTCAGTGGTGCCCTGGACCTTTGACAGGGGCCCGCCGTAGTCTGCCGTACTGATCCTCGCCTGCTCCTGTGGGTTACGCCAGAAGTCTTGCCTCTGGGCGTAACCCGGTCCTGGGCCGGAATCATCACGCCGCGCGCGCAGGCCCAAAGCATCTGGCAGCCCCCTCCAAGGCAGCGTTTCTGGCTGTTTGCCAGCTTCTGATAATCGCCTCCGACATCCCGTCCCCGTTTCGGAGCGCGCCATGTACAACAATAAGAATCTGTCCCCACGCTTGCTGGCGGCTGTTACCGTCAGCCTGTCGACCCTTTGCCTGAGCAGCCTCGCCCAGGCCGAGATCATGCTGTACGACAAGGACCAGACGACGTTTTCCACCGACGGCTATATCAACGCCTTCTACGTCAACAGCGATGTCGACCGGCAGGGCGAGCAGTTCGATCGCCGCCAGTCACGGGTGAAGATGGGCTTTCTGCCCAACTACCTGGGCTTCAACATGGGCAAGCAGGTGGATGACCTGAAGCTCGGCGCGCGTGCCTCGTTCTGGGTGACCATCAACGACAGCGAAACCAACGGTACCGATACCGCCATCGACGTGCGCCAGTTCTACGGCACCGTGGCCAACCCCGAGTGGGGTGAGGTGCTGATCGGCAAGGACTTCGGGCTGTTCGCCCGTTCCAATATCCTGCTCGACGAACTGCTGGCCGGTTATGGCCAGGTCAGTGACACCCTGGGGCTGGTGGACGGCGGCGGGGTATCGTTCGGCAACATCGGTAGCGGCTACCCGTACCCGTTCCCCACCTCGCAGATCACCTATCGCACCCCAGTGATGGACGGCCTGCGGGTGGCGGTGGGCATCATGGACCCGGTGGACACCAACGACAGCAGCCCGACCGGCAAGGCCTACCAGGAAAACCCGCGTACCGAAAGCGAGATCACCTACCAGTTCGACCTGGGTGGGGCGCAGATCTACAGCTGGGTCAACGGCAGCTACCAGACCTCCGACAACACCGACCCGGCGGTGCAGTCGGTCACCTCCAAAGGTTTGGGCTATGGTGTGCAGGCGAAGATGGGGGGGCTGTCGCTGACCGGCTCGGGGTTCCAGGCCAAGGGCATCAACCCGTTCTTCACCAACAACGCTGGCGAACCGACCTTGCGCAATGTCGACAGCGATGGCTACCTGCTGCAGGGCTCCTACAAGGTCGGCAAGAACCGGGTGGCGCTGTCCTATGGCAAGACCAAGGACGATGGCAACGGCGCGGTGGGCAGTGGTGCGGATTACGAGACCCGTGGCGTGGCGCTGTTCCATGACGTCAACGACAACCTCAAGCTGGTTGCCGAGTACAACCAGTTTTCCATCGACGGCCATGAAACCAGTGACCAGAACGAAGACACCGATACCTTTGCGGTGGGGGCGGTGCTCACCTGGTAAGCCTTGCCAGACCGGGCAACACGGTCAATTGTAGGAGCGGCCTTGTGTCGCGAAAGGGCCGCAAAGCGGCCCCAGGATTTCAGCAGCGATGCACAAATTGCTGGGGCTGCTTTGCAGCCCTTTCGCGACACAAGGCCGCTCCTACAAGGTCTCGCGCATGCCGGTGATATTACGTCCATGGAACCGCCCACCCGCTACCCAAGTAGCATTCGTCGTCGATGATCGCCTTCGTACACTCATCACTCAGCCACCCCGCGCCGGAGACCACGATGCAGCAGGCTCACAACGACGGTGTGGTCAGCGCCATGTCCCAGGCAACCGACGCCCGGCAGGCAGCCCAGGAGCTGGCGGCGCAGTTGCTGCACCCGCACCTGGGCTTCGTGCTGTTCTTCTGCTCCGCCGAATACGACCTGCAGGCCTTGGGCGAAGCCCTGGAGCAGGGTTTTGGCGGCATCCGCCTGGTCGGTTGCACCAGCGCCGGGGAAATCACCCCGCAGGGCTATGGCCGCAACTGCATAACGGCAGTCGGGTTCGATCATCGGCACTTTTCCATCGCCACCGAACTGATCGATGAAATGGAGCGCTTCAGCCTGATCGACGCCCAGCAGATGGTCGAGCGCCTGGTCGGCACCTGCCGCAGCAACACCCTGGCGCCGATCAAGGGCCACAGCTTTGCCCTGACCCTGCTCGACGGCCTGTCCAGCCGCGAGGAAATGGTGCTCGCCGCCCTCAGTGCGGCCCTGGGCGATATCCCGCATTTCGGCGGTTCGGCCGGCGATGACAACTACCTGACCCGTACCCACGTGTATTTCGGCGGCGCATTCCACCACGGCGCGGCGGTGGTGGTGCTGGTCAATACCTGGCTCGACTTCGAAGTGTTCACCACCCACCACATCCTGCCGCGCCAGGAAAAGCTGGTGGTCACCGGTGCCGACAGTGCCCAGCGCCGGGTCTTCGAACTGAATGCCGAGCCTGCTGCCGAGGAATACGCCCGGCACATCGGCGTGCCGGTGGCCGAGCTCGATCATCGAGTGTTCGCCGCCCATCCGCTGGCCGTGCGCATCCATGACCAGTATTACGTGCGGGCGATCCAGCAAGTGCACCCGGACCTGAGCCTGAGTTTCTACTGCGCGGTGGAGAACGGCATCGTGCTCACCGCCATGACCCCGGGCCCGCTGTTGCCGAACCTGCACCAGTTGTTCGACGGCTTGCAGCAGCGGCTCGGCCCGCTGCTGCTGACCATCGGTTGCGATTGCTTCCTGCGGCGGCTGGAGCTGGAAGCCCGGCACGGCCTGGAGCCGATCGGCGCGTTCCTGCGCGAGCAGCGGGTGATCGGCTTCAACACCTACGGAGAACAGTTCAATGGCATGCACATCAACCAGACCTTCACCGGGGTCGCCATTGCCCGCAACCGGCCTCCTGTCGGTCGCTGAACTGCAGGCCGAGGTCGCCCGGCTGCAGCACCAGAACCACAAGCTGCAGCGTATCAACGGCGCACTGATCGAGCGTATCGAGTCTGGCGTCACGCGTGGCAACGACCCTTATGCCGCGTTCCAGCATTCGGTGGTGCTGGCCGAACAGGTGCGCGAACGCACCGAAGCGCTGAACCAGGCCATGGCCGAGCTCAAGGCCGTCAACCACCTGCTCAGCGAGGCCCGGCAGCGGGCCGAGACGGCACACCAGCACCAGATTCGCCTGATCACCGACCATGTGCCGGCGCTGATCGCCTACCTGAATGCCGACCTGGTCTACGAGTTCACCAACAAGGTCTATGAAGAATGGTACTGCTGGCCTCGCGGTGTGATGCTGGGCCAGAGCCTGCGCGAGGCCCACAGCGAGCAGCATTACCAGCGCCTGGAGGCCTACGTGGCGCGGGCGCTGGCAGGGGAGAGCGTAACCTTCGAGTTTGCCGAAACCAACATCAACGGCCAGGAACGCTACATGCTGCGCTCCTACGTGCCGAACCGCCTGGCCAATGGCGAAGTGGTGGGCATCTTCGTGTTGATCCGCGACATCACCGAGCGGCGCAATACCGCACAGGCGCTGCACCAGGCGTATCAGCACCTGGAGCAACGGGTACGCGAGCGCACTGCCGAGCTGACCAGCCTGAACGAACAGCTGCTGCGCGAAATCGAGGAGCGCAGCCGGGTGGAATCGCGCCTGCGCGAGGCCAAGCGCGAGGCCGAGCAGGCCAACCTGTCGAAAACCAAGTTCCTTGCCGCCGTCAGCCATGACCTGCTGCAGCCACTGAACGCGGCGCGGCTGTTCACCAGCGCCTTGCTCGAGCACCGCGAGCCGCACAACAGTGCTCACCTGGTGCGTAATGTCAGCAACTCGCTGGAGGATGTGGAGAACCTGCTAGGTACCCTGGTGGACATTTCCAAGCTCGATGCCGGCGTGATCAAGGCCGATGTCGCCCCGTTCGCCCTGCGCGAACTGATGGACAACCTCGCTGCCGAATACGCCCAGGTGGCGCGCAGCGAAGGGCTTGAGCTGCATTTCGTGGGCTGTTCCGCCGTGGTGCGCAGTGATATCCAGCTGCTGGCGCGGATTCTGCGCAACCTGCTCAGCAACGCCATTCGCTACACCCGCAGCGGCCGCGTGGTGCTGGGCTGCCGGCGCCAGCGTGGCGGCTTGCGGATCGAGGTATGGGACAGCGGGATCGGTATCGCCGAAGAGCACCTGGAAGAAATGTTCCAGGAGTTCAGGCGCGGCGATGTGCAGCGCCCGGACCAGGACCGTGGCTTGGGCCTGGGCCTGGCGATCGTGGAAAAGATCGCCGGCATCCTCGGCCACCGGATTCGGGTGCGGTCATGGCTTGGCAAAGGCTCGGTATTCGCGGTCGAAGTGCCGCTGAGCGCCACCGCGCCCAAGGCCCAGCCGAGCCTGGCGATCAGCGAACCGATGCTCGAGCGCCTGCGCGGGGCGCGGGTGTGGGTGCTGGATAACGATGCGGCGATTTGCGCCGGCATGCGCACCCTGCTGGAGGGGTGGGGTTGCCGGGTGGTCACCGCGCTGTCGGAGGAGGACCTGGCGCGCCAGGTGGACAACTACCATGCCGAGGCCGACCTGCTGATCGCCGACTACCACCTGGACAACGACTGCAATGGCGTCGACGCCGTGGCGCGGATCAATGCCCGCCGTGCCCAGCCCTTGCCGGCGATGATGATCACCGCCAACTACAGCAACGAGCTCAAGCAACAGATCCGCGAGCTGGGCCACACCCTGATGCACAAGCCGGTGCGGCCGATGAAGCTGAAGGCGGCGATGAGCCATTTGCTGGGCAGCCAGGCCTAGCCGTGATGCCAGACAATCGGACCCAAAGGCTGCTCAGTACGTGTAGGAGCAGCCTTGCGCTGCGAAGAGTCCATTACTGCTAGAGAAGATTATTGCCTTGCCGGCCTCTTCGCAGCACAAGGCTGCTCCTACAGGGCAATGAGGTAGCCTGGGCAATGGAGCAGGGACCAGGTCAACGCCGCAGGTAATCACCAAAATCGATATCACCGGCACTGAGGATGGCCTGCACCCGGTTGTGCACGTTGAGTTTGCGCAGGATCGCCGAAACATGGGCCTTGACCGTGGTCTCGGCGATATCCAGGGTGTAGGCGATCTGCTTGTTCGACTCGCCCTTGGTCATGCGCTCGAGCACCAGCAGCTGCTTGCGGGTCAGGGCCTGGAGCATCTCCGGCGGGAAGCTCGGGGCATCGTTCAGGCGCCGGCTGGTGCTGCTTTTCTGGGCACGGATGATGTCGGGCGGCAGGTAGACGTTGCCATTGAGGATCTGCTCGATCGCCTCGATCATCTGTGAGCGGGGCGAGGACTTGGTGATGAAACCCACCGCACCATAAGTGATGGCCTGCAGCACGATCTGCTTTTCCTGCTCGGCCGAGACGATCACCACCGGCGTGGTCGGTGCCTCGTTGCGCAGGGTGATCAGGCCATTGAGGCCATGCATGCCGGGCATGTTCAGGTCGAGCAGGATAAGGTCGAGGTCGTCGTGCTCGTGGGTCAGCGCCAGGGCGCTGTCCAGGTCGGCAGTTTCCATGACTTCGCTGCCCTGGAAGCCATCGCTGATAACGTTGTGGATGGCTTCGCGAAACAGGGGGTGATCGTCGGCAATCAGAATTTTGTACATGGCCTTTTCACCTCGTTTTTATTGGATGGAGCGGGCACGCGTTCGCAGGCGATGAATTCAGGGGAAGGGTTCTGGCTGCGCCGGCTGCAGCGGCAGGTTGGCCTGCTGCCAGGCGTCCAGGCCGTCGCGGTACCAATACAGATTCTTATAGCCCAGGGCTTTCGCGCGTTTTACCGCGTTCCAGCTTAACCAGCAATCGGAGCGGCAGTAAAAGACCAGCGGTTGCTCCGTGCGCCCCGCGGTGGCTTGTTGCAGGTTGCGCACGAAGTAATCGTGCCACGCCGGGCTCAGCTCACCGTCGCCGGTGTTGGCCAGCCAGCGGCTGCCGGGGATGTTGGCGTGGGGTTCATCTTCGATGAAGCGGCCTTGCAACCATTGGCGGCGGTAGACGTCGATCAGTACCGGCCTTGGGGTGTGCCGTAGCAGGGCTTGCAAGGTGGCGGTGTCGATGACCTGGCCGCCCTCGACCTGTTGTGGGGTCGGGCTGCGGTAGAGGGTGGTGCGATAGCCGTCGGCGGAGAATAGCGGCGTGGTGTCGGCCTGGGCGATGCCCAGCGTCAGGCTCAGGGAAAGCGCCGCCAGCAATGGGCGTGGCAGCCGGGGCAGGGCACGTGGCATGGGGTTTGTCCTTTTTGTTATAGGCCCATTACATGCCAGTGGCGGTGCATTGTGAATGCGACGATCAGACAGCAAAGGCAGTACCAAAGTAGTAGAAAGCCGGGCGCCTCTGGCCTGATCCTGCCCAATATCTGAATGCATGCGCGATCCCTGTGGGAGCGGGTTTACCCGCGAACACCGGCGAAGCCGGTGCCATGCACCGCGTCGTCTTCTTCGCGGGTAAACCCGCTCCCACACGGACCGCGTTCCTTCAACGGGTTCGGCGAAGGGTCCGGAGGGAGACAGCTGCCAATCAGCGCGGCTTGCGCAGCGCCGCATGCTGGGGGTTGAAGGTAAGGATCGCCAGCAGGGTGAACAGCACGGTCAGACCCAGGCATACCGCCAGCGCCAGCGGGTTGAAGCGCTCATACAAGGCAAAGCGCACCAGCTCCACGGCATGGGTGAACGGGTTCACTGCACACAGCCAGTACAGCCACTGGCTGGCCTCGCGCATCTTCCACAACGGGTACAGCGCCGAGGAAAGGAAGAACAGCGGGAATATCACGAAGTTCATCACCCCGGCAAAGTTCTCCAGCTGGCGAATCGCATTCGACAGCAACAGCCCCAGGGCGCTGAGCATCAGCGCCACCAGCAATAACGCCGGCAGCGCCAGCAACAAGCCCGCAGCCGGTGGCTGCACGCCATACAACCAGGCAATGGCAAGAAAGGCGTACACCTGCAGCAGGGAGATCAACGAGGTTGCCAGCAGCTTGCTGCCGAGCAGGAAGGGCCGCGGCAACGGGCTGGTCAGCAACACGCGCATGCTGCCCATCTCCCGGTCATAGACCATCGACAGCGAGCCCTGCATGCCGTTGAACAGCAGGATCATGCAGGCAAGGCCCGGGATGATGTACACCTCGTAGGGGATGTAGGTGTCGTAGGGCTCGATGATCGCAATGCCCAGGGCCGCGCGAAAGCCGGCGGCGAACACCAGCAGCCACAGCAGCGGGCGCACCAGGGCGCTGAGAAAACGGGTGCGTTGCAGGACGAAACGCAGGCATTCGCGCAGGAGAATGCCGTTGAAGCACTGCCAGTAAGCGTTCATCGGGCATTGGCTCCTGTGGGGGCGCTGGTCAGGCAGGCAAAGGCATGGTCGAGGTCACCGCCGTGCTCCAGGCTCAGGGCGTCGGCCGTGCCGCTGGCCACCAGGCGCCCTTGATGCAGGATCAGCAGGTCATCGCTGGGCTGCACTTCGTCCAGCAAATGGGTGGTCCACAGCACACTGAGGCACTGCTCGCGGCACAGCAGCCGCAGGTGCTGGTTGAGCGCCAGGCGGCTGGCCGGGTCAAGGCCGACGCTGGCCTCGTCGAGCAACAGCAAGCGCGGTTCATGCAGCAGCGCGCGGGCAATTTCCACCCGGCGCCGGTGGCCGATGTTCAGCGCCCGGACCGGCTCACGCCGCCGTTCATCGAGGCCCTGGCGGGCCAGTTCGGCATCGACCCGAATATTGCCCTGGCGCCGCGACAGGCCATGCAGCGAGGCGTGGTAACGCAGGTTCTGCTCCACGCTCAGGTCAAGGTCCAGGGTGCTTTGCTGGAACACCACGCCCAGCTGGCGCAAGGCCGGGCGTGTGGCGTTGCGCAGCGAGCAGCCGCACACGCGGATGTCGCCATGCTGCAGGTCGTACAACCGGGTGAGCAGGGCGATCAAGGTCGACTTGCCGGCGCCGTTGGGGCCCAGCAAGGCGGCGAAACGCCCGGGCGCCAGGCTGAAGCCAACCTGCCTGAGCGCCTCGCGCTGGCCGTAGGCAAAGCTCACGTCACTGACTTCGAGGGTATTCATGGCGTCACCACCACGCCCCAGGGGTAGCGGCCGACCTTCACCGACTTGAGCACCTTGAGGTTTTTTGCATCGATCACCGAAACGTCGCCGCTGACCCCGTTGGTGGCCAGCAACTGGCTCTGGTCCGGGGTGAACGCCAGTTGCCAGACCCGCCGACCCACCAGCAGGTAGTCGAGTACTTCGTAGGTCTTGGCATCGACCACCGCCACATGGTTGGCCGGGCCCAGGGCGACGAACGCGTACTTGCCATCGGCGCTGAGCTTGATGCCTACCGGCTGGACCTTGTCCGGGTGCACGCCCTTGATCTGGAAGTTGAGGGTTTTCAGCACCTGGCGGCTGGCCACGTCGAGGATGGTCACCGTGCCGCCGATTTCTGCCGAGGCCCACAGCCGCGAGCCGTCCTGGCTGAACTCGACGAAGCGCGGTCGCTGGTCCACCGGGGTGCTGTCCGCCAGGGTCTGGGTGCTGGTGTCGATCCAGTGCAGCATGTTGGTGGTTTCGCTGGTGTTGACCGCCCACTTGCCATCCGGGCTCACCGCCATGCCTTCGGGCTCGATGCCGACGTCGATCTGCCCGAGCACCTTGTCGGTCTGGGTGTCGATCACTGTCACCAGCGCGTCGTCCTCGTTGGACACGTACAACCAGCGGTCGTTGGGGTGCAGGGCGAACTGCTCGGGGTCCTTGCCGGAGGGCAGCTCCTTGATGATCTTGCGGGTGGCCACGTCCATCACCTGCACCCGGTCCGAATCGCTGGCGCAGATGTACAGCAGCGTGTTGTCGTGGGACAGCAGCAGGCCGCGCGGGCGCTGGCCCACCGGCAGGGTCTCGGTGACTTGCAGGGTGTGCATGTCGATCAGGCTGAGGCTGTTGTCCTTCTCGTTCGACACCCAGGCGGTGGCGGCCACGGCATGCCCGCCGGCAAGCGCCAGGGCGCCCGACAGCAGGCTGGGGTAAAGCAGTGCCCGGTGAAACGGGGAGCGACGCATGGCGAAATCCTTTTTGTTGTGGTTATCGGGTCAGGGGTAGCCGCAGGTCACTTCGGGCTTGTCGTAGCCCAGGCTGTCCATTTCGTTGAACGGGTGCAGGAAGCCCTCCTGCGGCGAGGTGCTGACCAGGGCCCGCGGCTGCACCAGCGGGATTGGCTGGCGCAGCTCGCCGTTCCACGGGCGGTAGCTGAGCTTGCGGCCCTTGAAACCGTCCAGCGGCAACTGCTCGCTGAGCAGCAGTTGCTGCAGGGCGCGGGGCTCGGCCTGGCGCAGTTTGCTCACTGCGCTGGCGACGCTGCGCACGGCCATCCAGGCGGCGAAGTCGCGGTCGTTCATCCAGCGCCCGGCCTGGGCTTCGAAGCGCTTTTGCAACTGCGCCGCGCCGAAGGTTTCCACGGTCTTGTGCCAGCCGGTGGGGGTCAGGCCCTGGGTGCCGGCCACCGGGCGCGGGTACCAGGTCTGGTAGGGCAGGTACTCGCCGAAGTCGCCGCGCTCGTCGGCCACCAGCACCACGTCGTACTCGGCGGTTTGGGTGAACAGCGGCATGTCGGCCTGGGCGCTGCGGCGCTGGTCGTTGTCGAATGTCCAGGCTTTCTCCGCGACCAGCTGCATGCCGAAGCGCTTCATGGACCGGCGCAGGGCCGCCGCATAGGCCCGGTCATCGTCGGTCTGGCCGACGACCAACAGCGCCCGTTGCCATTTGCGCATTACCAGGAACTGCGCCAGGGCATCGGCCAGCATGGCGCGGCTGGGCAGGCTGTGCAGCACATTGCCCAGGCACTGGCTGCTGCGCAGGCTGTCGTCCGGGCTGCCGGCGTTGAACAGCAGGCTGTCGGGCAGGGCGGCAGACAGCGCGCGCAGGCTGGCGGCGGGGGCATTTACCACGAACAGCCGCAGGCCTTGGTCATGCTGGGCCTTGGCGGCTTGCAGCAGGGCTTCGGGGCTGTCGACGCTGGCATTGGCCAGGTGGAATTCCTGCTTGAGAAAACGCCCGCTGCTGTTGCTGTCGACAATCGCCAGTTCGGCGCCCTGCAGCCCGGCATCTGTGGGCTCGGGCAGGATGTTGGACAGCAGCGGGCCGGGATCGGGGCGATAGCCGAGGTAGCCGATGCGCACCTGCAACGGTTCCCCGCCCGGGGCTTGCGCAGCGGGCGCCGGGCTCGCAGAAAGCGTCACGGCCAGGGCCAGCAGGCAGGTCAGGGCAAGGTGGGCAGGCTGGCGCATAAGGCAACTCCACGGCAGATGGCGCCAGCATAGGAAGCCCGCCGGGAGGGGGAAATATGCAGAAAGTAGCGCTCGGCCGGTACCAAGGTAGTAATTCACCACACGGGCCCGGGTTTTACGATGAGCCGCAGCCACTGGAGGAGAATTGCCCATGCGCCTTGTCAACCTGTCGGCCCTGTGGCGAATCAACCTCTGGGTCACCTGTTGCTTCGCGTTGGTGACGCTGGCCTGTGCCGGGGTGCTGTTGCGCCAGGCGGTGGCTGATGTGGAGCGGGAGTTGCAGTCGGCGCAAGCCGTGGTGGCATACCTCGGCGACACCGCCGAGCGCGCCCCGCAGAGCCTGCAACCACGGCTGACGCAAAGCCTGCGCCATGTGCGGGTGCACTGGCTGGCGGCGGATGAACCTGCGCGGCTGCCGCAAGAAACCGGCCTGGATGCCTGGCTGGGCCGCCAACTGCTTGGCCAGCGCCATGACAGCAGTCGGCTGCTGGAGCTGGGTGACGGCCGCCGGGTAATGATTGCCGTGGATGCGCGGGATGAAATCGACGAAGTCCGTGACTCCCTGCAGCAGCTGTTGGTCCTGTGCGGCCTGGCGTTGTTGCTGAGCTTGTTGACCATTCGCTGGGCGGTGCGGCGGGGCATGGGCCTGCTGGACGAGCTGCTGCAGGCCTTGCGCCAGGTCTCGGGTGGGCAATTGACCACACGCCTGCGCGAGGCCGGCCTGCCGGAGGCGCGCCAGCTGGCCGAGCATTTCAACCGCATGACCGCATCTCTGCAGCAGGCCCGGGCCGACAATACCCAACTCACCCAGGCCCTGCTGGCGGTGCAGGAGCAGGAGCGCACCCAGCTGGCGCAGACGCTGCACGACGACCTCGGGCAATACCTGGCGGGTATTCGGGCCCAGCTCTGCCTGCTGCGCATGGTCGCCGACCAGCCCGCCGTGGTGGCGCGGACAACACGCACCCTGGAGCTCGATTGCGAGCGCCTGCAGCAAGGTTTCCGCGCCCTGGTACACGACCTGTACCCGCTGGCGCTGCAGCACATGCCGCTGGCCGAAGCCTTTGGCCTGCTGGTGAGCCAATGGCAGGCCAGCCAGGGTATCGATTGCCGCCTGCGGGTCGGCGAGCAGCTGCCGGCGCTGCCCGGGCCGAGCAGGACGCATCTGTATCGCTTGCTGCAGGAGGCATTGACCAACGTCGCCCGGCACGCCGGCGCCAGCCAGGTGCGGGTACGCCTGCAACGCAGCGCCAAGGGCTTGCGCCTGCTGGTTCGCGACAACGGTTGCGGTGCCAGCCAGCCCCAGCGCCCCGGGGTAGGCCTGCACTCGATGGCCGAGCGCGCCCGCAGCCTGGGCGGTGAACTGCGCATCCTCAGCCGCCCTGGGGCCGGCTGGGCGCTGGACCTGAATATTCCCATGGAGGTGTGATGAATATCGTGTTGGTCGATGACCACGCCGTGGTCCGCCAGGGCTATGCCAGCCTGTTGCGGGCAGTGCTGCCGACAATACAGGTGCGTGAGGCTGCCAGTGGCGAAGAGGCGCTGGCCCGGGTTCAGGAGCAGGTGCCCAACTTGGTGATCATGGACTTCGGCCTGCCAGGCATCAGCGGCCTGGAAACCACCCGGCGTCTGCGCCAGCGCCTGCCGCAATTGCGGGTGCTGTTCTTCAGCATGCATGACGAACTGCCGTTGGTGCGCCAGGCGCTGGATGCCGGTGCCTCGGGCTACCTGACCAAGAACTCGGCGCCCGAAGTGCTGATCGAGGCGGTGCAGCGGGTGTTGGCCGGGCATGCCTATATCGAACAGCCCCTGGCCACCCAGCTGGCCTGCACCTCACAGCAGAATGCCAGCGACCCGCGCTTGCAGCGCATGACCCAGCGTGAGCTGGAGATTTTCGTGATGCTGGCCAAGGGCACACCGGTGCGAGGGATTGCCGAGCAGCTGTGCATCAGCGCCAAGACCGTGTCCAACCACCTGACCTTGCTCAAGAGCAAGTTGCAGGTCAGTTCCCATGCCGAGCTGGTGCATCTGGGGATTGATCTGGGGGTGGTGCGGGTGGCGGGGTGAGGTGTTCTGCTATCTGGACTCTGCGCAGAGCCTTGTAGGAGCGGCCTTGTGTCGCGATGGGCCGCAAAGCGGCCCCCAGGGGCTTCAGCGTCAACGCAGCAATCGTCGGGGCTGCTTTGCAGCCCATCGCGACACAAGGCCGCTCCTACAGGGGGGCTGCGCAAGGCGGGAATATCGGGCTCAATTGTCCCAGGTCTCGGGGCACCCCTTGCACCCCTCCATGTTGGCCTCTTGAAAATTCCCGTAGTGCTGCCGCGCCCCGCGCAAGTCGGCGCGGGCCAGGTTGCTCTGGCCAAACTTGGCCTCCTGCAGGTTGGCATCGCCGAGGTCGGCCTCTTGCAGGTCAGCCTTGCTCAGCCAGGCCATTTCCAGGTCCGCCGCGCGCAGGTT
Organism: Pseudomonas sp. UYEF17; assembly: GCF_040546125.1. Lineage (NCBI taxonomy): Bacteria > Pseudomonadati > Pseudomonadota > Gammaproteobacteria > Pseudomonadales > Pseudomonadaceae > Pseudomonas > Pseudomonas sp. UYEF17. The sequence continues at coordinate 189,229 of NZ_JBEPNE010000001.1, forward strand.
GGCCTGCTGCATCTTTGCCCCTGACAACCTGGCGAACTGCAGGTAGGCCGCGCTGAGGTCGGCCTTGGCAAATTGCGCACCCTGGGCAAACAGGCCCCAGCCCTGAATGGCCACGAGCCGGCCATGGCTCAGGTCGGCCAGGCGCAGGTTGCTCTGCTGCAGGCTGGCGCGGGTCAGGTTGGCGCCTTGCAGTCTGGCCTTTTCCAGGTTGGCCAGGTCCAGCCGGGCATGGCGCAGGTCGGCATTGCGCAGGTCGGCGCCGGCCAGGTTCATCTTGCGCAGGTTCTGGTTGGCCAGGTTGGCGCCCCGCAGGTCGGCCCCCGGGCACTGGCTGGCTTCGGCAATCACGCAGCCGTTGATGGTCAGGGGGGTATCGTTGCCAGCGTCGTCGGCATTCTCGGCCATGGCAGGGGCCAGCACGATCAGCAAGGCAAGTGGCAGGTAGTTCATGGCGAAAGGCTCTCAATGTGAAGTCGGGTATGCACCCTGGGGCCGCTTTGCGGCCCATCGCCTGTAGGAGCAGCCTTGTGCTGCGAAGAGGCCAGCAAGGCAACAGATCTGCTTCGGCTGTAATGGCCTCTTCGCAGCACAAGGCTGCTCCTACAAGCAATAGGCTGCACTGCAGGTCAACTCATGCAGTCAACGCTGTGCAGTCTTGTTGTCCCAGCTGGGGATCTTGAACACCCAGAACGAACCGCCCTGGGCCACCGGCTTGGTCAGTTCGGCCATGTCGCCGCCCCATAGCGGCACCGCGCCGCCGTAGCCCACGGTCACGCCGATGTACTGCTCGCCGTCCTGTTCCCAGGTGATTGGCGGCGAGACGATGCCGCTGCCGGTCTGGAACTTCCACAGCTCCTTGCCCGTCTTGGCGTCGAAGGCCTTGAAGAAGCCGTCGCCGGTGCCGGTGAACACCAGGTTGCCCTTGGTCGCCAGCACGCCGGCCCACAGCGGCAACTGCTCCTTGTGCTCCCACACCAGCTTGCCGGTGCTCGGGTCCATGGCGCGCAGGGTGCCGACGTGGTCGTCATACATGCGCTTGATGCGAAAGCCCATGCCCAGGTAGGCCGAGCCCTTCTTGTAGTTCACTTCCTCGGTCCAGTACTCCTCCTTCCACTGGTTGCCGGGGATGTAGAACAGGCCGGTGTCCTGGCTGTAGGCCATGGGGTTCCAGTTCTTGCCGCCAAGGAAGGGTGGCGAAACCTCCACCGGCTTGCCCTTGGTTTCTCCCGGCAGCGGTTTGGCCGGGCGCTGCCCGGGGTTTTCCACCGGGCGCCCGGTCTTGAGGTCGATGTGGCTGGCCCAGGTGATGTTGTCGACGAAGGGGAAGGCGTTCTGCAGTTTGCCGTTGCTGCGGTCCACCACGTAGAAGAAACCGTTGCGGTCGGCGTGGCCGGTGGCCTTGACCAGCTTGCCGTCCTTGCCCTTGTAGTCGAACAGCACCAGCTCGTTGTTGCCGGAGAAATCCCAGGCATCGTTGGGCGTGTGCTGGTAGAACCACTTCACCTCACCGGTGCTCGGGTCGACGCCGACCTGCCCTGAGGTATACAGGCTGTCGTAGTCATGCGGGTTGCCGCCTTTCGAGGTGCGCGCCCAGGTGTTCCAGGGGCCGGGGTTGCCAGCGCCGACAATGATGGTGTTGGTCTCGGGGTCGAAGCTGGCGCTTTGCCAAGGCGCGCCGCCGCCGTGGCTCCAGGCTTCGACCTTGCCGGTTTCGGTGGTGGGGTCGTCCGGCCAGGACGGTGCCTTGACGTCACCGGTCGGCGTGCTGTCCTTGCCGTTCAGGCGGCCCATGTGGCCCTCGACGAAGGGCCGCATCCACACCTCTTCGCCGGTGTCCGGGTCGCGGGCGAACAGTTGGCCGACCACGCCGAATTCATCGCCGGAGCTGCCGTGGATCAGCAGTACCTTGCCGCTGGTCTTGTCCTTGATCAGCACCGGGGCGCCGGTCATGGTGTAGCCGGCGGCATGGTCGCCGAACTTCTTGTTCCACACCACTTTGCCGGTGCGCTTGTCGAGGGCGATGACCCGCGCGTCGAGGGTGCCGAAGTAGATCTTGTCGCCGTAGATCGCCGCGCCGCGGTTGACCACATCGCAGCAGGGGCGAATGTTGTCCGGCAGGCGGTGGTTGTAGGTCCACAGGCGCTTGCCGGTTTTCGCATCGAGGGCGAACACCCGCGAATAGGAGCCGGTGACGTAGACCACACCGTCACTGACGATGGCCTGGGATTCCTGGCCGCGTTGTTTCTCGTCGCCGAAGGAATAGGACCAGGCCGGGGTCAACTTGAACACGTTCTTGTCATTGACCTGGGCCAATGGGCTCCAGCGCTGGGCGTTGGTACCCATGCCGTACTGCAGCACATCCTGGGTGGTCAGGTGGTCGTTGGCGATGTCTTCCCACGTCACGTTCTTGCTGGCAGGTGCCGCAGGGGTGGTGGCTGCCGTGGCCACGCTGCCCAGGGCCAGGCTACCGGCCAGCAGCAAGGCCCGCACGCTCAGGGCCAGAGGGGAAAGGGCGGGTAGCGTTCTTGTTGTCATGGTTGCAGTTCCCAGTGGAGGTTTTGGCCTGCACAGGGTGGGACGGGGCGGGCATCGCCGGATACGGAAAATGTCCCGCCCTTGCCGGGAATAGTTCCCGCAGGGCACCTCATTTGGCCCTTCGCCACAAGCCCTACTACCAAGGGAGTAAGGCGCGGCCACCAAAGCAGCATTCGGCCGCCTGCGGGCTGTTTCTAAGATGGCGACACGGCCTCTGTGGTTGAGGCCTTGCGTGCAATCGTGAGGGCATAAAAATGACAACAAAACGCAACGTCTTGCTGGCTGCCGGGCTGCTTGCCAGTGCAGTGCTGACCGGCACTGCCTGGGCACATGGCAATGTGGTGCCCCAGGCCGTGGAAACCAAGGGCCTGACCCCGATCAAGGACGCTGGCGTAACCCTGGACGGCGATGGCTGGGCGGCGGTCAACCCGTACCGCAGCTCTCCCGAGCATGACAAGGCCGTGGAAATCGGTGCCTCGGCCTACAACCAGAACTGCGCCGCCTGCCATGGCCTGGAGGCCAAGTCCGGGGGCATCGCCCCGGATTTGCGCATGCTCGATGCCGGCGAGGCGGGGGATGAATGGTTCGTCGAGCGGGTACGCCACGGTGCGGTCCGCGACGGCCGGGTGTACATGCCGAAAATGGCCGACTACCTGAGCCAGGAGGCCCTGTGGGCGGTGCGCACCTACCTGGACAGCGTGCACGTCGAGGAGTGACGGCCATGCGTCTGTTGGCGGTGCTGTTGAGCGGCCTGCTGCTGTGTTGCGCGGCGGCGCACGCGCAGGTGCGCAGCTACGACGCGATCATCGCCGCTGGCGAACTGAAGGTGGCGGTGTACAAGGACTTTGCGCCCTACAGCTTCGAGGACCACGGGCAGCCGCGCGGTGTCGACGTGGAACTGGCGCAGGCCCTGGCCACGGCGTTGGGGGTGCGCTTGCAGCTGATCTGGGCGCCACCTGGGGAGAAGCTCGACGACGATCTGCGCGACTACATCTGGCGTGGCAGCCCGCTGCGCCACCAGCAGCTGGCCGACCTGATGATGCGGGTGCCGTACGACCATGCCTACGCGCAGCGGCGCAACGAGGTGGGCGAGCTGGAAAACGCCCAGGTGGTGATGTTCGGCCCCTATCAGGAGGAGCGCTGGCAGGTCGCCTACGATCACCGCCGCCTGCCCTCGGTGGCCAGTGTCGCGGTGTTCCAGCAACACCCGATCGGGGTCGAGGTGGACAGCGTGCCGTCGTTCTACCTGACTTCTGTGTTCAACGGCATGCTCAGTGCCAAGACCCATCATTACCCCAATGTGCAGCAAGCTTTCGGCGCCATGCAGGCCGGCCAGGTAGACGCGGTGATGGCGATGCGCGGCGAGGTTGACTGGCAACTGCACCAGGCCGCCGACCCGCAACTGGCCCTGGCGGAAAACGCCTACCCGAACCTTGGCAAGCAGGCCTGGGAGATCGGCATGGCGGTGCATGAAAGCAACCGGCAGCTGGCCTATGCGGTGGAGGAGGCACTTGAGGCGTTGATTCGTGATGGGCGGATGAAGGCGATTTATGCCAGTTACGGCCTGCGTTACCAGGTGCCGGAAATGTATCAGTAACAAGCTTCGCAGGCTTGTGAGTTTGTAAAAGCAACACATCCCCCTGTGGGAGCGGGTTCACCCGCGAAGAATGCGACGCGGTATATGGCACCGGCTTCGCCGGTGTTCGCGGGTGAACCCGCTCCCACAAGGACCGTGCACTGTCAGCCAGGTTTGCGTTGATCAAAAGGAGTGGGCGATGAACTGGCGAGCAACTTTGCTGCTGGCCTGCTGGATGCCCTGGGCCGCACAGGCCCAGGCCAGCGAGCCGAGTAACCACAAGGACCCGGTGCCGTCGGTGATGTGGGACTTCTACCACAAGCAGCTGCTGGGCCAGGCCGCGTTCGTGTTCGATGACCGGGTCAAGCTGCTGGCGCCGCCGTTTGCCGAGGACGCCCGCCAGGTGCCGCTGGAGATCGACGCCCGGGCGTTCAGCGGCGAGGTGGTGCGGATTCTCGCCTGGGCCGAACTCAACCCGCTGCCGCGCATTGTCGACTTCCAGCCTGGCGAGCGCGTGCTGCCCTGGTTGTCGATCCGCATCCGCGTCGAACAGGCCACACCGCTGCGTGCCGCGGTGCTGACCCGCGACGGCCTGTGGCATGTCGGCTCGACCCTGATCGATGCTGCCGGCGGCGGTTGTACCGCGCCCAGCGTGGTACGTACCCAGCCCGGCTGGGAGGAGCACCTCGGTGAAGTCCTGGGCGGGCGCTACCCGCGCGGCGACAGCAGCCGCTTGCGCCTGCAGGTGGCCCACCCGATGGACAACGGCCTGGTCAGCGGCATTCCCGAATTCTTCCTCAACCATGCCGAGCTGCAAGGCGCGGACGGCCAGCGCCTGGCCAGCCTGGAACTGTACCCGGCGGTCAGCGAAAACCCCAACCTGGGCTTCGACATCCAGGGCCCTGGGCCGACCCGGTTGGTGTTGCAGGACAACAGCGGCAACCAGTTCGAGGCGGCAGTGCCCTGAACGCCTTGCCCGACTCCATCCCTGACCAGAGGCGCCTGTCATGCGTTGCATTCTGCTGTTGCTGCTGTGCCTGGGCCTGCCGGCCTGGGCAGACCTGGACTATCGGCTCAAGCCCCGGCAGATCGCCGAGGGCACCTGGCTGTTGGAGGGCAGCACCGACAATTTCGCCAAGGACAACGGCGGCAATATCGTCAACACCGCGTTCATCGTTACCGACAGCGGGGTGGTGGTAATCGACAGCGGGCCGTCGAAACGCTACGGCGAAGCCTTGCGCCAGGCCATTGCCGCCACCACCGACAAGCCGGTGGTCGAAGTGCTGCTGACCCATCATCACCCCGACCATGTGCTGGGCAACCAGGCCTTTGCCGATGTGCCCATCGGCGCCCTGGCCGGTACCGGCGAGCTGTTGCGCCAGCAGGGCGAGGCCATGGCCGAAAACATGTACCGCCTGGTCGGCGACTGGATGCGCGGTACCGAGGTGGTGCTGCCGACCCGGGTGCTGGAGCCGGGTATTCACGAGGTGGGTGGCCACCGCCTGCGGCTGCTGGCGCTGGGCGGGCATACCGGTGCCGACCTGGCGATTCTGGATGAAAGCACCGGTGTGCTGTTCGCCGGCGACCTGGTGTTCTACGAGCGCGCATTGACCACGCCCAACAGCCCGGGGCTGGAGGTGTGGCTGAAGGACCTGGACACCTTGCAAGCGCTGCCCTGGAAGCAGCTGGTACCCGGTCACGGCCCGCTGGCCAGCGATGCCCGGCCGTTTGCGCAGATGCGTGATTACCTGAGCTGGCTGGATGGGCTGATGCGTGATGGCGCAGCGCATGGCGATGACATGGCCGAGATGATCCGCAGCCCGATACCCGAGCGGTTTGCCGGTATCAGCCTGACCCGATACGAGCTGATTCGCAGTGTCAGCCACCTGTACCCCCGCTACGAACGCCAACAGCTGCGGCGCGTCGACAGCAAGGGCTGACACGGTCCCTGTAGGAGCGGCCTTGTGTCGCGAAAGGGCTGCAAGGCAGCCCCCGGCAATTTCAGCCATGGGCACAAATCCTGGGGCCGCTTCGCGCCCCTTTCGCGACACAAGGCCGCTCCTACAGGGGACCGCGCAGGTTCACTGATACCAAGGAACTAGAAAACTCCGCACTGCGGGCAATTGTTGGCAAGCAGGTCGGGACCAAGAATTCCCGACACACCGGGAAGTTTTCCCGGATACAACAAAAAAACCAAAGGTAGCCGTCATGACCCGATCCACACGTCGTCCCGTGTTCGCCTTGAGCCTGGTGCTCAGCGCCATGCTGCTTGCCGGTGCAGCCCACGCCGCTGTCAGCAATGAAGAAATTCTCCAGGACCCGAAGAACCCGCAGCAGATCGTGACCAATGGCCTGGGCGTGCAGGGCCAGCGCTACAGCCCGCTGAACCTGCTCAATACCGACAACGTCAAGGACCTGCGGCCGGTCTGGGCGTTTTCTTTCGGTGGTGAGAAGCAGCGCGGCCAGCAGGCCCAGCCGCTGGTCAAGGACGGGGTGATGTACCTGACCGGCTCCTACTCGCGGGTGTTCGCCGTGGACGCCCGTACCGGCAAGAAGCTGTGGCAATACGATGCGCGCCTGCCCGATGACATCCGCCCGTGCTGCGACGTGATCAACCGCGGCGTGGCGCTGTACGGCAACCTGGTGTTCTTCGGCACCCTCGATGCCAAGCTGGTGGCGCTGAACAAGGACACTGGCAAGGTGGTATGGAGCAAGAAGGTGGCCGACCACAAGGAAGGCTACTCCATCAGCGCCGCGCCAATGATCGTCAACGGCAAGCTGATCACCGGCGTTGCCGGCGGCGAGTTTGGCGTGGTGGGCAAGATCCAGGCCTACAACCCGGAAAACGGCGAGCTGCTGTGGATGCGCCCGACCGTGGAGGGGCACATGGGCTACGTGTACAAGGACGGCAAGGCGATCGAGAATGGCATTTCCGGCGGCGAGGCGGGCAAGACCTGGCCCGGCGACCTGTGGAAGACCGGTGGTGCGGCGCCTTGGCTGGGCGGCTACTACGACCCGGAAACCAACCTGATCCTGTTCGGCACCGGCAACCCGGCACCGTGGAACTCGCACCTGCGCCCGGGCGACAACCTGTATTCCTCGTCGCGCCTGGCCCTGAACCCCGACGATGGCACCATCAAGTGGCACTTCCAGAGCACGCCGCACGACGGCTGGGACTTCGACGGCGTCAACGAGCTGATCTCGTTCAACTACAAGGACGGCGGCAAGGAGGTCAAGGCCGCCGCCACCGCTGACCGCAACGGCTTCTTCTACGTGCTGGACCGCACCAACGGCAAGTTCATCCGCGGCTTCCCCTTCGTCGACAAGATCACCTGGGCCACCGGCCTGGACAAGGACGGCCGGCCGATCTACAACGAGGCCAGCCGGCCGGGGGCGCCGGGTAGCGAGGCCAAGGGCAGCTCGGTGTTCGTGGCGCCGGCGTTCCTCGGTGCCAAGAACTGGATGCCGATGGCCTACAACAAGGACACCGGGCTGTTCTACGTGCCGTCCAACGAGTGGGGCATGGACATCTGGAACGAAGGCATCGCCTACAAGAAGGGCGCGGCGTTCCTTGGCGCCGGCTTCACCATCAAGCCGCTCAACGAAGACTACATCGGCGTGCTGCGCGCCATCGACCCGGTCAGCGGCAAGGAAGTATGGCGCCACAAGAACTTCGCGCCGCTGTGGGGCGGGGTGCTGACCACCAAGGGCAACCTGGTGTTCACCGGCACGCCGGAAGGCTTCCTGCAGGCGTTCAACGCCAAGACCGGCGACAAGGTCTGGGAGTTCCAGACCGGCTCCGGCGTGCTCGGCTCGCCAGTGACCTGGGAAATGGACGGCGAACAGTACGTTTCGGTGGTTTCCGGCTGGGGCGGCGCGGTGCCGCTGTGGGGCGGCGAAGTGGCCAAGCGGGTCAAGGACTTCAACCAGGGCGGCATGCTCTGGACCTTCAAGCTGCCCAAGCAACTGCAAACGGCAAGCGCCAGTCGCTAAGCCGATAACCCGCCGCTTGCTGCAGCCGACCCTGCGGCAAGCGGCCCTACTACCAAATGACGAGAGCCCCGCTGCCAACGATGCATTCGCCCGGCAGGCGGGGCTTTTTACCATCGGTCCATCGCCTGTCGCCGGACAGGCATCGACCCCCGCAGAGGCTCAGCATGATCTACGCACAACCCGGAACCCCAGGCGCCATCGTGTCCTTCAAGCCACGCTACGGCAACTTCATCAACGGTGAATTCGTGCCGCCGCTGGGCGGCCAGTACTTCACCAACAGCTCGCCGGTCAACGGCCAGCCGATTGCCGAGTTCCCGCGCTCCGGCGCCCAGGACATCGAGCAGGCCCTGGACGCCGCGCATGCCGCTGCCGAGGCCTGGGGCAAGACCTCGGTGCAGGACCGCGCCCTGGTGCTGCTGAAGATTGCCGACCGCATCGAACAGAACCTCGAAGTACTGGCCGTTACCGAAAGCTGGGACAACGGCAAGGCCGTGCGCGAAACCCTCAACGCCGACGTGCCGCTGGCGGCGGACCACTTCCGCTATTTCGCCGGCTGCATCCGTGCCCAGGAAGGCGGCGCCGCCGAGATCAACGAAGGCACCGTGGCCTACCATATCCACGAGCCGCTGGGCGTGGTCGGGCAAATCATCCCGTGGAACTTCCCGCTGCTGATGGCCGCCTGGAAGCTCGCCCCGGCCCTGGCCGCCGGCAACTGCGTGGTGCTCAAGCCGGCGGAGCAGACGCCACTGTCGATCACCATTTTCGCCGAGCTGATCGCCGACCTGCTGCCGGCAGGCGTGCTGAACATCGTCCAGGGCTTTGGCCGTGAAGCCGGCGAAGCCCTGGCCACCAGCAAGCGCATCGCCAAGATCGCCTTCACCGGTTCCACCCCGGTGGGCTCGCACATCATGAAGTGCGCGGCCGAGAACATCATCCCGTCCACCGTCGAACTGGGCGGCAAGTCGCCGAACATCTTCTTCGAAGACATCATGCAGGCCGAGCCCGCGTTCATCGAAAAGGCAGCCGAAGGCCTGGTGCTGGCGTTCTTCAACCAGGGCGAAGTGTGTACCTGCCCGTCGCGGGCGCTGATCCAGGAGTCGATCTACGAGCCGTTCATGGCCGAGGTGATGAAGAAGATCGCCAGGATTACCCGTGGCAACCCGCTGGACACCGCGACCATGGTCGGTGCCCAGGCCTCGGAGCAGCAATACGACAAGATCCTTTCCTACCTGCAGGTTGCCCGGGAGGAGGGCGCGCAGTTGCTCACCGGTGGCGCTGCCGAACGGCTCGACGGCGACCTGGCCAGCGGTTACTACATCCAGCCGACCTTGCTCAAGGGCAACAACAAGATGCGCGTGTTCCAGGAGGAGATCTTCGGCCCGGTGGTGGGCGTGACCACCTTCAAGGACGAAGCCGAAGCCCTGGCGATCGCCAACGACAGCGAGTTTGGCCTGGGTGCAGGGCTGTGGACCCGTGACATCAACCGTGCCTACCGCATGGGCCGTGGGATCAAGGCCGGGCGTGTGTGGACCAACTGCTACCACCTGTACCCGGCGCATGCCGCGTTCGGTGGCTACAAGAAGTCCGGGGTGGGCCGCGAGACGCACAAGATGATGCTCGATCACTACCAGCAGACCAAGAACCTGCTGGTGAGCTACGACATCAACCCGCTGGGCTTCTTCTAAACCAAGGATCAGCTTGACGCGATACCTGTAGGAGCGGCCTTGCGTCGCGAAAGGGCCGCATGGCGGCCCCAGCAATCTGTGCCGCATGGCTGAAAACCTGGGGCTGCCTTGCAGCCCTTTCGCGACGCAAGGCCGCTCCTACAGGTATCGCGCAAGCTTTTGAGTTTTTTTTGCTCCCCCTACCAACGCACCCCGCAAACCTGTCCCAAAGTAGCATTCGGCCCCGCCGCTCCTCGTGCATTAATGCCTCTACCGGAATCGCCCGGCACCAAGAAGAGGAATGCCCCATGTGGACTAAACCCGCCTTTACCGACCTGCGCATCGGCTTCGAAGTGACGATGTACTTCGCCAATCGTTGATGCCTGTCCGGCCATCACCGCGATGGCCGGGTCTTCATTGAGCAAGCCTGTTGTGAACCTGATCGATCGTGAACAAGCCCTGGCCTTGCGCAAGGGCTTTCGCCTGCGCTGGGAGCCGCGCCAGGCGTGTCATGTGCTGCTGTACCCCGAGGGCATCATCGAGCTCAATGCTAGTGCCGGCTGGGTGCTCGAGTTGCTGGACGGCCAGCGCAGCGTGGCGGCTGTCATCGACCGCCTGGCACAGCGCTTCCCCGGTGTGCCGGGGCTCGACGAGGACATCCTGGCGTTCCTGGAGGTGGCCCGTGCCAAGTACTGGATCGAATGAGCCGTGGTCACGCTTTGGTCTGGTTGCTTTCGCTACGGGATGCTTTACGCTGGCGGTTACCTTCCAGAACAATAAGAACAGGCTTCCCGATGAGCCAGAGTTTCAGCCCGCTTCGCAAGTTCGTTTCGCCCGAGATCATCTTTGGTGCCGGCTGCCGGCACAATGTCGCCAATTACGCCAAGACCTTCGGTGCGCGCAAGGTGCTGGTGGTCAGCGACCCCGGTGTGATTGCCGCCGGTTGGGTGGCAGACGTGGAGGCCAGCCTGCAGGCCCAGGGCATCGACTACTGCCTGTACAGCGCCGTATCACCCAACCCACGGGTCGAAGAGGTGATGCTCGGTGCCGAGATCTACCGGCAAAACCACTGTGATGTGATTGTCGCGGTCGGCGGCGGCAGCCCGATGGATTGCGGCAAGGCCATCGGCATCGTGGTCGCCCACGGGCGCAGCATCCTCGAATTCGAAGGCGTGGACATGATCCGCGTGCCCAGCCCGCCGCTGATCCTGATCCCGACCACGGCCGGCACTTCGGCGGACGTGTCGCAGTTCGTGATCATTTCCAACCAGCAGGAGCGCATGAAGTTCTCCATCGTCAGCAAGGCGGTGGTGCCGGACGTGTCGCTGATCGACCCGCAAACCACCCTGAGCATGGACCCGTTCCTGTCGGCCTGTACCGGTATCGATGCGCTGGTGCATGCCATCGAAGCCTTCGTTTCCACCGGCCACGGCCCGCTGACCGACCCCCATGCGCTGGAGGCCATGCGCCTGATCAACGGCAACCTGGTGGAAATGATCGCCAACCCCACCGATATCGCCCTGCGCGAGAAGATCATGCTGGGCAGCATGCAGGCGGGGCTGGCGTTTTCCAATGCGATCCTGGGTGCGGTCCACGCCATGTCGCACAGCCTGGGCGGGTTCCTCGACCTGCCGCATGGCCTGTGCAATGCGGTGCTGGTGGAGCACGTGGTGGCGTTCAACTACAGCTCGGCACCGGAGCGTTTCAAGGTGATTGCCGAAGTGCTGGGTATCGACTGCCGCGGCCTCAACCACCGGCAGATCTGCGCGCGCCTGGTGGAGCACCTGATCGCCCTGAAGCATGCTATCGGCTTCCACGAAACCCTGGGCCTGCATGGGGTGCGCACGGCCGATATCCCGTTCCTGTCGCAACATGCGATGGATGACCCGTGCATCCTCACCAACCCGCGTGCGTCGAGCCAGCGTGATGTCGAGGTGGTCTATGGCGAGGCCCTCTGACGAGCAGCAACGGGCGCTGGCCGGGCTGCTGGGGCTGGGCGACCACTCGGCGCGCAAGAGCCATTACCCGGAGCTGGCGGTGCGCCTGGACGAGCTGGAGGCCGAACGCAACCGCTACAAGTGGCTGTTCGAAAACGCCGTGCACGGGATTTTCCAGGCCAGCCTGCAAGACGGCATGCGTGCCGCCAACCCGGCGTTGGCACGCATGCTGGGTTACGACAACCCGCAAGCGTTGCTGTTTCCGCTGACGGACCTTGCCGACAACCTGTTTGTCGGCGGGGCCGAAGAGTTGCACGCCATCACCGCGACCCTCGCCCGTGAACGCAGCCTGCACGGCTATGAAACCCGCTTGCGGCGCAAGGATGGCAGCCACCTCGATGTGCTGATGAACCTGTTGCTCAAGCCAGGCCAGGAAGGGCTGGTGGAAGGGTTTGTCGCCGACATCACCGAACGCAAGCTGGCCCAGCAGCGCCTGCAGCAACTGAATGACGAGCTCGAGCAACGGGTGGCCGCCCGCACCGATGAACTGCTTGAGGCCAACCGCAACCTGCAACAGCAGATCGCCGAGCGCAAACAGATCGCCCGCGCCCTGCGCGATGCCCGCGACGCCGCGGAAACCGCCAACCGCAGCAAGGACAAGTACCTCGCTGCCGCCAGCCATGACCTGCTGCAACCGCTGAATGCCGCGCGGCTGCTGATCTCGACCTTGCGCGAAAGGCCACTGCCAGAAGCGGAAAAGGTGCTGGTGGAGCGTACCCACCAGGCCCTGGAGGGCGCCGAAGACCTGCTGACCGACCTGCTGGACATTTCCCGGCTCGACCAGGCGGCGGTCAAGCCGGACGTGGCGCTGTACCGCCTCGACGAATTGTTCGGGCCACTGGTCTCGGAGTTTCGCACGGTGGCCGATGCGGCAGGCCTGAAGCTGCGCGCGCGCATTGGCGACTACGCCATCAGTACCGACCTGCGGCTGATGACGCGTATCCTGCGCAACTTTCTCAGCAACGCTTGCCGTTATACCGACGAGGGCAGGATCCTGCTGGGGGCCAGGCGCCGCGGCGATCACCTGCGCCTGGAGGTGTGGGATACCGGGCGGGGCATCGCGGCGGATCGGCTGCAGGCCATTTTCCTCGAGTTCAACCAACTGGACGTTGGCCGCGCCGCTGACCGCAAGGGCGTGGGCCTGGGGCTCGCGATCGTCGAGCGGATCGCCAAGATTCTCGGCTACCGCATCGAGGTGCGCTCGTGGCCTGGGCGTGGCTCGATGTTCAGCATCGACGTGCCGATCGGCGAAGCCATGCCGCTGCCTATCCACCAGGCCGCGCCGCAGCCGGGCGCCGGCAACCCGTTGCCGGGCCGCCGCCTGCTGGTACTGGACAACGAAGTGAGCATCCTCGAGAGCATGGGCGCGCTGCTCGGGCAGTGGGGCTGCGAAGTGGTTACCGCGACCGACCAGGCCGGGGCCTTGCTGGCCTTGCAGGGGCGGGCACCGGAATTGATCCTGGCGGACTTTCACCTGGACCACGGTGTTGTCGGCTGCGAGGTGGTCAGGCACTTGCGTGAACATTTCGGCGTCGCCATTCCTGCGGTGATCATCACCGCCGACCGCAGTGATCAGTGCCGACGCTCCTTGAACAAGCTCGGTGCGCCGTTGCTGAACAAGCCCGTCAAACCGGGGAAGTTGCGTGCGGTGTTGAGCCAGTTGCTGGGCTGAAGCCTCAACTCACGGCCTTGCGCGACAGATAACTGAATTCGCAAGCGATCCTCGAACCCTGTGGGAGCGGCTTTAGCCGCGAAGAATCCAACGCGGTGCATGGCACCGGCTGCGCCGGTGTTCGCGGCTAAAGCCGCTCCCACAAGGGCCCTGCTAATTCAATGAGTCATGTGCAGTTCTATGAGAGCAGCCTTGTGCTGCTCCTACAGGGGGGCGCGCAGTGCCAGGTGGCTGTTCCCGAAATGGGACTCTGTGTTGCGGATGCCAGCCTGTCACGGCTCTGCCTGGCTGGTTATCTTACCGGGGCGCCATTGTTTGGGCGAAGTCATACCAAACGCATCCAACCCGAGTAAGGAAAACATCATGGCCTTTCAATACAAGCGACTGGACAAGAACAACGCCGCCGTACTGCTGGTGGATCACCAGACGGGTTTGCTCTCTTTGGTAAGGGATATCGAACCCGACCGTTTCAAGAACAATGTGCTGGCCCTGTCGGACCTGGCCAAGTACTTCAAGTTGCCGACCATCCTCACCACCAGCTTCGAGAACGGCCCAAATGGCCCGCTGGTGCCCGAACTCAAGGAGCAGTTCCCTGACGCGCCGTACATCGCGCGCCCGGGCAACATCAATGCCTGGGACAACGAAGACTTCGTCAAGGCGGTCAAGGCCACCGGCAAGAAGCAGCTGATCATCGCCGGTGTGGTGACCGAGGTTTGCGTGGCCTTCCCGGCACTGTCGGCCCTGGAAGAAGGCTTCGATGTGTTCGTGGTCACTGATGCCTCCGGTACCTTCAACGAACTGACCCGTGATTCGGCCTGGCGCCGGATGGAAGCCGCCGGCGCGCAGCTGATGACCTGGTTCGGCGTGGCCTGCGAGCTGCACCGCGACTGGCGCAACGACATCGAAGGCCTGGGCACGCTGTTCTCCAACCACATCCCGGACTACCGCAACCTGATGACCAGCTTCAGCAAGCTGTCGAAGTAATCCGGCCGGGGAGCCATGCGCGTGCATGGCTCCCCGATCGCTTGTGTCACACGTCAGTTTTGTGCCGCCGGTGCCTGCGCCTCGAGCAGGGCGGTACCCAACCTGTCGTCAGTTAATCTGCTTATATATCTTACGGTTGCTCGACTCGCGCACTTGAACGGTAATGTGAGTGTGCTCGCGGATGCGCAGAGACGCCTCCAGCTCATGAATCAACCCGGCCCGGAATGCCATGCGCCCATGCGCGGCTCCCTGGCCGTGTCCCGAGGTGCCGGATGGCTCCACTGATTTCCTATTTCAAGATGGCCTTGAACCCTGGCCGTGGGGTGCTGTTCTTCGCGCTGCGTACCATCGTTGCAGGCCTGTTGTGCCTCTACCTGGCGTTCATCTTCGACCTGGAACAACCGAAGTGGGCGCTGATGACCGTGATCATCATCAGCCTGCCGTTGGCCGGCATGACCCTCAAGCGCAGTTTCGCCCAGGTACTGGGCACCGCAGCGGGGGCGGCCATGGCGGTGGTGATCATGGCCTTGTTCCCCCAGGCGCCAATGCCTTTCATCGTCTGCCTGGCCCTGTGGCTGGCGTTCTGCACGGCGGGCGGCACGCTGCTGCGCTATACCGACTCGCATGCCTTCGTCCTCAGCGGGTTTACCGCCGTGGTGGTCGCGATGCTAGCCGTGCCGGAACCGGACGGCATCCTCCTGCTGGCCATCACCCGGTTGACCGAAACCCTGCTGGCGGTGGCCTGCGTGGCCGTGGTCAGTTTGTTGAGCGCGCGCCCACAGGCAGTGGCGCAGGGCTACTTCAGCAAGGTCGATAGCCTGGTCAAGCTGATCGCCCGGCACGCCGCCGAGGTGGTGCGCAGCGAAGAGGACGAAGCCGCGCTGCACCAGCGGCAGGCGCAATTGATCAGCGAGATCAGTGCGCTGGAAGGCCTGCGCCGCCATCTCTATTTCGATGCGCCGCACCTGCGCAACGCCGATGGGCTGGTGCAGCTGCTGGCCAACCAACTGGTGCTGCTGGTGTCGCGCCTGCTGGTATTGCGCCAACAGCGCGAGTTGATCAAGCAGCACTGGCAAGGGCCGTTGCCAGAAGAAATCCAGCTGTTGCGCCAGGACGAGCTGGACAATCTGGAGGCACTGGCACGTGACGGCGTGAAGTTGTCGGCGCAGCGCCGCGAAGCGATCCACCACCTGTACCAGCGCTTCGACGCCGCCGCTGACCGGGTCGAGTTTCTCGACGAGCCCTTGCCCCCGCGCATGCGCTCGCTGGCCTGGGCCCTGCGCTGGGAGCAGGCGCGCCTGCTGCAGCAGCTGAATGAACTGATCGAGCTCAACGAGGCGATCCAGCAGGGCAGGGGCGCCAGTTGCCCCCATGCCCAAGGGCAGGCCAGCGCGCTGCATCTGGACTTCCGCCTGGCCGGCATGAACGCCGTGCGGGCGTTCCTGGCGCTGTTTCTCGCCGGTTGGTTGTGGATCGAAACGGCCTGGGACGGCGCGCGTTCCGGGGTGATTCTGATCGGTGTCATGTGCTCGCTGATGGCGACGCTGCCGCGGCCGTTGCTGGCCAGCCAGAACTACAACCGTGGCCTGCTGGTCGCGCTGCTGTTGTCCGCCGTCTACCAGTTTGCCCTGCTGCCGATGTTCACCGATTTCGAAATGCTTGCCGTGTGCCTGGTGCCGTTGCTGTACCTGGCGGCCGTCGGCCTGGCCAGCCCCATGACCGCGGGCATCGGCATGGGCATCGGGTTGATCAGCCTGTTGATGATCGGGCCGCAGAATGTCGGCGCCTACCACAACAGTGCCATGCAGTGGTTCGAGTTTGCCGGTGGCTATGCGGCGGCTGGCGGGCTGGCGATGGTGGTGTTCGCCCTGGTGTTCCCGTTCAACCCGCAAAAGCGCATGGCCCGGCTGTTCCGCCAGACCCGCGAGGATGTGCATGAGTACGTGACGGCACCTGCCAGCGTGGCGCGTCAGTTCGATTTCGAGAGCCGTATGCTGGACCGCCTGTCGGCGATGATCGGCCTGTTGCCCGCCGCCACTGATGCGCGCTCCCGGGAGTTGTTCGATTGCAGCCTGGTGTGCCCGGCGTTGGCCATTGCGCTGGGCCAGGCGCATGCCCAGTGCGTCAACCTCACGGTGTTGCCTGAAGGCACGAGGGCGCGTTTGCGCCTAGGGTTGCAGGAGATGGCGGATCTGATCGGTGCACGCCGGCGGGTGGATGTGGACGGGCTGTTGCGCGAGCTGGCCGAGCTTGCCGAAACCCTGGATGCGCTGCACCAGGCACACGCCGAGGCGGGCCGCGAGACGCTGCGGCAGTTGTTCATCCTGCGGGTCGCGCTATCGGTTGTCGGCCAGTTGTTGCAGCGCTATCGACCGGTGCTGGCAGCGCAGACGTTGCCTGAGGAGGAGGGCGCCTATGCCCGTTGATTTCGAGTTTGGCGGGGTCTACCTGCCGCCGATTGCCCAGGCGTTGTTGCTGGGGTTGCCGTTGTTTCTGGTGCTGGACGCCCTGTTGCGGCGCAGTGGCGTGCTGGCGCGTGTGTGGCACCCGGCGCTGTTGCAGGGCGCCTTGTATGCCGCGATCTGCGCGGCGCTGGTGTTGTCGATGGGAGCGAGTGCCTGAATATGCCTGTGTTGAAACCTGTTCTTGCCAAAGCCGTGACCCTGGCGGTGCTGGCGCTTGCGGTGGTGCTGGGCTGGTTTGCCTGGGACTACTACACCCGTGCGCCCTGGACCCGTGATGCCCGTGTGCGGGCCGATGTGGTGACCCTGTCGGCCGAGGTGGCAGGGCGCATCATCGAGCTGCCAGTGCAGGACAACCAGTTCGTCAGGCAGGGCGACCTGCTGCTGCAGATCGACCCGGCGCGCTACGAGCTGGCCGTGCTGCATGCTGTGCGAGCCGTCGAAGTCGCGCGTGCGGCGCTGGGCCAGTCGCAGGCCGCCATCGTCGCCAACGAGGCGCAGCTCAAGCAGCGGCGCAGCGAAGAGCAACGCCGACGCAAGCTGCAATCGATGTCGGCAATCTCTGCCGAAGAG
Source organism: Pseudomonas sp. UYEF17 (assembly GCF_040546125.1). NCBI lineage: Bacteria > Pseudomonadati > Pseudomonadota > Gammaproteobacteria > Pseudomonadales > Pseudomonadaceae > Pseudomonas > Pseudomonas sp. UYEF17. The sequence goes on from NZ_JBEPNE010000001.1 coordinate 206,685, forward strand.
TGGGAAAAGGCCGGCACCGACGTGGCCGTGGCCCAGGCCGACCTGCTGCGCGAACAGTCCAACCTCGGCCTGGCACAGGCCAACGTGCAACTCGCCGAGGCCACGCTGCAGCAGGCCCGGCTCGACCTCGAACGCACCCGGGTCAGCGCCCCGGTCAGCGGTTACGTGACCAACCTGCTGACCCGCCAGGGCGACTATGCCCAGCCGGGCATGCCGCTGCTGGCGCTGGTCGACAGTTCGTCGTTCCACGTCAGTGGCTATTTCGAGGAAACCAAGTTGCCGAAAATCAAGGTGGGCAGCCGTGCGCGCATCGCCCTGATGAGTGGCGAGGTGCTGGATGGCACGGTAGAGAGCATCGCCTATGCCATCACCGACCGCGAGAACCAGCCGGGCAACCGCCTGCTGGCCAACGTCAACCCAAGCTACACCTGGGTCAAGCTTGCCCAGCGGATCCCGGTACGGCTGCGCCTGGAGCGCAGTGCCGATGCGCCACCCTTGCGTGCGGGGACCACTGCCACCGTGACCATTCTCGAATAGCTGGGGGTGGGCGATGAGCATGATGTTCGATTTGAATGAGCTGTACCTGTATACCAAGGTGGTCGAGTGTGGCGGTTTCGCATCGGCCGGGCGCGCGCTCGGCCTGCCCAAGTCGCGGCTGAGCCGGCGAGTCGCCAATCTGGAGGACCGCCTGGGAGTGCGCCTGATCCAGCGCTCCACCCGGCAGTTCGCGGTCACCGAAGTGGGGTTGGAGTACTACCATCACTGTATGTCGATGGTCGATCGGGCATTTGCTGCCGAGGACGCTATCCAGCGCAGCCGCGCCGTGCCCAGCGGCATTGTCCGGCTGGCCTGCAGCACCTCGCTGCTGGATGCACGCCTGGCGCCGATGCTTGGGCAGTTCATGGTGCAATGCCCGGCGGTGGAGTTGCTGGTGAAGAGCTACAACCGGCGGGTCGATGTGATCGGCGAGGGCTTCGACCTGGTCCTGAGCGTGCGCCATCAACCGCTGGAAAGCAGCGAGCTGGTGATGCGCAAACTGGCGCAGAGCCGCCAGTGCCTGGTGGCTTCGCCCGGCTTGCTGGCGCAGTACGACCGCCCTCTGCAGCCTGCCGACCTGTTTGAACTGCCCAGCCTTGGCTGGGGGGCGAATGTTCAGGAGTACGTCTGGGACCTGGACGGCCCCGAAGGCGGGGTGGCGTCCATTCGCTTCCGCCCACGGTTGGTCTCCGACGATATCGCGGTGCTGTACCAAGGCGCGCTCGCGGGCGTGGGCGTGGTGCTGCTGCCAGCGGATATGGTGAAGGATGACCTGGCCGCCGGGCGTTTGCTGAACGTGCTGGAGAGCTGGGTACCCAGGATGGGCGAGGTAATCGCCCTGTTTCCTTCGCGGCGAGGGCTGACGCCTGCAGTGCGGGAGTTGATCGACTTTCTTGCGGTGGCGTTCGAGCGGACGGCGTAGCGCCTTTGACCGGGCGCAGCGTTCACCAGGCAGAACGCTGCGGCGCATTTCATCGCCTACCGTCAGTTACGTCGGGCATCTATCATTCAAGCTTTGCAGCCTGTGCAGCAGGGTGGCCGCAGGCAATCGTCAATCAGGAGTTTCAATGTCAGAGCGAGCAATCCGCGCTTCGTTTGCAGGCGTGGCGTACCAGGTGAACGTGACAGATGGCCTGCACCAGTGGGCCAGCGATGTTGATGCGGCGGCAGGCGGCGGAGATGTCGGGCCGTCACCCCATGGGCTGTTGCTGTCATCCCTCGGCGCCTGCACTTCCATCACGGTTGCCATGTACGCACAGCGCAAGGAAATGCCGCTGCAAGCCATCGATGTGGATATCCGCATCGAGCAGGAACAACTGGGGCGCGAACCTCGGATCCAGATCGCTCGTGACATTCGCTTGAGCGGGCCGCTGAGCGAAGAGCAACGCACGCGCTTGCTGGAAGTTGCCAATGCCTGCCCCATTCACAAGGTGTTGAGCGGCGAAATCATCATCGCCAGCAAGCTGGTTGGATGAGGCCAGGCGCAGCGTTGCGCCTGCCGGCTGCCGGCTGCCGGCTGCCGGTTAGAGGAGCAGCACATGAGTACATGCGCCAACTATCCCTTGGCGGGCATGAGGTGCACGACGATGGCGACCCTCGACGCGAATCGGCGCCTGCTGCTTTGCCCGTTGGGGCTCGGCCTGGTGCTTGCGGCGCCTGCCCAGGCCGACAACGCCCTGGGCCAGAAGGACAACATCTTCACCGGTGTCAATGACCGGCAGGCCGTGGAACTGGGCATCCCGCCCGGTCTGGTCGAAGGCGCGCGCCTGGATGCGCTGGTGAGGAACTACTATTTTCAGCGCGATAACCACTCTGACCTGGTACCCCGCAACCCGACCGAATGGGCCCAGGGTTTTCTGTTTTCGTTCCGCTCGGGCTTCACCGATACGCCTGTCGGGTTGGGCGTGGATGCGCACGCCTTCCTCGGCATCAAGCTCGATGGCGGCGGTGGAAGTGGCGGCGCTGGCTTGCTCCCGCTGGACTCATCGCTCAAGCCGGGTGACACGTTTTCCAGTGCCGGCGCGGCGCTCAAGCTCAGGTACCTCGACACCTTGGTGAAGGCCGGCGACCAATTGGTCGAGAACCCGGTGGTGGCGAGCGGCACAAGCCGCCTGTTCCCGCAGACGTATCGTGGCGTCACCCTGAAGAACCATGGCATCGACGACCTGTGGCTGGATGCCGGGTTCGTGGAATCTACCCGGCTGCGCAACCAGAGCGGCCACTCCCACCTGGTCACCGCCTATGGCGCGCGCAACAGCGCGGGTGTGGCGGCGGACCGCGAAAGCCCTCATATCGGCTGGCTTGGCGCGGTGTATGGCCGGCCGCAAGGGCTGCAGCTGACCGTTTATGGCGGCCAGCTGGAAGACATCTGGAATCAGTATTACCTGGGGGTTTCGCAGGTGTTTCGGGTCAATGATGCGCTGCTGCTCAAACCCTACCTGCACTACTTCAAGACCCGGGACCAAGGGCGCAGCCAGCTGGGTGACATCGATAACGACACCTACAGCGCCGGTATCTCCGCGACAGCCTATGGCCAGACCCTGACCCTGGGCTTGCAGAAGGTCGACGGCCGAACGCCGTTCGACTACATCACGCAGAACGACCGTGTCTTCCTTTACCTGAGCAACTCCCAGCAATTTGCCGATTTCAACGGCCCCGGTGAAAAGTCCTGGCGCCTGCAGTACGAAACCAGCCTGGCGCCGCTGGGGGCACCTTCGCTGCAGTTCATCGCGGCCTATACCCGGGGCGAGGCCGACCTCACCCGTGTCGACCCAGCAAGCGTCGGTTATGGCTATATCTACAACCCGGACGGCAAGCACGCCAAGCACTGGGAACGCGACCTTGCCCTCAAGTACCAGGTGCCAGCCGGCCCGGCGAAGGACCTGTCGCTGACCCTGCGCTGGGCAACGCACCGCGAGGGTGATGGCTATACCGCGCCCGGCAATACCCGCGGCAACTCCAGTGCCGATGAATACCGCCTGATCGTCGATTACCCGATCAGCCTGTTCTGATCGCGTGATGTGCGTTGGCCACGACGCACAGGCCCGCTGAAGGGATGATGCTTGGTCATGCAAGCCAGCTCTCCTAGAACTGCACATAACTCGTTGAATTAGCAGGGCCCCTGTGGGAGCGGCTTTAGCCGCGAACACCGGCGTAGCCGGTGCCATGCACCGCGTTGGATTCTTCGCGGCTAAAGCCGCTCCCACAGAGTGACGCGGATTGCTTGCGAATTCAGTTCTCTACGCGACAGCGCAGCCGTACTTGTGGGAGCGGGCGTGCCCGCGAAGGGCCGCAAGGCGGCCCCGGCCTGACATCGGCCAGGCGCCGGCATAGCGCCGGTCATTCCCAGATATGTTCGGCCAGAAAGTCGATCAGGCTGCGCACTGAGGGCAACAGGCCGCGGCGGGAAGGGAACACCGCATGGACGATGCCGCAGCGCGGTTCCCATTGCGGGTTGAGCTCCACCAAGCGGCCGTTTTCCAGGTCCTGGTCAACCACCATGAACGGCAATTGCACGATGCCTACACCGTCAAGCGCCGCCTGCCGCAGTGCGCTCATGTCATCGGTGATGTAGCGCGGCGTGTGGCGGATTTCGGCATGCGCGCCGTCGGGCCCTTCAAGTTGCCAGATGTGGTCCCTGGGTGGCCCCCAATCCAGGCTCGGCTGCTCACCCAGGTGCTCTGGTTCGACGGGCAGCTGCAGCGCCAGCCGCTCCACCAGCGAGGGGCTCGCGACCAGCCGCTGCGGGCTCCTGGCCAGTGTGCGCATGACCAGGTCGCTGTCCTCCAGCGGCGGGAAGCGCACCCGCAGCGCCAGGTCGAGGCCTTCGCCCAATACATCCACACGGCGGTTGGTGGGTTCCAGGTGCACCTTCACTTTCGGGTTTTCGGCCATGAATCGACTGACCAGCCCGCCGACCCGGTAATGCAGCAGAGTTGTCGGGCAGCTCATGCGCACGGTGCCCTGGGGCTCGGCGCGGGTGCGTTCGACCACCCATCGGGCCGCTTCCGCTTCCACCAGCATGGCCCTGCAATGCTGGAAGAACTCCTGGCCCGTCTCGGTCACCGAAAAGTGTCGGGTGGAACGCTGGAGCAGGCGTACGCCCAGGCGTTCCTCCAGCTGCAGGACGCGCCGGCTGAGTGTTGATTTCGGAATGTTCAGTGCCCGCCCGGCCGGCGCGAAACCGCCGTGCTCGACGACTTGGGCGAAGTAATACAGGTCGTTCAGGTCTTCCATGTTCGATCGTTCACCAGATGGAACTCTGTGACCAATCTATCAGCTCTAGCGCATGCAGGGTGAGAGCACTAACGTTTCCAGATTGGCGTTGAAACATGAATGCCCACAGGAGACCTGGATGAGGCCTTATAGAAAGTCCGCTGCACTGTTGTCGCTGGCGACGACACTGGGCAGCGCAGAAGTCGTGGCCGATGCTGTCAGCCTGCCGCCGTTGCCGCTGGGCAACACCAGCTTCCTGGATGGGGTCGTACGGCCAGGCATGCTGTTCGAACTGCCGATCCAGCACTATCGCGCCCAGGACGCCACGGACAGCCACGGCAGTGCGGTGCCGGGGCGTCAGAAAGTGCACAGCACCACGGTGCTGCCGCACCTGGCCTACATCACCGAGCACAAGCTGCTGGGCGCCAACTACGGTATGGAAGTGCTGTTGTCGCTTGTGCACCTGGAAGTCGATATCGACAACGGCCCGGACGGTTCACGCACGCGCCAGGGCGACCTGATCTTCAGCCCGTTGCTCCTGCAATGGGCGCCGGTGCAACTGTTCGGGCGCCCGTACTGGCAGCGTTTGAACCTGGTGATCACCGCACCCACCGGGGATTACGACCGTGATGCCAGCATCAACGTCGGCAGCAACCTGTGGGTGGTCAGCCCGCACTACGCCTTTACCTGGGAGCTGACCGACCGGCTCGAGGTCAGTGGGCGCCTTCATTACGCCTGGTCGAGCCGCAACGAAGACCCGGCCAGGCGTTTGCAGGCCGACGATATCCAGCCCGGCGAGGCGGTGCACAGCAACTTCTCGGTGTCTTACGCAATCTCCGATGCCTGGCGGGTGGGCCTTGCCGGTTATCACCTGGAGCAGGTATCGGCCGACCGGATCGACGGCCACCGGCAGTCAGCGTCCAAGGAGCGCGTGCTGGCCCTGGGGCCTGGCGTGATGTACGGCAGAGGCAAGCAGGCGTTCTACGCCAACTTCTATGTGGAGCAGGGTGCAAGGAACCGGTCCGAGGGCAATCAGCTGACGTTGCGCTATCTGTTGCCCTTCTAGATCGGCACTGATTCGCCCGAATGAAAACCTGTGGGAGCGGGCAAGCCCGCGAAGGGCCGCAAAGCGGCCCCAATTGCCTAAACGACCGGCATTAGGCTACAGCCCGACTGCGTCAGCAACGGTAGGCGATACGCGCAGCTTGCAGAACCGCGCCTGGCGCAAGGCTTGCGCTGTACCTGTGGGAGCGGCTTCAGCCGCGAACACCGGCCAAGCCGGTGCCAGACACCGCGGTTGCGCAATGCCTCACTGCACCTCGCACGCTTCCTGCGAAGGCACACCGTAGGACACGTAGTACGCCAACCCCACGAAGATCGCCCCACCCACCGCATTCCCCAGGAACACGGCCACCAGATTCTCCACCAACTGCCCCCAGCTCAGGTAGCCGGCAAAGATCGCTGCGGGAATCAGGAACATGTTGGCTACCACGTGCTGGAAACCGATGGCGACGAACGCCATGATCGGGAACCAGATGCCGAGAATCTTGCCGCTCATTTCACGGCTGGCATACGACAGCCACACTGCCAGGCACACCAGCCAGTTGCAGCCGATTCCGGACACGAAGGCGTGGAGGAAGTCGGCGTTGGTCTTGCTGGTCGCAGCCGCCAACATCTTGTTCAGGTAGGCCCCCTCGGTCAGGCCCAGCAGATGACCGAAGCACCCGGCAACGAACAGTGCACCCAACAGGTTGGCGACGGTCACCAGCAGCCAGTTGCGCGCCACGGCGCCTGGGCCGATACGCCGGGCGAACATCGCCAAGGGCAGGCTCATCATGTTGCCGGTGAGCAGTTCGCCACCGGCCAGGATCACCAGGATCAGGCCGATGGGAAATACCGCGGCGCCCAGCAGTGTGCCGAACGAGGCCCACTGTACCGGGATCATGGTGCTGACGTGGATAGCCAGGAGAAACCCCAGCGAAATGAATGCACCTGCGAGAAACCCCAGGACCAGTGTCGCATGGGTGGATAGATGGGCTTTTTTGACGCCGCTCTCGATGACGAGCTCGGTGATACGGGTGGGGCTGTTGACGGACATTTTGCAAACTCGAACACAGTGACGGCGACGCAACTGGCAGGCACGCCGTGGTGGGGCTTGATCAGTACGGGGTAGGCTGCGCAGCTGGCGCAAAGGTGTAACGCGCACCTTTGGGCCAGCTGCGAAGAGGGCGGCAAGCTACATGAGGCAATTTGACGCGGTCAAATCGATGGAATGGATGAGCTGATAGACCGCGTCGATGAGGCCCGCAGGTCAGCGCTCGTAGATCAGCTTCCCGGCAAACCAGGTCTGCAGCACTTGGGTATCGCGCAGCGTTTCGGCATCGACGTCGAGCACGTCGCGGTCGACCACGATCATGTCGGCCTGCTTGCCGACCTTGAGCGAACCGATCTGCTGCTCCAGGCGCATGGTGCGGGCGGCGTTGAGTGTATAGGCCTGGAACATCACCTGGCGGTCGATGGCTTCAGCAGCGTTGAGCACACCTTTGGGCCCCTTGCGGCTGATGGCCTGGTAGATCGCCTGCCAAGGGTCCGGTGTGGTGATCGGCCAGTCGCTGGCGCCGGCAAGGGTGGCGCCATGCTTGAGCAGCGAACGGGCCGGGAAGGTGTGCATGAAGGCCATGGCGTTCACGTACGGCTTGACCAGCTCCATGTTCGATTGGTCGGCGCTGGCCCAGTACAGCTGCATTGCTGCAATCACGTCGAGCTGCTTGAAACGGGCGTATTCCGTGGGGTTGACCATCTGCAAGTGGGTGATGGAATGGGGGATGCCGCTGTGGCGATCACGCCGTGCCTGCTCGATGCCGTTGAGCGCCTCGCGCACGGCGCGGTCGCCGATGGCATGCACGTGCACCAGCCAGCCACGGGCGTCGGCGGCACTGACCAGCTCGCCAAAGTGCTTCGGGTCCAGCAGCAGTTCGCCGTGCTTGCCGGAGTTGCTGTAGGGCTCGAGCATCGCCGCCGTTTGCGCTGGCGCTTCGGCAACGCCGTCGGCAAACACCTTGATGCCCGGCAGGGTGAGGTTGTGCACGCCGAGAAATTGCCGGCGTACCTTGTCCAGTTCGTCCAGGTCGGCAGGGCGTGCCCTGGAATCGGCCATCAGCAGGGCGGCGACGTGGGCGGTCAGCTCGCCGCGCGCGGAGAGGTCCTTGTACACCGGCAGCACGCCCAGCGAATGGTTGTTCACATCGGCCCCCGGCAGCTCGTTGGCCAGCGGGTCCATCCAGCCGGTGATGCCTAGTTGCTTGTAGTGGTCAAGGGCCATGCGCCCTGCGCTCAGCAGGGTGGCATGGGGCAGCGCGGGCAGCAGGTCGGTCACCGGGTAGTAGCTGGCATCGGCGAGGAAACCGTTTGGGGTTCCGTCCGGATGTTGGCCGATGGTGTTGCGTGCCTCGGCAGGCAGGGCAGCGATGGTGTCGGCATCGATTGCGGCGCGCTTGAGCATGGCCTGGTTGGCCCAGCCGGTGTGCATGTCGTTGGCGGCGAACAGGATCGGTTGCTCGGCCCATTCGCCGTGGTTGAAGCGCTGTTCCAGCGCCGGAATGTCATTCCAGTAGGTGACCGGTACACCACCGACGACAAGGAACTCGCCGCGCACGGCCTTGCCGTCGCTGCGCCACTGGCGCAGGCGCCGTTCCAGTTCGTCCAGGGCAACCTGCTCGCCGGCGAGGTCGGCCAGCACCAGTTGCAGGCCACCCTTGATGGCATGCGAGTGGGCGTCGAGCATGCCCGGCATCAGCACCTTGCCGCCCAGGTCGATGACCCGGGTGCCTTCGGCCCTAAGGCGTAGCACGGCCTGATCTGAACCTACCGCGACGATTTTCTCGCCTTCGACGGCCACGGCCTGCTGCAAGGGCTGGCCGGGCTCGGCGGTGTAGACCTTGGCGTTGTGCAGGATCAGGTCCACTGCCGCGAAACCCGGCATGCAGGTGCAGGCCAGGCCGGCGCTGATTGCCATCTTCAGGAGCTGCTTCATGCTGTGCCTCGTTGTTGTCGTGATGGCGCCGCAGCCTAGCCAGGGGGGCAGGGCGGATAAAGGCGAGGGCAGGCACAACTTTTTTCGTGATGGGGAAAGAATCCCGAGCCCGTATTTGCCAGGCTGCAAGCAGCGGACCTTGCCGTGCCTATTCAAATCGGCGGCATTTGCGGGTTTGATAGGAGGGGCAGATACTCGCAACCCTCGCATCACTCCCACCGTTTGTGCCGAACAGGAAGAAACCATGGACAAGATGATGGCCCTGACCATCTTCGTCGCTGCCGCCGAACACGGCAGCTTCAGCCGTGCGGCCGAGCAACTGGGCAAGACGCCGTCTGCCATCACCAAGGCTGTTGCGCACCTGGAGAGCGAACTGGGCGTGCGCCTGTTCGAACGCACCACCCGGCGCATGGCGCTGACCGAGGCCGGTACCTTGTACCTGGAAGGCGCGCGCCAGGCGCTGATGCACCTGCAACGGGTGACCGAGGAAGTGGAGCAGTTGCAGCACGCGCTGCGCGGTACCCTGCGCATTACCGCGCCACCGTCGTTCGGCCCCGCGTTTCTCAACCAGGTGTGTTGCCGCTTCATGCGCGAGCACCCGCAGGTGCGCCTGGAGGTCAACCTCAACGATGCCAACGGAGACCTGATTGATGGCGGCTACGACCTGTCGCTGCGCGACGGCCCCACCGACCAGCCGGAGCTGATCGCCCAGCCGCTGATCGAGAACCGCGTGATCCTTTGCGCCAGCCCTGCCTACCTGGCCCAAAAAGGCGAGGCGATCACTCTGGAGAACTATGCCCAACACGACTGGCTGCTGTTGCGCCACCCGCTGCTCAACCGCAGCTTCTGGTGGATCGAACACGGCGGCCAGACGCTGCGTGTGCGTCAGCCCACCCCCCGACTGGTGAGCGACAACTTCGACTTCCTGCTGGCCTGCCTGCTCGATGGGCAGGGCTTGCAGTTCGTACCCACCTGGTGTGCCGCCCCCTACCTGGCCAACGGGCAGCTGGTGGAGGTGATGCCCGACTACTGGCGGGCGCTGAGCGCGTTCGGCCCGTGGGTGCACGTGCTGTACCTGCCGCACCGGCGCAATACCCGCAAGGTGCAGGCGTTCATTGCCTTGCTGCATGAGCACCTGCACGGGCAGGGCGCGCAGGCGCTGGCACGGGGCTGAGTTTTTCCATCGGGGCACAAAAGTTGTGCGGGTTGTGGCGATGATCGATTGGGGGACGCCTCGTTAGGCTAGCGGTGCTTGCCTGACCACCGCGGCCTGTACCAGGAGTTCCCCGCCTTGAAGATCCACACCCATGTCAGCGACATCCGCAATCCCCTCGAGCGTGGCCATCAGATTGGTGCGCGCTTCGCCGAGCAGATCCGTACCACCACTGCACTGTACCTGGGCTTTTTCCCGCGGGTTGGCGTGCCCTTGAGTGAGGCGCAGCGCATCGGCGAAAACAGCTTGGCAGCCCTGGAAGCCTGGAGCCCGGGCCTGGCCGCTGAAGTGGCCGGCATGGCCAGCGGTGCCGAGCTGCCGCTGTGGCAGCTGGCGAGCCTGAACGCCCGCACTGAAGTACTGGCGGCCCGAACCCGCCACAGCGAATGCTCCACCACCGTGCATGCACCCCGTGGCGCACGTGCGCCGCAGACCCTGCAGACCTGGGATTGGCATGACAGCCTGTGCCCCCATGGCCTGATGCTGGCGCTGCACACCGAGCGCGGCATGAACGTCAAGCTGTTCTGCGAGTTCGGCATGCTCGCCAAGCTTGGTGTGAACAGCGCGGGCCTCGGCCTGCACTTCAATATCCTCCACCACGCCAGTGACAACGACAGTGGTGGTGTGCCGGTGCACGCCATCGCCCGGCGTCTGCTGGAGGAGGCCAGCAGTGTCGAGGAGGCCATCGAGCTTGCTCGTTCGGCGCGGGTCAGTGCCTCCACCGTGCTGACAGTGTTCTCCCGCCAGGACCGCAGCCCGCGCGCGGCCAGCATCGAGCTGAGCCCCGCGCGCACTGCTTTGGTCCTGCCACGGGAAGACGGCTGGCTGCTGCACACCAATCACTTCCTCGACCCACAGCTGAGCCTGGGCGAGCAGGTCGCCGACCGTGCCGATACGCAATGCCGCCTGGGCCACCTCGAACAGGTGGTCGGCCAGATGGCCAGCGCTGACCTGCGTGCCCGGGCCGAGGCCATGTGCGGCGCCGAGGGCGACAGGGCGCCGATCTGCTTCCACCCGGACATGGCCATGCCCGATACCGAACGCTGGGAAACCTTGCTCAGCGTCGGCATCGACACCGAACGCTGTGCCCTGCAGTACGTGGCCGGCACGCCTGTGCAACTGGCCAAAGCCGGCTTCGACACTTTCTGAGCCAACCCGGTGCCGCCAGCTCAAGGCGGCGCCGCTGAACGAGAACAACAACAATGCATGCGCAACATTCCCGCCCTGCGTCATCCCGTTCCGCCTTGCGAACCTTCTGCGTCTCCGGACTGGGGACGGCGCTGGAGTTCTATGACTTCATCATCTACGGCACCGCCGCCGCACTGGTGTTTCCCCAGGTGTTCTTCCCGCAGATGGACCACCTGACAGCCACGTTGGTGGCCTTCAGCGCTTTCGGTGCGGGCTTTCTTGCCCGACCGTTGGGTGGCCTGGTGTTCGGCCACTTCGGTGACCGCATCGGCCGGCAGAAGGTACTGGTTGCCACCTTGCTGCTGATGGGCATGAGCACCTTCCTCATCGGCTGCCTGCCCGGCCATGCCAGCGTCGGCGTGGCCGCGCCGATCCTGCTGGTACTGCTGCGCCTGGTCCAGGGCTTTGCGGCTGGCGGGGAGTGGGGCGGTGCCGCGCTGTTCGGCATCGAGTCTGCGCCACCGGGGCGGCGCGGGCTGTGGGGTAGCTTCACAAGCATGGGGATTGGCGTGGGTGGCATCCTCGGGGCTGGGGTGTTCGCCATCGTCAGCGCGGCCTTTGACGACAACCTGGTCGATTTCGCCTGGCGCATCCCGTTCTGGCTGGGCGGTACCTTGGTGCTGATCGGCCTGTACGCGCGCCTGAAGGCACCGGCAGCGGCCACCACGCCCGTGACCAAACCTGAACATGCACCGTTGGCCGCGGCCCTGCGCCAACGTCCGCGGCAGCTGTTGCTGTGCACCGGGATCGCCTTCGGTTACTGCACCATTGCCTACATCGGCAGCACCTTCTTCCTGACTTACGCCACGCAGGTGGGCTTTGGCAGCACCGAGGCGTTGATGTTCGACCTGGCGATGTCGGTCGCCATCGTGCTGTCGGCACCGTTGTTCGGCTACCTGTCGGACCGTTTGGGGCGGCGCACGGTGATGTGCTTTGGCGCAGTGGCAATGGCCGTGGGGCTGTTCGTGTTCTTTTCCCTGGTGGGCATGAAGAGCTTCGCCATCGCCTTGTGCGCCTACAGCCTGACCGGCCTGCTGATGGGCGCGACCCAAGGGCCTATCCCGGCCTTCCTCGGCGAGCAGTTCCCGCGCAGCATGCGCTACTCGGGTATCTCGGCCAGCTACCAGATCGGCGCCGCGCTGGGCGGCGGCACCGCATCGAGCATCGCCACGGCCATCCTGATCCTCACCAACCATGACCCGTTGGGCGTGGCGCTGTATGGCGCGGGGGCACTTGCACTGGTTGCGGTGTGTTCGCTCATGCTGCGCGAGACATCGCGATTGAGCATGGCGCAGATCGATGAGGAGGTGCCGGGGCGCGTGGCGTCTGCGGCATTGGGCAGTCATTGAGGGTATTTGCGCTGCCTGCCATCACCCAGGACAAATTTGAGGGTGTTGGCAGGCTGGAGGCGACAGACGGGCTGCTGGCAGCGCGAGGCGATCGGAATGGGGCTGGCCTTGGCCTGACTGATGGCACTTCAGCCACGGCCACCTGCAAAACGAGATCTGCGAAACTGCGGAATAGAGCATTCAAAGTCACTTGCGAAGTTTGGATCCAGTTGCCGATAAAACTTTCCACTCGGTCAAATTACAACAACTTAGCAAACTAACTAACTTGATTTAGTGTACCGCCTGTCGGTCGTTTTGCTCGAGAAATGAACGATTTGGGTGACGCTGACTCCTATTTGCCAGCAGGTGCCTTCAATGTGATTGCACCTCGCGCCTTTCCCCCAGAACTTATGGACGTTCAACCTCATCGGCATCGCAGGGATGCTCATGGGGCTTTTTTTTTCCTGAATAGTGGAGCAATGCCATGCCCAACCGAGGCTCTTCGGGTGAGCCACCGTGTGTATTGAATAATGATCTGCTTTTTCATTTAACGATTCGAATTTGGCTTTGCCGCTGCGATTAAATCGTTCGCACGCCTATTGCAAGGTCATCTAGCGCTAACGCATTACGTGGAGAAAACGTCGTGGAGATTAATACAATTATTAGCCTGTTCGGGCAGAAAGAATCCATGGAGCTGGTGCGGTTGTCGGTGATTTACGTTCATTTACTGGCCTGTTGCATTGCCATCGGCCTGGTATTCGCCAGTGACGCCGAGATGGTCAGGAACTTGTTGAAAGGTCATAAAGAGGCCGGGCATGACAGTAAGCATATGACGAGCTTGCAGAAGTCCGTGGCCAATGCCCTGATATTCTTGTGGCTCACGGGCGCCGCAGTGATTGGAATTGACTACCTTGATAAAGGTATGAACTATTTTGCCAATCCGAAACTTCAAGCGAAGGTCATTATCGTCATGTTGCTGACCTTCAATGGCATGCTGTTGCATCGTTATGTATTGCCTGCCCTGCTCAAGGCGGGCAACTTGCTGGATCTTAATTTTGGCGTGCGGATGTTCGCACTGTTCTCCGGCGCACTGTCGGGTGTGTCCTGGTTGTATGCGGCGATGCTGGGCGTTGGCCGGCCACTGGCCTGGAAATACTCGCTGACCGAGTTGCTGCTGGCTTATCCGGTACTGATCCTGCTTGGCTTTGCCATGATGGCTGCCCTGACCCAGTGGGCACGCAAACGCAGCCAGGCCGAACCGGTTCCGGCGCCTGTCTGGCGGCTGGCTGGCATTCCTACCTGATTGCCTGAATAACGCTTCAATTACGCCGCGAACCGGGAAACCTGGTTCGCGGCGAGCTCGTTTCATGGGCAGCCTCTGGGCGGTTCGGCTGGCGGTTGGTAAAGGCCCGAAGTGATGTGTCGCCTGATCTGGCCTCTTCGCGGGCGCGCCCGCTCCCACAAGGTCCCGCGCAGTTCTGTGGGATATCGCCCGGTCCTTTGGGCTGCGCTGTCGCGTAGAGAACTGAATCCGCAAGCAGTACGCGTACCCTGTGGGAGCGGCTTTAGCCGCGATGAATCCAACGCGGTGCATGGCACCGGCTGCGCCGGTGTTCGCGGCTAAAGCCGCTCCCACAGAGTCCCCGATGATTCAATGAGTTATGTGCTGTTCTCCCCATCCGCTGACGGGTCAGGCGCGAACCAATAGAAATATCGCCGGTAGCAGTTGCCCATCGTCAGGCGGCAGGCCGCCTGCAATGGTTTTTTGCGCTCGTTGCAGCGTGGTGGCGATGGTGATTTCCGTTCGCGACTCGATACTCGGATTTGAACGTCGCTGCATGGTTGAGGCTCTTAATGCAAAGGACACCGTGAGGGCTCCCTTATGAGCATTGAACGCAGTATCCCTGAGCTCGAGGCCTGGTACGCCCAGTACGACGACATCAGTTACCGCCGTGAGTCGCCGGATGCCTACCACCATGAACTGCTGCGCACCGCCGAGGCTTTGCGTGACGATGGCGCCATCGATTGGGACGACTGGCTGGCACTCAAGGCATTGGCCGATGACGCCCATGTGCGTGCTGTGGAAGATGCCGTGCAGGCCCACGTCAGCGACCCCGACGCATGAAAGCGCTGAAGATTGCCACGTTCAACATCAACGGCATTCGTAGCCGGCTGCCGGCACTGCTGGCTTGGCTGGAGCGGGAAAAGCCCGACATCGCCTGCCTGCAGGAACTCAAGGCGGCGGATCAGCAGTTTCCTCGCCAGGCGCTCGAAGCGGCGGGTTATGGTTGCCTCTACCAAGGGCAGCCTTCGTGGAATGGCGTGGCCATTCTGGCGCGGGGCAGCGAACCGCTGGAAGTACGTCGTGGCCTGCCTGGCATGGAGGACGACAACCAGAGCCGCTACCTCGAGGCAGCGGTGCAGGGCGTGCTGGTGGCATGCCTGTATCTGCCGAACGGCAACCCGCAACCGGGGCCGAAATTCGATTACAAGCTCCGCTGGTTCGAAAGCCTGATCGCCCATGTGAAAGGGCTGCATGACAGTGGTCATCCCGCGGTGCTGGCGGGTGATTTCAATGTGGTGCCTACCGACATGGATATCTACAACACGCGCTCCTGGATGAAGGATGCGCTGCTGCAGCCCGAATCACGTGCGTGCTACCAGAAACTGCTGAATCAAGGCTGGGTCGATGCCATTCGTCATCTGTATCCGGACGAACGCATCTATACCTTTTGGGATTATTTCCGCAACCACTGGGCCCGCAACGCCGGGTTGCGTATCGACCACCTGCTGCTCAACCCCGAGCTCGCGCCTTACCTGAAGCGGGCTGGTGTCGATGCCTGGGTGCGTAACGAACCCAAGGCCAGCGACCATGCACCAGTCTGGATCGAGCTGAGCACGCGTCGTCGGCCGTAGGGCAGTTCGAGCGAACCTTCAACTACCGGAACTACCGCTGGAGCCCGAACCACCGGAGCTTCCTGTCCCGTTGCCGCGTTCCGATCCATTGCTGTCACTACCCGATCGGTCGGTAGTGCCATCGCCACCGGTATTGTCAGTATCATTGCTATCGGTGCCGCCAGAGCCCGACCCCATGGCATCCGCAGGCGTGCCGGAGCCGGTCGCTCCGCCTTGGCCGTTCATGTGCCCACTGTCATGCGGCTGCGTGCCAGGAGCACGCTGATCGTTCAGGTCGGTGGCTGCCAGCACCACAGGTGCGCTGACCCCCAGGTACAGCGCGAGCAGTAACGAATGAGGCTTCATGATCTTCATGGCGATACTCCGTTGCGGGTTGGTCACCTTCTGTTCGGCCTGCATTACCCACGGCCGTGCCGTGAAAGCGACGGAATGCTTCGAGCGCTGACATGCACGGGGGCGGGTTACCCCACGTGAATACTTTGAGGCCCGCGCTTCGATTCCTCTGGCAAGGCCGTGACCTTGATCGCGCGTACCGGTACGGCGAATTTTGCACCCACCTTCGAGAAGCGCTCGAGCAGGTGGAAATTGATCGCTTGCTGGATGTCCATGTACAGGTTGTAGCCGGGGTCCTTGACGATATACACGCACTCGAATTCCAGCGCCTCCTTGCCGAAGCCGCGCAGGTGGGCACGGTCGAAGCGCACCTGCTGCTGTGCCTTGATCGCTTCCTCGACAATGGCGGGTGCTTTCTTCACGGCCTCGGTTGGCGTGTCGTAGGACAGGCCGAACTCGAACACGATCCGTCGTTCCTGCAGGCGCTTGTAGTTCTGGATGGTGCTGCTGATCATGCTGGCGTTGGCCATGACGATCTGCTCGCCGCCCAGGCTGCGGATGCGTGTGGTCTTCAGCCCCACGTGCTCCACCGTGCCGGCCAGGGGGCCGATGACGATGAAGTCGCCCACCTCGAACGGCTTGTCGACGGCGATGGATAGCGAGGCGAACAGGTCGCCGAGGATGTTCTGCACGGCCAGTGCAACGGCGATACCGCCTACCCCCAGGCTGGCGACGAAGGCGGTGATGTTCACGCCCAGGTTGGACAGCATCGCCAGCAGCACCACTGACCACAACAGCACCCGCGCGCCCCATGCCGACAGCGTGGCCAGCGCGCTGCCCTGGTTCAAACCGTCGGTGCGATGCCGGGCGAAGTAGCGACTCAGGCCCAGGCCGATGGCGCGGTTGGCCCACAGCCCGATCTGCAACGCCGCGACCACGAACCACAGGCTACCGACGCGGGTCAGCCAGCGCTCGGGCAGGTCGAGCATGCTCAGGCCCACCAGCAGCGAGGCAAGGAACAGCAGAAAATTGCTGGTCCCGGCGAGCACCTTGGCCAGCACCTGGCTGAGCGCGCCGTCATGCTCGGACCAGCGCCTGACCCGATGCAGCATGAAACTGATGGCCGCCCGCGCCACGAGGAATGTCAGCAGCGCTACCGTCAGTGCCAGCAACAAATTGAGAACGGAAACTCCGAACAGTGTGGTATCGGTGAACAAGGCGATGATGCGATCACTCATGAGACACTTGCCTCCTTGCGCAGGATTGGGTGACTGGGGGAGCGGCATTGCCGGCGAAGCAGGCAACGCCACTCGTTAGGTGAGCCTCAGCCGTCGGACTGCTCCTCTGGCGGCACCTGGCCTTCGGGCCAGTCGGGCGCTTGCTGCTCCTGTTCCTGTTCAGGCACAGGCTCGCCTGGGTTGTGGGGAACTTCGTCCACGTACGGGTCGGGTGTGTTGGGTTCGATCATGGTCTGGCTCCTCGCCGTTGGGCTTTCAGGCATGGAACCGGGCTTTCAGCCCGACTCCACGGCAGTGTTTTTCTTCCAGCCTCGCAGGTTCATGGCGCACAGGCAGCCCTGGAGGAGGATCAGCGCCCAGGCTTGCGCCTGCCACCCCCAGGCGGCCCACAGCACGTTGCTGGCAATGAAGCAGCAGAAACCCAGCTTGCGCCGGCCTGGGCGCCGTGAGCCGATGCACCAGGCGGCAAGTACCGTCAGGACCATGGCGGGCCATTCAAGAAAGTCGATCCAGGCCTCCATCACGCGGCACGCTGTTCGCCCTTGAGCAGTTTCTTCTGCGCTTCCATGGCCTGGCCGAGCTCATCCAGTTCCTGCTTGCCCAGCAGCTTGCGGGCGGTCGGGAACAGCTCGCTTTCTTCCTCCTCGATATGGTGTTCCAACAGTTCCTTCATCACCTTGACCCGCCCGGCGAACTCGACGGTACCGGTCTCGGTTTGCAGCAGGTCCGGCAGCACCAGCGAGTCGACGGTGCGGTGCTCTTCCTTGGCTTCGTAATACATCTTCGCTTCTTCCTTGCCGCCGGCCTGCTTGATGGCCGGGTACAGGAGCTCTTCTTCCAGGGCGGTGTGGATGCTTACTTCCTGCTTGATGCGTTCGAGCAACTCGGCGCGCTTCTTCACTGCGCGCTCAGTGGTGGAGGACAGTTCCTCCAGCAGCTTCTTCACCAGCTCATGGTCCTGGATCAACAAATCGATAGCGTTCATGCGACACCTCTTCGGGGCTGGAAAAATCACGATTGCCTTCGATGGAGTAGGGCCCGCGCGCCAAGGTTCAAAGCGGATGATCAACGTACTGGTTTCGCGAAAGGCTGCACCCACAGGGAACCACGCAGGTTGCACCGGTGCGACAGGGTCATTCCTGCGGGATGATCGAGATCTTGCCGTTGCGCTCGACGATGGCGAACTTGATCTGCCCGACGCTTTCGATGCCCTGGCTGTCCCGCGCCGATTCGAGAATGTCGTCTTCGGTCAGCCGTGCCCGCCGCATTCGGTGGTGGAGAAAGCGCCCGTGATCCACGACCAGTGTCGCGTGGCCGTCGACCAGCCGGGCCAGGCGCTTGGAGTTGAGCTTGGCCAGCGACAGGCCGACATCCAGGACGATCAGCGTGGCGATCACCAGCATGGCGTTGGTGAACGAGAAGTCCTCGCCGAGCAATGCCTGCTGGGTTGCTTCGCCGATGATCAGCAGCAGGACGAAGTCGAAGGTGGTCAAGTCTGCCAGCGAGCGCCTGCCAGCCACGCGAAACAGCAGCATCAGCGCGATGTACATGCCTGTCGCACGGAGAATGGAGTCCATGTCGCGCTCCTACGGGTAAAGAAAGGTCGAGAAATGCACTGTGCTGTCCGGGCCCGCGCTGACAACACCTTCGAGAGTACCGACGTATTCGCTGCGCAGGGTGAGGTAGAGGGTGGCGATACCCTCTTTGCTGGTGCCGAGCTGGAGCAGAAGCGACCTGCCATGGGAACGCGACACTTGCGGCTCTGGCTGCAGCGTTTCGATGCTGGCTTCGCGTAGCAGGGTCCCCCCGAGCAACAACATCACAGGCTCCCCGGCAGTACCGCGAACCGTGATGCGCAGGTTGTCGGTGGTGCCGCTGCGGCTGAGGCGCTGATACTCCACATGCACCCGGCCGTCCTCGCTCATGACCTGGGCGTCACTGAGCGGACCGTTGCCGAACAACCCGGCCAGGCCCAGCAGCACGACCAGCACCAGCGCGTACCATCCCACCCGTTCGAAACGCCAGACCCGCTGCTGCATTCGCATGTCTTCTTCGACGGGGTGGTGCCTTGAAGCCAGCTCGTCTTCGTCCATGCTCGTAGCCCCTCACGTAGCCCTCAGGCGCGCTCACCGCGCAGCCAGCGTTGGTGGTAATGGGCCAGGTGCGACAAGCCGAAGAGCGCGCCCTGGCGGATTACCTCCGCGCGCTCGCCAAAAAAGCGCTGGCTGCGAGTGAACACGGCCAAGGGCTCGCCGGCAAAGGCCCAGGCAAAGCACACCGTGCCCGGGGCGATGGCACCCTGCGGCTCCGGCCCGGCGACACCCGTGCTGGCGATGGCGACGGTGGCGTCGCTGTCTTTCAATGCGCCGAGCGCCATCTCCCAGGCGACCGCCTCGCTGGTCAGGCCGTAGCGTTCGATAGTCTGCGGGCTGACGCCGAGCAGACGTTTCTTGGCACTGGGCGAGTACACCACGTAGCCGCTTTCCAGTACCTCGCCGGTCCCCGGCACTGCTGCCAGCAGCGCAACCATGGCACCGGCCGTGCACGATTCTGCGGTGGTCAGTACCAGCTTGTGGGCCTTGAGGTAATCAAGGGCCTCGAGTACGGGGTCGGTCGTCATGGATAGTCACTCGTGCATTGTCTTGTGGTGGACGTGTTTCCTGCGGGATTGGTTCATTGCTTGTGCCACCGATCAATGGCGGGGAAAGCTTCCTGAACTTTGTTCCGCTTGCCGGCTTCCTCTAGGTAGGAGGGCGGCGGTGCGGACCTCGCGCTGCTGCCGGAACAAGCAGAGGAGAAGCGATCATGACCGAGCCTGTGACGTATTTCTGGATCGCTGTGGCGGCGATCATTGTGTTGCTCGATCTGTGGGCCATCGTCAGTGTTTTCCGCAGTGACAAGAGCGATGTGACGAAGGCGATGTGGGCACTGTTGCTGTTGGCGCTGCCCATTGTCGGCCTTGCCATCTGGGGCGTGCTTGGGCCGCGTGGAATCAAACGCGGTACCGGGCCGTCGTCGCCTGAACATAGCAAGGGGTAGGAGGGGAAATGAAGAAAGAATCGGATGCACCTCGCAGCGGAACCCAAGGTGAAGAGGAACGGGACAATGATGCGCAGCGTCCTGATGGGTCAACTGGCACGTCCCATGATTCCACTGCGCAGAAAACAGCTCGTGATGAAACGCAACGCAAGCGGTCCGCGTAACCTGTGGGAGCGGCTTTAGCCGCGAAGAATCCAACGCAGTGCATGGCACCGGCTGCGCCGGTGTTCGCGGCTAAAGGCGCTCCCACAGGTTCCCTGCTAATTCAATGAGTCATGGGCAGTTCGATCATCGCTGTATCCCCCCGAATGCATGGTCAGGTCCCAATGTACCGGCGGCAGCGCCCGGCACTAGGATGACCTTGCGGCAGTCGTCCTGCTTCTGGTCGAACAACTTGTAACCTAACGCCGCTTCTTCCAGGGCCAGACGGTGGGTGACGATCAGTTCCGGTTCCAGGCGCCCGGCCTCGATATGTTCGAGCAGTTCAGGAAGGAATTTCTGCACGTGGGTCTGGCCCATCTTGAACGTCAGGCCCTTGTCGAAGGCATCACCGAACATGAAGGCGTGGATAAAACCCGCATAGACTCCAGGCACGCTGACCACGCCGCCCCGGCGCACCGCGGCGATGCTCTGGCGCAGCGCCTTGCCGCTGCTGCCCTCGATCTTCAGCGTGGTCAGTACCGTTTCGGTGGTACTGCCCTTGGCCTCGAAACCGACCGCGTCGATGACGGCGTCCACGCCGCGCATGCCTGGGGTCAGGCGGATGATGCTGTCGGCCGGGTCATCATCCTGCTCGAAGTTGATCGGCACCACACCATAGGCGTCGCGAGCGAACGCCAGGCGGTAGTCATTGTCGTCGACCATGAAAATGGTCTGGGCGCCCAGCATGCGCGCGCAGGCTGCGCTCAGCAGGCCGACTGGCCCGGCGCCATAGATGGCTACTGTCGAGCCGGGGCCGACCTGCGCATTGGTAACGGCCTGCCAGGCTGTTGGCAGGATATCCGAGAGGAACAGCACCTTGTCGTCCGGCAGGGCGGTAGGCACCTTGAACGGGCCGACGTTGGCCTTGGGCACCCGCACGAAATCCGCCTGGCCGCCGGGCACGCCGCCATACAGATGGCTATAGCCGAACAGTGCGGCCCCGGGCGGGATGCCTTTCTTGTTGATGATTGCACCGCGGCCGGTGTTGGTGGTTTCGCAAGCGGCAAACTGGTCGAGTTGGCAAAAGAAGCAGCTGCCGCAGGCGATCACGAAGGGAATCACCACGCGGTCACCGACCTGCAGGTTGGTCACCCCGCGGCCGGTATCTTCGACGATGCCCATGAACTCGTGGCCGAAGATATCACCCGGCTCGGTCTGTGGAATCTTGCCATGGTAGAGGTGCAGGTCGGAGCCGCAGATGGCGGTAGCGGTGACCCGGAGGATTATATCGTCCTCGTCCTGGATAAGTGGGTCGGGGACATTGTCGACCCTGACGTCCTGGGTTCCGTGGTATGTCAGTGCTCTCATTGGTTCATCTCCTGGGGCCGGGTGGTCTATGCAGGGGAAGCCAAGGAGGGAGGTAAAGTTCAGGTGGAATCATCCATCGGTAATTTTCAGTGCTACTGGCCCCACCAACATCATGAAGAACTGTCGTTGAGGTGACATGGCAACAGGTGAAGCCGGCGCCCGGAGGAAACTTTAGCTGCCCTGCGAGGCTCAACCGTGCTCAAGCCGAGCGTAAAACCATGAACAGGAATCCAGCATTGCAAACAAGCTTTGCCCCTTCGGCCACGCCACGCCAAGCCGCGGGCTTGCTGACATCTGCCATGTTGCTGATGCTTGCCTCGGGGGTTGCGCCGCTTGATCGTGCGGATTGGTGGCTCGAAAACGTTTTGCCGCTGGCGCTTCTGCTCACCTTGGCTGCGACCAGCCGTTATTGGCGCTTTTCTCGGCATGCTTACCTGGCAATCGTGGTGATGCTGGCGATTCACGAGCTAGGAGCGCATTTTACCTATGCCAAAGTCCCCTATGACGCTTGGCTGCGTGCGCTTACCGACCACTCTCTGAATGCCTGGATGGGCTGGCAGCGCAACCAGTTCGATCGTCTGGTGCATCTGAGTTACGGCCTTTTGTTCGTCCTGCCGATCAGGGAGCTGCTCCAGCGCCAGGCCCGGTTGCGAGGTGGTTGGTTGGCGTTGTGTACCGTTTCCTTCGTCCTTGCCACATCGGCGCTGTACGAGCTGCTGGAGTGGATAGGTGGCCAATACCTGGGTGATGACCAGGCACAAGCCTTTCTCGCGACCCAGCAAGACCCTTGGGATGCACAAAAGGACATGGCCCTGGCTTTGCTTGGTGCACTTGTCACCTTGTTGATCCAGCGGTTTGGGGCAAGCAAGGTCTGGGGCAGAAGGGTAGTGAGTTTGGAGGGGGAGCACGGGTGACGGGTAGAAATAAAAGGCTTCTCCACCACTGGAAAGGCTTTTTGCAATCAGCCTGTGACCGTTGAAAAACCCTTAAGTTTCCATCGGGAAAACAATAACTTGGAGAATTTTTCCAAGTCGTGTCACTCGTCGGATTTCCATTGTAAGCCCCTGTCCAGAGCCTCAGGATCGCCTCCGTATCCCTCTGAGGCTTTCACAAATGAAGTACTCCTCGATTCTGTTGTTGTCACTTGGCCTGCTTAGCGGCGTTGCGTCGGCAGGCGGCAATACCGGAGCAGGTATAGGTGGCGCATTGGGTGGAGTATTGGGCTCGGTAGTCGGTCAGTCGATCGGCGGCAGCACCGGCTCGGCAATCGGCGCCGGCCTGGGTGGCGCGGCCGGTGGTGCGGTGGGTGCCGACAAGCACAGCCGTGGCGAGGCGGCCATTGGCGGCGCACTGGGTGCAGCTGGCGGCAACGTGGTGGGTCGCAAGATGGGCGGCACCACTGGCAGCATGATCGGCGCAGCAGCCGGTGGCGGTGTGGGTGGTGCCTTGGGCAACCACATGGGCCGGGAATACGATGACGAGAGCGGGCATCGCTACCGGGATTATGACGACGATGACGACGACCGGGGCTGGCGCCGTCACCGCCACGACCGTGGCCATCATTATGGCTGGCGCAACAATCACCGCTACGACGACTGATCCCCGCGTTACTGGCCCATCGCCGGGCTGGCCGCAGCTGTCACTCGGCTAGGCATCATGCGTGCTCTGCTGTAGCCACTCCCTCGGGCTTGCACCCACCTTGCGGCGAAAGGTGCGGGCCAACGCAGACGGGCTTTCGTAGCCGACCTCATCGGCAATCAGGGCGATGGGGCGGCCTTCGCGCAGCCGTTTCTGGGCAAGGCTGATTCGCCAGTTCGCCAGGTAATCGGCAGGGGTGATGCCCACGGTCTCGCGAAAGTGCGCAGCAAAGCTCGCGCGCGACATGCCTGAGCGGTCAGCCAACTCTGCCACGGTCCAATTGTGCTGTGGCTCGTTATGGATACCCACGAGCGCACGGGACAGCTGTGCATTGGCCAGCCCGGCCATCATCCCCGAAGCAATGCTGCGGCTGGCGATCAGATGGCGAAGTAGCTGAATCACCATCAACTCGAACAGCCGATTGAGAATGACATCCCGTCCACACTCGTCGCCGAAGGCTTCTTCGAACAGCCATTCGAGGGTGCCATCGAGGCCCTGCAATTCGCGCAACGGCTTGATGATGAAGTCCGGCAAGGCCTGGGTCAGCGGATTGTTGGCGCCACCATCGAACTGCAAGGTGGCGCACACCAACTCCGCTTCGTCTGCTTCGATCGCCAGCAACTGATGCTCCTGCGGACGTACCGCAAGTATCAGGCTTGGCTCCGCCAGCTCCATGAGCTGACCACGTTTGTCACTGAAGGTCAGGCGACCCGAACGAAGCAGGTGCGCGTGGCCGGAACTTTGCTGCCCATGAAAGCGGGTCGTTCCACAAAAATCACCGTGGTGGAAGGTAGACGCATGCAGGTTGAAGTGCTTGAGCAGTGTCGATAGTCGGTCCATGGGGCGCTCAGGTTTGGACGATCGGTTGCATAGATTCGACGATCTGAAGCCGAAAGGATAGTCGTCTTCCCTAGTATTGACTCCAGGCTTGATCGACAAGCTGGTTAATCACCCTACTGGAGAAACTACCATGACTCGTATCGCTGCTCTCTCGCTGGACCAGGCCCCTGCTGGCTCGCGCACTGCCCTTGAAGGCATTCAGAAAGGCCTTGGTTTCATACCCAACGCCTTCAAGACCCTGGCTCACTCCCCAGCCGCTCTCAATGGATACCTGGGCCTCGCCCAGGCTCTGGGCAAGAGCTCACTGAGCGCCGCGGAGCGTGAAGTGGTTGCGCTTGCCACCTCGGAAATCAATGGTTGCGACTATTGCCTGGCCGCACACAGCTTTTTTGGTGCCAAAGCCGGCTTGAGCGATGAGGCCATTAGCCAGGCGCGTAGTGGCACGCTCAGCGCGGTCGCCGCGCTGGCGCATCAGATCACCGAAAGCCGCGGCCAATTGAATGACGATCAGGTCGCCGCAGCACGCGAGGCTGGTCTCAGCGATGGCAAGATCGTGGAGGTGGTGGCACAGGTCACGCTGTTGACCCTGACCAACTACCTGAACAACATCTCCACCACCGATATCGACTTCCCGCCGTTGGCACACTAGGAGGGCAACCGACATGAACCAGGTGACAATCTATACCACCCAACACTGCCCTTACTGCGTGAGCGCCAAGCGACTGCTGGCGCACAAGGGGGTCAGTGCCGTGGAAATCGATATCGAGGCTTCGCCGAACCATCTGGCCGAGATGCTGCTGCGATCCAGGCGCAGGACCGTGCCGCAGGTCTTTGTGGGGAGTGTCCATGTGGGAGGTTTTGATGATCTGAAACGCCTCGATCAAAAGGGCGAGCTCGAAGCACTGCTCAGTGCCTGAAGGGCTGATTCAGCGATATTTGCCTTTGGCCGTTAGCCGCCCTTGGCAAGGGCAGCTAACGGTTCAAAGCGGTCACTTGCGATCCCTGTTTCACCGACGCTTCGTTGCACTCGTCGATGATCAGCACTGAGCCGCAGCAACCTGCTTGCGTTCACCCATGGGAGAGACGCCGAAGAAACGGCTGTAGCATTTGGAGAAATGCGCCGGCGAAACGAAACCACAGGCAAGGGCGATATCCCGTACTTGCGATTCGCTGTGCAGTAACAGTTGTCGGGCGCGCGACAGGCGTAATTCAAGGTAGTACTGGCTAGGGGTACTTTGCAGATGCTTGTGGAACAGGCGCTCCAACTGCCGAACTGAGATGTCGTTCAACTGCGCCAGTTCCTCCAGGGTCACAGGGTCTTCGAGATTGGCCTCCATGATGCTGACTACCTGGCTGAGCTTGGGTTGGGACGTCCCTAGCCGCTGTCGCAGGGGCACGCGCTGGCGTTCCTGCGAACTGCGAACGCGGTCGCACAACAGCAATTCGGCCGCATGTTCGGCAATCTCTCGCCCGCCGGGTTCGCGTGCGATCAGTTGCAGGCACATGTCCATTGATGCCACCCCACCCGAGCTGGTGTACCGGTCACGGTCAAGTTCAAACAACTGGCTGGAAATGATGATCCCGGGAAAGCGCTCTTTCAGCGCTTCGATATCTTCCCAGTGGATGGTGCAACGGTAACCCGTGAGCAGATTGGCACGCGCCAACAAATGGCTACCCGTGCAAATGCCACCCAATGCCACTTGGTCATGGGCGAGCTTGCGCAGCCAGTTCAGGATGGCGCGGGTATTGTGGTCGGAGACGATGGGGTTTGGCCCTACCACAAACAGCATGTCCAGCTTGGGCGCATCCTTGATGGTGTATTCAGGCAGGATGCGCATGCCGTTGCTGGCGCTCACCGGCTCCATGTCGGCGGCGATGATCAGTGTCTGGAACATGGCCCTGCGCGCAGCAAGGTTAGCCATGCGCAAGGTCTCCACCGCAGAGGCGAACCCGATGGTGGTGAAATTGGGGATCACCAGAAACCCGACGATCTTGGGTGTGGGGGCATCGACAGGGTAACCCGTGGCCAGCGGGGAGGATCTCGGCGTAGCCATCAATACGACTCCTACAATGCAAGATGACGTGTTCAGCGCCTGTCTCCCGATACAGGCAATTTTTTGTGTAAAAGGGCTCCAAGCCTGCGGCGGCATACTACACGCAGCAATCAGGCTACAGGGTGCGCACTGGCCGATATTCGCCCCCTGTTTGCAGTTTGACGCAAAAAGGCGACACCCTGCGAACGCATAGCCTTCGCAGGGCGAAGCGGCTGAGCCAGCCTCAGGCCGATTTGGTTGCGACACGGGGCAGTGGGCGCTTCCTGGGCGAGAAGATCGAACTCATGCACACGATGGCAATTGCCAGCGCGCCGGTTGTCATTACTTCCATGCGGTGGCCGGGCATGATCAGCATCATTGCCAGAATCCCGATGATGGAGGCGACGACCAAGTAGCTCAGCCAGGGGAACAACCACATCTTGAAGGCCATGACCTCACCTCGACGAGCCATCTGCTTGCGCAGGATCAGTTGCGATACCGCGATGGCCAGGTAGACCAGCAGTGCCACGGCACCGGAACTCGCCAGCAGGAAGGAGAACACCTCGTCCGGCGCAAAGTAGTTCAACGCGGTGGTAAGGAAGCCTACAGCGGTGCTGGCCATGACCGCGACGAATGGCACACCGGCCGATGAGGTGCGCTGGAGAACGGCAGGGCCGTCGCCACGTCTGCTCAGCGAGTAGACCATGCGCGATGCGGTGTAGATTGCCGAGTTGAGGCAGCTGGCCACGGCAATCAGCACGACGACATCCACGATCATCTTGGCGTGAGGGATGTTCATCAGCTCAAGGGCCCTCTGATAGGAGCCGACCTGCACCAGCATGGGGTCGTTCCAGGGCACGATCGAGACGATCAGGAACACCGAGACGATGTAGAAGATGCCCATGCGCCACACGACCGAGTTGGTAGCGCGGGTGATCTGTCTGGAGGGGTCCTTGGATTCTGCGGCGGCGATGGTGACGATTTCGGTGCCCATGAAACTGAACACCGTGGTCAGCATGGCGCCAATCACCGCTGCCATGCCGTTGGGCATGAAACCGCCGAAGTCGTTGCTCAGCTTGGCCACGCCACTGACGCTGAGGTTTGGCACCACGCCGGTCAGGGCCAGCGCACCCAGGGCGATGAAGGCCAGTACGGCGATGACCTTGAGCATGGCGAACCAGAACTCGAACTCCCCGTAGCGCGCAACGCTGAACAAGTTGGTCAAGGTGAGCAGGGCAGTAACGGCCAGTGCGAATTCCCAGGTTTCGATCGCGGGGAACCAGGCATGCAGGATTGCCGCTGCGGCAATTGCCTCGATGGGAATGACCAGCACCCAGAACCACCAGTACAACCATCCAATGGTAAAACCGGCCGAACGACCCATTGCGCGTTCGGCATAGGTGGAAAACGAACCGGTATCAGGGGAAGCAACTGCCATTTCACCGAGCATGCGCATGACCAGCACAACCAGTGTGCCGGACATGATGTAGGCCAGGATGGCCGCTGGGCCGGCCGCTGCAATTGCATGCCCCGATCCGATGAAAAGGCCGGCACCGATAGCGCCGGCTATCGAGAGCATGGTGACGTGGCGCTGCTTGAGGCCGGGGGCCAGAGTTGAATGGCTGGACATTATCATTACCCTTGTTGTTATAGATGGCGGGTTAACAGCTAATGCGAATCGTGCTCTGGTAGATCAATGCGGTGTTGCGGCGCTTAACTGAATGCCTCGCGGACAGCGTTGCTGATGCCTTCGGTGCAGACACGCAGAATCAGTTCGCCTTTCTCGCGGCTGGCGCCTTTTGGCGATGACAAGGTTCCACACGCCGGCGTGCGCTCGGCAATGATCGGGAACACATCGTAGGGGGGGAAGGTGGCTGGCGGATGATCGACGGCACGGGTCAGGTCGACTTTCTCGGGGTGCAGGGCCAGCATCAACGAAGTCTCGAAGACGCCACCGTGTTCAATGTCCCAGCCGAGGAATCCGTCAGGGTAGAGTTCCTGGATGACCTCAGGCGCGTTGACGAAGTCCCAGTAGGACAGGACCACGACCTTGAAATCGGTGATGCCGGCATAACGGAGTTCGCGCAGCGCCAGGTCGATGCCTTCCACGATGAACATGGAGTTCTCGTAGTGCCCGTTCATCATCACCAGCTGACGCGCGCCGTGCCGGGCCAGCTCCCTGATGATGTCCTGGATGGTATGTGTCAGTGTTGCGCCATCCAGGCTGGTGGTGCCGGGAAAGTGGTTTCCGCCGCCCGATTTTTGCTGCGACTTGTAGCCGTAGGCCAATGCGGGGAGCACCAGGCCGTCGACATTGCGCGCTACGGCCTTGCACAGCGCGGTCGGTAGCAGTACATCCACTTCCATGCACATGTGGTGGCCGTGTTGCTCCAGGGCGCCTACAGGCAAGAATATCGGGCTGCCGGATGCAACACGCCGGGCGTACTCGGGCCAGGTGAGTTCGCCAATTACAACGCTATCGTTCATCGGGTGGTCTCTCTATGTTCTTGTAATTGCAAAAGCTCGTCCGGTTTGCAGCAGTAGCAGATGTCCCAATTTGATCAGATCGCCATCGGCTGGAATTGTCAGTTTCCGACCTGGAATTGACAAAAGCTGCCGTGGCTCTATCCCGTAGGTCACGGCATGCGTTGATTCACGAGTTCAGGGGCGGCGAAAACGTTCATGTCGGACGAACTGATTTGCTTGCCCATTCTGCCTGGCAATTAGGGGTCGAAATCTGACATATCTGGCCAGGCAACTACCGGGACAATATTACTGTTCGCAGTAGACGCTGCGTGGGTAAAGTTGGAGGTAGTACATGCAGCAATTGACCGAAGTGGGCCAGCCATTGGCAAGCACAGTGCGCATTGGTTTCCTGTTGAGTGAAGGGTTTGATTTCTATGCGTTGGCCGCCGCATTGGAGCCGTTGCGCATCGCCAATGAAATTGCCCGGTGCGAAGTGTGCCAGTGGCAGATCATCAGCCTTGGCGGCCGGCCGTTGAAGGCCAGCAACGGTATTTCCACGGCCACCGTGGAACTGAGCCAGGCAAAACCGCTGGATATACTCATTGTCTGCCCGGGTGATGAAATGCGTTCACGCACAGGCACCCCGCATCTGCGCCACCGTGTATCGGGGCCGAAGGTGCGCTGTGCGGCAAAACAGATGACGTGGTGGTTGCCCACCGTTGACGATTACGCAGACCTGCCTGTCGGCCAGATCAAATGTGTGCATGCACCGGCCAGTGTTTCGGAACAGGTCAAGAAGACCCTGGCTTTGTTCCCGCCGTCTACATCCCACCTGCTTGGAGTCAGCGAACTGGCAACGCTGATCGGCGTTTCGCGGCAACTTCTCGAGCGCTTGTTCGCGCACCGCCCCCACTGAATCCTCACTATCGGTTGATTGCGCTGGCGCCTCGGATTCTGCGTCGCCTTTGCGGTGTTTGGCCTCGTTTGCACGGCGACGGATCTGGTCATTTACGGGTCGGATTCGCGCAAAAAAGCATTCGGCTTATCTGGTCGAATGGTCACCAGTGGCACCGATAAACAAGTTTCTCCGCTGTTAACTACAAGGAATAAAAAACATGCAAATGCCAAAAACCATTCAGATCAAGAACGGCGAAAAAGTCAAACCGACGTTCTCGCAACAGGAATATGCCAACCGTCAGTCCAAGTTGCGCACTTACCTGGCACAAAACAATATCGATGCTGCGGTCTTTACCTCCTACCACAATATCAACTACTACAGCGACTTCCTGTACTGCTCGTTTGGCCGCCCCTATGCACTGGTTGTCACTCAGGAAGCCGTCGTGTCGATCAGTGCCAACATCGATGGTGGCCAGCCATGGCGCCGTACGGTCGGTACCGACAACATCATCTACACCGACTGGCAGCGTGATAACTATTTTGTCGCGATTCAGCAGGCACTGCCCAAGGCCGGGCGCATCGGCATCGAGTTCGACCACCTCAACCTGATGAACCGGGACAAACTGGCCAGCCGTTACCCGCAGGCCGAGCTGGTGGACATCGCCGCGCCGTGCATGCGCATGCGCATGATCAAGTCGGCTGAAGAACACGCGATCATCCGCCAGGGCGCCCGGGTAGCCGACATCGGTGGCGCTGCAGTGGTGGAGGCCCTGCGTGACCAGGTACCTGAGTACGAAGTGGCATTGCACGCTACCCAGGCGATGGTGCGTGAGATCGCCCGCACCTACCCGGACTCCGAGCTGATGGATACCTGGACCTGGTTCCAGTCGGGCATCAATACCGACGGCGCCCACAACCCGGTGACCTCGCGCAAGGTCAACAAGGGCGACATCCTCAGCCTCAACTGCTTCCCAATGATCGCGGGTTATTACACCGCACTGGAGCGTACGCTTTTCCTGGACCACTGTTCCGATGAGCACCTGCGCCTGTGGGAGGTCAACGTCAAGGTGCATGAGGCTGGCCTTGAACTGGTCAAGCCCGGCATGCGTTGCAGCGACATCGCGCTGCAGCTGAACGAGATCTTCCTGGAGCACGATCTGCTGCAATACCGTACGTTCGGTTACGGCCACTCGTTCGGTACGCTTAGCCATTACTATGGTCGCGAGGCAGGCCTGGAGTTGCGTGAGGACATCGACACCGTACTCGAGCCGGGTATGGTGGTGTCGATCGAGCCGATGATCATGCTGCCCGAAGGCCTGCCGGGAGCTGGCGGTTACCGTGAACACGACATCCTGATCGTCAATGAGCACGGTAGTGAAAACATCACCAAGTTCCCGTACGGTCCGGAACACAACATCATCAAAAAGTGATTGAACCCGCCGCACAGTCACCCTGTGCGGCTTTCTCCCTGCACCGGCGATTTGCGCGGTGCGCCTGAAGGCGTGAACCGCGGTTGACTGAGTTACGCCGGATATAACTGCTCCTCTATCGAAACCGTGAGTGATGAAGTCTCTGCACCGGTGTGGAGGGTGGTATCCGTTTCGATCAGCATGACCGCACATTCTTCCTCGGCAATCGGCCGGTGTCGCATTTGCTTTGGAATCACGCAGAATTCTCCTGCGTTCAGGACAATGGTGCGGCTTTCGAGCTCGATGCGAAGCGTGCCAGAGACCACCGTAAACATTTCGTCTTCATGTTCATGGGCATGCCAGACGAACGCGCCTTTCAATTTCGCAATCTTGATGAAATGGTTGTTGACGCGGCCGATGACCTTGGGCTTCCAGTATCCGGTCAGCGTATCCAGTTCATGTTGCAGGTTGATGCTGTCCACCGTGTTGATCATGCGCGTACTTCCTTCTGCAAGTCAGTCTGAGGCTTGCAATCTAGAGCGGCGCGTGGCTTTTGCGTATCGACGAATTACAATACCGGTATTAACACTGCTAATGGCCTGGCATGAACAAGAACCACACCCTTGATCTGGCGCTGCTCAGGGCCTTTGTCGAAGTGGCGGATACCGGAAGCATGAGTGTTGCATCGGTAGGCCTGCACCTGACACAAGGGGCTGTCAGCCAGCGAATCAAGCGGTTGGAGGCATTCCTCGGCTGCCCATTGCTGATGCGTGACACTCAAGGCAGTAGCCTGACCTGGCAGGGGAGGTCGTTGTTGCCTGACGCTCGTCGCCTGCTGCGGATGCATGATGCATTTTGCGCCAGTGTCGGGGCCAGGGAATCAGACGCCCCGGTGCGTCTCGGGCTCCCGTTCGATATGGCCGGCGCGCCGCTTGCTCCCGTGCTGAAGGCGTTCGGTGATGCCTTCCCCAAGGCCGAGGTAAAGATCTTCAGTGCTTCGTCCGTGGACCTCGACCAGGTGTTCGCCACGGGCGAACTCGATCTGGTGCTCAGCCAAGGCCCGGTTGATGTCGAGTTGGGCGAACGCCTGGCTGTTGATCAGCTGGTGTGGCTGGGCAACGAGACTGCATCGGCACGGCGCCCATTGGCTCTGTGCTTCCTGACGGCGAATTGCGCCTTTCGCGACACCGTTTTCCGGTGTCTTGGCGAAGCAGGTATCGTGGCAAAGGTGGTATTTGAAAATGCGTCGGTCGATACCACGTTGACCATGGTTCGCAACGGGCTGGCGGTTACGCCATGGCTGCAAAGTCTCGTTCCTGAAGATATCAGCCTGGCTGCACCTGAATGTGGGTTACCAACACTGCCCGCGTTCGCCGTGCGGTTGCAGACGGTCGAGGATGCCAGTCGTTCCGTTTCTGGCCTCGCGGACATTATCCGGGAACATTTCAAGCGCTGAGACGGCTGCGTTTCTCATCACTGCGAAGCCGGTCCAAATGAGCAGTGCCAGATTGTTTGTTGACGTTGCTCCACGCCTGTGCACCCGACTGACGCAGGCCTACGGCTCTTGCGCAAGACCGTGCAGGTGCTCGCGCAGAAAGTCGATGAAGGCCATCGCCCGTGCCGAATGTCGCCGCTCGCGGCTGAACACCGCGCTGACGGGCAGTGCCGTGGCTTTGTAATCGTCAAGCACGCTTAGCACGCTGCCGCGTTCAACGTCTGCTTTGAAAAGCCATTGTGGGGAGAGGGAGATGCCCAAACCGCACAGCACCATTTCCCGAATGGCCTCGCTGCTGTTGCTGGTGACGTTGCCTGTGATGGCGATATCGAACGCGTCCGACCCCCGTGTGAAGCGCCAGCGATCGTATTGCTCCAGCAACGTGAAGCCGATGCAGTTGTGGTTTGCCAGTTCGCCAGGCTCCAGTGGCAGGCCGTGGCGTTCCAGATAGGCAGGCGAGGCGTATACCTGCCGCAGGGTGTTGCCGAGCGGTACCGCCACCAGGCCCTCGTTTTTCACTACGCCTATCCGGATCGCCACATCTATGTCCTCCATGAGCAGGTCTTCGTTGTGATCGTTCAGCCGGAGGTCAAGCCGCACATCGGGATAGCGCTGCAGAAAAGTCCCGATCAGAGGCGGGCAGATGCGGGGCAACTGACGATCCGGGTGGATCGGCAACGGTTCGCACTGGACGAGGTAAACGACGCCTTCCGCCAGGTCGCAGAAGGCCGCGCCAAGGGCAAGACAATCATCCAGTTGTTGAGCGAATAGAACCGAGAACGTTGAACGCCATGGTATCCGCCGATGGGGGCCGCTTTATCGAGCGGCCCCCTGACTTTGTCGTGCTGGAGAGCAGATTTCGGGGGACGCGATTCTATGGCACACGCTGAGTGGGTCAATTGCAATCGCTGGCATGCTTTGGCAATGCACACGATATCAGTGCTGCCAGCAGAACAAATACTGTGGAGATCCACAGGCAGGCCTCCAACCCGTAAGCCTGGAATACCCAGCCGGAAAGCAGCGTACCGACCAGCCGCCCTAGCGCGTTGGACATGTAGTAGAAGCCCACATCCAGCGATACCCCGTCTTCCTTGGCATAGCTGACGATCAGGTAGCTATGCAGTGACGAATTCACGGCGAACAGCACGCCGAACAGCATCAGCCCGCCAAGCACCATCACCTGGGCCGACCAGCCTGCCGACAGGCCCACGGCGATGAGCGCCGGCAGCCCGGCAAGGGCGATCGCCCAGATGAAAGCCGCGCGACCGTCGGGCACCTGGCCGCGTTTCTTGCCAGTGATGTGGGGGGCAAGCGACTGGACGATGCCGTAGCCGATTATCCATGCAGCCAGGAAGCCGCCGACTAGCCAGAAGTCCCAGCCAAAAGCCGTGCTCAGGTACACCGGCAAAGCCACGACGAACCAGACGTCACGGGCGCCAAAGAGAAACAGCCGTGCGGCCGAAAGAATGTTGATGGCCCGGCTCTTGGACAGCATGTCGCGGAACTTCGGCTTGGCCTTGGCCTTGCCCAGGTCCTTCTTCAGCAGGATCAGGCTGCCGACCCAGATCAATGCCAGTACCGTCGCCATGGCCAGCACCGCCAAGGTAAACCCGAGCAGTGCGAGCAGCGCTCCGCCGAGGAAGAAGCCCACTCCCTTGAGTGCATTTTTCGAGCCCGTGAGGATGGCTACCCACTTGTAGAGGGTGCCTTGCTGGCTATCCGGCACCAGAAGCTTGATGGAGCTCTTGGCGCTCATCTTGTTCAGGTCCTTGGCGATGCCGGACAGCGCCTGTGCCGCCATCACCCAGGGCACTGTCAGCCAGGCTGCCGGCACCGTGAGCATCAGCAAGGCCAGCACCTGCATGCCCAGGCCGATGTTCATGCTGCGGTTGAGCCCCAGGCGGGCGCCGAGGTAGCCGCCCACCAGGTTGGTGAGCACGCCGAACACCTCATAGAACAGGAACAGCGCCGCGATCTGCAGCGGCGTGTAGCCCAACGTATGGAAGTGCAGTACCACCAACATGCGCAACGCACCGTCGGTGAGGGTGAAGGCCCAGTAGTTGCCGGTAACCAGCAGGTACTGACGCACTTGTGCAGACAGGGCTGACAACGCCTTCATGATCGCCGGTTACTCCGCCGTGCCGACCAAGCGTGCCAGTTCAGCTGCACGGTTGGCGTAGCCCCACTCGTTGTCGTACCAGGCGTAGATCTTCACCTGGGTGCCATTGACCACCATGGTGGACAGCGCGTCGATGATCGAAGACCGTGGATCGGTGCGGTAGTCGATGGACACCAGAGGGCGTTCTTCGTAGCCCAGGATGTCCTTGAGCGGCCCTTCGGCAGCGGCTTTCAGCAGCGCATTGACCTCGTCAACCGTCGTCTCACGCTCCACCTCGAACACGCAGTCGGTGAGCGAGGCGTTGGCCAGCGGTACACGCACAGCGTGACCATTCAGCTTGCCGCGCAGCTCAGGGAAGATCTCGGCGATTGCGGTGGCCGAACCCGTGGTGGTCGGGATCAGGCTCATGCCCGAGGCACGGGCGCGACGCAGGTCCTTGTGCGGCGTATCGAGGATGCTCTGGGTATTGGTCAGGTCGTGGATGGTGGTGATCGAGCCGTGGCGGATGCCCAGGTGCTCGTGAATTACCTTGACCACCGGGGCCAGGCAATTGGTGGTGCAGGAAGCGGCGGTGACGATACGGTGCTGCGCCGGGTCGAACAGGTGCTGGTTGACGCCCATCACCACGTTCAGCGCGCCTTTCTCCTTCACCGGAGCGCAGACCACCACGCGCTTGACGCCCTGATCCAGATAGGCCTGCAGCACCGCTACCGACTTCATCTTGCCGCTGGCCTCGATGACCAGGTCGCAGCCCGACCAGTCGGTGTCCGCGATGTTCTTGTTCGCGGTGACCTTGATGCGCTTGCCCTCGATCACCACCGAGTCGCCTTCTGCCCCGGCTTCACGCTGCCAGCGGCCGTGGACCGAATCGAAGTTGATCAGGTGGGCGTGGGTCTCGGAGTCGCCGGCCGGGTCATTGATCTGGACGAATTCGAATTCCGGCCAGCCCCAGGACGCGCGCAGCGCCAGGCGACCGATACGGCCAAACCCATTGATGCCTACTTTGATTGCCATGGTCTTGTTCTCGAGTTGTGACTTCAGATGGATCGTTGATTGACACGCCTGGAAAGTTCCTCGGCCGACTCCTTGCGCTCGGAGTAGCGGTCGACGAGGTAGTCGGCGCGGTCGCGCAACAGCAGGGTGAACTTCACCAGCTCTTCCATGACATCGACGACACGGTCGTAGTACGGGGACGGTTTCATGCGGCCCGTTTCGTCGAACTCCAGGTAGGCCTTGGGCACGGACGACTGGTTGGGGATGGTGAACATGCGCATCCAGCGGCCAAGCACGCGCAACTGGTTGACCACGTTGAACGACTGCGAACCGCCGCATACCTGCATGACCGCGAGGGTCTTGCCCTGGGTCGGCCGTACGGCGCCCATGCTCAGGGGGATCCAGTCGATCTGCGACTTGAACACACCAGTCATCGCGCCATGACGTTCCGGGGAGCACCAGACCATGCCTTCCGACCACAGCACCAGGTCGTGCAACTCCTTGACCATCGGATGGTCATCCGGCGCGTCATCCGCCAATGGCAGGCCGGACGGGTTGAAGATTCGCGTCTCGGCACCGAAGTGCTCCAGCAGGCGGGCGGCTTCTTCGGTCAGCAGGCGGCTGAAGGAGCGTTCGCGGGTCGAGCCGTACAGCAGCAGGATGCGAGGCTTGTGGGTGGACTGCTGCGCGATCGCCAGTTTCTCGGCTGTCGGCAGATCGACCAGGTCGTTGTCGATGTTGGGAATGGGGTGTTCGGTCATGGTTTCACTCCTGGGAAAAGGCACCCGATGGCTGATCGAACCAGCGACGCTTGAGCCACCAGGCCACGCCAACCAGCGAGATCAGTACCGGCACTTCCACCAAGGGCCCGATGACGGTGGCAAACGCGACCGGCGAGGCGAGGCCGAAGGTGGCGATGGCCACCGCAATGGCCAGTTCGAAGTTGTTGCTTGCCGCAGTGAAGGCCAGCGCAGTGGTGCGGGGGTAGTCGGCCTCCAGCAGCTTGCCCATCCAGAAGCTGATGAAGAACATCACCACGAAATAGATGGTCAGCGGGATGGCAATGCGCAGCACGTCCAGCGGCAGTTGCAGCACCATGTCGCCTTTCAGGCTGAACATGGCAACGATGGTCAGCAGCAACGCCACGAGGGTCAGCGGGCTGATTTTCGGAATGAAGTGCTCCTGGTACCAGGTGGCGCCTTTACGGCTGATCAGGGTCTTGCGGGTCAGGAAACCGGCCAGGAACGGGATACCCAGGTAGATCAGCACCGATTGGGCTATATCGAGGAAGCTGGTCTCGATGACGCTACCTTCCAGGCCGAACAGTGGCGGCAGCAGGCCCAGGAAGATCCAGGCGTACACGCTGAAGAACAGGATCTGGAAAATGCTGTTGAAGGCGACCAGGCCGGCCACGTACTGGTTATTGCCGCCGGCGATCTGGTTCCATACCAGCACCATGGCGATGCAACGCGCCAGGCCGATGAGTATCAGGCCGGTCATGTACTCGGGCTTGTCGGAAAGGAACACTACTGCCAGCCCGAACATCAGCACCGGGCCGATCACCCAGTTCTGGATCAGCGACAGGGCGAGGATGCGCTTGTCCTTGAAGACCTGTGGCAACTCCTCGTATTTCACCTTCGCCAATGGCGGGTACATCATGACGATCAGGCCGATTGCGATGGGAATGTTCGTCGAGCCCACCGACAGACTGTGCAGCCACGCTGGCAACCCCTGGAACAGGCTGCCGAGAGCAATCCCCAGGCCCATGGCCAGGAAGATCCAGACCGTCAGGTAGCGGTCGAGGAATGAAAGCCGGCTTTTGCTCATGGTGTATCTCCCTGAACGTCAGAGCGTTCCGATGATCGCCAGCTCGGCCTTGAGCCGGGCGGCATCCGGTTGTTCGAAAGGCAATGCGAGAAATGCCTTTTTCTCGGCAGTGGTCAGCAGCAGGCAGCGACGCGCTGAGGGCGGTCACCCATGGTGTCCAGTCGTTTGGCGCTGGTGCTCAACCATTCGCGATTGGCTTCCAGCGTGGTTACCAGGACATCGCGTACCCAGGCGGGCAGCTCTGGATGCAGGCGGTAGTAAACCCATTGGCCCTGCCTGCGGTCTTCAAGCAGGCCGCAGGTGCGCAGTTGTGCGAGGTGGCGAGAAACCTTGGGTTGGCTTTCTTCCAGGGCGCAGATCAGTTCACAGACGCACAGCTCTTCCTCACGAGTGATCAGCAGCATCATCCGAATGCGGTTCTCGTCGGCGAGGCATTTGAAGACCTGGGTCGGGGTCAGCGAGTCAGTCATGGGTGTTCTCGGTGCGGGCAGTTGG
Source organism: Pseudomonas sp. UYEF17 (assembly GCF_040546125.1). Classification (NCBI taxonomy): domain Bacteria; kingdom Pseudomonadati; phylum Pseudomonadota; class Gammaproteobacteria; order Pseudomonadales; family Pseudomonadaceae; genus Pseudomonas; species Pseudomonas sp. UYEF17. Next base: position 244,446 of record NZ_JBEPNE010000001.1, read on the forward strand.
TGCCTATGGCGGGGTATTCACTGTATATGTTTTTTCGAATATACGGATTTTCGAATGTATTGCAAGGCCGCCGGATCTGTTCTGCGCACCTTGTGAAAGCAACGGCCTTGCTCAATTCCCAAAGCTGGCGCGATCCCTGTAGGAGCGGCCTTGTGTCGCGAAAGGGCTGCAAAGCGGCCCCAGGTTTGATGCGCAACAGTTGAAATTGCTGGGGCTGCTTTGCAGCCCTTTCGCGACACAAGGCCGCTCCTACAGGGTCCCTGTCAACTTGATAAGGTACGGTAGCGTTCTGTCGATCAAGGCCGTGCAAATACGTTTAACATGCTCCAGGCCCGCCCCCATCGTTGAAAGAGATTCGCATGGAATTACGTCAGCTTCGCTATTTCCTGAGTGTTCTGGAGTACGGCAGCCTTGGCAGGGCTGCGGTCGAACTTGGGGTCGGCGCCTCGGCATTGAGCCAACAGCTGTCCAAGCTGGAGAGCGAGCTGTGTACCCGACTTTTGACACGTTCGAGCACCGGCGTCGCGCCGACGGCGGCCGGGCTGGCCTTCGAATACCATGCGCGCCTGGCGCTTCGCCAGGCGGAGCATGCTGTGCTGGCAGCACAGAGCGGCCGCATGAGCGGCTATGCCAGCGTGGGGCTGGCCCCGACCACTGCCTCGATCCTTGGCTTGGCGTTGATCGACAGGATGCGCGAACGCTATCCCGACATCCGGTTGCACCTGGTGGAAATGCTGTCTGGTTATCTGATGAACCAACTCAATGCCCGGCACCTCGACCTGGCGGTGCTGTTCCAGGCAGAGACGGGGCCGCGGCTGGAGGTACGGGCGCTTCTGACGGAGCGGCTGTTCGTGCTGGTTCCCGCGCCACTGGTCAAGGACGGCTGGGGCGAGTCGCTCACGTTGCAACAGATCGCGACGCTGCCGTTGGTTATGCCAAGCACGCAACACGGTCTGCGAACGACGTTGCGCTCGATTTTCGAGCGGGCAGGGCTGGAGGCCAGCATCGTCATGGAAGTCGATGGTTTGTCGCTGTTGATGGATTGCGTGTGTGCGGGCCATGCCGCCACCATCCAGCCCGGCGCGACGGTGGCCCGTGCGCATCAGGCGGGCCTGCGCGTGTTTGCTGTCGACGAAGCCCTGGCGCAGCGTCGCAATGTGATTGTCAGCCTGACTGATGACGAGCTCTCACCGGCGGCGCTGGCGACGCGGATCGTACTGCAGGACGTTGCCCGGGAGCAGGTGGAGCAGGGCCGATGGCCAGGCGCACGGCTGCTTTGACCCAGGCGCCGAGGGCGCTTGCTCCGACCCTTTAGAAAAACTGAATGCCTCCCCCCGACCATCGCGTTTCGCGGTCTGCGGGCGCTCATTAAAGTCCCCGGTCACGAGGAGCAGCCGAACATTCGGCTCTTCGTGATCTGGAGGCGAAATGATCGATGTGCTAGTCATCGGAGGGGGCAATGCCGCCCTCTGTGCCGCGCTGATGGCGCGAGAGGCCGGAGCCAGCGTGCTGCTGCTCGAGGCCGCACCCCGCGCCTGGCGTGGTGGCAACTCACAACACACGCGTAACCTGCGGTGCATGCATGATGGCCCCCAGGACGTACTGCTCGAGGCGTACCCGGAAGAGGAGTTCTGGCAGGACCTGCTGAAGGTCACTGGTGGCCAGACCAACGAAAAGCTTGCGCGCCTGGTGATTCGCGCATCCTCCAGCTGCCGTGGGTGGATGCGCCGGCATGGCGTGCATTTCCAGCCCTCATTGTCAGGTGCGCTGCACACCGCACGGACCAATGCCTTCTTCATGGGCGGCGGCAAGGCGCTGGTCAATGCCTACTTCCGCAGCGCCGAAAACCTTGGCGTACAGATACGCTACGACACCCCCGTAGCCGACATAGAACTGCAGGACGGACGCTTCGTTGCGGCCCATGTGCCTGCGCGCGAGGTTCAGGGGCGACACCTGCCCGCCGAGCGCATCGAGGCGCGTACCTGTGTGCTTGCCGCCGGTGGTTTCGAGTCCAACCGCCAATGGTTGCGCGAGGCGTGGGGGCAGAACGAGCGAGGGGAGTGGCCTTCGGACAACTTCCTTATCCGTGGTACGCGTTTCAATGATGGTGTGCTGTTGCGCCGCATGATCGAACAGGGCGCCGACACGATTGGCGACCCGACCCAGGCACATATGGTGGCGATCGATGCCCGCGCACCGCTATACGACGGCGGCATCTGCACGCGCATCGATTGTGTGTCGCTGGGCGTGGTGGTCAACCGCGACGGCCAGCGCTTCTACGATGAAGGCGAGGATTTCTGGCCCAAGCGCTATGCCATCTGGGGGCGCCTGGTGGCGCATCAGCCAGGGCAGGTCGGGTTTTCGATCATCGACCGGAAAGCCCTCGGGCGCTTCATGCCACCGGTTTTCCCGGGCGCCACCGCCGATAGCCTTGAGGCGTTGGCCGGCCTGCTCGGTTTGCCTGTGCAGGCCTTCCTCGAAACCGTACATGCCTACAACCGAGCCTGCCAGGTGGGCACTTTCGACCACACACGGCTGGACGACTGCCACACCGTTGGCCTGGAACCGGTGAAAAGCCACTGGGCGCGCCCGATCGATACGCCCCCCTACTACGGCTACCCGCTGCGCCCTGGCGTGACTTTCACCTACCTGGGGCTGCGCACCGATGAAACCGCCGCCGTTCATTTCGACGGGCGTCCCAGCCCGAACCTGTTCGTTGCCGGTGAAATGATGGCGGGCAATGTACTGGGCAAGGGCTACACCGCAGGCGTCGGCATGTCCATCGGCACCGCCTTCGGCCGTATCGCCGGAACCAGCGCTGCTGCGGCGGCGGGTTACGAACATCCAGAAAAAGAGAAGAGCCATGACTGCGCAACTGCCTGAGCCACGCCAGCCTGACACCGCCGGGCCGGCCCTCGAACTGATCCCGGTGTTGAACGTCGAGGAGCAGGAAGTGGACCGGCAAATGCGGATCTGCAATGCCTGCCGTTACTGCGAGGGCTTTTGCGCCGTTTTCCCGGCGATGACCCGCAGGCTGGAGTTCGGCAAGGCCGATATCCATTACCTGGCCAACCTGTGCCACAACTGCGGCGCCTGCCTGCATGCCTGCCAGTACGCGCAGCCCCACGAATTCGCGGTCAACGTGCCCCAGGCGATGGCCAAGGTGCGCGGGCAGACATACGCCGAGTACGCCTGGCCGGCCCTCTTCGGGCGGCTGTACAGGCACAACGGCACCTATGTCGCCAGTGCATTGGCCGTAGCCTTGTCGCTGTTCCTGCTGCTGACCTTGTTCGTCAACGGCACGCTGCTGCCCGGGCGGTTGGCTGGGAATTTCTATGCGGTCTTCCCGCACAACACCCTGGCGCTGATGTTCGGTAGCGTCTTTGTCGCTGCAGGCTTGGCTCTGGCGGTGGCGGTACGTCGCTTCTGGCGTTCGGTCTCGCCTGCCGAGGCGCTGGCGCAACCGGCAAAAGGGGCTGTGCTTGAGGCATCAAGCGCGGCGTTGACCCTGAAATACCTGGACGGTGGGCACGGCCAAGGTTGCAACAACGCCGATGATCGCTACACGCTCTGGCGCCGTCGCTTCCATCACTTCACCTTCTACGGCTTCATGCTGTGCTTTGCCGCCACGGTGGTCGCCACCGGGTATCACTATCTGCTGGGCCAGCAGGCGCCGTACCCGCTGCTGAGCGCACCGGTGTTGCTCGGAACCCTGGGCGGAATTGGCTTGATTGTCGGGCCTGCCGGGTTGCTGGCGCTGAACCTGCGCAGGGCGCCGGAGCAGGGCGATGTGGCCCAGCGCCCCATGGATCGGGCCTTCATCCTGCTTCTGCTGTTGGTCAGCGCCACAGGCCTTGCCCTGCTGGGGCTGCGTGATACCGCAGCAATGGCGGTCGTGCTGGCGCTTCACCTGGGGACGGTGATGGCGCTGTTCATCACGCTGCCCTATGGCAAGTTTGCCCATGGCCTGTTCCGCAGCGCGGCACTGCTCAAGTTTGCAATCGAGAAGCGCCGGCCCAACAAGCTGGGCCTGGGCGGGGAGTGAACCATGAACTCAGCCTGTATTTCCCCTGCGCCGTGCCGAGCCGGAAGCAAGGCATTTCGTTCAGCGGTTGGGCCACTTGTCCAGCAGGATCGACACGAACTTCTCCGCTGCCGGCGACAGCGACGCCCCTCTGCGGTAGACCAAACCAAGGGTACGGGTTACCTGGGGTTCGATCAGCGGCACGCTGACCAGCGTCGGGTGGTCGGCGCTGGGCATGGCCAGGCTGGGCATGGCCGACACGCCCAGCCCGGCCTCGACCATGCCCAGCGAAGTGGACAGGTGCTGAACCTCGTAGAACCACTTGGGCCGCAGGTTGAGCCCGGACAGGGCATGGTCCAGCAGCATCCGGTTACCGCTAAGCCGGCCTACGCCGATCAGGCGGTAGTCGGCCAGTTCTGTCCAGGTGACGGCTTCACGGTTCGCCAGCTTGTGGTCCCTGCGGCAGGCCAGGACGAAATGTTCCTGTACCAGGGAGACGAACTCGATGTCCGGGTGCTGGCCGCTCATCATGTTGATGCCGAAATCGGCTTCACCGCGCAGCACGGCTTCGAGCCCGTCGTTGGCACTGAGGTCCAGCAGACGAATGCGGATCTTGGGGTATTGCTCGTTGTAGTCACGGATCACCGACGGCAGGAAATAGAACGCTGCAGTCGGAATACAGGCGAGGGTTACCTGACCGGTCTGTCGTTCTGCGAGTTCGCGAATGCTCAGGATCGAGTCTTCGAAGTCATCCAGCAGGCGCCTTGCCTTGGGCAGGAAGTCACGCCCGACGCTGGTCAGGCTGACGCGACGAGTAGTGCGTTCCAGCAACGAAGTGCCCAAGCCTTCCTCGAGCTTCTTGATCCGCCGGCTCAAGGCGGGCTGCGACAGGTGCAACGCTTCTGCGGCTTCGTGGAAGCTGCCGAGTTCGGCGATTTTCACGAAAGATCGTATGTCTTGCAGCTCATATTCCATCTCGGATCGCTCTTGGCAGTCGGTTCTGAATTGATGCTTGAATCGCAATAATGGCTACGATATTTGCATTGGATTGATTTATCCATCCCTGTCAATCTTTTGTCCACAGCATCAATGATGTCCATTGATCAACAAGAGTGCGAAATCATGCAACGAATTCCTTGCGTACTCATGCGCGGTGGCACCTCCAAGGGCCCCTTTTTCCACGCATGGGACCTTCCTGCCAATGTGGTCGAACGCGACGAATTGCTGATCAACCTGATGGGTTCCGGGCATGAACTGGAAATCGACGGCATCGGTGGCGGTAGCCCGCAGACCAGCAAGGTAGCGATTGTCAGCCCCTCGCTGCATGGCGACGCCGACGTCGACTACCTGTTCGTGCAGGTCATGGTCGCCCAGCGCCGGGTTGATACCGCGCCCAACTGCGGCAACATGCTGTGCGCCGTTGGCCCGTTCGCCATCGAGCAAGGGCTTGTCAAAGGCCAGGACGGCAAGACGCTGGTGCGTATTCGCAACCTCAACACCGGCACTTTCGTCAATTCGCTGGTGGAAACCCCCGGCGGCATCGTGCGCTATGAAGGCCGCACGGCGATCGATGGCGTACCGGGCACTGCCGCTCCGGTGCACCTGACCTTCCTCGATGCGGTCGGCAGCAAGACCGGCAAGCTGTTCCCGACCGGCAAGGCCAAGGATGTGATCGACGGCGTTGCGGTCACCTGCATCGACATGGCCATGCCGATGATGGTGGTGGAGGCCAGCCAACTGGGCGTCACCGGCTCGGAATCCCCGGCCGAACTCGACGCCAACGGCGAATTGCTCGAGCGCCTCGAGGCGTTGCGGCTGAAAGCCGGCAAGGCCATGGGCCTGGGCGATGTCAGCGGCATGGTCATCCCCAAGCCTGTGCTGGTGTCCAAGCCCCGCTATGACGGCACGTTGCAGGTCCGCTACTTCATGCCGCACAACTGCCACCGTGCCTTGGCCATCACCGGAGCGATAGGGCTGGCGACTGCCTGCGTCAGCCCGGGTACGGTGATCGGCGAACTGCTGGGCGAGGGCGCCGAGCAACTGGCCGAGGTACGCCTGGAACACCCAAGCGGCGGTATCGATGTCGCGCTGTCACGCAGCGGCGCCGATGGCAAGACGATTCAGGCCTCTGTGGTGCGAACCGCCCGGCGGCTGTTCTCAGGCTTCGTTTACGCGCCTACATTCCGCAGGTTGGCGGGGTAGGCCCAGGCGGTAGTCCAGACCTGTACATTCGCAACAAGCGCATCCGCACAATTTCAACAATGGGTGATGCCTCATGAGACTCGCCAAATCGCTGTACTTCCAGATCCTCTGCGCCGTCCTGCTGGGCGTGGTGGTCGGTCACTTCTGGGCGCAACAGGCCGTTGCGCTCAAGCCCCTGGGTGATGCGTTCATCAAGCTGATCAAGATGATGATCGCGCCGGTGGTCTTCTGCACCATCGTCACCGGTATCGCCGGGATGACCGACAAGCGCTCCCTCGGGCGTTTGATGAGCAAGACCTTGCTGCTGTTCCTGGTATTGACCGTCATCAGCCTGATGATCGGCCTGGCAGCTGTTTACCTGTTCCGCCCAGGTGTCGGCATGAACATCGACCCCGCCACGCTAAGCACCGCGGGGCTCGGCCAGTACGCCGCGTCTGCGGCAAAGCTCAGCGTGGTCGACTTCTTCATGCACATCATTCCCGACACCTTCATCGGGGCGTTCAACAAGGGCGAAGTGTTGCCGGTGCTGTTCATCGCGGTGCTCAGCGGTTTTGCCCTGTCGTCCATGGGCGAGAAGGGCAAGCCGGTACTCGATGTGCTGGAATCTGCCTCGACCATGGTGTTTCGCATCTTTGGCTACCTGATGCGCTTCGCCCCGGTCGGCGCCTTCGGTGCGCTGGCCTTTACCGTCGGGCAGTACGGCGTGACGTCCCTGGGGGCACTGGCCAAGCTGGTCGGTACGCTCTACATCGCCTGTGCGTTCTTTGTGCTGGTGGTGCTCGGTGGTATCTGCCGTGCTCACGGCTTCAGCCTGTGGAAGCTGCTGCGCTATTTCCGCGAGGAGTTTCTGGTGGTGCTCGGCACTTCGTCCACCGAGCCCGTGCTGCCGCGCATGCTGGAGAAACTGGAGAAATTGGGCTGCAAGAAGGGCGTGGTCGGGTTGGTATTGCCAACCGGTTACTCCTTCAACCTCGACGGTACAGCCATCTACCTGTCGTTGGCGGCAGTCTTCATCGCTCAAGCCTGCAACATCGACCTGAGCCTGGGCCAGACGGTGACGATGCTGGCGATCATGCTGTTGTCGTCAAAAGGCGCAGCGGGTGTGACCGGTAGTGGCTTCGTTGCACTGGCTTCGACCTTGACCGTGATTCACGACATTCCGTTGGCAGGGCTTGCCTTGCTGATCGGCATCGATCGCTTCATGTCCGAGGCGCGTGCCCTGACCAGCCTGGCCAGCAACGCCGTAGCCACCGTGGTCATCTCGCTGTCGGAGAATGCCTGTGAACGGGAAACCTTGCTGCGCCGCCTGAACGGCATTCCGGCTGCACCGGACGAGGCGGATATTGCGCAGGCCGACTGGTCTGCCGAGCCTCGGCATCACAGCTGAAAGCCTCTTCCATCTCCCATTGTTGACTTAAAATCCCACTCAGCATCCTGGCGATGCCGAGTGGGGTAGGGGGCCGTCTGCCTTGCCGATGGCCGCAATAGAATAAAAACAAGAGAAAAGACCATGCTCGCACTCCTGGGCCTGATCATGGTGGTGACCTTCACCTACCTGATCATGAGCAAACGCCTGTCGCCAATCGTTGCGCTCACCGTGGTACCCATTGTCTTCGCTGTGATCGGTGGCTTCGCACCTGAACTGGGCAAGATGATGCTCGATGGCTTGAAAATGGTGGCGCCCTCGGCAGCGCTGTTGCTGTTCGCCATCCTGTTCTTCGGCCTGATGATCGATGCCGGCCTGTTCGACCCGCTGATCCGCAAGATTCTCAAACGCGTCAATGGCGACCCGGTCAAGATCGCCATCGGTACCGCGCTGCTGTCGCTGCTGGTGGCGCTCGACGGTGACGGCACCACCACCTACATGATTACCTGCGCGGCCATGCTGCCGCTGTACAAGCGCATCGGCATGAACCCGATGATCCTGGCCACGGTATCCATGCTGTCGTTGAGCATCATGAGTGGCATGAGCCCTTGGGGTGGGCCGGCCACCCGGGCCATTGCCGCGCTCGGGCTGGATGCGACCGAGTACTTCATCCCGATGCTGCCGACCGTGATCGGCGGTGCGGCCTGGGTGGTGTTCACCGCCTTCCTGCTGGGCCGTGCCGAGCGCCGACGCATCGGCAACATCGCCCTGGAGTCGGGTGGCGGCAACTGCTACATCAAGGAAATCCTCGGCGACAACCCGCACAAGCGCCCACGCCTGGCGTATGTGAACCTGGTGCTGGTGATTGCCGTCATGACGGCGCTGGTGATGGGCGTCATGCACTCCGCTCTGTTGTTCATGATCGGTTTCGTCGCAGCGCTGATGATCAACTACCCGCAACTGGATCTGCAGAAAGAGCGCATCCTCGCCCACTCCGGCAACGCCATGACCGTGGTACTGCTGGTATTCGCCGCAGGCATCTTCGCGGGGATCTTCTCGGGCACCAAGATGGTCGATGCACTGGCGCAGACCCTGGTCGACTGGATTCCCGAGGCTTGGAGCCACTGGTTCCCGCTGGTGGTGGCGCTGACCAGCATGCCGCTGACCTTCGTACTGTCCAACGACGCTTACTACTTTGGCGTGGTGCCGATCCTTGCCAACGCTGCGGCCGCCTACGGCATCGACCCGGTTGAAATCGCCCGCGCCTCGGTGCTGGGGCAGCCGGTGCACCTGATGAGCCCGCTGGTGGCCTCGACCTTGCTGCTGGTGGGCATGGTCGATCGCGACATCGGTGACTTCCAGAAGGCCACCGTGAAATGGGCGGTGCTGACATCATTGGTCATCACCGCACTGGCCTTGGTCACAGGTGCCTTGTCCTTCTTCGTCTGATCTGCCTCGGGCGCTGCTGGCGCCCACCTCATCCAAGAACAACAACAGAGAATCGAAAATGTCCCGAACTGTTTTCCGTGGGGCCACCTGTGGCCTGCTCTGCGGCTGGCTGCCTGTGGCCGGCGCTGCCGGATTCATCGACGACGGCAAGCTCAAGCTGCAGCTGCGCAACGTTTACTTCAACGAAAACTTCCGCGACGAACAAGGCATGAGCGCCCGCGCTGCTGCAACTGCAAAGAGCGAGCGTGTGGAATGGGCACAGGGTTTTCTGCTCGACTACCAATCAGGGTTCACCCAAGGCCCGTTGGGGCTGGGGCTCGATGCCCTGGGGCTTGTAGGCGTACGGCTCGATTCGGGCCGCGGGCGCAGCGGTACCGGCTTGCTGCCGGTGCATGACGATGGCCGTGCCGCGGACGAGTTCGCCAGTGCCGGTGTGACGGCCAAGGCGCGACTGGGGCAGACCATCGTCAAGCATGGCACCTTGCTGCCCAAGACACCGGTGCTGGTGTACAACGATGCGCGATTGTTGCCGCAGACCTACCAGGGTACGCAGCTGACCAGTACTGATGTCGATGGCCTGACCCTGACCGCCGGCCACCTGGACCGTTTCAAGCAGCGGGACTCCTCCGACAGCACCGGCCTGTTCCTGGATGGTTACAGTGGCAGCGAGTCTGGCGATTTCAGCTTTGCCGGGGCCGACTATGCCGCCAGCAAGCAGCTGCGCTTGAGCTATTTCCACGGCCAGCTCGAACACTTCTATCGCCAGGACTACCTAGGCCTGATCCACGACCTGCCGTTGGCCGGCGGTGTATTGACCACCGACTTGCGCTATTTCAAGAGCCGCGACAGCGGGGCCGCTCATGGTGGTCAGATAGACAATGACATGTTCAGTGGGCAGCTGTCCTATACCCACTCCGGGCACACTGTCGGTGCCGGTTACCAGGTGCTCGACGGCGAGGCAGGGCTGCCATACATCAGCGGCGCGACGGTCTACTCGTTCAGTAACGTTGGCATCGGCAAGTTCATCGAGGAGGAAGAGAAAACCTGGATGGCCAGCTATGCCTACAACTTTGCTGCGGCCGGTGTCCCCGGGCTGACCTTCATGGCGCGCTACCTGAGCGGGGACAACGGTCGCTCGGCTGATGCCGGGCTCAGCGAGTGGGAGCGTGACGTGGAGCTTGCCTATGTGGTGCAATCCGGGCCTGTGAAAGGTCTGGGTGTGAAGCTTCGCAACTACGTCTACCGCTCTGACTTTTCCCGAGGGCGCGACAGCAACCGGATCTACCTGACCTACGATATTGCGATCTGGTAATGCGGCCGTGCGAGCATGCATGCCTCGAGGTGCTTGCTCGCACGCGTTTCATGCTTTGGACGGCTGTGGCGCTTTCTTGCCCAGTCGGATCAGCTCATTGGAGAAGCACAGGCCGAAGAGAATCAGCCCGGCCCCCAGGTACAACGTGTCCCGCGGTACTTCATTGAGCACCACGAACGCCAGCAGTGCGGCAAACAGAGGACTGTTTTTATCAGGGCGATGCTGCTGGAGCTGAATCCACTGTTCATCAACACTTTGCTGAGTACGCCGATCGTTGCATTCAATGCAGCGGCGCAGAGTGCAAAGAGTACGCCTTTGCCGAAATGAGATTGCATTTGTACATTCCTTGTTATTGGCTTTATGCCTTCGCCCGGTCGACATGCAGGCGATTGCGGCCCGCCTGCTTGGCGATGTAGAGCGCCCGGTCGGCGCGTTCAATCAGCGATGGCGGGCTTTCGAGGGCCGTTCCGTCGGCGCAGGCGATGCCGATGCTGGCGGTCACATGCCCGAAAGGGCTGCCTTTGTGAGGGACAGGTTGCAAGGCCAGGCGCTCGAGCATCAGCCTGGCGACGACGACCGCTCCGTCGTTGTCGGTATCGGGCAGGATCACGGCCAGTTCCTCACCCCCGTAGCGTGCCAGCAGGTCGCGAGGGCGGCGGATGCAGGAAGAGAGCAGGGCAGCCATCTGCTGCAGGCAGGCGTCGCCAGCCGGATGCCCATAGGTGTCGTTGTAGCGTTTGAAATGGTCGATATCGATCATCAGCAAAGCCAGCGTGGTGCCGTTTCGATGGGCGGTGCGGATTTCCTGGGTCAGCGCCTCGTCAAAGCAGCGCCGGTTGGCAAGCCCTGTGAGCGCATCGTGCATCGCCAGGCTTTCGAGCTGTTGGTTGCTGTCAAGCAACTGCTGTTGGGTCAGTCGAAGCTCGCTTTCGACCGCACTTCGCCGGCTCATGGCGCGAATCAGCAGCCAGCCAATGGCCCCGATCAGTGCCAGCAGCGCAGCGACCACCAGTGACGACAGCAGCGCCTCGAGCCGCCAGGCCGAGAGTGCTTCCTGCTTGCCCAGCGCGACCGTTGTCACCAGGGGTAGCTTGTCGCTCTTGCGAAACGCATAGAGGCGCTCCACGCCGTCCAGGCTGGAGGTGAACGATGCGGTGCCCGCTGGCTGGTCAACGAGATACTTGGTAAAGATGGGTGACTTCGAAAAGTTGCGCCCCATGTCCTGTTCCCGAAATGGGTAGCGCACCAGCATGGAACCGTCGGTGTAGGCCAGCCCGATGGCACCGTCATGGCCGACATCCAGTTTGCCGAAAAGCTGCAGGAAGTTCTCCACGCCAAGCGTCATGGCGACAACGCCGGCGAACTCGCCGTGGTCATCGTTGAACCGCCGGCTGATGGTGATCACCCATTCCTGGTTGACGCGGCTACGGATTGGCAGGCCGATGAAGGGGTCGCGGGATGGGTCGTCACGGTGGTGGATGAAAAAGGCTCGATCGCTGCTGTTGGCACCGACGGGTGTCGGCTGGTTGGACGACATCAGCCAGCGTCCGTCCCTGGCGTAGATCATGATGCCGCTCATCGGCGGCATCAATGGTTGCTGGCGCTTGACCAGTTGATCCAGACGTTCGATCTGCGCAGGCCCGGCGCCCTCGGTTTCCAGGCGCTCGACCAGGCCGAGCAGCAGCATCGAGCTCTGCCGGACGATACCTTCCGAATAGGTGGACAGTGCCTGGGTCAGGTTCAGGCCATGGACATTGACGTCTTCCAGGGCGCGCTCGCGAGAAGCCATGACCTTCCACAGCGTTAACGATGCGAGAGAGCAACCGATGACCGATAGCAGTAGCACAACGAGGTGGATGTCACGCTTCACGTCAATTCACACGCCTTTTTCCCTAAAGACCAAGTTGAGCGTCGACACGCTTTAACTAACCAGACGGTAAGGAAGTAACCATCTGGTTCATGTGCAATAATATAACACCGAAGTTGCCGGAGTGTTCGACAGAATTACGCGCTCTGTCAGAACCCGTTTGTTATCTTCCGCCAGGATTTGCAGAAGTGTGAACATGACGAGAGGGCAAGTAACCCTGGACGTAGCGCACGGTCTTTTCCAAAGTTCGCGCCATGTCGGGATGTGCCAACTGATACTTTTGTTCCAGTTGCTGGCTGTCACTCATGTCGAAGCGCTGCGTCTGGATGAAGTTCAGTGACTCGGCGCTGATCGACAATCGGGTGGCCAGGCCGGGAATCGCCAATAGCCACTTCAGCAACCCTATGGGTACATGGCGGCGGGGGGCCTTTATATCCAGCGTTTGTGCCAATTGTTCGAGCATACCCTGCAGGTTCGGGGTGTGCTCATACAGCGCCAGGACCTGCCGGTTGGCCATCGACGGGTCGAACGCCACGCAGATCATCATCTTTACCAGGTAATCGACGCTGACCAATGGCAACCAGTGCCTGGCGGAACCAGGGACAGCCTTGAACCGGCCCAGTGCCAGGTTTCGAATGAGGTCGGCCAGAGGTTGCCCTTGAGGGATATGCCCACTTTCGCTATGGCCACACACCGTAGCAGGATGAACGATCGTGTAATCCGCGCCTGCCTCCTGCATGTAGCGGATGACTGCAAAATGGGACTCCAGCTTGCTGCCTTCGTAGCCACCCACACGACCGTAGACTGCGGGCCAATTGGTGTTTTCAGGGCGCTCGTGATCAACCCCGATACTTGAAAGATGAGTAAGGTTCTGCAGCATATAGCCGCCCACCATCAGCAAGCGAATACGCTGGCTCGCCGCGAGCCTGGCGACTCTCAGTGCCCCTTGTACATTGACTGCGCGGGCCTGCTCAATTGTCAGGCCCCAGGTAAACTGCGCCGCGAGGTGGAAGACCACAGCGACTGAAGCTACGCATTGCCTGTCTGTTTCGCTGAGTCCAAGTCCATCCCTGCTGATGTCTCCTTCAACTGCATTTATATATGCAGGGTTACCTCCCAGTTGGCTTACTTGCGCTTTGAGGCGTTCGATATTTTCAGGGTTGCGCATGAGCACCCAGGTCTTGTGCCCTGTCGCAGTAAGACGGGCCAGCAGATGTTGACCCACAAACCCACTGCCGCCGGTGACGAAGCATTCCACGCTCATATCTGAATCCTTGTCTGGATGATTGGCGCAGGCTAAGGTGTGGAGCGTACTCTACAGTCAAGGAATTTTTACTGTGAATGTTGGAGAGTTGGAGCGCCGGAGTGGAGTCGGCCGCCATACATTGCGCTATTACGAGCAACTCGGGCTTATCGTGGCCCATCGCCAAGCCAACAATTACCGCAGCTACAGCGACCAGACCGTTGTTGATCTGGCCTTTATTCAAAGCGCTCAGAGCGGCGGTTTCTCGCTTGCCGAGATTGGCGACATCCTTGCGGCCAAGCGGGGTAATACGATCGATTGCGCGCAAGGCGCGATGTTGGTAGCCAGCAAGATGGCCGACATTCAAGCGAAGATCACCACGCTGCAAGCCGCCTATGTCCTTCTGGACGCGGAGCGTGCAAAGCTTGAAGCCAGTGCCATTGCCAACGGGCTGACCATTCCTGACCTTCCTGCCCATGCGCCTGCCTCGACGTCGGGGATGTACTGATGCGGCTACCGACGCTTGGCTACCCGGGTGCTGGCGAACTCTTGGTGATTCGCCAGCAACTCAGGGGCTTGTGTGCTTACACCGCGAGCACCGGATAATCCGTATATCCCTTGGCGCCGCCGCCATAGAAGGTTTGCGGATCGGCTTCGTTCAACGGAAGGTCGCCACGCAGGCGCTGCACCAGGTCGGGGTTGGCCAGTGCCCAGCGCCCGACAGGTGCCATGTCGGCAAGGCCGGCCTCGATGTCGGCTGCCAGGTGCTCGCGGGCGCGGTTCACCCGGTTGACCAGCAGTACGCCTGGCCATGCCTGGCGCAGCGTCTTGAGCAAGGCGTCGTCACCGTTGTGGGCAAGGTGCAGGTACGCCAGGTTGCGCTGTGCCAGTTCGGCAACCAGGATGCGGTACAGCTCGGCGTGCTCCGGACCTTCTGCGATGCCGCCCAACGCTGAACCCGGCGACAGGCGGATGCCAGTACGCTCGGCACCGATCTCGGCCACCACGGCATCGACCACCTCGAGGGCAAAGCGCATGCGGCGGCTGATCGAGCCACCGTAGGCGTCGTCCCGCTGGTTGGCATTGACGGCCAGGAACTGCTGGATCAGGTAGCCGTTGGCGCCGTGGATCTCCACGCCGTCGGCACCGGCTTCGATGGCGCGGGCTGCAGCCTGACGGAAATCGTCCACGGTAGTACGAATGTCCTGCTCGCTCATCGCTCGCGGCGTCGGCACCTGCTGCATGCCCTGAGGCGTGTAGATCTGCGCATCTGGGGCTATCGCCGATGGCGCCAGGGCCTGACGGCCATGGGCGGTGTTGGATGGATGCGACATGCGTCCGGCGTGCATCAGCTGGATGAACAGGTGGCCACCACCGGCATGCACTGCATCGCTGACCTGACGCCAGCCCGCCACATGGGCATCGCTGTGCAGGCCGGGAGAGTCGAGAAAACCCTGGCCGTCGGCGCTGGGTTGCGTGCCTTCGCTGATCAACAGGCCCAACGAGGCGCGCTGGCCATAATATTCAGCGGCCAGCGGGCCTGGTGTGCCGTTGGGCAGTGCACGGCTACGGGTCAGGGGTGACATGGCCAGACGATGTGGCAGTTGCAGTTTGCCGAGTTGGATAGGGTCCCAGAGCGAGGTCATCAGGTGTCTCCTGCAGATGGATTGGGTGAAACATTCGCATGGGATACAGCTTATTTCGTTCCATATTCGGTTGGTAGAGTCTAATATTTGGACTCGATGTCTCAAAAATGGACCGATCATGGACCTTTCAGCTCTGGCTGACTTCAACCTCGTAGCGGCTCACGGCGGCTTTGGCAAGGCCAGCCGCCTAAGCGGCCGCCCCAAGGCCACGCTGTCGCGGCGAGTCATGGATCTTGAGCAAAGCCTAGGCGTGCGGCTTCTGGAGCGCGGGGCACGGTCGTTGCGCCTGACCGAGGAAGGTCAGGTGCTGCACGAGCGCACCCATGGCCTGCTGGACGAGATCGTAGAGGCGGGTGAACTGGTGTCGGCAGGGCAGACCAGCCCACGCGGTCAATTGCGTGTCAGTGCCCCGGTGCTGTTCTCCCATACCTTGCTCGGGCGCCTGGCTGTGGGCTTTGCCCAACGCTATCCGCAAGTACGGTTGGACATCACCGCCGAAGACCGCAATGTCGATCTGGTAGAGGATGGATATGACGTGGTGATTCGCGTTAATCCCAGGCCGGATGCGCTGCTGGTGGGGCGCTGTTTTGCCCGCGACGACATGCTGCTGGTGGCGCCGCCAACCTTGTCGCGGCCTGCTGCGTGCAGCAATGGCCAGATCGCCGAAGTGCCCGCCGTGGCCTTGGCCAACCGTTTCGACAACGGGCCCTGGCACTACCAGGACGGTGACACCTTGGGCGCGGTAATGCCCGATGTGCGCCTGCGCCTGTCATCGCTGATCATGATCCGTGATGCGGTGCTCGCCGGCGCGGGTGCCGCACTGATCCCGCGCTCCCTGCTGCTGGGCGACGAGCACCTGGCACGGCTGTCCATCTGGGGGCGAATGCCCGATAGGCCGATCGAGTTGTGGGCCCTGCACGCCTCACGCCGGCTGGCTAGTCGCAAGGTCTCGGCGTTCATCGACTACCTGTGCGAAGCCTTCCCCGACCAGACGCTCAGCCATGGGTTCTCAGCCGATTGACCTGTCGCCTGCAAGAAACGCCAGCAGGTCGCGAAGCACGGCGTCCTTTTGCTCGATCAGCAGGTAATGGCCGGCTTCGGGGTACTCAAGGTATTGCGATTGCCCGATCAGTTGCGCTGCCAGCCGGCCGGTGGTGGCAGCCGGGGCGTTTTCATCGCGTGCACCGTGCAGAATCAAGGTCGGCACCTTGATCCCGGTCAGGTCCTGGCGGAAGTCCGTGATGTACCAGGCCTGGGCACAAGCTGCGATGGCGCGTTCACTGGCCTGGTAAGTCTGGGCCAGATACCAGTCGCGCAGGCCCGGCTCCGAGAACAAGGCGTGCGCATAATCCCCGAAGAAGCGCTGACGATCCTGGCGCAACGCCTGCATCAAACCGTCGAAGGCCGCTGGCGGCATGCCTTCGGGGTTGTCCGGCGAGCTGGCCAGTTGCGGTGTCACCCCAGCCAGCAGCACGGTCGCGGCGATTCGGCGATCGCCGTGGCGGGCCAGGTAACGTGCCACTTCGCCACTACCCATCGAATACCCCACCAGCGTGACATCTTGCAGGTTCAGGTGCTCGATCAATTGCGCGAGGTCGTCGCTGAGTGTGTTGTAGTCGTAGCCGCTCCAGGGCTGGTCGGAGCGCCCGAAACCGCGGCGGTCATAGCTGATTACGCGGTAACCTGACTCGGCCAGGCGGGTGGCATGGTAATCCCAACTGGCAGACGACATCGGCCAGCCATGGATCAACACCACTGGGCGACCGTGGCCCCAGTCGTTGTAGTGCAGGGAAACTGCGTCCGAGGTGCGGAACATAGGCATGCGAGATGACTCCGGGCAGGGAAGAAGCCGGCATTCTGGCGGGGGCGGGGAGAGGGGGATAGCCCCTAAACCGGGACACGCTGATCCGGATCATGGACACCGCGCCGCACGGATCATCAGCTGCCGCGGGAGAGTATCGAGGTAGTTGCGGCTGCGTTACCTGGTTTGCCAGCATGCAAGCCTTACTGGAAAACCGGTATTGACCTCGAGTTAAGTCAAGGTTTTAGAGTGTCGTCCGGACTCTCTCGCAACTTCCGGAAACGAACTCACAAAGGACCAGGAATGGACACTCCGACCTCACTGCTGATTTTCCAGATAACCTGCTGCATCGGCTTGAGCCTGTGGCTGAGTATCAGCCTGATCAACAACCTGCATGCCTTTGCCAGTTCGGCCGGGGCGATCGGGGCAACCATGTCGATGGCGCCGCTGGCCCAACCGCCCGCAATCAGCCTCCCACTGCTGGGGCGAGCGATGACTTCTCCCTCCCTCCATCGCCTGGCCTTGTCGATCATCGTGCTGATACAGGCAGCCGCCGCCCTCACGGCCTGGGTCGGGTGCTATGAACTGGTGCTTGGCGCCGGCCTGGAGGCTTCACTGCCCTGGTTGAACCTGGCCTTGAGCGCAACGCTCGGGTTCCTGCTTGCGATGCTGCTGGGCGGGATATGGTTCGGCTACTGGATCCGCCAGGAAGGGTTGCAACTGACCCATCTGCTGCTGATGGTCTGGGTCCTGCTGCACTTCGTCGTACTCAATGTCCGGTGGGGTTGATCGGTCGATGGATACTTGCAGGATGCCAGGAAGGAGCAACAGATGAAGACGATGATCGTAGGCGCCAGCAGAGGGTTGGGCCGTGCCTTGCTCGAAGGGCTCGGCAAGCCAGGGGACACGCTGATCGGCGTATCCCGCAAACAGCCGGTCGACCTGGCCCTTGCCTCGGGCATCGATCTGCACTGGATCGATGCCGACCTTGCCAAGCCAACGGCGGCTGTAGCACAGATCGCGGATCGAACACCTGCCGATCTGGATGTCCTGATCTGCAACGTGGGCATCTGGGAAGAACACGCCTTCAGCGAGCACTACGCATTCCTCGACGACAGCGACGAATCGATCACCAGGCTGGTCGAGGTGAACATCACCGCCACGCTGCTTCTGCTCAAGCGGCTGGTGCCAAAGTTGCTAGGTGCGCCCCGACCGCAGTTGATCCTCACCGGTTCGACCTCGGCCCTTCGCCAGAGCGGGCGCCCGGAGGTGGCGTTCGGCGCCTCCAAGTTCGCCCTCAACGGCATGGCTGATGCGCTACGCGAAGGCTTCAGGGATGACAACCTGGCGGTGACCGTGCTTCACCTGGGTTACCTGAATATCGACGACGCCCTGAACACGCCATTGGCGCAAGCCGCAGCACGAGGCGAACGGCGCCAGGTACCGGTGCATGATGTGGTCACCATGGTCGACGCGCTGTTGCGCTTGTCCGAGGCTTCGTTCGTAAGGGAGCTGACCTTGCCGGCGATCGGCGATGAGCGCTTCTGACGCCAAAGCTGCCATTCAGCCCTCACGTTTGGTGGCTGTGCTGCCTCCGGTACTCGCCCGGTGTCATGCCTGTCCAGGCTTTGAAGGCGCGCAGGAAAGAATTGGCATCCATGAACCCGATCAGGAACGCAATTTCTCCTGGGGACAGGGTTGAGCGAGACAGGTAATGGCAAGCCAGGCCCTGACGCGTGTCATTGAGTATCTCCTGATAGTTCAGCGCCTCGTCTGCAAGATGACGCTGGAGTGAGCGCTTGCTCATCGCCAGACGACTGGAGACATCATGGATGCTGCTCCGCCCGCTCGGCAGCATATCGAGCAGCGCGCTGTGTACTCGCTCTTGGGTTGTGGCGCCGGCTTCGAGCTTTGAAAGCCGCGTCCGGAGTTCCGGCTCGAAGAATTGCCACATGGCAACGTTCTCGGTAAGGAAAGGGCGCGCAGCATCTTCTTTGGAGAAGCGAATACGATTGCAGTTGCCTTGTCGCAAGAAACATCCCAGGAACTCTTCGCACGGTTTTGCTGGTTCGGGCAGCGCAACCAGCTCTGCCTCCAGCGGGGTGATCGTTTGCCTTGTGGCGAGGCGCGCCAGGTGGGTAAGGAAAACCAGTTCCATCGCAAGGAGGCTGCGCGGGAGCGGACGGTCGTATCCGTAGCACTCGATAAAAACCTCGGTATAAGCGTCGTGGAAGACCACATCCAGTGCCAAGGGACCACACAGACGCTTGTACTCGGCAAGCCGGGTGAGCGCTACGTTGAAGTCCGGGCTGCACAGGCAAGCAAAAAGAGCCGGATCGAAGGCTTCGACTGAAACGGCACCACCGAGTCGCAGTGGTAGATGCGACTCTCCGACCAGCTGCTCAAGGCTTTCGAAAAGTCGAAAATACTCAGGTGGCGAGAGCACGGAGTCCTTGCGGCTGAATAGATCAGCCGGTAGCTCGGCCAAGGCCAGCAGGTCCCCAGGCGCTACTCCCAAATCAGCAATGATCACCTTCCACCCAGCATGCACGGCGAAGTTCTTGGCTTGTTTCATTATCGAGGCATCTCTTTGCAGCGCATTGCCTTGGCACGCAAGTCAGCAAGGCGAACGGATAGGGCTTCTCTGGCCTTCTCAGGATGCCTTTTCCATTGCCTTGCGGGACATCCTGAGCACCAGTTTGCGAGGCAACAGCGGAACAATCCAGTCGAGCATGACGCGCAACTTGCCTTCATTGAACGCAACCAGTTCACCGCGCTCCATGGCCTGGTAACCGCATTGCGCCACGGATTGTGCCGTCCTGGCATTGTTCCAGGCATCCACACCCTGCAGATCACCTGCGGCGACGAAACCTGTTGCGACTGCTCCCGGGCACAGCGCAGTGGCGGTTACACCGTATTCCCGGGTTTCCTCGGCGATAGCCTGGGTGAAGGATGTCACGAATGCCTTGGTGGCGTAGTAAACCGCCTGCAGGGGGCCTGGTATGAACGAGGCGGTCGACGAGACGTTGAGAATACGCCCGCGTCGACGCAACACCATCGCCTTCAGATAATGATGGGTCAGAGCGGTAAGCGCGGCCATGTTCACTTGCATCATGGCTAGATCGGCAGCGATGTCGCGTTCGACGAACTTCCCGTGGCCACCGAACCCGGCGTTGTTGATCAGAACGTCGATGGACAACCCCAATGCTTCGGTGGCAGCGAATACCCGATCTGCTGCGCCAGGATCGGCCAGGTCTTCCACGATTACATACACTTTCACGCCGTATCGAGTCTGAAGTTCCTGCTTGATGGACTCCAGCTTGTCACGCGAGCGCGCTACCAGGACGACATCGCCACGCTTGGCCGCATGGAGGCGTGCCAGTTCCAGTCCGATGCCACCCGAGGCGCCAGTGATCAATGCGGTGTCAGTAACCATGTTTTCTCCTTGCTTGCTGCAAAACGTTTGGGCAAGGAGATGCTACGGTGCGGGTTTGGGGATGGCACTAGCACAAGATGCCATGGCTAATTCCGATTGCGCCAAGTTGTGGTTCGCGCAGCGCGAGCCAAGCGTTATCCATTACTTGATAGCGACTGCTTTCTAGCCGAAGCAGACATCAGGTGTAGCCGCAGTCGAGCCGCAGCTGGCATGCTTGTTGATCGCTAGCGGGAAGACGCAGGGAGTCTACGATGGAACGGTCTTGCATTACTTATTACCTGGAAATGATCTCGGCTTCCGAGTTGCAGGAAAAACCACAGCGTCACGACCTTCAGATCATCGAATGTGAAGTGCCTCAGGCGGAATTCAATCGTTTTCTCTACAAGCTGGTAGGAACGCCCTGGGAGTGGGGCGATCTTGATAGCTGGAGCAGTTCCGAATGGCAGGCACTCGTTGAACAGGAGTGCCACCGTACCTGGGTTGCCTATCACCGCGGCGCGATAGCCGGCTATTACGAGCTTTATCGCCCCGATGGCTGTAACTGCGAAATCCGCTACTTCGGGTTGGCACCGCAGTTTCTAGGGGGTGGCTTCGGCGGGGCACTCTTGAGTCACGCTGTTCGATCTGCGTGGGAATGGCAAGGTACAGAGCGGGTGTGGGTACACACATGCACGTTCGACCATCCTGCCGCGCTTGGAAATTATCAGGCGCGCGGATTTCGTGTTTTCAAGCAGGAGGAGACGCAGCCAAGCCAATGAGTGCTGACGCCAGACTGCGAAAGCTCGCCATGGAAGAAGGCGGCCGTTCACGAGTGGCCGTTTTCGACCCAAAGCGGACGCTAAAAGATAACTGGTTTCGTAAGCGCGACACGTACTCTGTGGGAGCGGGTTTACCCGCGAAGCAGGCGCCGCGGTGGATGGCACCGGCTGTGCCGGTGTTCGCGGGTAAACCCGCTCCCACAATGATTGCTGTTGGGCAAAATGACAGCTAAGGGTCGAAAGCAGCCGGTCGTGGGTGACCGTTTTCGACCCAAAGCGAACACTGATCCAAAGCTCTGTAGTCAGTGCAGGCCTCATCGCCGGCAAGCCGCCCCCCACAGGAATATCACCAGCCTTCAGGCATGCGCTGTAC
Source organism: Pseudomonas sp. UYEF17 (assembly GCF_040546125.1). Classification (NCBI taxonomy): domain Bacteria; kingdom Pseudomonadati; phylum Pseudomonadota; class Gammaproteobacteria; order Pseudomonadales; family Pseudomonadaceae; genus Pseudomonas; species Pseudomonas sp. UYEF17. The sequence continues at coordinate 265,923 of NZ_JBEPNE010000001.1, forward strand.
TTGTGGGAGCCTTGCCGGCGATGGGCCGCGAAGCGGCCCCGATTACAGATGTCCGCTTCGAGTCGATAGCTGGATGGGCGGGGCTGAAAATTGGCTGCCTACACATTGCTCTTTCTGAACGATGTCGAGAGCAGATGGGGGCATTATCGGGCTTGTATCAACTGGATTTTTCACCGTTTGCCCATTCGCCACCAAGTGTTTTGTACAAGGTCACCCGGTTGGTCTGTTCTGTCAGTTTCAGGTTGATCAGCGACTGCTGCGCCGAATACAAAGAGCGCTGGGCGTCGAGCACGTCCATAAAGCTTTCCGAGCCTTCCTTGTATAGGGCCAACGAGAGCTGATAAGCGGTGTCGGTAGCGTCGGTCAGGCTGCGCTGGGCATCAAGGCGCTCATTGATATGACCACGCACTGACAGCGCATCAGCCACTTCGCTGAACGCGGTCTGGATCGTCTTCTCGTAGGTCGCCACTTCGATTTCGCTGTTGACCTTGGCTGCATCCAGGCTGGCCCGATTGCTGCCTGCGTTGAAGATCGGCAGGTTGATCGAGGGGGCGAAGCTCCATGCGCCACTGCCGTCTTTGAACAACCCGGACAGCTCGCTGCTGGCGGTGCCGCCGCTGGCGGTAAGGGTAATGCTCGGGAAAAACGCAGCCCGAGCCGCACCGATATCAGCATTGGCCGCCTTCAGTGAATGCTCAGCGGCCAAAACGTCCGGGCGACGCTGCAGCAGGCTCGAGGGCAGGCCCTGCGGCACGCCCACCAGCAGTGTGGTATCGAATGGCTGGTCGCCTGGCAGCAGCGTGTCGCTCAGGCGTTCGCCGACCAGCAGTTCGAGGGCGTTACGGTCCTGCTCGACCTGGCTGGCATAATTGGCCGCATCGGCCCGGGCGGACTCGACTGTACTGCGCGCTTGCGCCAGGCTCACCCCGGACTCGCCGCCCAGTCCATGGCTCTGCTGCACCAGAGTGTAGGTTTTCTGCTGGCTGGCATAGGTGTCATTTGCCAGCTTGAGCAGTTGCTGGTCGGCGGCCAGGGTCATCCAGGCCGTCGCGACCTCGGCTACCAGACTGAGCTGCGTGCTGCGGCGAGTTTGCTCCAGCGAAAGGTACTGCTCCAGCGCAGCATCCTTGAGGTTACCCAGGCGGCCAAACAGGTCCAGCTCATAGCTGCTGACGCCCAGGCCCACGCTGTACTGGCTGCTGACCGCCGAGCTGCCGTTGGTCACGCTGCGCTGTCGGGTACCTTCGGCAGTTGCCGAAACTGCCGGAAACAGCTCGGCGCGCTGGATGCGGTACTGCGCCCGCTGGTATTCGACATTCAATGCGGCCACGCGCAGGTCGCGGTTGTTGGTCAACGCCAGCGCCACGGTATCGCGTAGGCGGGCATCGGTGAACAGCGATTTCCAGTTGATATCGGCGCTCGTGGTGCTTGCGCTGGTGGCGGTTGGCCACTGCTCGGCTACCGGTGCTGCCGGGCGCTGGTAGTCGGGTGCGAGGTTTACGCAGCCAGTAAGCACCAGCGCCAGCAACAAGGGGGACAGACGCATCACGCTTCTCCTGCAACAGTATCGACAGTGCTGGCGCCTCGGCCGGCCAAGCGCTGCACAAGGGCATAAAACAACGGGATGAAGAACAGGCCAAGCAGGGTGGCGGCGAGCATGCCACCCAGCACGCCGGTGCCAATTGCTTTTCGTCCACCGGCCCCGGCGCCGCTGCTCAGTGCCAGCGGCAGTACGCCAAGGATGAATGCCAGCGAGGTCATCAGTACTGGCCGCAGGCGAATGCGCACGGCCTCCAGGATGGCAGTGATGAGGTCCTGGCCGCGCTCGTATCCTTCTTTGGCGAACTCGACGATCAGAATGGCGTTTTTCGCCGTCAAACCCACCGTGGTCAGCAACCCGACCTGGAAGTAGACATCGTTGGCCAGGCCGCGCAGGCCCGTCAGCAGCAGCGCGCCAAGGATCCCCACCGGCACCACCAGCATCACCGCAAAGGGCACCGACCAGCTTTCGTACAGCGCCGCCAGGCACAGGAACACGAACATGATCGAGATGGCATACAGCAGGGGGGCTTGGGTACCCGCCATACGTTCCTGGTATGACTGCCCGGCCCAGGCGTAGCCGATGCCGTCAGGCAATTGCGCCATGATCTGCTCGACTGCCGTCATGGCCTCGCCGGAGCTCACGCCACTGGCCGGCTCACCTACCAGTTCGTACGAGCCGAAGCCATTGAAGCGCTCCAGTAACGGCGAAGCGGTGCTCCATGAGGTGTTGGTGAATGCCGACAACGGCACCATGGCATCACTGTCGTTGCGCACATACCAGGCGCCGATATCCTCGGCCAGCATGCGCTTGTCGGCCTCGCCCTGCAGGTAGACTTTCTTCACCCGGCCGGCGTCGACGAAGTCGTTAACGTAACTGCCGCCCATCACGGTGCTGAGGGTGTCATTGATATCGCTGGCGGAAATACCCATGGCACCGGCCTTGCGGTCGTCGATGGCGACGTTCAGCTGGGGCGTGTCTTCCAGCCCCTGAGCACGAACGTTGGCCAGGCGCGCGTCTTTGGCCGCCAAGGTAAGGAACTGATCGCGGGCCTTGAGCAGCTCGGCGTGACCGAGGCCAGCCAGGTCCTGCAACTGCACATCGAAGCCTGAGCTCTGACCCAGGCCTTGGATAGCCGGTGGGGCTATGACGAACACATTGGCATCGAGGATCTTTGCCAGTGCCATGTTGGCCCTTCGTGCCACCGCTGTGGCGCTGTGTTCGTCGCCCTGGCGTTCGCTCCAGTCCTTGAGTTTGATGAAGGCTCGCCCCGAATTCTGTGCGTTACCGCCGGTACCCAGGCCGCGCACAGTGAGGATCGACGCCACCTCCGGTTGTTGCAGTATGTATTCCTGAACCTGGCGGTTTACCGCTTGCAAGCGCTCGTCGGTGCCGCCCACCGGCAGGGTCATCTGCATCATCAGCATGCCCTGGTCTTCCTCAGGCAGAAAAGCCGTGGGCAGTTTCTCGAACATCAGCGCCACGCCACCCAGCAGCAGTACGTAGACCAGCAGGCCGCGCAGCGGACGCGCAAGTACATTGCCGACACCGCGCTGGTAGCGCTGTGAGGTACGGTCGAAGGTACGGTTGAACCAGCCGAAGAAGCCACGCTGCGTTGTACCGTGGGCCGTCACCGGCTTGAGCAGGGTGGCACAGAGGGCCGGAGTCAGGGTCATCGCTACCAGGACAGACAAGGCCATGGCTGCTACCAGGGTTACCGAAAACTGACGGTAGATGATCCCGGTTGAGCCGCCGAAGAAGGCCATCGGGATGAATACTGCCGAGAGCACCACGGCAATACCGATCAGCGCGCCGCTGATCTCGTCCATCGACTGGCGGGTCGCCTCACGCGGCGACAGGCCTTTTTCGGCCATGATGCGCTCGACGTTCTCCACCACCACGATGGCATCGTCAACCAACAAGCCGATCGCCAGCACCATGCCGAACATGGTCAACGTGTTGATCGAGTAGCCGAGCATCGCCAATACGCCGAAGGTGCCGAGCAACACCACTGGTACGGCAATGGCGGGGATCAGCGTGGCGCGCAGGTTCTGCATGAACAGGTACATGATCAGCACCACCAGGGCGATGGCTTCGAACAGGGTCTTGACCACCTCCTCGATGGAAATCTTCACGAACGGCGCGGTGTTGTAGGCCACCTCGCTACGCAGTTGCAGCTTGCTGGGGAAGAACTGTTCCAGTTCGGCCAACTTGGCTTGCACCGCTTCAGAAACGTCCAGTGCGTTGGCACCGGTGGCCAGGCTCACCGCAAGGCCGCCGGAAGGCCGGCCATTGTGCTCGGCGACCACGTCGTAGCTTTCGCTGCCCAGCTCTACCCGGGCCACGTCGGCCAGAGTCACCATAGCGCCGGCACTGTTGGACTTGAGAACCAGGTCGCGGAACTGCGCGGCGGTCTGTAGCTTGCTGCGGGCGTTGATGGTGGCGTTGAGCTGCTGGCCGGCGCGAGCAGGCAGAGCGCCCAACTGGCCGGCCGAGGTGTCGACGTTCTGCGCTTCCAGCGCGCCGCTGATGTCTGAGGGCATCAGCGCGAATTGCTTGAGCTTGTCCGGGTCGAGCCAGATGCGCATGGCGTAGCTCGAACCGAGGGTGGTCACATCGCCGACGCCGCTGACCCGGCTGATCTGGTCATACAAGGTGCTGGAGATGAAGTCACTGATGTCGGTGGCGGTCACATCAGGGCTGTCCGATACCAGGGATACGATGATGAGGAAGTCGCTGGCCGAATTGTTGATCTGGATACCCTGCTGCTGCACGGTATCGGGCAGGCGCGCCTTGGCCTGCTCCAGCTTGGTCTGCACCTGCATTTGCGCGGTATTTACATCCGTGCCGGCCTCGAATGTCAGGGTGATTTTGGCGCTGCCGGACGAGCTGCTGGTGGAGGACATGTAGGTGAGGCCGTCGAGGCCGGTCATCTGCTGTTCGATGACCTGGGTCACCGAATCTTCCATTGTCTTGGCCGACGCGCCGGTGTAGGTGGCGTTGAGGCTGATCTGCGGCGGGGCGATGTTGGGATACTGCGCCAGCGGCAGTTCGAAGATGGCCAGGCCACCGCCAAGCATGATCAGGATGGCGATGACCCAGGCGAAGATTGGCCGGTCGATGAAAAAACGTGCCATGGGATGGGCCTCAGTTGCTATCGTTGTGAGCGGTCAGGGGGGTGTTCTGCACCTGCACCTGTTGGCCAACACGCACCTTTTGCAAACCCTCCATGATGACCTTGTCGCCAGCTGCCAGGCCGTGACTGACCCACCAACGGTTGTCTACAGCACGGGCCAACGTCAGCTCACGCTGTTCTACCTTGCCATCGACCACTACCAGGGCGGTGGCGCTACCGCGCTCGTCACGGCTGACGGCCTGCTGCGGTACCAAAATAGCGTCGTTCTGTACGCCTTCCTGCAACGTTGCCTTGATGTACATGCCCGGCATCAGCAGGCCGTCGGGATTGGGCACCACTGCGCGGAACGTCACACTGCCGGTGCTTTGGTCAACGCTGACGCCGTTGAAGGTGAGGGTGCCGGCATGGGCGTAGGCGCTCCCATCTTCAAGTTCCAGGGTCACACGAGCGGCATCCGCCTGCCCGCTGCGTGCCAGCTTGCCTTCGGCCAGTTCGCGCTTGAGGCGTAGCAGGGTGCTGCTTGGCTGGGTGAAGTCGACGTAGATCGGATCGAGTTGCTGTACCGTGGTGAGGGCCGTGGTCTGCTCGGCAGTGACCAGTGCGCCAGGGGTGACCGTGGAAGTGGCTGTGCGGCCATCGATCGGTGCGTTGATGCGGGTGTAGTCGAGGTTGATCTGTGCGGTACGCTGCTCCGCCAAGGCAGACTGCAGGCTGGCACGGGCCTCGAGCAAGGCCGACTGGGCGCTTTCGTTGTCTTCGGCACTGATTGCGTCGAGCTTCACCAGTTGAGCATCACGCTTGGCTTTGAGTTCGGCAGCCCGCAGCGTGGCTCTGGCCGAGCTGACGGTGGCCTTGGCCTGGGCCAAGGTGGCCTGGTAGGACTGCGGGTCAATCTGGTACAGCGCCTGGCCGGCCTTGACCGTGTCACCCTCATTGAACAGACGTTTCTGAATGATGCCGCCAACTTGCGGACGGATCTCGGCAATCAGGTGGGCGCTGGCGCGACCGGGCAGGGTGGTGGTCAGGGCCTGGGCGGAGGTTGTCACTTCATGCACCGCCACTTCCTGTACAGGAGCGGGGGCTGCAGCGGTTTCGGTTTCACCGCACCCTCCCAGGACAAGTAGGCCGGCGCCAAGCAGTAGCGCCCGGGACCAAGGTGATCGTGTATAGAACAGGGAGAGGAATAACGTATGCATCGCAGGCTCCGACCCAATTGATTCAGATGGCCCAAGCGTGCGTGGAAATTGTGCAGCAAATGTGCAGAAAGGATGGAGATTGGCCTGCGCGCCTTGCGGCGCTGGAGTTGGCACGCTTCAATGGTGGCAATTCCAATTCACCGGCGGAGCTATGAGAGTCAGCCTTTCGCACAAGTTTTTCTTCGCGATGCTCTTGGTCTGCACTTTCGCCGTGTTGGGCATGGTGTTCGCCGCCTACTTAAGTTTGAAGTATGGCTTTCTCGGCTACCTCAATCAGCAAGCCGAGGAGCGCATGGATCGCATCGTGCCGCGGGTCGAGCAGGCCTATGCGCGTAATGGCAGCTGGGACTTCATCCGTCGCGACAAGGACCAGTGGTTCGAACTGCTGCGCCCGGACGATATCCAGCCGGACAAGACTTTCGACCCCAGCTTGCTGACGGTCTCCGACCTGACTGGCGCGTTCGTGCGCTTCGCCCTGCTCGATGCCCAGCGCCGGCCGATCATCGGCTACCAGGGGCCTGGCAGTGAAATGCTGCTGCGCCCGATCAGGCATCAAGAACAGCTGGTCGGCTGGATGGCCCTTGCGCCGCTGCAGTCGGTGACCAGCGTGGGTGACCGCCGCTTCCAGCTGAACCAGCTGCGCTCCAGCCTGCTGATAGGTCTGGCCTGCCTGTTGGCCACGGGTGTGATCGCCTGGTGGCTTAGCCGTGCCTTGCTGCGCCCGATCCGTGAAGTGGCCAGTGCCACCCATCGCCTGGCTGCAGGTGATTATGAAATCCAGCTGCCGGTGCGTTCGGCAGACGAAGCTGGGCAACTGGCCGGCGATTTCAACCGCATGGCCGCCACGCTGGCGAGCAACGAGCGCCTGCGCCGCGACTTCATGGCTGATATTTCCCACGAGCTGCGCACGCCGCTGGCGGTGATGCGGGCCGAACTCGAAGCCATGGAAGATGGCATTCGCCCGGTCGATAGCAACGGTCTGCGCTCGCTGCAAGGCGAAGTCGGGTCGCTGAGCAAGCTGGTCGACGACCTGTTCGACCTGTCGTTGACCGAAGTAGGTGGACCGACCTATCGTCGCGAACGTATCGACCTGCGGGTGCTGCTGCCGGTGGTGGCCGATGCCTTCCAGGCCGGTTTTGCCGAGCGTGGCCTGGCGTTGCGCCTGGAGTTGCCGGAAGAACCGCTGTGGGTGCTGGGCGATGAGTCACGCCTGGGCCAGTTGTTGCACAACCTGCTGGAAAACAGTCGCCGTTATACCGATGCGGGCGGTCACACGGTGCTGCGCGCATTCCAGGACGGCGACCAAGTGCTGGTGCAATGCGAGGACACCGCCCCCAGCGTGGACAGTGCATCCCTGGCGCGCCTGTTCGAGCGTTTCTACCGCGCCGAGCGTTCGCGTAACCGTGCCAGTGGGGGCACCGGCCTGGGCCTGGCAATCTGCCGTGGCATCGCCGAAGTACACGGTGGCAAGCTGACGGCCAAGGGCTCGGCCTTGGGCGGCTTGCTGTTGTCACTCACGCTTCCGGTTGCCGGAGATCAGGCATGAGCCAGATTCTGTTGGTGGAAGATGAACCCAAGCTCGCCGCGCTGGTGGGCGATTACCTGCGCGCCGGTGGCTACCGCGTCGACCACCAGGAGGACGGCCTGGCGGTGATCCCGGCGATTCGCCAGGGCCAGTACGACCTGATTCTGCTCGACCTGATGCTGCCCGGTCGCGATGGCCTGGATATCTGCCGCGAGCTGCGCAGCTTCAGCCAGATGCCATTGATCATGATGACCGCCAGGGTCGACGAGATCGACCGCCTGCTGGGCTTGGAGCTGGGCGCCGACGACTACATCTGCAAGCCGTTCTCACCACGCGAGTTAGTCGCACGGGTCAAGGCCGTGTTGCGCCGTAGCGGGCAGCAGGCACCGAGCCTGGGCGTGGAGCTCGACTCTCGATCATTCCAGGCGCGCTACATGGGGGTGGCGCTGGACCTGACGCCGGTAGAGTTTCGCATGCTTGCGGCACTGGCGGCTCGCCCGGGACAAGTGCTGTCACGCGACCAACTGATGAATCACATCTACCGAGACCATCGCGTCGTCGCAGACCGAACCGTAGACAGTCACGTGAAGAATTTACGGCGCAAACTGTCAGGGGTAACTCCAGGACATGACCCGCTCAGGTCGGTATACGGGGTGGGTTACAGCCTGGAGCTTGAGTAGAACCCGGCCGCCAGCGGAGCGCCAGTGCCAGGCGCAACCGGTTGGGCACAAGGTTATCGAAATCAACTGCTCATCTATTTCATATCTAAATTCCCGAGCGGTTTGGTTGTTACGCCAGACCGGAGCGGATACGAGGGCGCTTTCGACCCGTAGCGGTCATTTTGCCCCACAGCAATCATTGTGGGAGCGGGTTCACCCGCGAACACCGGCACGGCCGGTGCCATCCACCGCGGCGCCTGCTTCGCGGGTAAACCCGCTCCCACAGAGTACGCGTCGCGCTTACGAAACCAGTTATCTTTTAGCGTCCGTTTTGGGTCGAGAGCAGCTGGTCGTGGGTGACCGCTTTCGACCCATAGCAGCCATTTACCGAGAGCGAATTACAACCTGTCGACCAATTCAGCCAAGACAGTTACGCTCGCGTCATTTGCACGGAAGCATCAATGAAAAAGACTTACGAAGGTAGCTGCTTGTGCTCAGCAGTAAGTTTCGAACTAGTCACTGCGCCAAAGGCAGTTACTCACTGCCATTGCAGCCAGTGCCGCAAAGGTCACGGGGCTGCATTCGCATCCTACGGTAGCGTCCCGCGTAGCGACCTGCGAGTACTACGTGGCGCCGATAGCATCAGGACGTATGCGTCTTCACCGACAGTAATGCGCGAATTTTGTCTGGCGTGCGGTTCGACTTTATTCTGGTCACGTTCTCAAGGTGAATATGCCGGCTGGATATCCATAGCGCTAGGAACGCTTGATACCCCCTTCGAGCCGAAGCAGCAGAGACATGTGCACGTCGACTCCGCTGCGCCTTGGTACACACAGGCCAGCATTCGGATCCAGCTCGGCTGACCGACATAGGTTAATACTCGCTATCAACAGGAGCAGCCGATTTGCAACGGACGCCAAGAGCATAAGTGCGCTTGCAGTTGACCTAGTCGTCGCAGCCTGATCAGGTTATGCAAGGTCCTTAGATGCTAGATCGCGACTGATTGGCGGCAGGCGCCTTCGGTGAAGGCACCGCGGTCAGCAGGAGATGAACTACGCTTCTGTAATAACACCGCAGATCGAAGAAACATTGCACAAGGTCGATACGGCCGGATGCTGGTGGTAAGGGACTGGCCATTCTTCGGGACCCGGCACCCTCATCGCCATCACCCGGGGTAGCCTCCGTGACAATCAAACAGCCCCTTACTGCTCTGCTGTTACTCGCCCTGCTGTCTGGTGGTTGTACAACGCCCACTGTCTCTCACGAACCCAGTCAGGCCTTGCCTGCGAACGATTCGGCGTTCGGTCGTTCTATCCAGGCCCAGGCAGCCCCCCATCGGGGCCAGTCGGGCTTTCGCTTGTTCTCCGATAGTGCCGAGGCTTTCGCCGCACGCGCCGAGCTGATTCGCAATGCTCAAAGCAGCATCGACTTGCAGTACTACATCGTTCACGACGGCATCAGTACTCGGATACTGGTGCGCGAGCTGCTCATCGCCGCCGACCGTGGCGTGCGCGTCAGGATCTTGCTCGATGACACCACCAGCGATGACCTGGAGCGAATTATCGCGACACTGGCGGCGCATCCGCATATACAGATCCGAGTGTTCAATCCACTGCACCTGGGCCGCAGTACCGTCGTGACGCGTACCATGGGCCGGCTGTTCAACCTGGCCCGGCAGCACCGGCGCATGCACAACAAATTGTGGGTGGTGGACAACAGTGCGGCCATCGTCGGCGGGCGCAATCTGGGGGACGAGTATTTCGATGCCGAGCCCAACAGGAATTTCACCGACATCGACATGCTCGGCGTCGGGCCGGTTGCAGAACAATTGGGACATAGTTTCGACCAGTACTGGAACAGTGCCCTGAGCAAGCCCATCGAGCAGTTCATCTCGACCAGGTCGACGACCGGGGACCTGAAAAACCTCCGGACTCGGCTGGACGAGTCCCTGGAGAAAGTACGCAAACAGAATCATGCGCTCTATCAACAACTGATGAGCTACACCACCCAGCCACGCCTGAATGACTGGCGCAGGGAGTTGATCTGGGCCTGGAACAAAGCGATGTGGGATGCACCGAGCAAGGTCTTGTCGAGTGGCGAGCCAGCCCCGTACTTGTTGTTGGCCACCCAATTGGCACCCGAGCTCAATGGGGTATCCAAGGAGCTGATCCTTGTCTCGGCGTACATGGTACCCGGCCAACCAGGGGTGGTGTACCTGACCCGTCGTGCCGACGCTGGCGTGTCGATCAGCTTGCTGACCAACTCACTGGAAGCCACCGATGTACCCGCCGCGCACGGCGCTTACGCGCCTTATCGCAAAACCTTGCTTGAGCATGGTGTGCAGTTGTTCGAATTACGCAGCCAATCCGGTGACAATGGCGACAGCGACAGTGGGCTGGGCCTGTTTCATAGAGGATCCTCCAATAGCTCCGAGTCCAGCCTGCATAGCAAGGCGATGATATTCGACCAGCAGAAAGCGTTTATCGGCTCGTTCAATTTCGACTCGCGCTCCTTGTTGTGGAATACCGAAGTCGGCGTGTTGGTCGATGACCCTGAGCTTGCTGGACGGGTGCGCGAACTGGCTCTGGAGGGGATGGCACCGGCTCTCAGTTATCACACCCGGCTGGAAAAGAATCAGCTGGTATGGGTCACCGAAGACGATGGCAAGCAACATACATTGACCAAGGAACCGGGGAGTTGGTGGCGACACTTCAATTCCTGGCTCAGCAGCGCGATCGGGCTGGAGAAAATGTTATAGCGTGGTTGTGTTGTAATTAATCGTCGGAGGCCACTCCGGTCATTCATTTCATTTTCAGGACCAGGATCATGCAGATGTGGATGAGGGCCCCCGGGCGGCTTGTCAGCCAATCGATGATGGCGATAGGGATTGGCTTCATCGCGATCATCGTGGGTAGGGAAGTATCTGCTACACCTCAAACCACTCAAGAGATAAGAGGCTTGCTGGACTTTGTCGAGCATAGTGAGTGCAGGTTCGTGCGCAATGGTACCGAATACTCTGGTCCCCGGGCTCGGGCGCATTTGATGCAGAAGCTGGATTATCTCGAAGGTAGGAAAATGGTGAAAAGCGCGGAAGACTTCATTGATCTTGCTGCCACCAAAAGCAGTATGAGTGGCCGCACCTATGAGGTGCGATGTCCAGAAGGCGTGGAGCCGGCGAGCATATGGTTGAAACGAGAGCTACAAAGGCAACGGCAATAGATCCAAGGCGCGACGATGATTAGCGCCACTGGTCTGCTACCAGTGCTGCGACAAGCATGGTCATGAAGCGAACTACCTCACCATGAACAAACTGGTTGCCTCGACCAAGGCTACCGGTGGATTTCCCATCGTTTGAACCTTGCTGAAGGCCCCGATGCCTACAAGCACTTTGATGCGCGGGATGATGGCTGGACGAAGGTGGTGCTCAAGCCTGCTGCCTGATTCGCACCCCGATGCTTCCAGGCAAGGAAGCTCGGCGAGGGAGGCGTTCGTCTGGTGTGCTAACTGGCACCTGCTTGAAACAAGCCCCGAACCACCTCCCTCATCCAGCGATTCCCGCTGTCTTGCTGGTAGCGCGCGTGCCAATGCTGCTTGACCGTGAAGCCCTCCACTGCAAACGGGCAATCGTGCACCTGCAGACCATGCATGTTGGCAAGTGTCTGCCCGATGTGCCGTGGCAGCGTAGCCACCAGGTCGGTCGACCCGACAATCATGCCTAATCCCAGAAACGCCGGCAGCTCCAGCATTATCCTGCGTTCGATGCCGGCCCGTGCCAGGCCAGCCTCGAGCAACTTCTGCCCGGTCCCGGCACTGATCTGTACATGCCCCTCGCCCTGGTAGCGTGCCACGCTCATGCCTTGGCCCAAACGAGGGTGTTGTGGGTTGCTCAGGCAGACCCAGTCCTGTTCGAACAACACTTGCTGATACATCCCCGCACCCAGCCAAGGCACAAAGCCGATGGCCAGGTCCGCCTCGCCGGACTCCAGCGCGCTTTCGGTGTTGCCATCTATGCGCGCCGCCTCCAGGCGAATACCCGGCGCATGGGTACGCAGGTGGTTGAGGATGCTGGGCAGCAGGGTGATATGGCTGGCATCACTGACGCACAGGCGAAAGCGACGCTGGGCCGTGGCCGGAACGAATTGCGGCTCCCAGGTAGTCAGGCGCCGCAGCGATTCCAGCACCTCGCGGCATGGCCCGATCAACTGGTCTGCCCGCGGGGTAGGGGCCATGCCCCCGGGGGTGCGCACGAACAGCGGGTCGTTCAGTTCTTCACGCAAGCGCCCCAACCAGATACTCACGGTAGGTTGACTCTGGCCGAGCTGTTCAGCGCTACGGGTCACGCTACGGCAGTGGTAAAGCACATCGAACAGCTGCAGCAGCTTGGGATCAGGCAAGGCATCGAGCGTGCTCATTATTGCGAGCCGCAGACGCTGGTGCTATCGCTGCAGAACGGTCTTGGCCACGAAGACATCCTGGCCGAGGCCGTGGGGCGTGAGCGGGTATTGGCCGGCAAGACCTACGTCGGTGGCGTGCTGCTGGCGCCGGGTTCGATCCGTGCCGGCGTGGCAGGCAAACACACCTTCATCGGCGAGCTCGACGGCCAACGGACCTCGCGTGTGCAGGCCATCGCCGAGGCTTTCAATGGCGCCGGGCTCGCCACCACGGTCAGCGACAACATTCTCGGCACCATGTGGGACAAGCTGCTGGTCAACGTCGCGACAGGCGCGCTCAGCGGCATCACCATGCTCAGTTATGGCCAGCTGTACAGCGAGCCGCTGCTGGAAAGCACCGCCAAGGCAGCGGTCAGCGAAGCCATCGCCGTCGCCGAGCGGGCCGGCATCCGCCTGAGCCTCACCAGCCCGGACGCTGCGTGGTGCCTGGCAGCTGAAGGCCTGCCGACAAGCTTCCGTACCTCGATGCTGCAGAGCCTGGAAAAAGGCTCGGTCACCGAGATCGATTTCATCAACGGCTCCGTCGTGCGCTGGGGCCAGCGCCACGGCGTGGCTACGCCGGTCAACGCGACCCTGGTTGCCTGCATCAAGGGTATCGAGCGCGCCATGGCCGATCAGCAGAAGGGAAGTAATCCATGAGCCAGCCGAAAGCCTACCTTGAACACGTTGCGTTCTGGGTGCGGGACATCCAGTGGCACATCCGCTTTTTCAGCGAGGTGTGCGGCATGACCATGCGCGAGATGCAAGGTGACGCCGAGCAGCCTGCGCAGTACTGGACCCTCGGTGGCCTGCAGTTCATCCACCAGCCGGACTTTGCCGGCCCGGAAGGGCGCATGGCACACCTGGGCATCATGTGCGAGGACCTCGAAGCCGCGTTGGCCGCCGCACAGCGTTTTGGCGTCAGCGAAATGCCTCAGGGCCGCAACTGGCTGCGCCTGCCTGACGGCCTGGCGGTCGAGTTCATTCAGGCATTGCCGGCGAAATGCGTCGCCCAGGCACTGGCCATCGACCCACGTGCAGAGGTGGTGGCATGAGCGTGGTGGAAAAATACTGGGACGATGCCTGCGAAGGCGATGAATGCATCAGCCCCACCTACACCGTTACCCGCGAACGCATCCTGGCCTACGCCGAACTCACCGGCGACCACACCCCGGTGCATGTCGACGAGGCGTACGCCAACGCGAGCCACTTCGGCTGCCTGGTTGCCCATGGCCTGTTCGGCCTGTCGATCGCCGACGGCCTGAAGACCCAGTGCGAATACCGCTTTGTACCGGGCATGTCGCTGGGCTGGACCTGGGACTTCGTGCTGCCGATCAAGGTCGACGATGTGCTGCACGTGCGCATGCGCGTGGGGGCGATGCGCCCGAGCAACAGCCGACCGGGCTGGGGCATCGTGGTCTTGCCGTCGGAGCTGATCAACCAGCATGGCGAAGTCGTGCAGCGTGGCGAGCACAGGCTGATGGTGCCGAGGAGAGTGCAGGCATGAGCCAGGCATTGCCATTGACGGGTATTCGCGTCATCGACTACAGCCACTTCCTGGCCGGGCCCTATGTGGGCCGTTGCCTGGCAGCACTGGGCGCCGAGGTGATCAAGGTCGAACGGCCGGGCAGCGGCGATGCCGGCCGCCAGCACGCGTTTACCCTTGATGAACAGCAGAGCGGTTACTTCCTGCAGCTGAACATGGGCAAGCAGGGCGTCAGCGTGAACATGAAAGACCCGCGTGGCAAAGCGTTCATGCAGCGCCTTACCGACTCGGCCGATGTGTTCATCGAAAACTATCGCCCCGGCGCCCTGGACAAGCTGGGCCTGGGCTATGCCGAGGTGTCAGCGCGCAACCCGCGTCTGGTGTACTGCTCCATCTCCGCCTACGGCCATACCGGCCCGGATGCCCACCGCGCCGGCTTCGGGCTGATCGCCGAGGCCAAGAGCGGGATCATGCAGATGGTCGGCGTGCCGGGCGAAGCGCCGCCGTTGCTGCGCATTTCTTTGGGCGACATGTACACCGGCATCCATGCCGTGGCGGCGATCAATGCGGCGCTGTTGGGCCGGGTGAGCAGTGGTCGTGGCCAGCACATCGACATGGCCCTGTACGACACGCTGGTGTCGATGCATGAATACGCGGTGCAGTGCTACACCTTGTCCGATGGCACCGTCCTGCCCGAGCAGACCGGCCATGACATGCCCACCTCCACCCTGTACGGCGTGTTTCGTGCGGCTGATGGCGACCTGGTAATCGCCGCCCAGGTCGACGACGCCTGGAAGCGCTTTGCCGCGATGCTCGAAGCCAACGGTGGCCCGCCCGGGTTCGGCAGCGACAGCCGCTACCACTGCCTCAATGGCCGCAACGCCCACCGCCAGGCGATCCTGGCCGTGGTGCGTGACTGGGTCGGTGCGCGCCGGGTGGCCGAGATCCTGCAATTGCTCGATGGCATCGACATTCCCAGCGCCAAGGTGCAGCGCATCGACGAGGTCGTGGCTGACCCGCAGATCCAGGCGCGCAACATGGTCATCGAGCAGCAGCACCCGCGCTACGGTACCTTGCGCCTGCCCAACCTGCCGTTCCGCTTTTCCGAGTGCGACACCACGATCCACCAAGTGGCCCCGGACCTCGGTCAGCACAATGCCGAAGTGGCCGCCGGCCTAGGTTTCAGCCCTGAAGAAATCACCGCCATGCAGGCAGACGGTGTGCTGTTCACCCATGGAGATGCACGATGAGCGACCGCTATGCAGTGATCGGCCGACCGATCAACCACACCAAGTCCCCGTTGATTCATGGCCTGTTCGCCCAGGCCAGTGGCCAGTGCCTGGAGTACGGCGCCATCGAGGGCGAGCTAGAGGGCTTCGAGGCCCAGGTGCTGAACTTTCGCAACGATGGCGGGTTGGGCATGAACATCACCGCGCCGTTCAAGCTGCGCGCCTTCGAGCTGGCTGACCAACGCAGCGAGCGCGCACAGCTGGCGCGGGCGGCCAATGCATTGAAGTTCGAGAATGGCCGTATCTTTGCCGAGAACTTCGACGGCATCGGCTTGCTGCGGGATATCGAGGAAAACCTCGGTGAACCACTGGCCAATCGGCGGGTACTGTTGCTCGGCGCCGGTGGCGCGGTACGTGGTGCATTGCTGCCGTTCCTGGAGGCGGGGCCAAGCGAACTGGTGCTTGCCAACCGTGACATGGCCAAGGCGCTCAGCCTGCGCAACGAACTGGACCACCCAAGGCTGCGCATCAGCCGTTATGAGGAGCTGGAGGGACAGTCCTTCGACATCGTGGTCAACGCCACCTCCGCGAGCCTCACCGGAGAGCTGCCGCCGCTACCTGAAGGTGTGCTGGGCGAGACGCGGCTGGCTTACGAGCTGGCGTATGGCAAAGGCCTGACGCCGTTCCTGCACATGGCCCAGGCGCAGGGTGTGGCGCGCCTGGCCGACGGTGTCGGCATGCTGGTCGAGCAGGCGGCGGAGGCGTTCGCCTGGTGGCGCGGGGTGCGGCCTGAAACCCGTGCCGTGATCGATCGCCTGACCATTCCACTGGAGTAGGATCCCGCTCCTATGGAACTCCACATAACTCCTTGATTTAGCGGGGACCCTGTGGGAGCGGGTTTACCCTGGTGCCAGTCAGTTGAGCGATTTGGGGCCGCTTTGCGGCCCATCGCCGGCAAGCCGGGCTCCCACAGGTACGGCGCCGACCTCAAGATTTTCGCAGTCCCTGTGGGAGCCCGGCTTGCCGGCGATGGGCTGCGCAGCAGCCCCAAAAGCTACGGGCCTGTTGATTTTGCACAGTTTCAGTTTAGTGTAAAGGTACAAACATATTGTGTTGAGTACTCTACATGATCCACTGGTCGCTACTGATCCTCGGATTGCCGACGGCCAATGCCACCGAGCGCATGCGTGCCTGGAGGAGCCTGAAGGCCTCCGGAGCCGCAGTGCTGAGGGATGGTGTTTACCTGCTGCCCGAACAATGTGCGGGTCGGGAAGTTTTCGAGGCAGTCGAGCGTGACGTGCTGGCTATCAACGGCACCGCATTTCTCCTGTCGCTGCCTGAGCGTGAAGAGCGCTTCAGCAGGCTGTTCGACAGGAGCGACGAGTACGCCAGCCTGATGGAAGAAATTGCAGGCTGCAGGGCCGAGCTGGCGCCAGAGAATGCGCTGCAGACCGCACGGCAGGTGCGCAAGCTCAGAAAGGCCTTCAGCCAGTTGGCGGCGACCGATTTTTTCCCGGGCGTGCCCAAGGCACAAGCCGATGCGGCGCTGCAAGAGCTCGAAGCCGCGATTGGCCGCGCACTGTCTTCCGATGAGCCGAGTGCCCACGACGAGGCGATCACCCGACTGGAACGCAACGACTACCAGGGGCGCCTTTGGGCCACCCGCAAGCGCCCATGGGTGGATCGGCTGGCATGTGCCTGGTTGATTCGTCGCTTCATCGATGCCGACGCTCGATTCATCTGGCTGGACAGGCCTGAAGACTGCCCGGGCGATGCGTTGGGCTTCGATTTTGATGGGGCCAGGTTCAGCCATGTCGGCCAGCGGGTGTCCCTCGAAACCCTCATCGAGAGCTTTGCCCTACAGCAGCCGGGCCTGGCACGCTTGGCCGCGGTCATTCACTACCTGGATGTGGGAGGCAACCAGCCCTCGGAAGCACCAGGTATCGAACGTGTCCTCGCGGGCTTGAGACAAAGCATTGGCGATGACGATCAACTGACAACGGTCGCCGGGGGTATCTTCGATGGCCTTCTGACGGCTTTCGCGAGTGAGGAAGCGCAAAATGGTTGATAGCACCTCTGCAGTGGGCGAACAGCCACCATCGCAAGCGGTTCAGCGGCCTATCGGACTGTTCGAAGCATTCCTGTTCTGGCTCAAGCTGGGCTTCATCAGTTTTGGTGGGCCCGCCGGGCAGATCTCGATCATGCACCAGGAACTGGTCGAGCGCCGGCGCTGGATCAGCGAGAAGCGGTTCCTGCACGCGCTGAACTACTGCATGTTGTTGCCAGGCCCCGAGGCACAGCAACTGGCCACCTACATCGGTTGGCTCATGCACCGCTCCTGGGGCGGGGTGATTGCCGGCGTATTGTTCGTATTGCCCTCGCTGTTCATCTTGATTGGCCTGTCTTGGGTCTACATCGCCTTTGGCGAGGTGCCGGTGGTGGCGGGGGTCTTCTACGGCATCAAGCCTGCAGTCACGGCCATTGTCGTGCACGCGGCGCACCGGATCGGCTCGCGCGCGCTGAAAAACGGCTGGCTGTGGGCCATGGCCGCAGCGTCGTTCGTGGCCATCTTTGCCCTCAATGTGCCGTTCCCGTTAATCGTGCTGGTTGCCGGTATCGCAGGCTATGTGGGCGGTCGCTTCGCCCCCGGCAAATTCGTGATCGGTGGTGGTCATGGGGCTGCCAGGAGCAGCTACGGCCCGGCCCTGATCGACGATGACACACCAACGCCTGACCATGCGCGTTTTCGGGTGGGGCATTTGCTGCGTCTGGTGCTGATCGGCGCCGTATTGTGGACCTTGCCCATGGGGCTGCTGACACTGACGTTTGGCTGGGCCGGCACTCTGACGCAAATGGGCTGGTTCTTCACCAAGGCCGCACTTTTGACCTTCGGTGGCGCCTACGCCGTCCTGCCCTATGTGTATCAGGGCGCCGTCGGGCATTACGGCTGGCTGTCACCCACTCAGATGATCGATGGCCTTGCCTTGGGAGAAACCACGCCAGGACCATTGATCATGGTGGTGGCTTTCGTCGGCTTCGTCGGTGGCTACGTGCATCCGATGTTCGGTGAGCAAAACCCGTTCCTGGCCGGTGCAGTCGCGGCCAGCCTCGTCACCTGGTTCACCTTCCTGCCGTCGTTCCTGTTCATCCTCGCCGGTGGCCCGTTGGTGGAGTCGACCCACAACGAGATGAAGTTCACCGCACCGCTGACGGGGATCACGGCTGCGGTCGTGGGGGTGATCCTGAATCTCGCCATGTTCTTCGGCTATCACGTGCTCTGGCCAAAGGGTTTCAGTGGGGCGTTCGACTGGCCTTCGGCGTTGATCGCGATTGCTGCCGCAGTGGCCCTGTTCCGCTTCAAGCGTGGCGTGATCCAGGTACTGTTCAGTTGCGCCTTGGCCGGTGTGGCGGTCCATATGTTGCGTGGTTGATACCGGTTGCCGGCCGACATCGTCGGCCGGCTTGTCACGAATCAGAAGGTGTAGGTCACCCGCCCGAAGTAATACCCGCCGGTAAAGCCATAGGGCGAGTACACCCCGTATCCCTTGACCATGGTCTTGCTGCTCGGTGCCTGGCGCTCGGGGTAGATATCGAACAGGTTGCGCGCCCCAATCGCCACTTCCAGGTCCTTGGTCAGCTGGTAGCCTGCATCCAGGTCGGTGATCCAGCGCGCCTTGTACTCGCGGTCCAGCGAACGGTCGTTGGCGGCATTCACCTCGCGCCAGGATCCGTAGCGGGTCAGCCCCAGGTTGACCCGGTAGCGGTCCAGGCGCCAGTTGCCGCCAAGGATCAGCTTGGTGTGCGGTTGTACCTCGGTCAGCAGGTTGCGCGCCTGGCGATTCATAAGTTCGTAGGGCGTGCCAAGGATGTTCACGCTCTGCTTGTAGTCGAGGATCTCGGTGTCGTTCCAGTTGAAGGCTGCCGTCCACTTCACCGTCCCTGCACCGCCCAGGTCCTGGTCGTAGCTGCCCACCAGGTCCAGGCCCTTGGTGCGGGTATCGGCGCCGTTGGTGAAGTACTGGCCGCCCGAGGTCGAGTCGATACCGTTGGCGAGCAAGGCCTGGGTGACCTCGGGGCCGAGCAGGGTCCCGGTGAGGGTGATGCGGTCGCGCACGTTGATCAGGTAGGCATCGGCAGTGAAGGCCAGGCGCTCGCCAGGCTGCCAGGCCAGCCCCAGGCTGTAGTTGGTGGACTTTTCCGGTTTCAGTGGTTCGGCGCCCAGCGCCTTGGCGGCGGCCGAATCCACCGGCAGCACGCCATAGTTGATCGACTGGTACACGCCGTCGACCACGCCGTAGGTGGTGGAGCGGGCGCTGAACAGGTTGTTGGCCAAGGACGGCGCGCGGAAGCCGTTGCTCACCGTCGCCCGCACGGCCAGTTCGGGGGTCAGCTCGTAGCGGGTGGTCAGCTTGCCGCTGCGGGTGGCCCCGATGTTGCGATCATAGTGCTCGTAGCGCAGGGCAGCACCCCAGTACCACTGCGGCAGCGGGTTGAAACCCACGTCCAGGTAACCGGCGTAGCTGTTGCGGCTGGCACTGGCGGCCTCGGCGGGGGAGATGCCGTTGGTGACCTGGGCGCCGGAGGCGGCGCAATTGCCGGGCGCCTTGCAGTAGCCGCCGTCGGCCCAGCTGGCCCAGTCGCCAGCCTGCACCTGGTAGGTATCGCGGCGCTGTTCCAGGCCCCAGGAGAAGTCCAGCGGCTTGGTCAGCCCAACTTCGAAGCTGCGGCGCAGGTCGAGGTTGCTGGTCAGTTGCGAGCTGACCCAGGTGCCGGATTCGAAATGGTTGGGCGTGGCCTCGCCCAGTGACGGGTTCTGGTTGTTCCAGGTGCCCTGTTCGGCCTCGTTGCGCCCGTAGGTGCTGGACAGGTCCCAGTCCCATTCGCCGGCCAGGCCCCTGGCGCCAAACGCCGCCTGGTAGTCGTATTCCTCGATGTACCAGGTGGGCGTGTAGCCCGAGGGGCGCCCGTTGGGCCCGGTGGTGATGGTGTTGACGATGGTCGGCAGGCGGAAGTTCTGGCCCTGCTCGGCCTTGCGGTACGACCAGGTGCTGAACGAGTAGAGCGTCAGGTCGTCCTGCAGCGGCAGTTCGGCGTTGTAGCTCAGGGTCAGAAGGTTGATCTTCGGCGTGCCATAGCCGCCGTAGGTAACCTTGCCGGCGCGGTCCAGGGCTTCGGCCTGGCTGTAGCCATTGGCGCTGGCCTTGTTGTCGTCGTTCTGGCTGCGGGCGTCCAGTGCCAGTTGGACGATGCCGTCGCGGCCGATCTCGAAGCCCTTGTTCAGGCTTTGCTGCACGGTCTGCTTCTTGCCGTCGTAGCCCTGGCCTGCGGTGGTCACGGCAGTGCCGCTGGCGTCGGCCTTGAGGATCACGTTGATCACCCCGGCGATGGCGTCGGAGCCGTATTGGGCGGCCGCACCATCACGCAATACCTCGACATGGTCGATGGCACTGATGGGAATCAGGTCGAGGTCGGCGGGGGCTGCGCCGGCGTTGATGCCGCTGATGTTGAGCGTAGCGCTGGTATGGCGGCGCTTGCCGTTGACCAGCACCAGTACCTGGGCGGCGTTCAGGCCGCGCAGGTTAGGGGCGCGGGCCATGCCGCTGGCGTCCCAGCCGGTCTTTTCCGGCAAGGTCAGCGACGGCACGCTGGCGCTGAGGGCTTCCATCAGGCCGGGCTTGCCGGTTTCCTGCAACTGCTTGGCGCTGATCACGTCGATGGGCACCGGGCTGCTGGTTACGGTGCGTTTCTCGCTGCCACGGTTGCCGGTGACGATCACCGTGCCCAAGGCCTGGGCGGCGGGTTCCTCGGCCAGGCTGGGTGTGTTGTGCAGCCCGGCGGCCAGGGCCACGCCGAAAAAAGAGGCAGTTTTAAAAGCTGGCTTCATGCACGCAGTTCCTTGTCTGGCATGGCTGGCGCACTTACGGCGCTTTGGCCGCGATCGCGTCGATTTCCACCAGCGCGCCCGGCAATGGCAGGGCCACCACCTGGATGGCGGTGCGGGTCGGTGTACGGGGTTGCTCGGCGGTGGCGAAGAACTCGGTGTAGGCGGCCTGCAACCCGGCGAAGTCGAGGGCGCCGCCGTTGGCCGGGTCACCTACCAGGAACACCCGCAACTGGACGATGTCGCCAAGGTCCAGGCCCTGGCTGCGCAGCGCCGTGCGCAGCTTGTTCAGCACCGAGCGGGCCTGGGTTTCGGTGTTGCCCAGCGCTGCAACGCTACCCTTGGGCGCCTTTGGGTCGGCCACGTCCGGCAGGGTGCCGCTGATGAAGGTCAGCTGGCTGCCGGCCGGTACCGTGACCAGCTGCGAGATGGGGAAGTTCGAGCCGGGTGGCGCGACGCGCTTGATGCCGTCGGCGTGGGCGTTGAGGGTGAGCGACATGAGTACTCCGGCAAGCAGAAGAAGACGAGGCATGGGGGTGGTTCCTTGCAGGTCAGGCGGCAACGCCGCGGGTTGTCTGGCTGGCGTGTTTGGCAATCAGGCCGACCACCCGGCGGGCGGACTCGGCGGCACTGTTCTGCCAGATGCCCACGCCGCCATGGGCCAGGGCGTCGCTGGCCAGCCAGGTACGCCCCTGGGGCTGATTGAGCAGGTCGTAGCCGGGCTGGGCGACTTCGTCGTGGACGATCCACGGCGCTTCGCTGAAGGGGATCTTCGACCAGTTCACCACCACCGGCCTGGCCAGCTTGTGGCTGTGGCCGGGGTGCAGCGATTCCACCGCCTGGCGCGAGGAGGCGACCTGGGCCTGCAGCGGCTTGGCGGCAAACTGCTGGGCCACCGCGCCCGTGTTGTAGGTGGCGACCAGCACACCCTGGGCGCTGTTGAGGTGATCGCTGGGGTACCACAGGGTGCGGGCTTCGTGGTTGATGTAGCTGAGCCCGCCATAGATCTGGAAGTCGGTTTCCCAGAAGCGCGGCGACTGCCAGGCCACCTTGTTGGCCTTGTCGCCTTCGGCGCTGGCGATGGCCTGCCTGAAGGCCTTGTCGAAGTTGTTCGGCAGCTTGGCCAGCAGCGGCAGGGGCAGGGTGACGATGGCGTAGTCGGCCTGTTCGACGTGCTGCTGGCCGCTCTTGCGGTCGCGCCAGACCACCTTGGCACCGTTGTCACCGGTATCCACCCCCAGCACCTCGGCGCCCAGGCGCACGCTGTCCTTGACCTGGCGATAGAACGCCTTGGGAATCTGGTCCATGCCGCCGACCGGCTGGAACATGGTCGAGGAGAACTCGGGGATTTCGTCGAACACCAGCGGCAGTAGCAGGTTGCTGTCCAGCAGCTGGTCCAGTGGCACCGGCTGGCGCTGGATCGGGGTCTGGTCGCCGGCGCCGGCGAAGCGGGTGTAGCCGGCGCGTACCGAACCGCGGTACTGCTGCTGGCTGTCGAGGTCGCCGTAGACCTTGAGGAAGTCCAGCAAGGCCTTGCGCTGGCTGCTGTCGAGCTCGGCATCGAGGGAGTTGCGGCTGACACTGCGCGCCAGCAGTTCACTGAAGTGCCCGCGGGTGTCGTTGACTGCCTGGCGCAGCAGCAGCGGTGGGCGAGCCAGGTCTGGCTGGGCCAGGGCGTTGCGGCTGCTGTTGACCAGCACCTGCAGCTCCACCCCCAGCTCACGGCAGTAGCCGAGGATGGTCAGGTGATGGCTGGGCAGGCGCGCGGCGCCGGCGTTGAAGAAGTGGCCCGGGTCGAACTCGACGGTTTGCGAACTGCCGTCGTTGTGCTCGACGCGGTCGCCCTGGCGCAAGGTCCAGACCCGGCCACCGACCCGCTCGCGGGCCTCCAGCACGGTGACCGAAAAGCCGGCCTTGCGCAGCTCGTAGGCGGATACCAGGCCGGAAATACCAGCGCCGACAATCACCACGCGCTTGCCGTTGCCGCCGCTTGCGGCCAGTTTCAGCGGTTGGAAGGTGGCAGCCAGGGCATTCTGCCCCAGCGCGCCCAGGGCTGCCGAATAGCCGCCAATGGCGGCGAGGCGGGAGATCAGGTCTCTACGGGACAATCCCATGTCGCATGCTCCGAGAAGGTTGGGTTCGGATGTGCGCAACGGGCGGATCGAAGGGAGGGACCCGACGGCGGCTGGCACAAATCCATTTGCCTCCGCCATGTTGGGGTCGGTTTACAGAACCTAATGGACTTTCACGATGCTGTGAAAGGCTTTTTTGTTCTATGTTAATTATGTTTATTACTGATAAATCGCATCAGTATAAATGCGTAATGCTGATTTTTGAGCGGGGCCTTGTGGGAGCAACTGTCTTGCTCAATTTCTAAAATCTAGCGCGTCGCCTGCTTCGCGGGCTTGCCCGCTCCCACAGGTACTGCGTTGGCTTCGGGTTCACGCTGTACCTGTGGGAGCGGCCGTGGCCGCGAACACCGGCGCAGCCGGTGCCATGCACCGTGTTGGATTCTTCGCGGCTAAAGCCGCTCCCACAGGGTACGAGGATCGCTTGCGAACTCAGTTATCTGTCCGACAGCGCGGTCCAAAGGGCTGGGCAATCTCCCACAAGGTCCCTGCCAAAGCAACGAAAGGGCCTGCACAGGCGGCAGGGCCTATGCAGAACGCGTACTGCGTCCTGCCTCACGTTGGGCCACCAGCGCGCGGATCCGCGGAATCAGCTCCTGCCCGTACTCCACGGCATCGCGCAACTGCTCGAAGCCACGGAACAGGAAGGTGCTCACACCCAGTTCGTAGTAGGCCAACGCCGCTTCGGCCACCTGCTCGGGCGTGCCCACCAGTGAGGTGGAATTGCCGGCCCCGCCGCCCAAAGCTGCGATTTCGGTCCACAGCCGGGTATCGTGCACCTTGCGCTGGCCGGCCAGCTGTACCAGGCGCTCGGAGCCGACATTGCTCTTGCCGAAATTCTTCTCGCGGCGGTTGCCCTGGCGGATGCCGATGCGCTGCCTGGCATCGGCCAGGATGCGTTCGGCCCGCGCCCAGGCCTCTTCCTCGGTGGCCCCCAGGATCGGCCGCAGCGACAGGCTGAAGCGGATGTGATTCTCCCGCCCGTGACGGGCCGCGGCCTTGCGCACCTGGGCAATGCGCTCGCGCACCTGCTCCAGTGGCTCCCCCCACATCATGTACACATCGGCGTGTTTCGCCGCGACCTCCACCGCCGCGTCCGAAGCGCCGGAGAAGTACACCGGTAGCATGCCCACCGGCTTGACCAGGGTCAGGTTGACTTCCACCCGGTAATGCTCGCCGTGGTGGTCGAAGGGTGTGGTCTGCGTCCAGGTGTTGCGTAGTACCTGCAGGTATTCGTCGGTGCGGGCGTAGCGGGCGTCCTTGTCGAGGAAGTCGCCGTCGCGCTGCAGGTCGCCGCTGTCGCCGCCGGTGATCACGTTGATCGAGGCGCGGCCGCGGCTGAGCTGGTCGAGGGTGGCGAACTGGCGGGCGGCGAAGGTTGGCGCCTGGAACCCGGGGCGGTGCGCCACCAGCAGGCCGATGCGCTCGGTCAGCGCGGCTACGTAGCTGGCCAGGATCATCGAGTCCGGCGCGCTGGTGTTGACTGCCAGCAGGGCCTTGTCGAAGCCGGCGTATTCCTGGGCCTGGGCGAAGGCCTTGATGAAATCAAGGTCGACCAGCGGGCCGCGCGGGGCCTGTGATTCGCTGCTTTCCTGGGGGCCGATGAGGCCGATGAATTCTAGGCTCATGCAATGGAACTCCTTTTCGTGTGGGGCGGATTCAGGCAGCTGCGATCTGCCCGCGACGCAGCGTGTTGCGGTTGGTCGGAACGCTCAGGCCAAAGCTGTCGCGCAGGGTGCTGCCGCTGTATTCGCTGCGCACCAGGCCGCGTGCTTGCAGCAGGGGCACCACCAGCTCGGTGAAATACTGCAGGCCATCGGGCAGCAGCGAGTTGATGATGAAGCCGTCGGCGGCGCCGTCTTCGAACCAGTCCTGCAAGGCGTTGGCGACCTGCTCGGGGGTGCCGGTGAAGTCCCGTCTTGGGCGCGAGAAGCGCAAGGCCAGTTGGCGCAGGCTCAGGCTTTCGTCGCGGGCCAGTTGCTTCAACTGGTCGGCGGTGCCCTTGTGGCTGTTGTCGCCGAGGGTGCCCAGGTCGGGGAACGGTGCATCCAGCTCGTGCTGGCTGAAGTCATAGTCGTTGAACGGGCGGCCGAGGGCGACCAGGGCGTCCTCGATGCTCACCAGGTCGACGGCCTGCTGGTAGCGGCGCTCCACCTCTGCTTCGTCGCGGCCGACGATCGGGCGGATGCCCGGCAGGATGAACAGCTGGTCCGGGTCGCGGCCATGGCTTGCGGCGCGTTGCTTCAAATCCTGGTAGTAGGCGCGGGCATCGCTGAATGACTCGGGGTTGACGAAGATCGCATCGGCGTTCTGCGCGGCGAAGTTGCGCCCGTCCTCCGACACGCCGGCCTGGAAGATCAGCGGCTGGCCCTGGGGCGAGCGCTGGATGTTCAGCGGGCCCTTGACCTTGAAGAACTCGCCCTTGTGGCCCAGGGTGTGTAACTTGGCCGGGTCGAAGAATTCGCCGCTCTGCTTGTCGCGGGTGAAGGCGTCGTCTTCCCAGGAGTCCCACAGGCCCTTGACCACTTCGACGTGCTCGCGGGCGATGCGGTAGCGTACGGCGTGGGGCGGGTGCTGGTCCTTGCCGAAGTTGTCGGCGGTGCCCGACAGCCATGAGGTGACCACGTTCCAGCCGGCGCGGCCGCCGCTGATCAGGTCCAGCGAGGCGAGCTGGCGGGCGACCTGGAACGGTTCGGTATAGCTGACCGTGACCGTGGCCACCAGGCCGATATGGGTGGTGACCGCCGCCAGTGCCGAGAGAATGGTCAGCGGCTCGAAGCGGTTGAGGTAGTGGGGGCTGGAGCGGGCATGGATGTGCAGGCTGTCGGCGATGAAGGCGAAATCGAACTTGGCCGCCTCGGCCAATTGCGCCTGCTGCTTGTAGAAACCGAAGTTGACGCTGGCGTCGGCCAGCGCCTCGGGGTGCCGCCATTCGCCCCAGCCGTGGCCGACACCGTGGATCATTGCGCCGAGATGGATCTGTCTTTTGCTCATGTTCAATACCTCTTGCCAGATAGGCCTCAATGTCTGATCCGCGCGGCACGCCCGTGCCGCACGGCAAAACGGTCAAACCGCCACGGGCA
Organism: Pseudomonas sp. UYEF17; assembly: GCF_040546125.1. Lineage (NCBI taxonomy): Bacteria > Pseudomonadati > Pseudomonadota > Gammaproteobacteria > Pseudomonadales > Pseudomonadaceae > Pseudomonas > Pseudomonas sp. UYEF17. The sequence goes on from NZ_JBEPNE010000001.1 coordinate 292,217, forward strand.
GCACGCTGCGCGAATGCCCGGGTATCGCCTCGATCAGCGCCCGCGTATAGGCGCTGGCCGGCTGGCCGAACACCTGCACCGCCGGCCCTTGCTCGACCACCTGGCCGCGCTGCAGCACCAGCACCTGGTCGGCCATGCTCGCCACCACCGCCAGGTCGTGGGAGACCAGCACGTAGGCCATTCCCAGCTCGCGCTGCAGCTCATCCAGCAGGGCGAGGATCTGCGCCTGCACCGACACGTCCAGCGCACTGACCGGTTCGTCGAGCAGCAGCACCTCGGGCTCCAGGGCCAATGCCCGGGCGATCGCCACCCGTTGGCGCTGGCCGCCCGACAGCTCCCGGGGCAGGCGGTCGAGGAAGTGCACCGGCAGCTGCACCCGCGTGATCAGTTCACGGGCCCTGCGCTCCAGGGCCTCGCCCTTGAGCAGGCCGAACGACACCAGCGGTTCGACGATGCTGTCGAACACGGTGAAGCGCGGGTCCAGCGCGGCGAACGGGTTCTGCTGCACCAGCTGGATGCGCCGGCGCAGGGGGCGGAACTGCCGCCAGCTGCAGGCACTGACGTCCACGCCAGCGAACTCCACCCGCCCGTGGCTGGGTTTTTCCAGCCCGAGGGCGATCCGTAGCGCGGTGCTCTTGCCTGAGCCCGACTCGCCGACGATGGCCAGGGTCTGCCCGGCATGCACCTCAAGGTTCAGGTCATGCAGGGCGGTGAAGTGGGGATCCTGCCCGGGCAACGCGAAGTACTTGCCGACGTTGCTCAGGCGCAGCAGCGCTGCCTGGCCCCTCGGCGCGCCAGGCCTGCGCCGTGGCACGAAGGCCGGCGCGGCGTTGAGCAGGTCGCGGGTGTAGGGCTGCCGTGCGCCCCAGAGAATCTGCCTGGGCGAGGCCTGCTCGACGAGCTCACCCTGTTTCATGACCAGCAGGCGGTCGGCGCGGTCGCAGGCCATGCCCAGGTCATGGGTGATGATCAGCAGCGCAATGCCGCGCTCGGCCACCAGCCGTTGCAGGTGGTCGAGGATGCGCCGCTGCACCGTCACGTCCAGCGCGCTGGTGGGCTCGTCGGCGATGATCAGCCGCGGCTCGCCGGCCAGGGCGATGGCGATCAGCACCCGCTGGCGCATGCCGCCGGAGAGTTCATGGGGGTACTGGCGGGCGCGCAGCGCCGGGTCGTCCAGGCCGACCTGGGCCAGCAGCTCCAGCACATCGGCATCCACCGTCGGGTAGCGTCGGCCGCGGGCCAGCAGCAAGACCTCGGCGATCTGCCGGCCGATGCGCAGGGTCGGGTTGAGGCTGACCATCGGGTCCTGCGGTACCAGGCCGATGGTGCGCCCGCGCAACTGGCGCCGGGTACGCTCGTTGGCCTGGGCCACATCCACGCCGTCGACCCACAGCTGGCCCTGCTCGATGCGGGCATTGCCCGGCAGCAGGCCGAGCAGGGCATTGGCCAGGGTCGACTTGCCCGAGCCGGACTCGCCGACGATGGCCAGCGTCTCGCCCTGGGCCAGGCTGAACGACAGTTGGCGCAAGGCCTGGATGGGTTGCCCGGCGAAGGTGTAGCTGACACTCAGGTCGCGGACCTCGATCAGGGGGCGCTGGCTCATCGGGCATGCTCCTCGGCGCTGCGCGCCAGGTGGTTGAGGCTGAACACCACGGCTACCACGAACAGCCCTGGCAGCAGGGAGACCCAAGGGGCGGTGATCAGGAAGTGGCGGCCGTTGGCGATCAGCGTGCCCCATTCCGCCGCCGGCGGCGCCGCGCCGAAGCCGAGGAAACTCAGCCCGGCGGTGGCCAGGATGGCGGCGCCGAAGTCCAGGGTGGCGAGCACCGCCACCGGGCCCCAGGCGTTGGGCAGCACATGGCGCAGCAGCGTGCGCGCCCAGCTGGCGCCGCCCAGGCGGGCGGCCTCGACATAGGGCAGGGTCTTGATGCGCAGCACTTCGGCGCGGGTGGTGCGGGCAAAGCCCGGGATGATGCCGACGCCCACGGCGACTGCCACCGGCACCGTGCCGAAGCCGATCGCGGTGACGATGGCCAAGGCCAGCAGCAGGCCGGGCAGTGCCAGCAACACATCGATCAGGCGCATCAGCGCCGCGTCGACGCGTCCACCGGCAAAGCCGGCCAGCACGCCCAGGCCGAGGCCACCGAGCAGGGCGATGGCCACTGCCAGCAGTGCGGCCAGCACCGACAGGCGTGCGCCGTAGACCACCCGGGTATACAGGTCGCGGCCCAGCTCGTCGGTGCCGAACCAGTGCGCCACGCCGGGGGCGCTGAGCTTGTCGGCGGGCGAGGTGGCGTAGGGGTCGAAGCTGGTCAGCAACTGCGGGGCCAGTGCCGCGAACAGGGCGAACAGCACGATCAATAGCGCCAGGCTGAAGCCGGGCCTGCGCAGCAGCGGGATCAGGGCCTGCCGGGCGCGCTGCAGGTGCGTGCGCCGCTTCCAGGCGCTGGCAGGATGTGCCACCTCGCCCGTGGGCTGGGTGTCGATCGGGGACAGGGAAAGGTCAATGGTCATCTCAGCTCACCTTGGCCGTGTGGGTGATGCGTGGGTCGAGGTACGGGTAGAGCAGGTCGACGATCAGGTTCACCACCACGAAGGCGGTGGCCGATACCGCGACGATCGCCAGCACCACCGGGATGTCCTGGCGCAGCACGGCCTCCTGGGCCAGGCGGCCGACGCCGTTGCGCGAGAAGATGGTTTCCACCAGCACCGCGCCGGATACCGTATTGCCGACCTGCAGGCCGATCAGGGTCAACAGCGGCAAGGCCGCGTTGCGCAAGCCATGGCGCGCCTGCACCTGGGCCCGGCTCAGGCCCTTGGCGAAGGCGGTGGTGATGTAGGGTTCCTGCCACACGCCCTGGAAGCCACGCTGCAGCACCTGGGCGTACACCGCGGCGCTGGGGATCGCCAAGGTGATCGCCGGCAGCACCAGGCTGGCCAGGCCCTGGCTGCCGGTGGCCGGGAACCAGCCGAGGGCGAAGGCGAATACCTGGATCAGCAGCAGGCCCATCCAGAACACCGGCACCGAGAAACCCAGCGACGGCAGGCGTGCCAGGGCGGTCTTCAGTGGCCGCCATTGCAGGTAGGCGGTCAGGTAGGCCAGGCCGACCCCGGCCAGCAGCGACAGGGCGATGGCCGCGCCGGCCAGGGCCAGGGTCTGCGGCAGGCGCTCGGCCAGCAGCGCAGTGACCGGCCGGCCCAGTGACAACGACTGCCCGAGGTCACCGTGCAGGGCGCGCCACAGCAGGTCGAAGTACTGCTCGAGCAGCCCCTTGTCCAGCCCGTAGTAGGCGCGGGCCTTGGCCAGGTCCTCGGGTGACAGGCCATCGGCCTCCATGCCCGAGGCGCTGAGCATGATCGCCAGGGTGTCGCCCGGCAGCAGGTAGAGGATGAAATAGGTGATGGTGTAGGCGCCCCACAGCACCAACAGGGCCTGGCCGATGCGGCCGATCAGGTAGCGTTTCATGGCTGGCCGACCTGGATGTCACTGAGCAGCGCGAAGCCTTCTGCAGTCCAGCGGAAGTCCTTGACCCGCGGCGCGGTGGCGGCTTGCCAGACGCGTTCGTAAAGCGGGAACGCCGACGCCTCGTCGACCAGCAGGTCTTGCAGCTGGCCATAGGCCTGGGCCCGTTGCGGGGCGGCGGTGGCGGTGATGCCGCTGTCGAACAGCGCCTGGGCCCTGGCCAGGGTGTGCGGCTCGTAGGTGTTGGTGGCCAACGTGGTGCTGCTTGCTGCCCGCGGGTCGAGGATGGTCTGCAGGATGATCGGGTCGGCGCGGGTCATGTAGGTGGAGGTCAGGTCGTAGTTGCCGGACGCGTTCCCGGCCACCCATTCGGCGCGGGTCAGCACATTGAGCTTGAGGTCGATGCCGACCTTGCGCAACTGGTCCTGCACCAGCACGTCACCGGCGCTTTCGGCCGGGGTCAGGTTGTAGCGCAGGGTCAGGCGCTGGCCGTTCTTGTGCCGGTAGCCGTCCTCGCCCTTGTGCCAGCCGGCGGCCTCGAGCAGTTGCTCGGCGCCCGTGGGGTCATAGGCGAGCTTGTCGGCCTGGGGCTTGAAGTACGGCGTGGTGACGTCGTAAACGCCGCTCACCACCGGGAACGCGGCGTTGTACACGGTATGCGCGTAGCTGGTGCGGTCGATGGCCTTCTGCAGTGCCAGGCGCACCTGGCGGTCGGCCAGCAGGCGGTCGTTGCGCGTGTTGGGGTAGAGGTTGAGCGCAGGGCCCGGCAGCGAGCGGCTCTGGATGGTCGCGCCCTTGGACTGGAACAGCTTCAGGTCGACTTCCGAAAACGGGTTGCGCGGCCACAGAATGTCGGCCTTGCCCTGCAGGAACAGGCCGTTGCGCACGCTTTCCTCGGGGATGTAGCTGATGTCCACGGCATCGACGTGCGCCGGGCCCTGGTTGTGCATGTTGGCTGATGGCCAGGCGTAGTCGGCACGCTTGACCAGCCGGGCGCCCACCTCCGGGGTGTAGTGCTCGAGGATGAACGGGCCGGTGCCGATGATGTTGCCCAGTGAGCGCGCCTGGGCAGTCAGCTTGTAGGAGGCCGGCGCAAGGATGGCCAGGTTGGTGGTCGAGGTGGCCTGCAGGAAACCGGCGTTAGGTTTGGCCAGGACCAGGCGCACGGTGAAGTCGTCCAGTACCTCGGCGTGGTCGTAGCCTGCCAGGTAGGTAGCACCGAAGGTGGCCGGCAGCTGCGTGGCGAAGGCCTTGTTGCTGTCGAAGGCGGTTTTCACGGCGTGGGCGTCGAAGCGTTCGCCGTTGCTGAAGGTGACGTCCTGGCGCAGCTGGAAGGTGTAGCTCAGGGAATCGGCACTGACCTCCCAGCTTTTTGCCAGCCAGGGGATGATGCGGCCGGTTTGCGGGTCCTGGTCGGTCAGGGACTCGGCCACGTTGCGCAGCAGTACGCGGTGCTCCAGCCAGTAGACCTGGAAGGGGTCGACGCTGACCAGGGTGGTGTTGTCGCCCCAGAAGGCGATGTTCAGGGTGTTGCTGGCCGAGGTGTTGTCGGCTGGGGAGCAGGCGGTCAGGGCCAGGGCCAGGGAGCCGATGGCGAACAGGCGGTGCAGTGGGGGCATGGGATGGTCCTTCATTGAATTGGGGTTACCTGTGCCGGCCTCTTCGCGGGTAAACCCGCTCCCACAGGGATTTCACTTTCCTTGAGTGGTGCGCCGTACCTGTGGGAGCGGGTTTACCCGCGAAGAGGCCGGTACAGGCGACAGCTGCCTTCCAGTCAGCCCTGGTAATCGCGGCCTTCGCGGTCCAACTGCCGGATCAACGCATCCCAATGCCGCTGGATGCCTTCCCCCTTGCCATCGGAAAACCGCTTCGACTGTTCATGCACCTTGGCAATCGCCGCCTGCGATGCATGCAGCAGCTGGTCATTGCCCCCGGCCTGGGCCGCCACCTGGATGTTGCAGGCCCGCTCCAGCCCATGCAGCTCACGGAACGCGTGCTCGACGCTGATCCCCCCGGTGAGCAACCCGTGGTTGCGCAGGATGAGGATGTTGCTGTCGCCCAGGTTGGCCACCAGCCGCTGCTGTTCGTCCAGGTCCAGGGCCACGCCTTCGTAGTCGTGGTAAACCACCCGGCTGTAATAGGCCAAGGCATGCTGGGAGATCGGCAGCAGGCCGTCGCGCTGGGCCGATACCGCTGCGCCATCGCGGGTGTGGGTGTGCAGCACGGCCTTCAGGTCGGGGCGGGCGCGGTGGGTTGCGCTGTGGATCACGTAGCCGGCCTGGTTGATGCCCAGCCCCAGCGGGTCGTCGATGATGGTGCCGTCGACGTCGACCTTGACCAGGTTGGAGGCGGTGATTTCGTCGAACAGCAGGCCGAAGGCGTTGATCAGGAAGTGTTCGTCCGGCCCCGGCACGCGGGCTGAAAAGTGCGTGTAGATGTGGTCGGTCCAGCGGAACAGGGCGGCCAGGCGGTAGGCGGCGGCCAGCTTGACCCGCACCTCCCACTCTTCGGCGCTGACCCGGTCGCGCACCTTGTCGGTGCTGGTAGTGACGGCAGACAGTGAACTCATGGTGTGCTCTCCGGTAATCAGTAGCCGCTCGCGGTGTCGACCAGGTTGGCCAGGGGCGCCTGCTCGCGGTAGCGGTGGAAGTTGGCGATGAATGCTTCGAGCAGGGCCGGGTAGCCGTCCTCGGAAATGGCCGAGGTGTGCGGCGACAGGAACACCCGTGGGTGGTGATACAGCGGGTGGCCGGCGGGCAGCGGCTCGGGGTCGGTGACATCCAGGCTGGCGCGGCCGATCAGGCCGCTGTCCAGGGCCTCGAGCAGGGCCTGCTGGTCGAGCAGGCCACCGCGGGCGATGTTGATCAGGTGCAGGCCAGGGCGGGCATGGGCCAGCACCTGACGGTCGACCAGGCCACGGGTGGCGGCGGTGAGTGGGGCGGCCAGCACCAGGTGGTCGCTGCCGGCGAACAACTGCTGCAGGTCGGCGGCGCGCTCCACCCCGGGCATCTCGGCGATCGCCTGGCCGGGTCGACTCAAGGCCAGCACCTGCATGCCGAGGGCCACTGCCTTGCGCGCCAGGCTCTGGCCGATACTGCCAAAACCGAGAATGCCCAGGGTGCGGCCGCGCAACGGCGCCAGCGGGGTCAAGCGCCAGTCGGCATCCTTGACCCACAGCCCCGGCAGTTGCTTGGCGGCGGCGAACACCAGGGCCAGGGCAAATTCGGCCACCTGCTCGGCATTGGCACCCTTGCCACTGGTGACCGGTGTGCCCTGGAACACCCAGTCGGGGTAGAAGTCGATGCCCGAGGACACCAGCTGCACCCACTTCAGGCCCCAGGGCCAGCCTGGCGGCGGGGTGTCGATGCGCTGCCCGCGCACGTTGATCGGGCGCAAGATGAATACATCGGCAGGGGCTTGCAGGGCCAGCTGGCCGGGGGCGATATCGATGACTTCATGGTCCGGCAGGTGTTCGCGCAGATGCTGGTTGGCCTGGGCGTCGAGCTGGCTGGCGATGATCGAATGGCTCATGCGTGCACCTCCGCCAGCGCCGCGCGGCCAGCCTGGCCGAACACCACATCGTCCTGCGGGGTGTGGATGCGGCTGCAGAGCACGTCGCGGTAGTGCCGTTCCAGCGGGTTGCGTCGCGACAGCCCGGGGTTGCCGGCGGCCTCGATGGCCAGCTCCACGGCCCGGATGGCATTGGCGCTGACCAGGTGCTTGAGCTGCCCGGCATGCTGCGCGGCGACCTGCCCGGTGGTGGCTGCGTCAAGCAGGCCCTGGTTGGCGAACAGCAGGGTGTCGATGCGCCCCAGCACATCCTGGAAGCGCGGCAGGCTGGCCAGCGGCGCGCCCAGGTTGGAGGGGGAACGCTGCTTGAGAAAACCCGCCAGCCAGTCGCGGGCGGCACGGGCCACGCCGTCGTACACCGCCGGCAGCAGGACGGCCATCCACAGCAGGCTCTCGCCGTCGAGTTCGGCCTTCGGTGCGCTTGCCGGGCTGACGCTGACGGCATGGTCGAGGGGGATCAGCACGTCATCGAAGCGCACTTCGTGGCTGCAGGTGGCGCGCATGCCCAGGTGGTCCCAGTCATCGATGATGGTGATGCCGGGCGTGTCGCGGTGCACCAGGAAGCCGCCGACCAGCGGGTCGGCGTCGTCGCTGCGGCCCCAGACCAGGTACCAGGTCAGGCCGTGGCTGCCGGTGGAGTAGATCTTGCGCCCGCTCAGGCGCCAGCCCTCGGCTGTGCGCCGCGCCACGGTGGCGGGCAGGCCGCCGCGGGCCGGGGTGCCGAGTTCGGGTTCAACGCGCAGGGCATTGATCAGTGCGCCCTGATGCACGGCATCGCGGGCCACGCGCTGGCGCAGGTGTTCGGGCCAGCGGGCCTCGTCCTGCAGGCGAAAGTGCTGCAGGTACTGCATCACCAGGATCAACGCGGTAGCCGGGTCGCCCTTGCCGACCGCGCCGATCACCCGACGGGCGCTGGCCAGGTCCGCGCCAGTGCCACCGAGTGCGCGGGGTACGGTGAAGGCGAGCAGGCCGTGGCGGTGCAGCAGGTCGAAATTGTCCTGGGGGAACTGCGCGCTGCGGTCGTAGCGTTCGGCGTTGGCCGCGAGGGCCTGCGTCAGCTCGGCGAGGGCGCTGTCGGAGGGGTGACTCATGGGGTTTCATCCCTGAATGACGGTGTGTTGCTAAGACCGTATTCGTATGGATGAACGCTGTAAAAGTCTTTTTGGTTCTATGCTAATTATTTGTTTTAAGAATTTATTGTTTTTACTGTTATGCATGAATTGCATTTATTGGCGGGGCGCCAGGCGCCCCTGCGTGGTCAACCCAGCAGCCTGTGCCCTGCCACCTCACCGAAAAGCTCGACCGGTTCCTGCAGGTTGCCCAGGTAACGTGGATGAAACAGCCACAGGTCTACTTGCGGCTTGAAATCACTGACATTGATCACATCCAGCGCATCGCGGTGGCGGCTGGCCTGCAACAGTGGTTCGGGCACCAGCCCCAGGCCCTGGCCATTGGCGACCAGGCCCAGTTGCAACTCGGTGCCGAAGGTTTCCAGGTTGATCGTCAGGCTCAGCCCCTGTTCGCTCAGCGCCCGCTGCAGACCGGCGCGGAAACCACAGCCGTCGGGGTTGAGCACCCAGCCACGGGTGTAGCAGTCCTTGAGCTTGTAGCTGCGCTTGGTGACGCTGCCCTTGGCGGCTACCACCTTCAGCGGCATGCGCGCGATCGAGCGGCTGGCGATGCCTTCGGGGAAGATCTTGCCCGGTGGGAACAGCGCGGCGGCGGCGTCCAGTTCAGCGTTTTCCATGCGCGCGATAAGGCTGCTGCCCCAACCGCTGCTGACCTGGGTGCGCAATTGCGGGTAGGCCTCGCGAATCTGCGCCAGGGCATCGAGCAGCACCACGTCACCCAGGGTTTGCGGCACACCCAGGCGCAGGGTGCCCGAAGGCGCGCCATCGTTGGCCACCAGTTCGCGCAGCGAGTCGATCTCGCGCAGGATCGCCTTGCACTGCTCGTACACCCGCAGGCCCATGGGGGTGGGCTTGAGCGGCTTGGTGTTGCGGTCGAGCAGGGTGGCGCCAAGGTCTTCCTCGAAGTTCTGCACCCGGCGGGTGATCGCCGGTTGCGTCAGTTGCAGGGCCTCGGCGGCGAGGTTGGTGGATTGGCAACGGATGACCGCGACGAAGGCGTCCATATCATCGATTTTCATAACTGGCGCTCACAGGGTCGGATGGAAAATAAGGCATTAGCATAATCTGCCTGGCGGGTAATGCCATCGGTTCTGTTTCGATAGATGAAAACGCATATTAGGATATTCCTAAAATCAATTTAATTTATTTGACGGATCTCGCTAGAGTCGCCTGGCACGGGCCGCATGATGCTGCCCGCCCAGACACCGAGGAACGCCATGTCCATCCGATCGAAGCTGCTGACCCTGGCCGCGGCCCTGCTGCTGGCCAGCCAGGCCGGCGCCGCCGAGCGCCTGACCCTGCGCATCGGCGACCAGAAGGGCAACATGCGCGCCCAGCTGGAAGCCGCAGGCGCATTGCGCGACCTGCCTTACGACATCCACTGGGCCGAGTTCCCCGCTGCCGCGCCGCTGGCCGAGGCGCTCAATGCCGGGGCGATCGATGCCGGCATCATCGGTGATGCGCCGCTGCTGTTCGTGCTGGCTTCGGGGGCACCGGTCAAGGCCATTGCCGTGGACAAGTCCGACCCCTATGGCACGGCGCTGCTGGTGCGCCCTGACGCGCAGCTGCACAGCGCGGCGGAGCTCAAGGGCAAGCGCATCGCCACCGGTCGCGGATCGATCGGCCATCATCTGGCCCTCAAGGCACTGGACCAGGTCGGCTTGAGCGAGAAGGACGTGGAGTTCCGCTTCCTCGGGCCGGTGGACGCCAAGATCGCCCTGGCCAACGGCTCGGTGGACGCCTGGTCGACCTGGGAACCCTACACCGCGCTGGCCGAGCTGAGCGGGCAGGGCCGGGTGCTGGTCAATGGCCGCGGCCTTTCCAGCGGCAACAGCTTCCTCGCCGCCACCGACAAGGCGCTGGATCAACCTGCGCGGCGCGCGGCGTTGCAGGACTACCTCAACCGCCTGGCCGGGGCGCAGGTCTGGGCCAACCAGCACCTGGACAGCTACTCGAAAACCCTGGCCGCGATCATCGGCTTCCCCGAGGACGCCGCCCGCCTGCAGTTCGAGCGCCGCCAGCTGCGCTGGCAGGTGATCGACCCGCAGACCGTGGCGCAACAGCAGGACACCGCCGACTTCTACCACGCCCACGGCCTGATGAGCGAACGCCTCGATGTGGCACCGACCTTCGCCACTGGCTTCACCCTACCCGATGCCGCCACGCTGGCCGCGCAACCCTGACTCCGGAGACCTCTACATGTCCTTCAAACCCCTGCGCCAGCTTGGCCTGGCGCTGCTGGCCAGCGCCTTGCTGCCGAGCCTCGCCAGCGCCGAACAGACCCTGCGCATCGGCTACCAGAAATCCTCGACCCTGCTGACTCTGCTCAAGGCCCGCGGCAGCCTCGAACAACGCCTGCAGGCCGAGGGCATTCGCGTCAGCTGGCACGAGTTCCCCAGCGGCCTGCCTTTGCTGGAGGCGCTGAACCTGGGCAATGTCGACCTGTCCGCAGATGTTGCCGACACCGTACCGGTATTCACCCAGGCTGCTGGCGCGAGGCTTACCTACTTCGCCCGGGAGACGCCTTCGCCAACGGCCCAGGCCATCCTGGTGCCCGCGGACTCGCCACTCAGGACCCTGGCCGACCTCAAGGGCAAGCGCGTGGCGGTGACCAAGGCGGCTGGCAGCCACTACCTGCTGATCCAGGCCCTGGCCAAGGCCGGGCTGACCTTCAAGGACATCACCCCGGCCTACCTGATCCCTGCCGACGGCCGCGCCGCCTTCGAGAACCACAAGGTCGATGCCTGGGTAACCTGGGACCCTTACGTGGCCAGCGCCCAGCGCCAGCAGAACGCCCGCATCCTGGCCGATGGCAGCGAACTGGCCAGCTACCAGCGCTACTACCTGGCCAGCAGCGACTATGCCCAGGCTCACCCCGAGGTGCTGCAGCAGGTGTACCAGGCCCTGCGTGAGGCAGGTGTCTGGACCAAGGCCAACCCGGCGGCCGCAGCACGCATCCTCGGGCCGTTGTGGGGCAACCTGGACAGTGCCACGGTGCAGCAGGCCAATGCCCGGCGCAGCTACGACGTGCAGCCGGTGAAGCCGGAGAACCTGGCCGAACAGCAGCGCATCGCCGATGCGTTCTACCGCGAGGGACTGTTGCCCAAGGCGGTGGATGCCAAGGCGGTGAGCTTGTATCAGCCGGTTGCAGACTAGCGTGGGTAGTCTGTTTGGTTTGTTCTGTCTTGTTTTCAATGTCCGCTTTCGGGCGAAAGCGGTAACTATCAACTAATGGATTTGGCCATTTCCGACGTTCCAGTCCAACCGGTTTGCTCATAGACCGGTTTACCCGTCTCGGTTGCGTGCAGGACAGCGAAGGTGATGCCTCGGCGAGCGAACTCGGCGTCGGCTGCCTGCATCAAGGCTGAAGCCAGGCCACGGCGGCGATAGGCCGGGTGGACGAACACATTCAGCACGTACCCTCGCTTGTCCAGGGTCGGGTGCGATGGATGGGGAGGCCAATCAATGCTCATCAAGCCAATGGCTGCGACAGGTTGGTCGCCATCCATGAGCTTGAAACCGTAGTACCGACCGTCACCGAGCCGCTCTTCCAGCCATGGGCGAAAGTGCTGAGTCATGACTTGCAGTTTTTCAGGGTCGCCACCTGCCTCAAGAAACATCTGCTGGCGATGCGAGCAGATCATTTCTGCGTCAGCGGGCCCGACAGGCCGGCACTCCAAGCCTGAAAACTCTCCACATCCTTGTAGTTCGATCATCGTTTATCCAGTGTCAGTGGCCGATTCATGGAAAGGCAGCCTATGGCACCTTCAGGCCTGTTTGCAATGGCTTGCTTCAACGCCAGCCCCGCCAGACGAAACAAGAACTAATGGCTAACGATCGACCTTGGCAAGCCACTCAGCTCCGATAAGTGATCCGTCCGGCTTTGATGTCTGGCGCAGCGTCCGTTGTTGGTCGACAGTGGCCAGTCGCGAAGGGCTGCCAACGACCCGTTGCTGCCAGTGAGCCGAACAGCAATCTCTGTGGGAGCGGGCGCGCCCGCGAAGAATCAAACGCGGAGACTGGCACCGGCTGCGCCGGTGTTCGCGGGCACGCCCGCTCCCACAGAGTGCGCATGGCACTCACGACATCAGTTTTTTTCAGCGTCTGCTTTGGGTCGAAAGCTGCCATTCGCCGGAAACAATGCACCCACTCAAGCTGCCCAAAGCGGGCAGCGCACCGAGAGTGGTTAGCTGCCATTCTTAACTGAATCTAGAACAGCCCGCCCAGGGAAATCGTCGCGCCAGCACCGGCCTGCAGCCCTACGTTGAGTCCGGCAGCCGTGATCACGCCCTTTGCCGAGTGCAGCAGGCGCACTGCACTGTCGTGCGGCAGCAGCAGGTTGCCTACCGGCGTTAGCGTAGCGGCAGTCATCGCTAACAGCTTGGCGTCCAGGCCGAACAGCATTGCCGATCCGCTGGCGCCACCAATCAGCCCTACGCCGCCTTCGATGAACATACAAGGGCCTTCAAAGTCCTCGCGAACCAGGCCCCGGGCAGCGACCGAATCAGCCACCAGCACCCTGCCGACTGCGGGGAAGTCCTCGCTCGCGCCCGCCGCCCCGATGCTCTTGCCACGCACATGCAAGTTGACCTTGCCGAAGCGTGGCAAGCGCGCACCGAGGCCTACGCCGACCCCCAGCGATCCGTAGCGAAACTGATGATCGGCCCCCTGGGGGTCGGTCAGGGTCAATGCACCGCCAGAAGCGGCCGCGAATACAACCGTAAAACCGCCTCCGCTGGCGGTCTTGTAACGCCAGTCACTCACGCTGACAGGCAGTGGAATTTGCATGTGAATATCCTTATACGGACCGCGCCATCCGGCGTCGGCGAATCCATGCGGCCAGGTGGTAGCCGCCTCCAGAGGTGAACACGAGCGCGAACAGGCCAGCCAGCAAGCTCGCGCCCCACAGCGCGCCTCGGTCATCGATGATAGCGGTCGCAGTGGGCGCCTCGGGGCGGTACAACACGCCCACTTGGTCACCTACCGCGTAGCCAAAGATCAACCCACTTTCGGGGTAGCTGATCACGTTGCCCGTGGTGTCGGTAAAGTCGATTTGTGGATGGCTTCCGCCTGCGTTCAGCGCGCTGACATTGCCCTGGGCGCGTTGGGCCTGAGCCACAAAGCCCAGCCGGTCTTCAACCAGCCACAGTGTGAGGGAGAGCAGGCACAGGCCCAGCGGAATGAAAACCAGGGCTCGGAGCAGGTCGCCCAGAGGCGAGGATGGCGTCTTGGCCATGGCAGGTTCCTTGTGTCGTCCTTGAAACGTCGGACATTGCAGTCAATCAAGAAGGCCCTGTCAAGCACAAAGCGTGCGGGCATGGGACCCACAGGTAAGTCACGTTAAGAGATAACTGGTTTCGTAAGTGCGACGCGTACTCTGTGTGCGGGAAAGGCGCACAAGCGCCCGCTCTGCGATACAGTTGGCGCTTTTTTGTGCCCGGCTGTTTCGTTTTATGGCGGCTGTGCGTGGGGCGCCTCCGTGCGCGCCGGTTTCCTTGATTCCCGGTTGACCAACCCGCGTACAGTCGCCACCCATTCGTTTGGTCACGTTGTGTGGCGGCTCCAGTGAATCAAGGAGCGACACAATGACAAAAGGCTTACCCGATCCTCCCGTACGCGCCACCACGGCGTCCTCCAGTTTCTCCACGTGCGAATGCAGCCATCCGCCATTGTTTGCCGTGCGTTCTGGGGTGGACTACGAAGATGCGCTGGTGCATCTGTCCACGCTGCTCAAAGGCGCGTTTGCGACCAATCTCAAGGCACTGGAGCTGGCCAAGGGGACCTGTCGTGATCTGTTGTTGAGCAATGACCATGGGCTGGATTCGGCCAAGGCGGTGGTGGAGGCGTTGCTGGATGGGGTGGAGAGGCAGCAGCTGGTTGGGCGGAAGACGGTGCCGGGTGTCTGACGAGCGTTTGGGCTTTGTTGGACTCAAGCGGCAGCCGTGATTGACCTCGAGGGCCTCTTCGCGGGTGAACCCGCTCCCACAGGTTCAGCGCCAACTCAAAGCCCGCGCAGTACCTGTGGGAGCGGGCGCGCCCGCGAAGCAAGCGGCGCGGTGAATGGCACCGGCTTTGCCGGTGTTCGCGGGCATGCCCGCTCCCACAGGTACCGTGTGATCTCAAGTGCGACGCCGGCCCTGTGGGAGCGGGTTTACCCGCGAAGCAGGCGCCGCGGTGGATGGCACCGGCTGTGCCGGTGTTCGCGGGCATGCCCGCTCCCACAGGTACCGCGTGATCTCAAGTGCGACGCCGGCCCTGTGGGAGCGGGTTTACCCGCGAAGCAGGCGCCGCGGTGGATGGCACCGGCTGTGCCGGTGTTCGCGGGTAAACCCGCTCCCACAATGATCGCCGTTGGGCAAAACGACAGTTATGGGTCGTTATCCGCGGTACGCACCAGAACCGTTATCCAACCTGGCCCGTATCAGGCTTTAGGTTGCCTTTCGCCAACCACCGATCGTCAGCTCCATCGACCTCCAAGCCTGCCGCCCGGTCAACCGGGAGACCCTAGGCCGCGATGGTGAACCAATGGACGTCTTTGCTGACAATGAAATGTCGACCCGCAGTGATGTGGTCGGGCAACTGATCGTGGCGTTTTCCCTGATTCTGCTGTTGGCCTTGTTGCTGGGGCTGTTCTCCCTCTACCGCCTCGCCGGGGCACTGGACGCCCGAGAAGTGGAGCAAAGCCGCTTCTATGCAGAATCCGCGATGGCCCAGTTGCAGAAGAATGACAAGACGTTCCTGCTGACCCATGCCAACTGGCAGGCCGCCTATGATCACTTGGGCGGGCAGGTCGATGCACATTGGGCATACGACGAGGACAATGTCGGCGCCACGCTCTATACCTCCGATGGGTACGAAGGCGTATATGTGCTCGATGACGACGGTACACGGTACGCAATACTGGACGGTAAGCTCAGCCAGCAGGGCCTGGAGCAGCATACCGTCAGTGCCGGCAAGATCCTGCAGGAGGCTCGGCAAGCAGCGCAGCACGATCAGGCGTCTTCAGGCTATCTGGTCTTTCGTGGCCAGCCGGCGGTGTACGTCGCTGCACTGATCCGCCCGCAGACCCAGCCGGCCCGCCCGCCGGGACCAACTGCGGTGTTGGTGTTCATTCGGGTTCTGTCGCCACAGGTGCTCTTGCCGCTGGGCCAGGCGGCCGGGTTGTCCGGCCTGGCCGTGGGCGATTCGGCCGATCAGCGCCAAGGGCGCGGAGCCCTGCCACTCGAAGGCAGCGGCCACACCTTGACATGGGATATACCGCAGCCCGGCACCGAACTGATCCACACGGTAATCGCGCCCTTGGCTATCGCCGTTCTATTCATCGCGCTGAGCATGGCATTGTTTGCACGCTATGCGATCCGCGCCAGCACCAGGATCGATCGCAGCCACCGTGCTCTGGTGACTTCCAGGGTTGCCTTGCAATCAAGTGAAGAGCGCTTCAAGGCAGTGGCCGAAGCTGCCTCGGACTGGATCTGGGAAACTGATGCGCTTCTTCGCCTGACCTACCTTTCGGACCGGTTCACCGAACTCACCGGGCACCCCGTCGAAGCGTGGCGACAGCGCCCGATTACCGAGTTGCTATCGTGTGATACCAGCAACCTCCGGACCTCGCTGCACAGCCTGGCCGCGACAGGCTCCTCCGGCACGCTGCGCTGCCAGTACCAGGACCATCTAGGCCAGCAGCGTATCTGCAGGATCGCTTCGCGCGCGATCGTGGCCGAGGGCGTGTGTACCGGCTTTCGTGGCACGTGCAGCGACATCACCGACGAAGTCGCCGCCCATGCCCAGATTCAACACCTCTCCTTGCACGACGCCCTGACCGGCCTGCCGAATCGCAACAAGCTGTTCCGTTTCCTCGAACAATCAGCCCCTGGCGCTGAGCTACCCAAGGTGGCGCTGTTGATGCTCGATCTGGACAACTTCAAGCCAATCAACGACAGCCTTGGGCATCCGGCCGGAGACGCGGTGCTGCTCGAGGTAGCGAGCCGCCTCGGTCAAGTTACCCGTGACAGTGATCTGGTCGCCCGTCTGGGAGGCGATGAGTTCATCGTCGTGCTGACCCGGCCAGGCGATCACCAGGACATGGACCGATTCTGCATGCGCGTGATCGAGGCGATCAAACGCCCCATTCAGGTCGAAGGGCATGTCGTGCAAGTGGGGGTAAGCCTGGGTGTAGTGCTGTCGGCCGAGTACCCCGGTACGCCGAGCGACCTGATCCGGCACGCCGATGTGGCCCTTTACAGCGCCAAGCAGGCGGGCAAGAACACCTGGCGCTTCTTTTCGGCACAGATGAACGCAGCATTGATGGAGAAGCGTGTGCTGGAAAGCGAGCTGCGCGAGGGCATACCGCGTGGCGAGCTGGTGCTGCATTTTCAGCCGCGCTTCAAGGTCGATGGGGTCTCGATCGCATCGGCCGAGGCCCTGGTGCGCTGGCAACACCCGCGCCTGGGCTTGCTCCGCCCGGATCGTTTCATCCCGCTTGCCGAAGAGTCCGACCTGATCGTGCTGCTTGGCAACTGGGTGCTGCAGGAAGCCTGTATCAAGGCGCGGGGCTGGCCGCAGGCGGTGATGGTCTCGGTCAACATGTCGCCGGCCCAGTTCAGCCGCAGCGATGTGGTTCGCGACGTCGGCAACGCGTTGCGCGCCACCGGGCTGCCAGCCCACCGCCTGGAGCTGGAAATTACCGAGAACGTCATGCTCAACGATGTCGAAGGCGCACTGCACACCATGCTTGCACTGAAGGAGCTGGGCGTGCGCCTGAACATGGACGACTTCGGGACCGGTTACTCTTCGCTGGGCTACCTGCGTACCTACCCGTTCGACAGCATCAAGATCGACAAGCGCTTCGTGCAGCACCTGGGCAAGAGCGGCAGCGACCGTAGCGTGGTCCAGGCCATCATCAACCTTGGCAATGCAATGGGCATGACGGTGACTGCCGAAGGTGTCGAGACCGCCGAGCAACTGGCCTTGCTCAGCGATGACCAATGCCATGAAGTACAAGGCTTTTTGCTCAGCAAACCGCTGGAAAACGAGATACTGATGGGGATGATGAAAGACCAGGTATCGTTAGCGCAATGACGCCTCGCAGAGGAGGGCAGTTTCATTCGGATGCAAACGACGGCCGCTCCGCGAACCATGCCACTGCCAGCTCCTTGAACGCCTCAGCCGAAGGCGTCAGCGGATAGCGCTGATCATGCGCCAGCACGATGCTGTGCGTTGGCAATTTCTCCTCGGTCGGCCGACACACCAGCGCTTGGCCATCATAGCTGCGGTCACCAAATGGCCGGGTGTAGATCAGCGCCACGCCAAACCCGTTGGCGACCAGGCTACGCTGCATCTCGAAGGTGCGCACACGGTGTACAGCGGCGGGTGAAAGATCGTAGAAGCTGAACAGGTCCAGCACATGCTGCCAGCTGTGGACCTGATCGGTGACTACCAGAGTGTATTCGGATAGCGCTTTGAGGCTGACGCGCGATTCCTTGGCCAACGGGTGATCGGCAGCCAGCAGTACCTGAGCGGTCAGCTGGCACAGCTGGGTGCATTGAGTGTTCGGCGGCAGACCCAGATCGTAGGTGATCGCCAGCTCTATCGCGCCCTCACTCAGCCGCTTGCCAACATAATCGAAGCTGCCTTCGCGCATATCGACCGTGACCCTCGGGCAGGACTCCTGCATCCGGCGCACGATCTGTGGCAGGCAATAGGGCGCCAGGTCTTCAAAACACCCGACCACCAACTCTCCGACACACTCTCCCGCATTGGCATTGATCTCGGCAAAGGTCCGAGCCTCGCTCAGAACGCGACGGGCCTGGACCATGACGGTACGCCCGAACGGGGTCAGCGATATGCCGAGGCCACGTTGGCGCACGAAAATCGATTGGCCCAGCACCTCTTCCAATTCGCTGATGGCCGCCGAAATGGAGGGCTGTGAAACATGAAGCTCCATGGCGGCAGTCGTCAGGTTCCCGTGCTTGGCCGCTGCGAGCGCGTAGCGCAGTTGTCGCAGTGTGAACTTCATAGGTTTTTCCGTTGTGATACATCAGGACATATTATTTTATCCTTTTTTGAGGTTGTGAAATATTTCCTCTGTGCAGTGGCCACCGATCACAGGTGCCACGCCGATGCCGATTGCAAGGCTGATCAGCCAGTTTGGCGACCCTCTTTGGGCCGGATGCCCTCGACTACTGCAATCCATGTTCTTGTTTGGGAGCGTCACAATGAAAATTACAAAGGCTCTGCTGACCACGACACTATCTTTCGGGCTGCTGGCGGCCGCTGGTGCCAGCCAGGCGGCCGGCTGGTGCGAGTCTGGCAAACCGGTGAAATTCGCCGGATTGAACTGGGAAAGCGGGATGCTGCTCACGGACGTGATGCAGTTCGTGCTGAAAAATGGTTATGGCTGTGAAACCGACAGCCTGCCGGGCAACTCCATCTCCATGGAAAACGCCCTGAGCAGCAACGACATTCAGGTGTTTGCCGAAGAGTGGGTGGGGCGCAGCGAGGTCTGGAACAAGGCTGCCGCTGCCGGCAAGGTCGTTGGCGTCGGCGCGCCGGTCGTTGGCGCGGTCGAAGGCTGGTATGTGCCGCGTTACGTGATCGAAGGCGACCCCAAGCGCAAACTCGAAGCCAAGGCACCGAACCTCAAGACCATCGCCGATCTTGGGCAATACGCCCAGGTATTCAAAGACCCGGAAGAACCGGACAAGGGGCGCTTCTACAATTGCCCGGCCGGCTGGACCTGCGAGCTGGACAACAGCGAGATGCTCAAACACTACGGCCTGGAAAGCAGCTACACCAACTTCCGCCCGGGCACCGGCCCGGCACTGGATGCCGCCGTGCTGTCGAGCTACAAGCGTGGCGAGCCGATCCTGTTCTACTACTGGTCGCCGACGCCGCTGATGGGCCTGGTCGACCTGGTCAAGCTGGACGAGAAGCCAGGCGTGGATAAATCCCTGACCATCAAAGTGGGCCTGTCTAAGGCCTTCCACGAGCAGGCGCCGGAACTGGTGGCGGTGCTGGAAAAGGTCAATCTGCCGATCGACCTGCTGAACCAGAACCTGGCGCGCATGAGCAAAGATCGCATCGAGTCGCCGGAGCTGGCCAAGTTGTTCCTCAAGGAGCACCCCGAGGTCTGGCACAGCTGGGTCAGCGAAGACGCAGCCAAAAAGGTGGACGCGGCACTCTGAGCGTGTGGGCTCGTCCGGCTCCTGCCGGACAAGGCACGCGACAGTCCGTTTCATGCACTTGCTCGAGAGAATTCCATGTTTCCCAAGAACTTCACGTTTTCCATTGCCGACTGGGTCAATGGCTGGGTCGATGCGCTTGTAACAAACTACGGTGATGTGTTCCGGCACATCTCCGACACCCTGCTGTGGGCCATCGTCAACCTCGAAGGCCTGCTGCGCGCATTGCCCTGGTGGCTGATGCTGGCCATCGTCGCCGGTATCGCCTGGCACGCCACCCGCAAAGTCGTGACCACTGCCGTGATCGTCGGCTTGCTGTTCCTGGTCGGCGCGGTCGGCCTCTGGGACAAGCTGATGCAGACCCTGGCGCTGATGCTGGTCGCAACGCTGATATCGGTCCTGGTCGGCATTCCGCTGGGTGTGCTGTCGGCGCGCAACGATCGCCTGCGGGCGGTGTTGATGCCGCTGCTCGACATCATGCAGACCATGCCCAGCTTCGTGTACCTGATACCGGTGTTGATGCTGTTCGGCCTGGGCAAGGTGCCGGCGATCTTCGCCACCGTCATCTATGCCGCGCCGCCGCTGATTCGCCTGACCGACCTGGGCATTCGCCAGGTGGATGGCGAGGTCATGGAGGCGATCAACGCTTTCGGTGCCAATCGCATGCAGCAACTGTTCGGCGTGCAGCTGCCACTGGCGTTGCCGAGCATCATGGCCGGTATCAACCAGACCACCATGATGGCCCTGTCGATGGTGGTCATCGCCTCGATGATCGGTGCCCGTGGCCTGGGTGAAGACGTTTTGGTCGGCATCCAGACCCTGAATGTGGGCCGCGGCCTCGAAGCGGGCCTGGCCATCGTGATTCTGGCAGTCGTGATCGACCGCATTACCCAGGCCTATGGCCGACCACGGCATGGGGTGGGCAAATGAGCGCCAAACAGACAATGAACAAGATCGAAGTCAAGAATGTCTTCAAGATTTTCGGTGCTCGCGCCGAAGATGCCCTGAAACTGATCCGCCAGCAAAAAGCCAAGGATCAGGTTCTGGCCGAAACCGGCTGCGTGGTCGGGGTCAACGATCTCTCGTTGTCCATCGGCAGCGGCGAGATCTTCGTGATCATGGGGCTGTCGGGCTCGGGCAAGTCGACCCTGGTGCGCCACTTCAACCGCCTGATCGACCCGACCAGCGGCCAGATCCTGGTCGATGGCGAAGACATTCTGCAGTACGACATGGAGGCCCTGCGCGAATTCCGCCGGCACAAGATCAGCATGGTGTTTCAGAGCTTCGGCCTGTTGCCGCACCGCACCGTGCTGGACAACGTCGCCTACGGCCTGAAAGTCCGTGGCGAGAGCAAGGCCATGTGCACAGAGCGTGCCCTGCACTGGATCAACACCGTGGGCCTCAAGGGTTACGAAAAGTCGTACCCGCACCAGTTGTCGGGTGGCATGCGTCAGCGCGTCGGCCTGGCCCGCGCCCTGGCTGCCGACACCGACATCATCCTGATGGATGAAGCCTTCAGTGCGCTCGACCCACTGATTCGCGCCGAAATGCAGGACCAGTTGCTGGAGCTGCAGAAGACCCTGCACAAGACCATCGTCTTCATCACGCACGACCTGGACGAGGCGGTGCGTATCGGCAACCGGATTGCCATTCTCAAGGACGGTCGCCTGGTCCAGGTCGGCACACCGAAAGAAATCCTCTACCAGCCTGCGGACGAATACGTCGATCGTTTCGTGCAGCGTCGCGTAGCTTCGCTTTAAGGAACGCGTGTATGTCGTTTGCCGAAAGAATCATCATCGCCGAGGCGCCAGTGCGTTGGCAGGACGTGGTGGCTGTGGCCCGGCATGGCGCGAAGCTTGAGCTGGCCCCATCGGCCTGGGCGCGGATCGAGAACGCCCAGGCGATTGTCCAGCGCATCGTTTCCAGCGGTGACCGCGCCTATGGCGTCAATACCGGGCTTGGCGCCTTGTGCAATGTCTCGTTGCAGGACGAACAACTCAGCCAGCTGTCGCACAACACTTTGCTCAGCCATGCCTGTGGCGTGGGTACGGCGCTGTCGGATGAACAGACCCGGGCGATCATGTGCGCGGCGATCATCAATTTCTGCCAGGGCCGTTCCGGCCTGCAGCGCAAGGTGGTCGAGGCGCTGCTGACCCTGCTCAACCAGCGCATCACCCCGCAGGTGCCGAAGCAAGGGTCGGTGGGGTACCTGACCCACATGGCGCATATCAGCATCAGCTTGCTGGGCGTCGGCCAGGTCAGTTATCGCGGCCAGATCATGCCGGCGCAGCAGGCCTTGGCCGAGGTCGGCCTGGCGCCGGTCAAACTGGGTGCCAAGGATGGCCTGTGCCTGGTCAACGGTACCCCTTGCATGACCGGCCTGAGCTGCTTGTCGCTGGACGACGCCACTCGGTTGAGCCAATGGGCGGACGTTATCAGCGCCATGAGCTTCGAGGCCCTGCGCGGCCAGCTTGATGCCTTCGACCCTGAAATCATCGCGATGAAACCGCACCCCGGCATGCAGCGCGTGGGCAGTAACCTGCGGCGCCTGCTCGACGGCAGCGAAATCATTGCCAGCAGCCAAGGCATTCGCACCCAGGATGCCTTGAGCATTCGCTCGATCCCGCAGGTTCATGGCGCCGCGCGCGATCAGCTGGAACACGCTGCGCGGCAGATCGAAACCGAACTCAACTCCACCACCGACAACCCGATGCTGCTGGGTACGCCCGAGTCGTATCGGGTAGTTTCCCAGGCGAATCCGCACGGCCAGTCGGTGGCCATGGCGGCCGACTTGCTGGCTATCGCGGTGGCTGAGATCGGGGCGATTGCCGAGCGTCGTCTCGATCGCCTGATCAACCCGTTGGTCAGCGGCTTGCCGGCCTTCCTGGTCAGCCAGCCGGGGGTGAATTCGGGCATGATGATTGTCCAGTACGTGGCCGCTTCACTGTGTGCGGAAAACCGTCAGCTGGCACAACCGGCAGTCGTCGACAACTACGTCACCTCCGGCCTGCAGGAGGACCATCTGAGCATGGGCACCAATGCCGGGTTGAAGCTGCACCGCGCCCTGGAGAACTGCACGCAGATCCTCGCCATCGAATACCTGTTGGCGGCCCAGGCATTCGAGTTCCTCAAGGAGCAGCGCTTTGGCGCGGGTACCAACGTTGCCTGGCGGTTGTTGCGCGAACGGGTTCCAGCCTATGCCCAGGACCGTTGGCTGGCCCCGGATATCGCCAGCAGCGCATCGATCCTGAAGGATCCGGGCCTGCTTGGCGCTGCATTCCCCGAGCTGCTATGACCGATGCATCCGTGCGCTGTGTAGGCGTTATGGCTGCCGGGTGCCGTACGGGATGCGTCCGTACGGCATGTTTTCCCAACGATTTTCTAGAGGATCGGTTTGCCGCCAGTAACTCCGTAACGTGAACCACTGATGTAACTGGCCTCGTCGGAGCCCAGCAATACGTAGATCGGGGCGACTTCCACCGGTTGCCCAGGACGGCCCAACGGTGTTTTCGAGCCGAAGTTCCTGACCGCTTCGTCTGGCATGGTGGAGGGAATCAGAGGCGTCCAGATAGGCCCCGGTGCCACGCTGTTCACTCGGATTCCCTTTTTTCCGAGTAGTTGAGCCAAGCCAGCAGTGAAGTTGGCAATCGCACCTTTGGTCGTTGCATAGGCCAGCAAGCTTGGAGAGGGGTCGTCGGAGTTGACCGAGCTCGTATTGATGATCGAACTCCCTTTTGGCATGGAAGCGATTGCCGCCTGGCAGATTCGGAAGATGGCGGTGATGTTGGTATCGAAGGTTTTTACCCATTCATCATCGTCGATTTCTTCCAGGGTTTCGTGGGACATCTGGAACGCCGCGTTATTGACCAGAATGTCGATACGCCCGAACTGTTCGACTGTCTTTTCGACGATGTCGTAGCAGTGCTGTTTCTGCGCCAAGTCCCCTGGCAACAGCAGGCATTGTCGGCCCGCTGCCTTAACCCAGCGCGCTGTTTCTTGCGCGTCTTCATGCTCATTGAGGTAGGCGATGGCAACGTCGGCTCCTTCGCGGGCGTAGGCAATGGCTATCGCCCGGCCGATACCGCTGTCCGCTCCAGTGATAAGTGCAATTTTGCCTTCCAGTCGGTTCTGACCGGTATACGACTGCTCTCCGCAGTCTGGATACGGCTCCATCTTCCGCTGAGAACCGGGGACGTCTTGAGGCTGAGAGGGGAAGGGCGGAGTAGGGAAGTCTCGCACGGTAGTCGCTCCTGCAGTTGAGAACGTTAATACCGGTTTGAAACGATTGGCCCTGGTTTTGTTGGTTTCAATCTGCATTCGGTACGATGAGCGGTGCGGGGTACATTGCCCAATGAGTTACGTGCAATGCAGCGGAACGACCTGTTTCGCCAGAAAGTCCAAAATGTAGTCGAAAACTCTTTCAAGGCTTGTGCGCAGATGACCTTCATCGTCTGGTTCGCCATGCTGGGCGCCGTCTTGCTGCTACTGGCGCTCTCATCCTCCTACCTGCGATGGATCCCTGTGACTTCGTCCGTGGTGTGCCTTGCCCTGGGTATCGGCCTGGGCACATCGGGGTTGGGTTTTCTTCATCTGGACCTGAGCAAGGCGAGCGGCTGGATGGAGCACCTCACCGAAGTCGCAGTCCTGTTTTCGCTGTTCTTCAGTGGCTTGAAGTTGCGCCTGCCCTTGCATGACCGCAGATGGTGGGGCGCCTTCTACCTGGCGGGGCCGGTGATGTTGGCCTGCATCGGTGGGGTAACGCTGGTGCTGCATCATGGCCTGAACCTGGGGTGGGGCATATCGGTATTGATCGGGGCGATACTCGCACCCACAGACCCCGTGCTTGCCACCCTGGTACAGGTGGTTGATGCCCGGGATGATGATCCGGTGCGTTTCAGCTTGTCTGGCGAGGCAGGGCTCAACGATGGCGTGGCGTTCCCCTTCGTCATCCTCGGGTTGTTCCTTCAGCAGGATACCGGCCAGGCATGGTTCAGTGACTGGTTGTTCAAGGACATGCTGTGGGCAGTGACCGCAGGCCTGTTGCTTGGTTACTGGATGGGGCGCGGCCTGGGCAAGCTCACGCTCTTTTTGCGCCTGCGCAACGACGACAGTACCGTGTCGCCCAATGACTACCTGGCCCTTGCCCTGATTGCGCTGGCTTACGTGAGCGCCGAGTCGGTTCAGGCCTATGGGTTTTTAGCGGTGTTCGCTGCTGGCCTCGGTTTACGCCAGGCAGAGGTTCAGACCTCCAATGGCCCCGAAGAGCCGGCTGCTGAACACCTGGTACAGCCCGTGGTAGGCCACCAGCATGTGGCGCCGGAGATGGCCGTCAAAGGTGATGTGCAAGGCCTCGACGACTCGCAGGTGGCAGCAGGCATCATGTTGGGGGATATGCTGGCTTTCGGCAGCTTGATCGAACGGGCAATGGAGGTGTTTCTGGTGACCATGCTCGGGGTAGTACTCATCGAGCATTGGGACTGGCGGGCCTTGATCGTCGCCGCAGCGCTTTTCCTGCTGATTCGTCCCTTGAGCATCCTCGTGTTTCCGGCTCGAGGAATGCTGGATATCCGGCAGCGTGGGCTATTGGGATGGTTTGGCATTCGAGGAATCGGCAGTTTCTACTATCTGTTCTATGCCCTCAATCACGGGCTGCTTGCCACGTCAGCCGCGCAGAATATCAACCTGGTTCTATCGGTGGTGGCGCTAAGCATTCTGCTGCACGGATTGAGCGTTCAACCGCTGCTTGCCAGATACGAAGCGTGGAAAGGGCGGCTCACTGCTTCGGTGTAGCTTGAAACCGACGCAGCACGTGTGGTGGCCGCTGCGTTCAATTTGAAAAAAGGCCAGGGCGCCGTGCACCCTGGCCGAACTCATTTCAAGTTAGCGATTTTCGCTACCACGACCGCCGCCGTGACTGTTCTGTCCGCCTTTGCGTCCAGCCTCGGAGGCGCGCTCACGGTCGTTGGCAAAATTGCCCCCAGAGCTCTGGCCGCCTTTGCGACCTGCCTCCGATGCCTTCTCACGGTCATTGGCAAAGTTGTCTGGGTTGTTCTGTGCGGTACCACCTTGGTGGCCACGATTGGATTGGTTGTCAGCCATGATCTTTCACCTCATGTCGTCACACAGGAAAGTCTGTGTTCAACTCGGACGTCAGGCAGGGGGGCGTTTGCTCCACTGCTTTCTGCTCGGCCCGACGGGTTGCGCGAAAGAACCCGTGCGGGCGACTGTGGCGCCACAGAGCTTTGTTCGCCAACCTTTTGGAAGGATCTGGCTTGCGTCGAGTTTGACGGCCCAATCGTTCAGCTCCTGCGTCGTGAACGGGTGATTGCAAAACCTACGATCATTCCAAGCGCCGCTGCGCCGATCAGTACAGGCGTCTTGTCTTTTGATTTCCTCCAGCCCCCGTCGACACTCCTCATGCCACTCGGCGGCTCAAAGAGGTTGCCTGATGATGTTTCGGCTTTGGGACTGCGGTTTATTCCCCGACGCGTCAGCCACCCCGATAACAGGGGCAGGCCTGGTACCAGGTAACTGGCCAGATGCGCCAGGCGGGCCGTGGCACCGACCGTGGTGTGAGCGCGTGGTGATATTGCGCAGGCCACCATGGCCTTCGCCACAAGTTCGGGATCATATACAGGGCCCGGAGGCGTCAGCGCATGGCCTGTGTAGTTGCCGCCGTCTCGGAAGCCCGGTGTGTCCATGACGGCCGGATAGATATCGCACACGTGGATCTCGGGGAACGCCGTCAATTCCCCTCGCAGCGCCTCAGTCAGCCCACGCAAGCCGAACTTGCTCGCCGAGTACGCGGCTGCATAGGGTTGGGCCACCCAACTGCCCAGTGACAGCGTGTTGATCAGGATGCCGCTGCCTTGGGCCTTGAACAGGGGAAGGGCTACAAAAGCGCCGCGCAGGTAACCCATCAGGTCAGTCTGGATGACCTGCTCGTGGGCCTCCAGTGGAGTTTCTTCGAAATTGCCGACCGCGCCAACGCCAGCGTTGTTGATCCAGATATCGATCCGTCCGCGGCCAAATGCTGCTGCCTGCGCGGCCAGCGCTTGCACCTGGTCGTTGCGGGTGACATCGGTCGTGATCGCTATGGCATCCGTCCCGCAGTCGGTGCATTCGTCCAGGACGTCGAACAACGCTTGTTCATCGCGCGCGGCAAGCACCAAGCGAGCACCCTTGCAGGCAAATGCGTGCGCGGCGGCACGGCCGATACCGCTGGAAGCGCCAGTGATGACCACGACTTTGCCGCGCAGCGGCCCTCTGCTCGGATAGCCCTCTCGGGGCGATTCCCGCTCTTTGCCAGACGTAGTCTGGTCGTCAACTGGCGCGATCGTTTCGCTGGCTTCGATCCGAGAGATTTCAAGAGCGGTGCCGTCGACCAGGGTCAACGTCAGCCCTTCAACCGTGCCAGCCTCCCGGTTCGGAAACACGGGTTCCCCTTCGGCATCCACGCTGTCGTAGATGAAACGCGTGCCCTCGATCCAACCCACGGCGGTCAGAAGCTCAGGGCCGAGGTAGTACTTCCCGTCCTGGAAGAAGCCTGGGAACTGATGTGCCCGCTCCACGTTTTCCACGCGATAGCGTTCACCTGATTTCATACCTGTCGCTTGATCGATCATTGTGCGAACCCCTGTAGATCTCGAAAATGTCAGCCTTCTGCTAGGCATCTTTGCGTGATGGATATGCAGGGGAAGCCAAGGCGGGTCGTAAAGTTCAGACCAACAAGTCCGGTGGTAGGCTGCGTAATGGAATGCAGGCAGAAAAATACCGGTCACGCCGGTATCAGGCCGAGGCGCAGCGCCGATCAGCCCTGGCGAACATTGAGCCAGGGCTGTCCGTTACCTTCAGGCGATAAGGTCCACTGCCAGCTGGAAGGCTACCCATAACGCCAGGCCAGTGGCGAAGGCCAGCGCGATGTTTTCGAACCAGTTGTTGCGGTACGCCTTGCCCAGCAGCGATTTCTGGTTGGACATGATCAGCAGGCCCAGCGAGATCACCGGCAGGCCGACGATGTTCAGCGCGCTGACACCGATGGTAAGGGTCACGAAGTCGGGCATACCCGGGATCGACCAGGCCAGTGGTGTCACCAGGATGAACAACATGAACCATTTGTGCATCGGGTCGTTGTGGAATTCCTTTCCATAGCGTTCGCGCCGCTCGGGCTTCACATGCTGGAAAGCGTCGGTGATCAGCATGGGGAACGCAGTGGTCTTGCCAGAAATGCTGGCGAACAAGGTGGCGAATACGCCGACGAAGAAGATGTACCAGCCGATCGGGCCGAAGAACAGTTCCAACGCCTTGCCCAGGTCGCCAAGCGTTTTCACCTCGATGCCGTTGGGCCGCAGGATTTCCGCGCCGACGATCCAGATCGCCAGGTTGATGACGATACCGACGAATACCGCAAACAGCAGGTCGTTGCGCTGGATGCGTTTGTGTTGCGGGCCGACCCAGCCTTTTTCACGCATGACATAGGGGTGCACGAAGTTGGCTACCGAGCCTGCCACGGCACCGATCACCGATACTGCTACCAGCAGTGCGCCGTGAACGCCTTCATCGGCTGGAATGCTGAAGCCGATGGTGCCTTTGACGATACCCGCCACGTCGGGGCCGGACATCACCGCCAGCGCCAGGAAGGCCAAGGTCATCACCGCCAACAGTAGTTTCATGACCCCTTCGATCATTGCGTAGATGTTGCGCCCCACCAGCATCCACACGGCCAGCACCACGGCCATGGAGCACAGCAGTGGGTAGTCGATCCGCAGCAACATCGCCAGCGCTTCCCCCGCACCCTTGATCATGTAGGCGTTCATCAGGTGCCCCATCAACAGGGCATAGGCCAACATGAACCAGGCGAACACCGGGTGCAGCTGCGCATAGCCCTGCAGAATGGTCATCCCTTGGTTATTGCACAGCTGAAAGCGGGCGATGATGTTTACGATCAGGTATCGGAGCAGGAGCGAAACGGCCAGCACCCACATCATGGCGTAACCATAGTTCGCCCCGGCGACAGATGAGGTTATCAGATCTCCTGCCCCCAACCACGACAGAACCGCGATGACGCCGGGGCCAAGCAATTTGATCAGCTTTGACAGGCGATTTTGAGGGGTTACGGCAGTTTTCCCCTCGACAGAAGGTATGCTCGACATGGTGACTCCATTGTTTTTTTTGTGAGAGCGGAGCGTAGTCGATCACAGTAGATAGGATGTCGTACAACCTAAATTTCAGCAAAAATATTTCTTAATGTTTCGAGGTAAGGGGCAATGTCCATAGAACGGTCGAGACGAAACTGACAGGCTTCCTCAAACAGTGAGGGAAGGCCGCATTTGTCGCGGCCTTTACTCGTTAGACTTGCGCCTGGCCACCGTCGACGAACAGTTCGGCCCCGTTGACGAAGCTGGCGTCGCTGGACGCCAGGAACAGAGCGGCTTTGGCAATCTCTTCAGGCTCGCCGACGCGCCCCAAGGGAATCTGCGATGCCAGGTAGTCCAGCAGGCCTTGCTGCTGAGCTGCGTCCGGCCCGGCGAGGTCTACCAGACCCGGGGTGCGAGTCGCGCCGGGGCTGATGGTGTTGACCCGGATGTTGCGATCTTTAAGGTCGAGGATCCAGTTACGGGCGAAGGCACGCACCGCAGCCTTGGAGGCCGCGTACACGCTGAATGCGGGTGTGCCCGAGCTGGCGGCAGTGGAACCGGTCAAAATCACTGAAGCGCCTTGAGCCAGAAGTGGCAGCGCTTTCTGAACCGTGAACAGCGTACCTTTGACGTTACGATCAAAAGTGTCGTAGTAGTGTTCTTCAGAAATGTCTCCCAGAGGCAACATCGAGCCACCGCCTGCGTTTGCGAACAATACGTCGATTTGCCCGTGCTCTGCAGCCACCTGTTGGTACAGGGCATCGAGTTCGTCCGGCTTGGAAGAATCCACTCGAACCCCGACTGCGCTACCAATCTGTGCGACGGCGTTGTCCAGCTCCACCTGGCGGCGCCCGGTGATGAATACTCGTGCGCCTTGTTGAGCGAAAAGCTTGGCGGTCGCCAGCCCGATGCCTGAGGTTCCGCCAGTCACGATTGCGATTTTGTTTTCAAGCTTGCCAGTCATGATCATCTCCGGTGTTTGTGATGTTGCGTTGGGAGAAGCGTATCGACGACCGGGAAAAACCAAAATAGAATTGTTGGAAACTCATCGTTGCAGAAATGAAATGAGCAAACTTCCGGATTTTGAAGGGCTGGCGATGTTTGCCAAGGTAGCTGAGGAGGGCTCGTTCGCAGCCGCCGCCAGAGTCATGGGCGTTTCAGTGCCCACAGTGTCCAGGGCGGTAGCACGGCTGGAGGAGCGGCTGGGGGGGCGCCTGTTCAACCGCACGTCTCGACAACTTTCATTGACCGAATTCGGCCAGAGCATGGCTGGCAAGGCTGGGGAAATCTACCGACAGGCCGAAGAGGTGGAAGGCGAGGCAATGGAGCTCTCCGTTCGACCTCGCGGCCTGGTTCGCCTCGCGATCCCCATGTCGTTCGGCTTGAGATGGGTCGCGCCCTTGATGCCCCAACTCATTCGGCAGTATCCAGAGCTCTCGGTAGACCTCCATTTGTCCGACGCTTCGGTTGACCTGATCGCGGATGGTTTCGACGCGGCCTTGAGGATCGCTGCATTGCCCGACTCTTCATTGGTGGCTAGAAAACTGTGTGCCGTGACTCAGTTTCTTGTCGCCTCACCGGCCTACCTCAATCAGCACGGAAGGCCAAAGCACCCCCGAGAGCTTGCAAGTATGCTTTGCCTTAGCTACGCCTACCGTGCTCGGACGCAAGTCTGGAGATTCACGCATATATCTGGAGTAGAAGAGGATGTCGTGCCTACCGGGCCTTTGCGTGTCACTAATTCGGAGGCGATGATCCCAATGCTGCTAGAAGGGATGGCCATCTCTGAACTGCCTGAGTTCATCGCGAGTGAGTATCTGGCGGATGGGCGCCTGGAAAGAATCTTGCCTGAGTGGAGTATGACTCGGGGCGGCTTGTATTTCGTGACACCGTCTGCGCGAACTCGGCCAGTGAAGATCAGAGCTGTTTCCGATTTCTTCTTTGAACACCTGTCCGCGCCGACGTGGCGTTGGGCGCCTGGGTATGAGTCATCAGGTGATATTCAGCGAGCAGGGCTGGAGTAAGGTTGGTTCATCTACAGAATGCTGATTTCGCCGTGGTTCTTTGCCTCGATTGTGCCGCAACCAGCAGTGCAAGAGGGCGAGCAGCCGCGGGGTGAGGCTGTGCCAGGCTAAATCGCCGGGGCGCCTGCGTGTTGAAAACGGCACGGGGCGCCATGGCCGTTCAGGGGCGGCGGTGCGGATTCAGCGGGCTTTTTCCAGGTGTTCGAACTGGCATTGCATCCGAGCATCTTTGAGGCTCAGCTCAAACTCTACCAAGCCGTCATGCACTTGCTGCAAGGCCTGGATCTGCCCCATCAATTCCTGCTTTTTGTTATTGATGGCCTGCATGGCCAGATCCCAGGGCAGCTCCTGGCCGCGATGATCCTGCAGAATGGCCTGCATTTCCTTGAGTTTGAAACCGAGTTGCTGAGCACATTTGATGAAGGTCAGCAGCTCTACGCTTTGCTGGCTGTAGATGCGGTACTTGCCTTCGCGTTGCGGGGGGGGCAAGAGGCCGATTTCTTCGTAATGTCGAATGCTTTTGACGGTGGTGCCCGACAGCTGGGCGGCTTTGCCGATGTACATGAAAATCCCTTTTTTGACGCATCGGAAGCGAAAAGATGTCGCGTGCTCGTACGGCGCGCGACATCTTTGCACAAGCGTCAGGGGGTTGGAAGCCAAGTTGGACAAGGTGTCGCAGCAGGGAGGCTCGGCTGGGCAGCGCAGGGGCACGATACGACCGGGGCCGATCAGCGGCTGGCGACTGCCTGGACTTGTTTGAGCCAGGCTTCACGCTGTTCCGGCCTGGAGCCCAATACCGGACCGAAGGTCAGGGTTTTCAGGGTTTTTATGCCGCAGAACTCCAGGGTGGTCTTGCGCATCTGGTGCAGGCCCGGCATGCGATACACCCACCGGTAGTACCACGGCGGCGTGTCCATGGTCACCAGAAGGTGAGCCGTGCGGCCCTTGAGCAGCTTATCCGGGAAGGGCGAGCCTTTGCAGTACTTGAAGGCAAAACCGGGCAGAAACACGCGGTCGAAGAACCCCTTGAGCAGCGCCGGAATGCCGCCCCACCAGATCGGGTACACCAATGTCAGGTGTTCGGCCCAGGTAATGTCGTTCTGTGCGTTGATCAAGTCGGGCTCAAGCAACTGGACCTGGTTATAGCCATCGTGCAAGACCGGATCGAAATCCAGGGTGTCCAGGCGCAGCAGGCGCACCTCATGACCTGCTTGCGTGGCGGCCTCGACATAACGTTCGGACACAGCGCCGCAAAAGCTGTCGTTCGAAGGGTGGCCGAGGATTACGAGCATGCGTTTGCTCTTCATGACGAACTCCAGGTGATGAAGAGCCAAGGGTAAAGTCTGCCCCTTACGGTAGAGTCAAGCGTTGCCGGTTAGCGGTAGAGACAAACAGTCCAGCAGCGCTCGGGTGTAGCCCGGCAAACTGTCGAATGAGTGGGCGCAGGAACGTAATGTGTCAGGATCCCCGAAGAACATTTGGACAGGGCTGAGTCCGTTTGGGAATGCTTTCACGAACGGCTGCTATCGACCCAAAGCGGACACTGATCCAAAGCTCTGTAGTCAGTGCAGGCCTCATCGCCGGCAAGCCGGCTCCCACAGGAATATCACCAGCCTTAAGGCATGCGCTGTACTTGTGGGAGCCGCGCTTGCCGGCGATGGGCCGCGAAGCGGCCCCGGTTACAGATGTCCGCTTTGGGTCGAAAGCGTTCAGTCGCGATCAGGGCCCAAGCCACTGGATGCCGATGAGCCGACGAACCTTGCCATCGCCATTGCCGACCTTGGCCTGAAGTATGTGGTGATCACTTCGGTGGACCGTGACGACCTGCGCGATGGCGGTGCCCGCCACTTCGCCGATTGCCTGCGCGAGATCCGCAGGCTGTCGCCGGGTATTCAGCTGGAAACCCTGGTGCCGGATTACCGTGGCCGTATGGACGTTGCTCTGGACATCACGGCGCAAGAGCCGCCAGACGTGTTCAACCACAACCTGGAGACCGTGCCGCGCCTGTACCGGGCGGCACGGCCGGGCTCGGACTTCGAGTGGTCGCTGGACCTGCTGGAGCGCTTCAAGCAACGCCTGCCGGTGGTACCGACAAAGTCCGGCCTGATGCTCGGCCTGGGCGAGACCGATGCCGAGGTGGTCGAGGTGATGCAGCGCATGCGTGAGCATCAGGTTGACATGCTGACCCTGGGGCAGTATCTGCAACCGTCTCGCAGCCACCTGCCGGTGCAGCGCTTCGTGCACCCTGACACCTTCGCCATGCTTGCCGAGCAGGCCTTGGCGATGGGGTTCAGAAACGTGGCCTCCGGGCCGCTGGTGCGCTCGTCCTACCACGCTGACCGGCAACTGCAAGCAGTATAAGGGTTCAGATCACCATCATTCGCGGTAGGTGCCTTTTTGCTTGGCGGCGTGAACCGCGAGTGCATCCATGAGTGGGGGCGACAAGCAGTCGTAAGGTTCCAGGCCAAGTTCACGCAGACGCTCGCGAATCGCCGCCATCAGTGCCGGTGGCGTGCCGCTTTCGATCACCGAGGACACGAAAGCGGCAAATGCCAGGATGAGGCCTTAGTTCACCATCACTTCGTCCAGTGCCTGCTCAAGGGTGCTGACCGTGCGCTCGATATCGTGCAGTTTTTCGAGCCCGAACAGACCGATGCGGAAGGTCTGGAAGTCGGCCGGCTCGTCACATTGCAACGGCACTCCGGCGGCTATCTGCAGGCCGTGCTCGACAAATTTCTTACCGCTCTTGATATCGGCATCATCGGTGTAGCTCACCACTACGCCCGGGGCCTGAAAGCCGGCGGCGGCCACGCTCTTGATGCCTTTGCCGGTCAACATGGCGCGCACTCGATCGCCCAGAGCCTGCTGTTCGCCGCGGACCTTGTCGAAACCGTAGGCTCGCATCTCGTTGATTACTTTGTTAAATCGCGCGAGAGAGTCGCTGGGCATGGTCGCATGGTAGGCATGCCCGCCCTGTTCGTAGGCCTGCATGATCTGCAGCCACTTTTTCAGGTCGCAGGCGAAACTGCTGCTTTGCGTCTGCTCGATGCGCTCCAGGGCCAAAGCACTGAGCATCACCAGGGCGCAGCAAGGGGAGGCGCTCCAGCCTTTCTGTGGAGCGCTGATCAGCAGGTCGACTGCGCACTTTTGCATATCAACCCAGATCGTGCCTGAGGCGATGCAGTCGAGCACGAACAGGCCGCCCACCGCATGCACAGCGTCGCCGACGGCCCGCAGGTAATCGTCGGGCAGGATAATCCCGGATGAGGTTTCAACGTGGGGGGCGAAGACAATCTGCGGCTTGTGCGCCTTTATCGCCGCCAGCACTTCGTCCAGAGGGGGCGGAGCGTAGGCAGCCTGGCGACCAGTGTCGACCGGTCGGGCTTTCAGCACCGTGGTGGCCGCCGGGATGTTGCCCATCTCAAGGATCTGGCTCCAGCGATAACTGAACCAGCCGTTGCGTATCACCAGGCATTGCTGACCGGTGGCAAACTGGCGCGCTACCGATTCCATGCCGAATGTACCGCTGCCGGGCACTACCGCAACAGCCTGGGCGTTATAGACCTGTTTCAGGGTCCTGGAAATGTTCTTCATCACGCCTTGAAACGTCTGCGACATGTGATTGAGCGAGCGGTCGCTGTACACCACCGAGTACTCGACCAGCCCCTCAGGATCAATGCTGGGATAAAGCTTCGACATGGGTGACTCCTTTGGCAGGGATGTCATTGGTATCGACCCTGTCCTTAGCCTTGTCAAATGCCAAGATTGACCGGGACTGATGAAATCCATGTGATACCGCGGCGCCTGCTTCGCGGCTGAAGCCGCTCCCACAGGGGGGCGTGGCGTTCTTGCCGGCCAAGCGTGAAAGCCTTGATCCATAGCGCCTGGGCCATTTGCGCGATGAGGTGTTGGGGATCGTGCTGAGAGACTGTCCGGATCCCCGAATAACATTTGGCCCTTCATATAAATCAAATGGTTATGAATGGGGCCCCTTTTTACAGCAGCTACGAGTGGATTACAGTGGACGCACCGGGGGCGGGGCTGGCGCAGAACGTGCAATCCCTCACCCATTTGCGCAACTTATGCTTTGGGCTCGTCCCAGTCGCTACGCGTTGCAGCAGTCAGCGCATCCCAGTCATCAGGAGGGTTGCCGCGGCCCAGCATCTTCTCGAATACGGCGTAGGGATCGGATTTGCTGCCTGCGGACCGTAGGGTATTTTCGTCGTTGACCCATGCATAGACGATGACCTTGGACCTTGAGTCGTAGCGAAAGAACAGCCGAAAGCGCCTGCCGATTTTTGCGCGGCGCCAATGTCTGTAGGCGGTGCCCAGCGTGTTGCCTTGGCGGAACTCATCACGGCCTGGGTCGGCAGGCACAGCCTCCATGATCAGATGGCTCAATGCCCGAAACAGCTTGACGTTGGCGTTGCTTTCAAAACCTTGCGGATCGTTCTGCTCGGCCCGGGCGGCGGCTTCTTGCAATTTGCGTAGCTGTAAAGTCACACCTTCATGGAACAACAGTGTCCAGCCATGTCGCAGCATTAGATCGCGACCTCACCATCGATATCTTCGTCCAGGTTTACAGGGTGGTTTGCATTGGCGAGCATGGTTTGCGCCAAGTCTTCCGGCAGGGTGGTGAGGTTGCGTCCGTTTCGGATATCAGCCTCCAGCAAACCCAGGAACGCACCGATGGCAGGGTCTTCGTGGGTGGTTTCTACGCGGCTGACCACGATTTCACCCCCGCGCACGTCGAATGCAATCTTGCCACCTGTGTCAACGCCCAGTAGCTGGCGAACGGATTTTGGCAGTGTGACCTGTCCCTTCGAGGTCAACGTGGCGATTTCGTGGATGGCAGGCATGAGTGTTCTCCCGGATGTATTGATCGGATGGTAAGGAATAATCCTTACTCGGTCAATCTTGGTTTTCTGCTGATCAAGGATAGGCGGGGAGGACGCTCAATAGCGCCGCAGGATGAGTTACACCACTTCCAGGGACGCGATCGGCGCGAAGCCCCTAAAGACTGTCAGGGTCGCCGAAGAACATCTGTATCCGCGACCGCAACCACCGCTCTGCCGGGTCATTGTCCTGCGCCCCGCGCCAGGCCATGTGCAGCTCGAAACTGCGCACATCCAGCGGCAGATCCTCAGCCCGCAACCCACCCGCCGCGGTCAACGCATCCGCCGTGTAATCCGGCACTGTAGCGACAATATCGGTGCCCGCCAGCAAGCTCCCCAGCCCGTTGAACTGCGGCACCGCCAGCACCACGTGGCGCTTGCGGCCAATCTCGTCCAGCGCCTCGTCGATGAACCCCGACAGGTCCCCGGCAAACGACACCAGCGCATGCGGCCGCGCGCAGAAGTCGTCCAGGGTGATGGCGCCGGGCACGCTGTCGGCGCGCAGCAGTTTCGGCATGCTGCGGCGCAGCACCTTGCGCTTGGCGTTGGCTGGCAGTTCGCTGGTGTAGCTGACCCCCACCGAGATCTCGCCCGAGGCCAGCAGCGTCGGCATCAGCAGGTAATTGACCCGGCGCACCACCAGCACGATACCCGGCGCTTCGGCGCGGATGCGCTTGAGCAGCTGCGGCAGCAGGGCGAATTCGGCGTCGTCCGACAGGCCGATGCGGAACACCGCATTGCTGGTGGCCGGGTCGAATTCGGCAGCGCGGCTGACGGCGGTGGAAATCGAGTCCAGCGCCGGGGACAGCAGGGCGAAGATTTCGTGGGCCCGGGCCGAGGGCTCCATGCTGCGGCCGGTGCGCACGAACAGCGGGTCGTCGAACAGGTTGCGCAGGCGCGACAGGGCCGCGCTGATGGCGGGCTGGCCGAGGAACAGTTTTTCCGCGGCACGGGTCACGCTGCGCTCGTGCATCAGCGTTTCGAACACGATCAGCAGGTTGAGGTCTACGCGACGCAGGTCGTTTCGATTCATCGGTGCGCTTCGCCTAAAGTGGGGCAGAGGTGAATCTTAAGGCCAAAGGCTGGTACCCTGCACGGGTTTAGGGGGACCAATCGCAGGGAAAGTCAGGTGCCCAATCGATGACAAGCATGTCGACTATTAATGACCACTGATGGTCTAACCAGCAAAGCCCGGATAAAGTCCGTGGTAATTAGAGGTTCACAAAGGCGAGGTATGCGATGTCCCGCATGATCCGTTTCCACAAGTTCGGCGCTGCCGATGTGCTCCGTTGCGAGGAGCAGGCCGAACCGTCACCTGCTGCCGACGAGGTACAGATCCGCGTCGAGGCGGTTGGCGTCAGCTGGTATGACGTGCTCTGGCGCCAGAACCTGGCACCGTCCCAGGCGCGCCTGCCGGCGGGGATCGGCCACGAGATGGCGGGGGTGGTGACCGCGGTCGGCGAAGGGGTCGAGGATATTGCGGTGGGTGACCGGGTTGCCAGCTTCCCGGCCACCAGTGCCAACGACCACCCGGTGTATGGCGATGTCATCGTGCTGCCGCGTTCGGCCATTACCCGTTATCCGGATGTGCTCACCCCGATCGAGGCCAGCGTGCACTACACGCCGCTGCTGATCGCCTATTTCGCCTACGTCGACCTGGCCCGGGCCAAGGCCGGGCAGACCGCGCTGGTCACCGACGCCAGCCACTGCGCGGGCCCTGCCTTCGTGCAACTGGGCAAGGCCCTGGGGCTGAAGGTGTTTGCCGCCACAAAAGAGGCGGATCAGCGTGAGTACCTGCTGGGCCTGGGCGCCGACAAGGTGATTGTCACTGAAGAGCAGGACCTGTTGCTGCAGGTTGGCAAGTACACCGATGGTCGTGGCGTGGACATGGTCCTGGATGGCATGGGCGGGCCGCAGATGTCGCTGCTGGGCGATGTCCTGGCTCCACGTGGCAGCCTGGTGCTGTATGGCCTGCAAGGCGGCAATCAGACGCCGTTCCCGGCTTGCGCGGCGTTCCAGAAGAACATCCAGTTCTATGTGCACTGCATTGGCAACTTCACCGGCAAGCCGGAGCTGGGTATCAGCCAGGATCAGGTGGCGCTGCAGCGCGCCCTGCGTGATATCAACCAGTTCACTGCCGACCAGTTGCTGACACCGCAGATCATCAAGGTGTACCCGTTCGAACAGGTGGTCGAGGCGCATCGCTACATGGACCAATGCCCGTGCGGCGGGCGTGTGGTGCTGGACATGGCGCAACACTGACAGCGGTCTGCATCTATCAGGAAACCCGGGCAGAGTCCCGGGTTTTTTGTTGCTAATAGAGACTGGTTTTACGTTAAAAAAAGAAGTTTCCTACAATTAAATACGACGCGGACTATATTTGAACTGATTGCTCCGTGGCTTGCCGAAATATCCCGCCAAGTTTTTTGTCTTGTACTGTTCCCGTCTGGCAGTCAATGTGTTTTCTCACTTCCGCTGAATGGTTTTTTTACCCTGATCTGTATCTTCTATTCGCTTTGCATCCCTCGATAATGGCTCAATGATAGTTTGCGCAAGGAGCGTGGAATGAGCATGGCTATGCCCAGGCCAGGGCGGTGTATGGCAGCGGCGGGGCGTCGCGACGATGGGTTTTTCTCGATGTCATGGCGACAGTGATGGTTACGTCATTACTTCCAATTAGTTGTAGGAAATTTCTTCTGGGAAAGTTCGGGGCATGTTGATGTTCAGGTCCTCTGATCAACGTGCGCTGGCTGCATGAAGTTGATGAGGTGATCTCGTGACTGCTATTCACGACCAGGCAATGCACTATATCTACCAGCAAGTACTCGAGCGCTTGCTCAGTCATATGTCACAAGCACAGCGTGCTTCCTTGCAATTGCTGATACAACGGCTGCTGGTTGCTGCAGGCGGGCCCGACTACATCGGTACCTGCCGCTTGCTGGTGCTGCAAGGCAATGATCGCCGCAGCACCCGGCTGCTGGCCATGCTGCGTGCCGCACAACTGAGTATCGCCCTGCGTGCGCCGGTAACCTTCCAGCTGCGGGTGCTGGTGGTGAGCCTGCCCGTGGCTGACAGTGCCACGCTCGAATGCCATGAGCGCAGCTTCAATGCGCTGTTCTTGCAGGATGACCCGCGGGTGCAACTGCAGATGATCAAGGGGCGTGAAGTGGTGCCGTTCAGCCGACATGCCCCTGCCGCGCCCGACAACTGGCTGTTGGCGAGGGATGCCATGCTGATGTTCGGTCACCTGGTCGATGCCAGGCCCGAAGCGCTGCTGGGGTGTCGCCTGCACCTGGAACTGGCGGCGGCCGTGGGCTTTGCGCTGCAGGCCCATTCACCTGCTGATGTATTTATCACCGCCATCCCTGCGCGCCAGCGCCGCCGGTACCTGGCCTGGGCACGTCGCAGCCTGCGCCTGGCAGGGGAGCGCGGTCCGCATGTGGTGCACCAGTGCCTGGCGACGCTGGCACAAGGGCTGAGCCGCCTGCACGGCAGTATCGGGTTGCCATCGGGTGCCTTGGCGGGGCCGACCTCGGCGAGCGTGCCGCAGAGTACGCCGGTGCGGTTGATTGCCATTGACGACCTGCTGCCGCCATTGCTCGAAGAGCAGCAGCTGGACCTCATGCTCGGTTGTCGCTTCGAGGGGAGCCAGGACGCCTGGCCATTGACCGCGTTCGTCGAGCCGTTGGCCCCGGTGCAGCTGCGGGAGCTGCACGCACGCAGTCTCGAGCCGCAGGCCAGTCGCCCGGCATTGCGGCTGGCTGGCCAGCCGGGCGCCAACAAGCGGCGCGACACGCATCAGCTGCAGTTCGGCAAGGCATATGGCATCAACCAGATCCAACAGGTGTGCCTGCTGTTCAGCCCGTTTGCCAGGCAGGGGAAGAACCTGGAGCGTTTTCTGCAATGCTGGCATGCCGACATGCTGGTGGCGCTGCCATACCTGCATCGAGCCTTGCAGGGTAAACCCTGCCCTGAAGCGGTGAAAAACTGGCTGGTGAATACCAGCGGCCTGCCGCTGGGGCAACTCCGGTTGATCTATGGCGGAGGCCTGCCGCTGGCCTCCTGGCGCCTCATGAGCCACCTGGCCCGTCGCGATGTACAGCTGAGGTTGCTGCCACGGCGGGCAACGGGGCGGCGGCGTGGTCATGCGGGGCCGCCTTGATGGCGCAATCGGGCTCCGGCGAGTTCGCCTATCGCAAGGTCTATCGCTACCTGGAAGCCCTGATCGACCAGGCGCCACCCAGTGGCCCGTGCCGATTGCCGTCGTTGCGCGTGTTGGCCCGGCGGTTGCGGGTGTCATTGGCCACCGTGCAGAGTGCCTACAGCCTGCTGGAAGAAGAGGGGCGCGTGCAGTGTCTGCCCAGGTCGGGCTATTACGTACAGGGCGCTGCCAAGGGGGATGCTGCGGCCATGCCCCGGCAGGCGTCCCTGCCGGCACAGCCGATGCTTGAGCGCACCCTGTTCACCCACGAGCGGCGCCTGGCGCGTCAGCGCTCGCACAGTGTCGCCCCGTGGGACGCACCCGGCAGCGCCCGCCTGCGCAATGCCGTCGCCGAGCGCTATACCCGCTCCTCCAACCAGTACTGGCGTGCCGAGGACGTCCAGCTGGCGCCAGATGTGCAGGCGTTGCTGGAGACTTTGCTGGCGGCGCTGGCCCTGCAAGGCGGGACCGTGGTAGTGCACTCGCCCTGTTGCTGGCAGGTACTGCGCGCATTGGCCCGTGCCGACATGCGAGTGCTGGAGGTACCACTGGATAGCCGCGGCAACCCGGACCTGCGCGCCCTGGGCCGGCTGCTGGCCAGCGAGCCGGTGTGCATGCTGGTCATGCCGTCGTGCCTTGGCATGCCGCAGGGGCGGCTGGTTTCACTGCACTATCAGCAGCAGCTTGGCCAGCTGCTGGGCCAGCACCCTGTATGGTTGCTGGAGAACGATCTGGACAGCGAGCACTGTTACAGCGGGCCGCCGAATACGCGCCTGCGCGATTGGGTCGACCCGCGTTGGCTGTTGGTGATGGGGGCGTTCGATGCCGCAGTGGGGGGCGAGGCGCCCTATGCCTACCTGCTGGGTCATGATGCCGTGCTGGCCCGGGCTTTCGCTGAGCGTGCATTTCGGCTTGCACCGCTTCGCCTGCAAGCGCTGGCGCACATGCTGGGCAAAGGCGAAATCGAGGCGCAACTGGTGCGGCTGCGCACCGACCTGCAAAAGCGCATGCAATGCCTGGCGCGTGAGTTGCAGCTGCAGTTCGGCCAGCGGGTGGTGTTGGAAACGCCGGAGGGTGGCCGGACACTGTGGGTGCGCTTTCGCCAGCCGCTGCCGTGGGAGGGTATTGCAGCAGCGCTGGCTGGTTCAGCACTGCATGCCCTGCCGGGCGAGCAGTTCAGCCTGCAGGGCCGCTACCAGCAGTATCTGGCGATGGCGTGGCTGGGTGATCACCCGGGGGAGCTGCAACAGGCGGTAGAGCGCCTGGCTCAGGTGCTGGAACTGCGCTGCGGCCGGCCTGCCGGCGCTACACCTTGAGCCGCCGGGGTTGCGTTGCAACCCATCGCCGGCAAGCCAGCTCCCACGGGTGCAGCGTTGAACTCAAGGTTGTCGCTGTACCTGTGGGAGCCGGCTTGCCGGCGATTAGGCCTTGGCAGGCAAACGCCTCCTGTCAGCGATTCGCTTGCTCCTGCCCTTGCCGCAAGCGGGTACTGACCAGCGCTGCCACCACCAGCAACGCGGCGATGATCCACAAGCCATTGCGGGTACTGCCGGTGGCCTGCTCGATCAGGCCCATCACCGATGGGCCGACGAAACCGCCCAGCTGCCGATGGGCATGATCATCGACCGCCTGGGCAGCAAGATCGCCCTCGGCGCCTCGTTGCTGGGCTGGTCGGTGGCCCAGGCAGCGTTCGGCATGGTCAACAGCTTTGCCGGCTTCATGGGCCTGCGTGTGCTGCTGGGGATTGGCGAGGCGCCGATGTTCCCGTCGGCGGCCAAGGCCCTGTCGGAGTGGTTCGATGCCAACGAACGCGGCACCCCGACCGGCGTGGTTTGGTCCTCGACCTGCCTCGGCCCGTGCCTGGCGCCACCCTTGCTGACGCTGTTCATGGTCAACTTCGGCTGGCGCGGCATGTTCATCATCACCGGCGTGATCGGCGCTGTGCTGGCTGACCTTCTACAAAAGCAAGGCCCGCTACCTGGCGGAGCTTGCTGCCGAAGGCAAGCCGTTGCCGAGTGGGCTGCAGGCACCGGCAGCCACTTCACAAGCGCCGAAGGCCTCGTACTTCGCCGGCTGGCTCGACCTGTTCAAGCACCGCAGTACCTGGGGTGCGGTGCTCGGCTTCATGGGCGTGATCTACATGCTCTGGCTGCACCTGACCTGGCTGCCTGGCTACTTCGAGCGTGAGCACGGCCTGGACCTGTACAAGACCGCCTGGGTAGTGTCGCTGGCCTATGGCTTTGGCGCAGCGGGCACGATCGTTGCCGGGCGCTTCTGCGACGTGCTGGTGAAGCGCGGCATGAGCGTGCTGGCCAGCCGCAAGTTCAGCGTCATCACCGGGCTGGTGCTGGCGGCGCTGTTTACCCTGCCGCTGTCGTTCGTCACCGGCCTGACCGGTTGCATCGTCCTGCTGTGCCTGGCGCTGTTCAGCATCAACATGGCCAGTGCCACTGCCTGGATGATCGTCAACACCATCGTCGACAGCCAGCGCGTGGCCTCGTTTGGCTCGATCCAGAACTTCGGCGGCTACATTGCCGGCTCGGTGGCGCCGATCGTCACTGGCTTCAGCATCCAGTATTCGGGCTCGTTCACCACGGCGTTCATGATCAGTGCGGTGGTGGCGCTGTGTTCGGCGGTGGCTTACTTCCTGCTGCTGCAGGCCCCGATTGGCAGTGCCAAGGTCAAGGCGGCGGAGATGGTCGGGGCGACGGAACAGGGGTGAATTCCGGGGGGGCGCTTTGCGCCCCAATCGCGACGCAAGGCCGCTCCCACAGGTATCGCGCTGGTTTCAGCAGCACTGCAATACCTTGTGGGAGCGGCCTTGCGTCGCGATTGGGCTGCAAAGCAGCCCCCAAGCCGACAGCCGATCGTTGAGCGACCCACGGCACTTGCCAGGCATACTGGTCTGTATGTATAACCAGTATCCATTCCAGCCGCCTGACCCCAGCCAGTGATCGCCCATTCCGTCGACGACCCGTTCTACTACCTGCACAATTTCCGCCAGGTGCTGCTATGGGTCGAACAGCGCTACGAAGACCTGCTCGACGATCAGGAACTCGCTTTCATCCGCACCTTCGGCCAACTGGACGCCCCGGCACAGGCCCTGATGGTGCGCATGGTCATGCGCAAGGGCGAGCTTTTTCGCAGCGATCGCCTCGACTATGCCGAAATCGGCGATACCGGGCAGGCCCTGCAGCCGCTGCTGGCCCTCGGCTGGGTACGGGAGCCCGCGCAACTGGAACTGCAGCAACTGTTCGCCCTGCTGCGCAAGGACGAACTTGCCCGTTGTTTTGCCCCGCAGCTGAGCCGCCCTCGCGCTGCCAAGCATGACCTGCTTGCACAACTGCAACCCCTGGGCCTGCAAGCCCGTTCATTGGCCGAGTGGTTTCCGGACAGTGGCGTGCGCATCCTCCAGTGGTGCCTGCAACCCTTGTGCGACCGCATGCGCCTGCTGTTCTTCGGCAACCTGTACCAGGACTGGTCGGACTTCGTCCTCGCCGACCTCGGTTTGTTGCGCTACGAACAGGTGCCGTTCAGCACCGATTCGCGTGCCCTGCAGCAACGCGCCGAAGTCGACCTGGCCATGGCCTTGCACCAGTGCGCCGAGCGCCTGGAGCAGGGCGACGACCCGCTGTCGATCCTGGCAGCCATGCAGGGCCTGCACAGCGACAACCCATGGCTGGCCCGGCGCCATGCGCGCCTGCAATTCGCCCTGGGCCAGCAATGCGAGCGCCTGGGCGACTGGGCGCAGGCCATGGCTGTGTACACGCAGTGCAGCCATGCCCAGGCGCGCATCCGCCAGGTGCGGGTGCTGGAGCGCAGCGAACAGTGGCCCCAGGCCCATGCACTGGCGCTGCAACTGGCGGCGGCGCCGGCCAACGCCCTGGAAGTGCAGGCGCTGGAACGCATGTTGCCACGCCTGGCACGCAAGCTCGGTGGCCCGCCACAGCGGCGCCAGCGTGTCGCGCCCCTGGAGCTGATCGAGCTGGAACTGCCCCGGGAACTGGCAGCGCTGGGTGTGGAGGAGGCGGTACGCCAGCACCTGGCCGAAGCCGGTGGGCCGGTGCATTACGTGGAGAACACGCTGTTCAACAGCCTGTTCGGCCTGCTGTGCTGGGAGGCGATCTTCGCCCCGGTGCCTGGCGCGTTCTTCAACCCGTTCCAGGCCGCCCCGCAGGACCTGCATGACAGCGACTTCCAGCA
Organism: Pseudomonas sp. UYEF17; assembly: GCF_040546125.1. Lineage (NCBI taxonomy): Bacteria > Pseudomonadati > Pseudomonadota > Gammaproteobacteria > Pseudomonadales > Pseudomonadaceae > Pseudomonas > Pseudomonas sp. UYEF17. Next base: position 336,020 of record NZ_JBEPNE010000001.1, read on the forward strand.
ACGCCGCAGTCCTCTGTTCGAACGTTGCCTGGGGCGGCTGGACGATGGCAGCCATCACCGGGCGATTCTCGACTGCTACGCCGCCAAGCAAGGGCTGCAGTCGCCGTTCGTGTTCTGGTCCGTGCTCAGTGAAGCGTTGCTTGAGCAAGCCTTGGCCTGCCTGCCGGCGGCCCATTTGAAACAGTGCTTCCTGCGCCTGCTGCAGGACATCCGCAACAACCGCGCCGGCATGCCCGACCTGATCCAGTTCTGGCCCGAGCAAGGTCGCTATCGCATGGTCGAGGTCAAGGGCCCTGGCGACCGCCTGCAGGACAACCAGCTGCGCTGGCTGGAGTTCTGCCGGGCCCACGGCCTGCCTGTCGCGGTGTGCCACGTGCGCTGGAGCGAAACACCGTGAGCTACAGCGTGGCGGTACGCGCCTTGTGTGAATTCAGCGCCAAGGTCGGCGACCTGGACCTGCGCTTCACGCCATCACCCACCGCCCAGGAGGGGATCGAGGGGCATCGGCGGGTGGTGGCGCGACGTGCTGCGGGCTATGAGTCGGAAATTGCCCTTGAAGGCCAGTTCGAAACCCTGAAAGTGCGTGGCCGCGCCGACGGTTACGACCCCGCCTGCAACCGCCTGGAAGAGATCAAGACCCACCGTGGCGACCTGTCGCGCCAACCGGCCAACCATCGCCAGTTGCACTGGGCGCAGGCCAAGGTCTACGGCTGGTTGATGTGCCAGGCACGGCAACTGCCGGCCATCGAGGTAGCGCTGGTTTACCTGGACGTGGACAGCGATGGCCAGACTCTGATCAGTGAACACTGCACGGCAGCCGAACTGCAGGCCTTCTTCGAAACCCAGTGCCAGCGCTTTTTGGCGTGGGCACAAGGGCAGGAGCAGCGCCTGGCCGAGCGTAACCTGGGCCTGCAAGCACTGGGCTTCCCCTATCCGGCGTTCCGCCAGGGCCAGCGACAACTGGCGGAAACCCTGTACAAGGCCGTGAGTACCGGCCGTTGCCTGATGGCCCAGGCCAGCACCGGAATTGGCAAGACCGTCGGTACCTTGTTCCCCCTGCTCAAGGCCATGGTGCCGCAGCAGCTGGACAAGCTGTTCTTTCTCACCGCCAAGACCCCGGGCCGGGCCCTGGCCCTGGATGCCATGCGCCAGATCACCGATGCCACGCCGCAGCCGGCCTTGCGCACGCTGGAGCTGATCGCCCGCGACAAAGCCTGCGAGCACCCCGACAAGGCCTGTCATGGCGAGTCCTGCCCCTTGGCCGTAGGCTTCTACGACCGCCTGCCGGCCGCGCGGCAGGCAGCGGCAGCGTTGCCCTTGCTCGACCGCGCCCAGCTGCGCGAGGTAGCCCTGGCGCACCAGGTATGCCCGTATTACCTCGGCCAGGAAATGGCGCGCTGGGTAGACGTGCTGGTGGCTGACTACAACTACTACTTCGATGCCCATGCCTTGTTGTTCGGCCTGACCCAAGCCAACCAGTGGCGGGTCGCGGTGCTGGTGGACGAGGCGCACAACCTGGTCGAGCGCGGCCGCGGCATGTACAGCGCCAGCCTCGACCAAGGCCAGTTGCAGGCCCTGCGCCAGAGCAAACCGCCCGGGCTGGTCAGTGCGCTGGACCGGCTGAACCGGCAGTGGAACGCCCTCTACAAGGAGCAGCGTGCCCCGTACCAGGCCAGCGAGACGCTGCCGGACGCTTTGCTGCGTGCCCTGCAGCAATGCATCGGGCTGATCCAGGAACAAATGAACCAGGCGCCTGCGCAAATGGACCCGCAGGTGCTGCAGTTCTTCTACCAGGCGTTGCAGTTCAGCCGGGTTGCCGAGCTGTTCGACGAGCACTTCCTGTTCGACATCAGCCAGCGCCAGGGCCCGCGCAAGCGGCGGCTGGCCACCCTGTGCCTGCGCAATGTCACCCCGGCGCGCCTGTTGGGCCCACGCATGCAGGCGGCGCGCAGCGTGACGCTGTTTTCCGCCACCCTGAGCCCACGGCACTTCTACAGCGACCTGCTTGGCATGCCGGCCGATACCGCCTGGCTGGAAGTGGCCGCGCCGTTTCGCGCCGAACAGCTGGAAGTGCGCATCGCCAGCCAGGTATCCACCCGTTACCAGCAACGCCAGGCTTCGCTGGCGCCGATCGTCGAGCTGATTGCCCGACAGTATGAGCGCATGCCGGGCAACTACCTGGCGTTCTTCAGCAGTTTCGAGTACCTGCAACAGGTGGCCGGGCTGCTGGCCGAGCGGCATGCACAGATACCCATGTGGGCCCAGGAACCGGGCATGGACGAAGCGGCCCGCCAGGGCTTTCTCGACCGTTTTGTGGCGGATGGCCGTGGGGTGGGCTTTGCGGTGCTGGGTGGTGCATTCGGGGAGGGGGTGGACTTGCCGGGCACACGGCTGATCGGCGCGTTTGTCGCCACCCTCGGGCTACCCCAGGTCAACCCAGTGAACGAGCAGTTCAAGCAGCGCCTGGGGCGGCAGTTTGGTGCGGGGTTCGATTACGCCTATCTCTACCCGGGCGTGCGCAAGGTCATTCAGGCGGCAGGCCGGGTCATCCGGGGCGACCAGGACCGTGGCGTTCTGGTCTTGATCGACGAGCGCTTCGCCGAACCCCGGGTGCAGCAGATGTTCCCGGGGTGGTGGCCAGCGGCCGGAAATTATCCCTGATGCCTGTCAGCCAGCATCACCGGGATGGAATAGGCCTTGAGGTTGTCGCTGTACCTGTGGGAGCGGCCTTGTGTCGCGAAAGGGCCGCAACGCGGCCCCAGGTTTTGATGCGCAATAGTTGAAATTGCTGGGGCTGCTTTGCAGCCCTTTCGCGACACAAGGCCGCTCCCACAGGGGATCGCGCCAACTTTTATAATTTGAGCAAGACAGTTGCTCCCGTAGAGGCCAGTTATGTGCAGTTCCATGGCGCGTTAGCCAGGCATACCGTCAGCCCGTGGCCGCAGCAAGATGGGCAGGTAATGTTGCAGGAACAGCAGCAGCGCCAGGCTCCAGCACACTACTGAAAGGCTCACCCCCAGCGGCGTGAACATCGGCAGCACCACCCGCGCCAGCGTCGCCAGTTGTATCAAGGCAAAGGCCCAGGCAATGCTGGTCGGCACCTGCAGCGGCCTGCCGGTGTGGCCCAGGCTGACCCGTGCCATCATCGCCAGGATCAAGCCGCTCATGGCGCCCACGGTCAGGGCGTGGGTCACCAGGCTCGGGCCCAGCGCCACCCCGGCATGCCACAGCGCCATGCCCAGGCAGGCAATGGCAATCCAGGCATAGGCCAGGTGCAGCGACCACAGCAGGGGCACCCGCCACAAGCCACGGTCATGCCACAAGGCCAGGCGGGCCGTATGCAGGGCGAACAAGGCGCTGAACAGCAGGGCCAGGGCGATACGTGGCGTATCGGCCAAGCCCGAGGCAAAGGCCAGCGGTACCGCCACGCTCAGCAGCAGGCAGGCCCGGTCCAGCCAGGGGCGGGCAGGGGCCGGGGCCATGTTGCCCAGGCCGCGCCGGGTGAAGAACGGGATCACCCGCCCGCCAAGCACGGTCATCATCGCGGCTACCAGCCACAACCCGGCAAACACCCCGCGGCGCTGCCACAGTTCGTCTTGGCGCAGCCAGCCGACCAGGGTCAGCCACTGGCAGGCGGCGATCAACAGCACAAGGCCGACGATCGGGTAGTTGTTACGCAAGCGCCGTTGCACGATCGGCCGTGCCAGGGCCAGTGCCACCAGTGGCAGGAAGCTGCCCTCGATCACCACCAGCAAGCTGCCCGGTAATGGCAGGAACCAGCTCGTCCTGCCCAGCAGCCAAAGCAGGAACAAACCCTGCAGCGCACGCCCGCTCAAGCCTGGGGTGCCGCTCCAGTTCTGCACGGCGGTCAGCAGGAAGCCGGCGATGATGGCGGCAGCAAAGCCATAGAGCATCTCGTGGCGGTGCCAGGCGAGCATGCCACCGGGGGGCGTGGGCTCCAGCGCCCCGGCCAGTACGCCGGCCCACAACAGCAAGGCGAGCAGCGCAAACAAACTGCCACCCAGGAAGAATGGGCGGAAACCCAGGCCCCAGACGGCCTGGCGTGGGCGTGAAGCGATCGGCTGCACAAGCATGGGCGGACCTTCGTTCGTTCAGTAGGCTCAATTGGGGTAAGATCACGATCCGTGCCAGCTCCGAACCCGTTGTATATCAAGGTGATGGCACCTCTCCGGGTCCGAATGACATGCGTTTTCTGCTGTTATTTGGACCTGCTTGTATGTCGTATTGACTTGCTTCAGGGTCTGGCCGGTTCGCCGCTGGCCAACGCTTCGCTACAGGATTCACGTTTTGTCCGACCTCTCGAAAAATCCACTGCTGCAGTACATGGCCCGCCTGGCCCCATCCAGCCAGCAAACCATGCGCTACATCCTTCAGGACGCTGCCGACCGGCTGGGGTTTGTCGACTGCAATATCGTCGATGTGCCCTGGCATCGGCTCGAGCCCGGCCATGTGATCGCCCTGGTGGCGGCGCTGCGTGCCGACGGTTACGCACCCAACAGCTCGTCGCTGTACGTCAACGCCATCCGCGGTGTGATGAACGAAGCCTGGCGCCAGGGCCTGATCGATCATGAGCAGTTGTTGCGCATCCGCGAGGTCAAACCGGCCACCGGCAGCCGCCTGCCACCGGGGCGCAACCTGCGCCGCAGCCTGATTCGCGAGCTGATGGATGTGTGCGCGGCCGACCCACGGCCGCAGGGTGTGCGTGACGCGGCGATCATCGCCTTGCTGTACGGCACCGGCATGCGCAAGTCGGAATCGGTGGACATCGACCTGGACCAGGTCGACTTCGAGGCGCGCAGCCTGCAGGTGCTGGGCAAGGGCAACCGCCAGCTGATCAAGTACGCCCCGCCATGGGCGTTCGAGAAGTTGCAGGCGTGGCTGGACCTGCGCCGCCAGGACTTGCCGGCTGGGGCCGAAGACGACCCGTTCCTGTTCAACCGCATCCGCCGTGGCAGCCATATCACCCGGGCGCGCATCACCAAGCATGCCATTTACTACATCGCCCGCCAGCGTGGGGCGCAGGTGGGCGTGAAGATCATGCCGCACGACTTCCGCCGGGCGTTCATCACCCGGGTGATCGAAGAGCACGACCTGTCCATTGCGCAGAAGCTGGCGCATCACGCCAATATCCAGACCACCGCGATCTATGACCGGCGTGATGACAACGAACGCCGGCGTGCGGTGGACCGCTTCGATTACTGACGCCTTGTCGCTGTATGAAGGGCTTGCTCGAACCCTGTGGGAGCGGGTTCACCCGCGAACACGGGCGAGGCCCGTGCCATGCACTGGGTTGGATTCTTCGCGGGTAAACCCGCTCCCACAGAGGCCGTGTCGCAGCATCGGGTAATTTTTGCCTTGAGATGGGCTGGCACCGAAACAGGGCCAAAGCACGCCCCCGCCTTGTGCGCCATCCCCCCGTATGCCCGATGCCAGAGCGGCTGGGGAAAAAGTTTCATCTTCGTTCACCTGCGGAGTTGGCCCGCAACCTGCTATATCCAGCCTGCGAATTTGATCGAGTGGTCAGGCCGCGCGCGCCGTAGCCGTGCGTGCCTGCCCCTCTAAACGGCCAGCAGGCCACGGATTTCAGGGGCCGCAGGATGTCGCTCGCGGAGCAGATCGAACAACAACACGACGATGCCGGCTGGAGCGCTCACCTGCAGTTGCGTTTCGTCAGGCGTGACGAGGTGACCCGCCTTGGTGCGTGGCGGCATTTCGGACCTCTTTTGGTGCAGCGGCCGTTCTATCCGGAAGGTGCACCGTGCCATGTCTACGTGCTGCACCCACCCGGTGGGATCGTCGCTGGCGACCGCCTGGAGCTGGATATCCAGCTGGAGCCGGGCAGCCACGCTCTGCTGACCATGCCCGGCGCCAGCAAGTTCTACCGCAGCATCGGCCCGACCGCGCGGCTGGCCCAGCGCTTTCACCTGGCAGCCGGCAGCACCCTGGAGTGGCTGCCGCAGGACAGCATCTTCTTTTCCGGCGCCCGCGCCAGCCTCGCCAGCCGTTTCACCCTCGAACCGGGGGCGCGCCTGCTGGCCTGGGAAACCCTGTGCCTGGGGCGCCCGGTGATGAACGAGCGTTTCGAGCAGGGTGCCCTCGACAGCCGCCTGCGCATCGAACTGCCCGACGAAGTAGGCCTGCACGAGCGCCTGCGCGTCGAAGGCGGGCGCCTGGACAAGCTTGGCGGGCATCCGTTGCTGGCCACCTTCTGCGCCGCACCCGCCGACCAGGCCGTGCTGGATCTGGTGCGGCCGCTGCTCGACGAGATGGCCAACCCGGCCGGCGCGACCCTGCTTGGGTCATTACTGGTCATCCGCGTGCTTGACCATGACAACCAACACCTGCAACGCACCCTGCAACGCCTGTGGCATGTGCTGCGCCCGGCCGTCCTCGGCCTGCCGGCCTGCCCGCCGCGTATCTGGGCCACCTGAGAGAGCGCCATGGAGCTGACCCCGAGAGAGAAAGACAAACTGCTGCTGTTCACCGCCGCGTTGCTGGCCGAGCGGCGCCTGGCCCGTGGCCTGAAGCTCAACTACCCGGAAGCGGTGGCGCTGATCAGTGCCGCCGTGCTTGAAGGCGCCCGTGATGGCCGCACCGTCGCCGAGCTGATGAGCCTGGGGCGCGAAGTATTGAGCCGCGAGCAGGTAATGCCTGGCATCGCCGAAATGCTCCACGACGTGCAGGTCGAAGCGACCTTCCCGGATGGCACCAAACTGGTGACCGTGCATGACCCCATCGTCTGAAACTGCCCAGGAGCCCCGCATGATCCCAGGTGAAATCCAGGTCGCCGCCGGCGACATCGAGCTGAACAGCGGCCGTGCGACGGTCAGCGTCAGCGTGGCCAACCATGGCGACCGGCCGGTGCAGGTCGGCTCGCACTACCACTTCTACGAAGTCAACGAGGCGCTGGTGTTCGAGCGCGCGCCGACCCTGGGCTTTCGCCTGGACATTCCCGCCGGTACCGCCGTGCGTTTCGAGCCCGGCCAGGCGCGTACCGTGCAACTGGTGGCCTACGCCGGCAAGCGCGAGGTCCATGGCTTCCAGGGCAAGGTGATGGGCGCGCTGGAGGGCAGGGCATGAGCCGCATTTCCCGCCAGGCCTATGCCGACATGTTCGGCCCCACGGTAGGCGACCGCGTACGCCTGGCCGACACCGCGCTGTGGGTCGAGGTGGAGCGCGACTTCACCATCTATGGCGAAGAGGTGAAGTTCGGTGGCGGCAAGGTCATCCGCGATGGCATGGGGCAGGGCCAGATGCTGGCTGCCGAAGCCATGGACCTGGTACTGACCAATGCCCTGATCATCGACCACTGGGGCATCGTCAAGGCCGATATCGGCATCAAGCACGGGCGAATCGCGGTGATCGGCAAGGCTGGCAACCCCGATGTGCAGCCGGGCGTGAACGTGCCCGTGGGCCCCGGCACCGAGGTGATCGCGGCCGAGGGCAAGATCGTCACCGCCGGTGGCGTCGACTCGCACATCCACTTCATCTGCCCGCAGCAGGTGGACGAGGCGCTGAACAGCGGTGTCACCACCTTCATCGGCGGCGGCACCGGGCCGGCCACCGGCACCAACGCCACCACCTGCACGCCCGGCCCCTGGTACCTGGCGCGTATGCTTCAGGCCGCTGACAGCCTGCCGATCAACATCGGCTTGCTGGGCAAGGGCAACGCCTCGCGGCCGGAAGCGCTGCGCGAGCAGATCGCAGCCGGCGCCGTGGGCCTCAAGCTGCACGAAGACTGGGGTTCGACACCAGCAGCCATCGACTGCTGCCTGGGCGTGGCCGAGGAAATGGACATCCAGGTGGCGATCCACACCGACACTCTCAATGAGTCCGGCTGCATCGAAGACACCCTGGCGGCCATCGGCGACCGTACCATCCACACCTTCCACACCGAGGGCGCTGGTGGCGGCCACGCCCCGGACATCATTCGCGCTGCGGGGCAGGCCAACGTGTTGCCGTCCTCGACCAACCCGACCCTGCCGTACACGGTCAACACCGTGGACGAGCACCTGGACATGCTCATGGTCTGCCACCACCTGGACCCGAGCATCGCTGAAGACGTGGCCTTTGCCGAGTCGCGCATCCGCCGCGAAACCATCGCCGCCGAGGACATCCTCCACGACATGGGCGCCTTTGCCATGACCTCGTCCGACTCCCAGGCCATGGGCCGGGTTGGCGAGGTGGTGCTGCGCACCTGGCAGGTGGCCCACCAGATGAAGCTGCGCCGTGGGCCACTGGCGCCGGACACCAGCTACAGCGACAACTTCCGGGTCAAGCGCTACATCGCCAAGTACACCATCAACCCGGCGCTGACCCACGGCATCGGCCACGAAGTGGGCTCGGTGGAAGTCGGCAAGCTGGCCGACCTGGTGCTGTGGGCGCCGGCGTTCTTTGCGGTCAAGCCGGCCCTGGTCATCAAGGGCGGGATGATCGTCACCGCGCCCATGGGCGACATCAACGGTTCCATCCCCACGCCGCAACCGGTGCACTACCGCCCGATGTTCGGCGCCCTGGGCGCGGCGCGGCATGCCACGCGCATGACCTTCCTGCCCCAGGCGGCGATGGACCGTGGCCTGGCCGAGGAGCTGAACCTGCGCAGCCTGATCGGCGTGGCCCACGGCTGCCGCCGGGTGCGCAAGCCCGACATGGTCCACAACACCTTGCAGCCGCTGATCGAGGTCGATGCACAGACCTACCAGGTGCGTGCCGACGGCGAACTGCTGGTCTGCGAGCCGGCCCGCGAACTGCCGCTGGCCCAGCGTTACTTCCTGTTCTGAAGGAGCACCGATGATTGTCTTGACCCGCCGTATCACCGACCCCGGCACGCTGGGCGAAACCGGTACCGTTACCCTGGACGTGGACAGCCGCATCAAGAGCCGCCTGCGGGTGACCCTGGATGATGGTCGCGAGGCCGGGCTGATGCTCGAGCGCGGCCACCTGCTGCGCGGGGGCGAACTGCTGGCCGATGCCGAGGGCACCCAGCTGATCCGCGTGCTGGCGGCGCCCGAGGCGGTGTCCACGGTGCGTTGCGCCGACCCGCACCTGCTGGCCCGCGCGGCCTATCACCTGGGCAACCGCCATGTGCCGCTGCAGATCGAACCCGGCCTGTTGCGCTTCCAGCACGACCACGTGCTGGACGACATGTTGCGCGGCCTGGGCCTGACGGTAGAGGCCGAACAGGCGCCGTTCGAGCCTGAAGCGGGCGCCTACCAGAGCGCGCCGCACAGCCACAGCCATGCCCACGGCCACGATCACCCGTTCGTGCGCCTGCCTGCCCATTCCTGAACTGCCTGGAGCAACCGATGAAAAAGACTTTCGCCCTGTTTCTGCTGATGCTGGCTCTGCCTGCCTTCGCCCACCCCGGGCACGACGCCAACCCGCTGCAGGACGGCCTGCTGCACCCGCTGACCGGTCTTGACCACCTGCTGATGCTGCTGGGCACCGGTGTGCTCGCCGCGCTGACCCGGCGCAGCCTGACGCTACCCCTGGCAACCCTGGCGGCGATGTTCGGCGGCGCGGTGTGCGGCCACCTGTTCGGCGATGTACTGGGCATGGAAACCCTGATCGCCGTGTCGCTGCTGGTGGCTGCCGGTGCCGTGCTACTGCCCAGCCGCCAACTGCTGCTAGCCATGGCCATGCCGGTGTTCGCCCTGTTCCATGGCTGGGCCCATGGCGTGGAAGCCACGCCAAGCGCGTTCTGGCAGTTCAGCGCCGGCTTCGTCACGGTCAGCGGCCTGTTGCTGGCGGCCGGCTTTGCGGTCGGTTGCCTGTTGCGCAGGCATAGCGGCCTGCAGAAGGCCTTTGGCGGTGGCCTGCTGGCCGGCGCCGCGCTGGTACTGGCCGGTTGATGGACAGCGACCTGGCGTTGTTGCGCCTGCTGCAGCTGGCCAGCCCTGGCTTGCCGGTGGGTGGCTTCACCTACTCGCAAGGCCTGGAGTGGGCGGTCGAGGCGGGCTGGGTACGGAGCGTGGATGGTTTCGCTGCCTGGCAGCGCGAGCAGATCGACGACACCCTGGCTTGCCTCGACTGGCCGGTGCTGGCGCGCCTGTACCACGCCTGCCAGGCCGAGGACGCCGAGGCCTTCGGCCACTGGAGCCGCTTTCTGCTGGCCAACCGCGAAACCGCCGAGCTGCGCCTGGAAGAACAGCAGCGCGGCGCGGCGCTGGCACGGCTGCTGGACGGCTGGCAACTGGGCCAGGCACCGGCCTGGCGGGCCAGCCTCGAACTCACCCAGCTGGGCGGTATGGCCTGGCTGGCTGCGCACTGGGCGATCCCACTGCGCCAGTTGGCCCTGGGCCATGGCTTTGCCTGGCTGGAGGGCGCGGTAATGGCCGGGGTCAAGCTGGTGCCGTTCGGCCAGCAGGCTGCCCAGACCTTGCTGCGCGACCTGGGGTCAGGGCTGCCCGCGGCCCTCGACCAGGCACTGGGCCTGGGCGATGACCAGCTTGGCGGCGGTCTGCCGTTGCTGGCCATTGCCTCATCGCGACACGAAACCCAATACACCCGATTGTTCCGTTCCTGAGGACTGCCTGCATGCAAAGCTATCAACAACCCCTGCGCGTCGGTGTCGGCGGCCCGGTCGGCTCCGGCAAGACGGCGCTGCTCGAAGCCTTGTGCAAGGCCATGCGCGATCACTACCAGATCGCAGTGGTCACCAACGACATCTACACCAAGGAGGACCAGCGTATCCTCACCGAAGCCGGGGCCCTTGAGCCGGAGCGCATCGTCGGTGTGGAAACCGGCGGCTGCCCACACACGGCGATACGTGAGGACGCCTCGATGAACCTGGCGGCGGTCGAAGCCCTGGCGCGCAAGTTTGGCAACCTCGAGGTGATCTTCGTCGAAAGCGGCGGTGACAACCTGAGTGCCACTTTCAGCCCGGAGCTGGCCGACCTGACCATCTACGTGATCGACGTGGCCGAAGGCGAGAAGATCCCGCGCAAGGGTGGGCCGGGGATTACCAAGTCGGATTTCCTGGTAATCAACAAGACCGACCTGGCGCCCTATGTGGGGGCTTCGCTGGAAGTGATGGAGCGCGATACCCAGCGCATGCGCCCGCAGCGGCCATGGACCTTCAGCAACCTGAAGAAGGGCGAGGGGCTGCAGGCGGTGATCGACTTCATCGTCGAGCGCGGGATGCTGGGCGTGCGCGGGTGATGTAACGGGTTGAACGCAGTCTGGACCATGGCGCAATTCCTGTGGGAGCGGGTTTACCCGCGAACACCGGCGCAGCCGGTGCCACCCCACCGCGTTGGCTTCTTCGCGGCTAAAGCCCACACAGGTACAGCGTTGCTCTCGAGGTTGTCGCTATACCTGTGGGAGCGGCCTTGTGTCGTGAAAGGGCCGCAACGCGGCCCCAGGGTTGATTCACAACAGTTGAAATTGCTGGGGCCGCTTTGCGGCCCTTTCGCGACACAAGGCCGCTCCTACAACGACCGCGTGTGGGCTGAGTATCACTTATGGCAGCAGTTGGGCTTGTCCGGCTGCCCTTCATAACGGTCATGGTGCCGCACCCAGTCCATGGTCCCGGCCTCATTGCGCCCCAGTGGCGCAATGTCGAGGAAGTTGTAGGTGTTGACCAGGATGTCCAGCCCGCGGGCATAGGTCGAGTAGGTGTGGTACACGCTGCCATCCGGCTCGCGATAGAACGCACTCAGCCCGGGAAGCTCGCTTTCATCGCCCTCGTATGGCTCATAGTTGTACTGCCGCTGGCCCTCGCCGCCAACGCTGACGCCAAAGTCCTCGTTGAACCCGCTGCCATGTGACGAATACCAGGGGAACTGCCAGCCCATGCGCCGGCGGAAGGCCTGGAACTCGGCATACGGTGCCCGCGACACTGCAACCAGCGACACGTCGTGATGCGCCAGGTGCAGGTTGGCGCCGTCAAAGTGGTCGGCCAGGAACGAGCAGCCGTGGCAGCCTTCGCTCCAGCCCTCGGCGAACATGAAGTGGTAAACCAGCAACTGGCTGCGGCCCGCGAACAGGTCGGCCAGGCTCAGTTCGCCGTCCGGCCCCTCGAAGCGATAGTCGTGCTCCACCTTGACCCAGGGCAGGGCGCGACGGGCTGCGGACAGCGCGTCGCGGTGGTGGGTGAAGGCCTTTTCGTGCAGCCACAGCTGCCGGCGGGCCGCCAGCCACTGGCTGCGGGAAACCACCGGGTGCCTGCTTTCGCTCGTGCTCATGGTGCTGTCTCCACATTGGGGGATTCACACACTAGTCGAGCACGGGCGGGTCGAATCGACAGGCCGCGGCGGCCGGGCGATGAGTGGTATTGCTCAGCCCGAATGGGCGATATGCCCTTCGGCCAGTTCATCCGCTGCTTCATCTTCCCCAGGCAGCGCGGTGATCACGCTGAAGTCGCTGACTTCCACCTGGCCACCGCCATAGCCCAGCAAATGGAAGGAAAACGCCTTGCGCGCGGTCGGGTTGTCGAAGCTGAACTCCATCTCCAGCGGCTCGTCGGCGGTGACTTTCACTTCGTCAGGCAAGCCCAGCGGTACGTCCTGCTCCAGCTGCTTGGCCTTGAGCTGGATATAGGCTGCGCGCTTGGGGTCCAGCGAGCGTACCTTGACCCGTACGCGGGTATGCGAACCCTCGGGCATTTCCAGGTACTGGGCGCCGATCAGGTTGTCGGCCCAGTCATCTTTGATGCGCTTGCGCAGCTGGATCGGCGATGGGCCGCCGAACTGGTAACGCAGGTTGAGCGGTGTTTGCAGCAGGGACTGGTCGAGCACCCCGGCGAGGGCACCGATCTGCTGGCCGAGCAGGCTGTCGCCCGGGCCAAGGTAACGTGCCTGGTCGGCGATGAAGCCCTCGCTGGCGTAACGTCGGCATCGCTGCTGGAAGTCGCATTCGGTGAACACACCCTGGCCGTCGTGATAACGCAGCATGCCGTTGGTGTAGGAGATCATCTCGCGACCGCTGTCGTAGTCGCGGTACAGCGAGCGACCGCCGAGCGCCATGGGGATGGGCAGGGCAAAGTAGTCGAGCAGGGAGGTGGCCAGGTCGATATGGCCATAGGTACCGCGCTTGATCCGTGGCAACTGTGCCTGCTCCGGCGCCAGGGTGAGGTTGAAGCCCCAGGACGAGGCCAGGCGCACACCGTCGATGCCGTGGGACTCGTCGGAAGTCACCACCACCAGGGTGTCCTTGAGCACGCCCTGGCGTTCGAGGTTGTCGAGGAATGCACCGAGTGCGTCGTCCAGGTAGGCGACTGCCGCCTGTTTCGGCGTGTCGTAGCGCTCCAGGTACTCGGCCGGTGCCGAGTACGGCTGGTGGGTGCCCACGGTGAGCAGGGTCAGCATCCATGGCTTGTCCTGCTTTTGCAGCTGGCCGACGTAATCCAGCGCACCCTCGAAGAAGGCGCGGTCATCTTTGCCCCAGGGGAAGTCCAGGTAGTTCCTGTTGCGGAACCACTCCTGGCCGTGCACCGCGTCAAAGCCGATGTGCGGCATGATGCGGTCCTTGGCCATGAAGCGCAGGCCGGCGCCCTGCAGGTAGTGGGTGGTGAAGCCGGCCTGGCGCAACTGCGCCGGCAGGCAGGCCTGGTTGCGTTCGTTCTGGGTCAGCAGTTCCACGCCCTTGGGTGTGCCGTTGGCCAGCTTGTCGTAGTCACCGCACAGCATTGCGTACAGGCCACGGATGGTCTGATGGGTATGCAGCACGTAGTCCGGGGTGTTCATGCCGCGCTCGGCCCACTGGCTGAGTTTGGGCATCAGCTCTTCATCGAAGCGGCTGTGCAGGGCCTGGCGGTTGGGCCGCAGGTAGGCCCCGGGGATGCCTTCCACGGTGATGACCAGCAGGTTGCGGGCGTTGCCTGGCCCGGCGAGCAGGCGCTGGCCATGCAGGTCGGACTGGGTCAGGCCGGTGCTGGCCAGAGGGGTGAAGGTTTGCGTACGGCCCATCCAGCCTTCGACCTGGCGCTGCAGGTTGCCGGCCCCGGCCGACAGCAGCTGGTGGGTGAGGTTGTATTGCCGCCATTGGTCGGCGTCGGAAGGTACCAGCTGCTGGCTGCCCCAATGGGCGCCGAACAGCAGCAGTGGAATGGCCCAGGCCGTGCGTGGCAGCGGCTGGCTGGGTTGGGTGCGGCTGCGCCAGGCGCTGGCCAGCCAGGCCAGCAGGCCGGCGCCCATGGCCCAGGGCAGCCAGGCATGGGCCAGGCCGCCACCGGTCGAGTTTTCCATGAACTGCGGGTCGAGCAGGTACGTCAGGTCGGCGCTGGTGGGCAACCGGCCCACCGCGCTCACCAGTTCGGCCGAAGCCACCCAGAGGGCCGCCCAGGCCAGCAATACGGGGAGCGCCAGCCACCACGGCCGACGATGCAGCAGCAAGACCAGCAAGCTGCCGAGGGCGAGGTCGGACAGGTAACCGAGTGGGTTGGACCAACCCAGCATGGCGCGCGTACCCAGTGGGATCACCAGTACCAGGGTCGCCAGGGCGACAAGCCGGGTACGTGGGTGGTCTGACAGGTTCTTCACAAAAACATCCCTTTTGCCATTAAATCGTCATGCAACTGTGCTTGATGATAACAGGCCGTGGCAGGGAAGGCGGTCCGGGACAAGGCTGGTAACCAAAAGCCGGGCCCGTTCGCGCGGGCCCGGCCGATGGCAAGTATCAGAAGTAGTAGGGGAATTTCAGGCTGAAGGAAAAGTCCGGCGCGTCATCGGTCAGACCAATGGCCAGGTTGGGTACGATGGTCAGGTTGTCGGTGGCGGCGAAGGTCATGCCGATGTTGAAGTTGGCCGCGTTGTAGTCGCTGTTGGAGATCGACTGCCAGTCGCCGCCATCCGGTTTTATCTTGCTCTTGCGGGCGAACTGGTCGGACACCGAGAACGACATGCTCATCTTCTCGTTCAGGGCAAAGGCGATACCGCCGCCGATCTGCCACGAGTCGCCCAGCTTCACGTCGCCCGGCACCTTGCTGTTGACCTGTGGGCTGATGTCGCTGAACGAGTCTTCCATGTTGTAGGTGTAGGACAGGCTGCCGAACAGCACGGCGGGGTCGAAGGTCTTGACCAGCGAGATGCCCGGCGTGATCGACCAGACGCCGTTGCCGGTCGGCAGGCTTTCCGGTACCGACAGGTTGTCGTTGCCCTCTACCTGGCGCAGTTTTATGCCATAGGGGTCTTTGCCGGTCGGCGCCTTGATGCGCAAGGTAGCGACGGCGTCAGGCCAGGTCTCGTCTTCGTCGAGGAACTTGTAGGCGACACCGACGTTGACGTCGCCGATTTCCGGGTCGCGGGTTACGGTTTCGTCCGAGGTGCTTGCCCCGGCGCCGCCCGCGCCGCCGGAAGAGTAGGTGGATTCGCGGTACACCACCGGGACGTTGATGTCGAACTGCCAGCGCTGGGCGAGGTTGTAGCGGGCAGTCATGTCCAGGGTCCAGTTATCTGCCTTCACCCGGTCAAGGTTGATACTGCCGAGGAAGATCGAGTCCAGTGCCAGGAAACCGTTGAGCACCAGCGCCCGGGTATCGTAGTGGGTATAGGTGACACCGGTCTCGAAGCTGAACTTGCCGCCGCCGAAGAAGCCGCTGGCCTCATCGTACAGGTTGGACACGCTCTGAGCCGGTTCAGCGTCGGCGGTCAGCGCCTGGCCATAGGAGCTGCCGGTGGTGCCCGGTGCACCCGAAGCCACAGTCTGTGCACCTTTGACCCCTTCGGCCGGGGACCTGACCAGGCGTTTGGGTGGGGGGGCTGCCGGGGTTTCTTCTACCTGGCGCACGCGCTGCTCCAGCACCATCAGCGCTTGCTGCTGGGCTTCGTAGCGTTGTTTCAGTTCCATCAGTTCCTGCTTGAGAGCCTCGACCTGAGGGTCGGCTGCGGCGTAAAGCAATGTGGCCGGGGCCAAGGTGGACAAACACACAAAAGCTTTGAGCGATAAAGATCGGTGCATGGAATTGCCGTCCCTGCCGACTACTTTTGATGAGACTGAGCGTAGATCAGTATCCAAATGTGCGAAGACCTTTGAGCTGATCGAGGCTACCGTTCAGCGACGCGGCTGTCGGCACGCTTTCGCGCATCACTACATTGAGCGTGGTGACGTTATTGACCCGGTTGCCATTGCCCAGCAGCGTCGAGTTCTGCATCAGGCCACCCTGCGCCAGGCGCTGCACGCTGCTGCCCTGGTTGTTACTGGCACTGATATTGAACTGCACCCCTACGCCGCTGGCGGACACACTCAGCGCCCCTGCGCCGTTTGCGCCTGTCAGTGTCTGGCCGTTGGCCAGTGCCTGGCCCTGTGGCTGCGCTGTCGGCGCCTGATCGGCCTTGGAAACATTGATGGCGACATTGTTGTAGGCGGTATTGTTGTCGCCAGCTGCGCGTACCACCTGGGTAACACCCTCTGTGGTGTTGAGGCCGGCGCCGCCTGTAACGGTACCGGTGCCCGGTGCCGTGGCTCCAGCTGACGCTGTGCCAGTGCCGCTTTCGTCGATCAACGACACGTAGAATTGCGGTTTGATGGTCGACTGCTGAATCTGCATCGTGCTCGTCGCGCCGATCACGTCCCCTTTGGCATTCTGCCAGGTGCTGGACATGACAATACCGAAACTCACGATCCGCCCCGGCATCACGTAGCGGCCACGCAAGCTCGCCAGCTCATGGTCCTTCAGCTCGACGGGCTTGAAGGTTTCGGCCTGGGTAGGAAGGCTGACGGTCAGGCATGCGATTGCAAGCCAGAATGCATTCTTCATTGGGGTGCTCCCCGGAGCCTCGTGCTCCTTGTCGTTGCAAGCGTCGTTAGAAGAAGTCGCTTTTGATGAACCCGAAGTCCAGCAGCTCTGCATCCTGCACCGGGGTGAAGTTGTTCACCCGGCCCTTGGCGGTCAGGGGCAGGGGCGGGTCGAGCAGGATGTTGTTCTTGTCGTAGCCCTGGCCGATCACGGCGAAGATGATGCCGTTCCAGCCCTTGAGAAAGTCGTCGACCTTGTAGCGCTTGTGGCCCAGTACCGGGTCACCGATGTACACCCAGCCCTTGTCGACCTTCTGCATGACCACGAAGTGCTTGTAGCCGCGCACGTCCATCAGCACCACGACCGGGATGCGCACGCTGTGCAGGGTCTCGGGCGCCACCCGGTAGCCGCGGGCACGCATCCCCAGGCTTTCCACGTAGCGTTTCATGTCGAGCATCGAGAAGCCTTGCGTGCGCACCAGGTCCTGGTCGGCGTGGGCCAGCATGCCTTCGATGATCTGTTGTTCGTCCACGTCCAGCCAGTAGGCCTGGCGCAGGATGGTGGCCAGCGCGGCGGCGCCGCAGCTGAAGTCGGTCTTCTGTTGTACCAGGTCGGCGAACTTGCGCTCGCGTACGCTCTGGATGGGCTTGAACACCACGGCGCCGCCCGGGAGGACGGACAGCGGCATTTGCGCCGCTTCGCTCACGCTGGCCAGGCACAGCAAAAACGCCAGGGCAATGATGCGCATGATCGGATGCCTTCCGGTTCTGTTGAAGAAAGGCCCCCCGAAGGGGGCCTCAAGCACAGCGATCAGAACGAGGTGTTGGAGATGGCCAGCGAGTTGCTCTGCTGGTTGCCCACACCGGCTGCCACGTTCACGCCCAGGTTGCCGCTGCCACCGTTCACCGAACCGCTAAGGGTTGCAGTGTTGGTAACAGGGTTGGCCCAGCCGGTCGGGGTCAGCACTTGGAAGGACACGGTATTGCTCAAGTCGTAGGCACTGCTTTCGCTGTAGCTCTTCGACACGTCGTTCGACGATTGAGACGATTTCTCGCCAGACTTTTCAAACGCCGATTCCGATGCGTTGGCATAGGTCGACTCGTGAGCCTTCTCATACGAGGAGTCGCGAGACTTCTCGTAGGCCGATGCGCGAGTCTTGTCGTACGACGATTCGTGGTTACGGTCGAAGGAAGACTCGTTCGACTTGTCGAATGACGAGTCGAACGCTTTCTCGAACGATGCGTCGTACGAGCTGTCACGTGTGCGGTCTACATCGACATTGAGCGATGCGTTGAGCGATGCATCGAAGCTGTCGGTGCGGGTGCGTTCGCGACGGCCGTCATCGGTGGTCACGGTGCGGCTGGCATCGGCTGCGGCTGCCAGGGTGGCATTCAGGCTGGAGCTGCTGGACGAACTGGCAGTGGCGCCAACCGAGCCACTGGCATTCCAGCTGTTGGAGCCGCTGGCACTGGAGCTATTGGAACCACTGGCACTGGAGCTGTTCGACCCGCTGGCACTGGAAGTCTTCGAGCCACTGGCATTCATGCTGCTCGAACCACTGGAGGTCCAGCCATTGGAACCACTGGAACTGGCGCTTTGCGAGCCGGCCACGCTGAAGCTCGAGGACGAGCTGCGGTCGTCAGTCGAATTGAACGTGCCCTCACGCGAGCTGGAACCGCTCTTGGTGGTGGTGATGGTCAGTGTATCCACCCGGTAGGTGCGGTCGGCGCCGTTGTTCACCGTCAGGCCTGGGCCGTTCTGGTCGGCAGAGGCGGTGGCAGTGGCATTGCCCAGCGGGGCACCGGTGTTGGCGATGGCCATGGTGTTCTTCTGCTGGTTCAGGTCGCCGCCAGCGATGTTGACGCCGACGTTACCCTCTGCACCATCGGCCGAGCCAGTCATGACCGCCGAGTTCTGGGTGGACCAGTTGTCGACACGGTTGTTGTTGCTGAACTGGCGAACGTCAGCGGTGGCTTCGGCGGAGCCGAACACGAAGCTGTTGTCCAGGCTGGATTCGGACGATGCGTTGGCAATGGCCGCAGCGTTGTCCTGTTGGTTGCCGTTACCGGCCGCCACGTTGACACCTACGTTGCCGCTGGCACCCGAAGCCGAGCTGCTCATCTCGGCTTCGTTGATTGTGCCTTGGTTGGTGATGGTGTTGCCGGTGCTGCGCTGGCTGTCCATGGCGTTGGCGGTGGCAAACACAGGGATCCTGGTGGGAGGAGGCGTGTGCTGCCCGTTGTTGTGGTGACCATTGTGGTGCCCGCCACGCCGGTCGTTCTGATCAGCTTGTACAGCAACAGCCATGACCGCAGCAATTGCGAAAACCAGAGGCTTGATTGCCATCGAGGGTTTCATGGTGATTCTCCGTACGATTAGGTTAAGTGTCGTTCTTGACTGGCAGGGTCAATCCGCGACCCGGATGCTCAGGGTGTTGGCCATGCGGTTTCCCACCCCGGCACTCTGGTTCAACTGAATCACTCCACGGCTACCGGTGAAGGCCTGGTCACTGGTGGTGACCTGGCGATGGCCAGTTGAAGTGTCAATCGGACCGGAGTTGTTGAGCAGCGCCACGTTCTGTTGCATGAGGACGCTGTCGTCGATGCTTTGCGGCTGGGCACCGATACTGATGCTCAGTGCGTTCGCTTGCTGGGTGTTGGCGCCGGCGCTCTGGTTGACCCCCAGTGCGCCGCTACCGTTGCTGAAGGCGTCGCCTTGTATGGTCGAGCGTGCGTTCATTGCGGGGTCTGCAGGGGTGTTCAGGCGCTGGCGGATCTGCGTGGTGGCGCTGGCCTCGGGCCCAACGGCGAAGGCGCGTGCGTTGGCCTGTTGCTGTTGGTCGCCAGCCGCCTGGTTGACCGACAGGTTGCCCAGGTAACGGCTGCCCGAGCTGTCGATGTCGGCGTTGTTGATCACGGGAACCGGGGATTGCGCGAAGGTCGATGTACTGCACAGCGTGACCAGGATCAGCAGCGTGTGCTTCATCTCACTTGCCTCCGGTCAGGATCTGCAGCGGCGCCAGGCCGCGCTGCACGCTCGAATTGACCATGTTCGAGATGCCATTGCCCGAGCCCGTGCCTCGGCCACCGGCCAGGTTGGGCAGCTGGGACTGGTTGTTGAGGTTGCCGCCCAGGTTGTTGGTCTGCTGGGTAATCAGGGTACTGATACCCGCACCGCTGCTGATGTTGGCGAAGTCGCCATCACTCAGTTCGTTGGTTTGCTTGAGGATGTGGGCGGAAGGGTTGGCATTGACGGTGGTGGGGTTGGGGTCGGGTCGTAACGGCGGGACAACGGCGTTGCGTGTCTGCACATCACGGGTTATCACGATGATGCCGTTGTCGGCCTCGGCCGTCAGGCTCAACGAGGCCAGCACACAGCCCATCAGCAATAGGTGATAGAGGCGTTTGTCAGTTTTCCTCACGACGGCAACTCCTTCAATGAGCGCTGGCCCGGTTCAGCGATGCAAACCAGGCAGCAGAAGGTGTGCCGCTTTTGAGAAGCGTTTTCAGATCAAAAGCTTAAGGTGATTACCATGCCAAGCTGCGGCGTATTCTGTGTCAGGGTTGAAACAGGCAGCGGCGAGCGGTGCAGGCAAAGCCCGTGTTGGCCTTGATTGGAAGGGTTTTTGCAGGAGTGTTTCAGCGCCTTGACACTACCTTCGACGCCCCGCAAAACCCCATGTTTTCAGGGGCTTCGCCCCACAGGGGTGTGTCGGTGGATTAACACTCGGTGGGGCAGGATGGCGCATCGCTACCAATGAGCTTAGCCACTGTTTGCAGTGCCAGCAACTGGCGTTGTGGCCAATTGCCCTCAATTATTTTGTACGCCTGGTCATGCCGTTGCAGCCAGTGCAGGCTGTCGTCGAAAAAGCGCTGGCGGTCGCGCAGTTCGGGCTGGCTGCGCTGGCCATCGGCAACCCAATCCACGCCTTGCGGGCTCAGCAGCAGGTGCAGGTGGTAATGCCGTGCCAGCAGCGCCTGCTCCAGCCAGGCCGGGCAGTCGCCGAACAGGGCGTGGCTCCAGAGCATGTTACTGAGCAGATGGGTGTCGAGAATCAGCAGCGGTGGTGCCTGCTCGCGGGCGTGGTCTTCCCAGGCCAGCTGGCCGCGGGCGATGGCAGGGATGTCGGCATAGCAGGTGTCGCGGCATTCCTGGTCGATGAAGTGGCGCACGTATTCGGCCACCACCACGCCGCCGAAATGCGCCTGGATCACCCCGCTGAGCCAGCTCTTGCCGCTGGATTCCGGGCCGCACAGCACCACTACTTTCATGGATTGTGCCGCGCTCATGGCTGCACCAACGCCGGGTCACGGCGCCATTCCAGCCAGCCGCGCACGGCAATCAGGGTGAGCACGGCGAAGAAGCCTGCGGTGAAGTACAGCTGCTGGTGCAGGTACTGGCCCACGTAGATGATGTCTACCACCACCCACAGCGGCCAGCACTGCAGGCGCTTCTGCGCCATCCACAGTTGTGCCACCAGGCTGAAGCCGGTCAGGGTGGCGTCCAGCCAGGGCAGGGCGGCGTCGGTCCAGGTGGCCATCGCAGCGCCCAGGGCGGCGCTCAGCAGCACCCCGCCGGCCAGTCCGGCGAGCAATACCGGGCGCTGCAGGCGGGTAACCTGGCGGGCGTCTTCAGCATGGCCCGGGCGCTTCCATTGCCACCAGCCGTAGACCTGCAGGATGGCATAGGCCACTTGCAGCAGCATGCCCGAGTACAGCTTCACCTCGTAGAACAGCCAGCCATAGATCAGCACCATGACCAGGCCGATCGGCCAGCACCAGGCGTTCTGCTTGACCGTGAGCCAGACAGCGGTGACGCCGAGGACGGCGGCGATGAGTTCAAGGCCGGACATCGGCGATCCTTGGAGACTGCGGGGGAGGGGCGCGATTGTAGCGGGTCGGCCGGGGAAGGTGTAGGGCGTTGGGGCCTTTGGGGCTGCTTTGCAGCCCATCGCGACACAAGGCCGCTCCTACAAGGGGACGCGATCGTCTGTAGGAGCGGCCTTGTGTCGCGAAAGGGGCGCAAAGCGCCCCCGGCATTCTCAACCTTATACCCGGAACTGCCGCAACAACTGCTCCAGCTCTTCGCTCAGTTGCCCCAGCGCCATCCCGGCATCGCTGGACTGCCGCGCCGCATCGGCGGTCTGCTGGGACAACCCGGCAGTATCCAGCACGTTGCGGTTGATCTCTTCGACCACGTGCGACTGTTGCAAGGTGGCGCTGGCGATTGAGGCATTCAACGCCGTGAGGTTGTTCAGCGCCTGGTTGATGGCATCCAGGCTGGCACCGGCCTCGCGGGCCTGCTCGACGGTCTGGCGCGAGGCCTCGCTGCTGGTGTCGATGGCCTTGACCGCAGCGTCCGACTGGCTTTGCAGGTGCTCGATCATGGTATGGATCTCGGCCGTCGACTGCGCCGTGCGCTGGGCCAGCAGGCGCACCTCGTCGGCGACCACGGCAAAGCCACGGCCTTGCTCGCCGGCCCGCGCCGCCTCGATGGCTGCGTTCAGCGCCAGCAGGTTGGTCTGTTCGGCGATGGAGCGGATCACGTCCAGCACACCACCGATGCGCGTGCTGTGCCCGGCCAGGTCGCGGATCACCTGCACGGCCTGGTCGATGGTCAGCGACAGCCGGTCGATCTGCGCCAGGCTGCCGTGAATGGCCTCCTGGCCGTGTGCTACCTGCTGCTGCGCGGTGCGCATTTCGCCAGCGGCCTGTTCGGCGGTCTTGGCCACGTCCTGCACGGCGTAGGTCACTTCGTTGACCGCAGTGGCCACCTGGTCCATCTGCAGCGATTGCTGGGCGCTGTGTTGTTGCGCGGCACCGGCATTGTCGCCGACATGCCCGGCGGACCGGGCCAGGGCATGGGCCGCCCCTTGCAACTGGCCGACCACGCCTTGCAGCTTGCCGTTGAAGCGGTTGAAGTGTTCGCCCAGGTGGGTGATTTCGTCACGGCCGTGAGTGTCCAGGCGCCGGGTCAGGTCGCTTTCGCCGCTGGCGATGTTGCCCATGGCCTGCACCGCTTCCTGCAGCGGGCGGGCGATGCTGCGGGCAATCAGCATCACCACCAGCGCCATCAGCAGGGCAATGGCCACGCCTACCAGCGAGACGTCACGCAACTGGCGAGCGAATTCGGCCTGTACATCGTCGACATACACGCCTGAGCCGATGATCCAGCCCCAAGGCTTGAACAGCTGGATGTAGGACGTCTTGGCCACCGGCTCGCTGGCACCGGGCTTGGGCCAGCGGTAGTTGACCGGCCCGGCGTCCTGCTGCCGGGCCAGGGCGACCATCTCGTTGAACACGGCAAAGCCGTCGGGGTCGCGGATGGCCGACAGGTCCTGGCCGTCGAGCTTGGGGTTGGCCGGATGCATGATCATCTTCGGCCCCAGGTCGTTGATCCAGAAGTAGTCGTTCTGGTCGTAGCGTAGCGCGCGTACAACTTGCAGCGCCTGTTGCTGGGCCGCTTCGCGGCTGAGTGTGCCGGCTGCTTCCAGGCCTTGGTAATAGGCCAACACCCCGGCTGCGGTCTGTACCACGTGGCGGGTCTTTTCCGCTTTGGCCTGGTACAGGTCACCGTGGATCTGGCGCAGCATCAGCAGGCCCAATACCACCAGCATGGCCACCGCCACCAAAAGGATCAGCCACAGACGGCGGCTGATAGACATCGATCTCAGGGTTTTCATACCACAGCTCCCGCATTGTTCTTTTTATTCAGGCGCATCCAAGCATGCTTTGCGCCACGCCCCCACTCGACTAATGGCTAAGTGCTATCCATCCAATAGTCTGCAGCAGTTTGTACAAGGCGATTGCAAAGGCGCTCTGCCAGGATTTCGGCCGCGCAAGATGAAACCTTTAGGCGGCGTGAACTTTTCTACTGGCATTGCGCCCAACAGTCGCTGTAAAACAGCCGGGCCGCGTGCGGCAACTTCAAGCAAATCAAGAACAAGGGGCCTGCACGAGCAGCGCTCCATCGGGGGAACGATGGATTTTTGGACTGCCTTCCAGGCAATCATCTTAGGCGTGGTCGAAGGGCTGACGGAGTTTCTGCCAATCTCCAGCACCGGTCACCAGATCATCGTCGCCGACCTGATCGGGTTTGGTGGCGAACGGGCCATGGCTTTCAACATCATCATTCAGCTGGCGGCGATCCTGGCGGTGGTGTGGGAGTTTCGCGGCAAGATCTTCGACGTGGTCTTCGGCCTGACAAGCCAGCCCACGGCGCGGCGTTTCACCGGTAACCTGTTGCTGGCGTTCCTGCCGGCAGTGGTGCTGGGCGTGCTGTTCGCCGACCTGATTCACGAATACCTGTTCAACCCGATCACCGTGGCGGCTGCGCTGGTGGTGGGCGGGGTGATCATGCTCTGGGCCGAGCGCCGCGAGCACCGTGTGGAGGTAGACCACGTGGACGACATGCGCTGGAGCCACGCGCTGAAGATCGGCTTCGTCCAGTGCCTGGCGATGATCCCGGGCACTTCGCGCTCCGGCTCTACCATTATCGGCGGCCTGCTGTTCGGCCTGTCGCGCAAGGCGGCGACCGAGTTCTCGTTCTTCCTGGCGATGCCGACCATGGTCGGTGCGGCGGTGTATTCGGGCTACAAGTACCGCGATCTGTTCCAGCCCGGCGACCTGCCGGTATTTGCCATCGGCTTCGTGACCTCTTTCATCTTTGCCATGATTGCCGTGCGTGGCTTGCTCAAGTTCATTGCCAACCACAGCTACGCGGTGTTCGCCTGGTACCGCATTGCCTTTGGCCTGCTGATCCTGGCGACCTGGCAGTTCGGTTGGGTTGACTGGGCGACGGCTCATGGCTGAGGCAGCGCGGGGGCAAAGGGGGGAGGGCGTACGTAATGTGCGCTTGAAGCTGCTGCTGTTGGGCCTGCTGTGCCTGCTGCCGGGCCTGGGCGCGGCGCGCATGGCCTGGGTCGACCAGGCCTGGTGGCCGCTGGCGCTGTACCCGGCAATGAGCCTGATCAGCCTGTTGCTGTATTGGCAGGACAAACAGCAGGCGCGTACCCAGGCCTGGCGTACGCCCGAGAAGGTGCTGCATGCCAGTGAGCTGCTGGGCGGCTGGCCGGGGGCACTGCTGGCGCAGCAGCTGTATCGGCACAAGACGCGCAAGCTGTCGTACCAGCTGGTGTTCTGGGGGATTGTGCTGGTGCACCAGGTGTTCTGGGCGGACTGGCTGTTTCTTGGCGGGCGGTATCTGCCCTTCAGTTGATGTTTGACTGTGCTGGCCCTTTCGCGGGTAAACCCGCTCCCACAGGGTTCTCCACTGGCCTCAAGACTTGTGCTGTACCTGTGGGAGCGGGTTTACCCGCGAAAGGGCCAGCACAGGGAATTCACAACACCAGCCCCACCTGCAACCGCTTAGGCAACCGCCGCACCACCAGCTGGTGCGAGCGTTGCAACAGATCACACAGCTCCTCACGCCCCATTGGGTAGGGCGATGCCATGCTGATCCACCGCGCCCGCGCCAGGTACGGCGCAGGCCGCACCCCCGGGCGATCGCAATAGCCGAGAAACAGTTCGTCGGCCACCTTGAACGACAACCCCGCACCCGCCAGGTCGAGCACCGCGAACATCTTGTTGCCGGCCACCGAGAACACCCGGATGCCGCCCCATTTGTAGTCTTCCCGCGCACCCGGCAGGCTCAGGCAGAACGCTGCCACCTGGGCTTCGCTCATGTTCCGCTCAGACATACTTTTCTCCACAGGCCTCGAACGACGCCGCCAGGTGGTCGATCCATACCCGTACCGCAGGCAGCAAGCCGCGCCGGTGCGGGTACACCGCCTGCAGGTAGCCACCCGGCAGCGACCAGTCCGGCAGCAGGCGCACCAGTTCGCCGCGCGCCAGTTCTTCTTCACAGAACATGCTGGGCAGCGCGGTAAACCCTAGGCCTGCCCGTACAGCAGCATTACGTACTACGAAATCATCGATGGCGAGGCGCGGTTCCAGGGCGATTTCCTGCTGTTTGCCATGGGGGCCGAACAGGCGGAAGTGTACCAGCCGGTCAGCCTCGGCAGCGCCCAGCACCGGCAATGAGGCCAGTTGGCCCGGTTCGCGGATGTGGTCGGCGAAACCGGGCGCTGCAACCAGCTGCATCTGCGCCTGGCGCAGACGGCGGGTGACCAGGGCCGGGTCTTCATCGCCTAGGTCGCGTACGCGCAGGGCCACGTCGATCCCTTCGGAAATCAGGTCGACCCGGCGGTTGAGCAGCACCATGTCCAGTTGCACCAGCGGGTACTGCGCGAGAAAGCGGCTGATCACATCCGGCAGGAAGGCGTGGGCCAATGCCACCGGGCAGGACACCCGCAAGCGCCCGCGCGGTTCGCTGCTCATGCTGGCCACGGCCTCGTCGGCGGCTTCGGCTTCCAGCAGCATGGCCTGGCAGTGGTGCAGGTAGCGCTCGCCCACCGCGGTGAGCTTCAGTTGCCGTGTAGTGCGTTGCAGCAGGCGCGTGCCCAGGCGTTCTTCAAGCTCGGCGATGCGCCGCGACAGGCGCGACTTGGGGATGCCCAGCTGGCGGCCGGCTGCGGCGAAACCGCCGGCTTCTACCACGCGGGCGAAGTAGAAAAGGTCGTTGAGGTCTTGCATGGGAATGTCTCACTGTTCCACCTGTAGGACAAACTAACGCATTTTTGCTGCCTTATCAGCTATTGTTGATGTCGGTAGGATTCTCCCCATCGTGATCGCCCAACGTCGCGGTCTTCATTCACAGGAGAGTCCCATGAAACTGTTGCATATCGATTCGAGCATCCTGGGCGACAATTCCGCCTCCCGCCAACTGAGCCGCGAAGTGGTCGAAGCCTGGAAAGCCGCCGACCCGAGCGTGGAAGTGGTGTACCGCGACCTGGCCGCTGACGCCATCGCCCACTTCTCCGCGGCTACCCTGGTAGCGGCTGGCACCCCGGAAGACATGCGCGACGCAGCCCAGGCCTTCGAAGCCAAGCTGAGCGCGGAAACCCTGGAAGAGTTCCTGGCTGCCGATGCCGTGGTGATTGGTGCGCCGATGTACAACTTCACCGTGCCGACCCAGCTCAAGGCCTGGATCGACCGCGTTGCCGTCGCCGGCAAGACGTTCCGCTACACCGAAGCCGGCCCGGAAGGCCTGTGCGGCAACAAGAAGGTAGTGCTGGTGTCCACCGCCGGTGGCCTGCACGCTGGCCAGCCGACTGGCGCCGGGCATGAGGACTTCCTCAAGGTATTCCTGGGCTTCATCGGTGTCACCGACCTGGAAATCGTCCGCGCCCATGGCCTGGCCTATGGCCCTGAGCACCGCAGCCAGGCGATCGATGCTGCCCAGGCACAGATTGCCAACGAGCTGTTTGCTGCTGCCTGATCGAAGGTACGCGATCAAATGTAGGAGCGGCCTTGTGTCGCGATGGGCCGCGAAGCGGCCCCAGAATTCTCGGCTTCAACGCTGAAATCCTGGGGCCGCTTTGCGGCCCATCGCGACACAAGGCCGCTCCTACAATGACCGCGTCGGCCTGGTGTCAGGCCACTGGAATAGCCGGGTCAGCCGCTGCCAGCGCTGCAGCACGTTCGGCTGCCGGCGGATAGATCCACACGGTATTGATCTGCGCCTTCAACACCTTGGCCTCGGCCTTGTCTTCCGGTGGCGACACCGTGCGTTCCCACCCTTCGGTATACACCGCCCCCCAGGCCCCAAGGTCCAGGCAGGTCACGTACTTGGGCTGGCTGTAGGTCTTCGGAGCCACGCCAATCAGCTCGGCCGCCGCATTGTTGCCCGCATGACGCCCCAGCGGAATCGCATGCTGGCAGGACATCACCGCGTAATTACCAGCGTCGTCGCAGGCGGCGTAGGCCACATCACCTGCCGCGTACACGGCATCATTGCCTTTCACCTTGAGATTGCCATCGACATGCAAGCGGCCCTGGCGGTCGCGCTCGCCACTGATCTGCTCGGTGAGCGGGTTGGCCTTGAAGCCCACGGTCCAGATCACCGTGCTGGCGTCGATGCGCTGGCCGTTGTCCAACAGCACGCCGGCAGGGTCGACCGAGGCTACCGTGGCGCCACAGATCCACTCCACGCCCAGGGCCTCGGAGGCCTGCTCGATGGCGGGGCGGATGCCGTCACCCAGGGCTGCGCCAATCCTCGCCCCACGGTCGACCACCACCACGCGCAACGCCGCGTCCTCGCCGAGGATTTCGCGCAGGCGGGCCGGCAGTTCGGTGGCGGTCTCGATACCGGTAAAGCCACCGCCGGCCACCACCACGGTATTGCGCGCGGGTGTGTCGGGCAGGTTCGCCAGTGACTTCAGGTGGGTTTCCAGGCGCGCGGCGCTGTCGAGCTTGTCGACATCGAACACATGCTCGATGCCGACCATGTCGGGCCGGTTGAGCACGCTGCCGCAAGCCATGATCAGGCGGTCGTAGGGCAGGGCGCACTGGGTACCGCTGCGGGTGCGGTAGCTGACGCGGCGGGCCGCTTCATCGATGTGGAAGGCCGTGCCCTGCACGAAGCGGACGTTGACGGCATCGAACAGCTCTTGCAACGGCGCGGCCATGGCATGGACGTCGGGCTCGTAGAAGCGCGGGCGCACATGCAGCTCGGCCTGGGGTGCAAGCAAGGTGACCTCGACATCCTTGCGGCCGTGGAGGTCAAGCTGGCGGACGGCGCTGAGCGCGCTCCACAGGCCGGCAAAGCCCGCGCCAATGATCAGGATCTGCTTCATGGTTGTGCTCCTCTGAAGTTCGGGTAACAAGGTAGACCCTGTTGCTGGATGTTGGGGAGCGAGCATGCTTCAGAATGTTGGCGGCGTGATCACCCAGATCACCACGGCATCCACCTCGCCGGGGTTGCCATAGCGGTGCGGTTCCTGGCTCGAGAAGCTGAAACTGTCCCCTTCACCCAGCTGGAAATGCCGCTCGCCTACCCATAGCTCGAAGCTGCCGCTGAGGATGTAGCCGGCCTCCTCACCGTCGTGGCTGTAGCTCTGCTGGCTGTAGCTGCCCGGAGGGAAGCGCGAATGCAGGATTTCCAGCTGGCGGTTGGGCTGGGGCGTGAGCAGTTGATCGACGATGCCATCTTCGTAATGCACGCTCAGACGGCTGTTGCGCCGTACCACATAGCCCTGGTCCTCGGGCGCAGTGGTGGCTTCGCTGGCGAAGAACCACTGGATGGTCACCCCCAGGCTGCGGGCGATGTTGAACAGCGCCGGAATCGATGGATAGGAGAGGTTGCGCTCCAGCTGGCTGATGTAGCCAGCAGTCAGTTCACTGTGCGTGGCCAGCTCCGCCAGGGTCATGCCACGGCGTTTGCGCAGGCCGCGAATGCGGCTGCCGAGAAACTGCGGCGCGGCGCCCCCGGCTTCGCTGGCGGGGGGCTGGGGGAGTTGGCTCATGCACGTCGGTCCATCGTGAAAAGCCGCAGTATGTACAGCCTCAGAGCGCCCAGGCAACCGTCAGGCCATCGTGAATCGCTTCTTCGGCGGTACGCGGCGCCAGGCAGTCGCCAATGCGGCGCACCTCGACCAGGCCGGCCAGCTCCGTGGCCAGGCGGTCTTCCGGTTGATGGCCCAGGCACAGTACCAGGGTGTCGATACCTTCGAAGATCATCGGTTCGCCGCTGGCGGTGTGCTGCAGGTACACCGTGTTGTCGTCGCTGCCATACAGGCGGGCATACGGTGTGACGGGAATACCCAGGCGATGCAGCTCGCCGGCCAGTTGGTCGCGCACGTACAGCGGCAGGCTTTCGCCGCAATGGGTGCCATTGACCGCCAGTTGCACCTGGTGGCCCTCGCGTACCAGGCGTTCGGCGATGCCGGGGCCGATCCAGTCGCAGCGCCAGTCGATCACCAGCACCGAGCGCCCCGGTTTTGCTTCATTGCGCAGTATTTGCCAGGCATCCACCACCTGTAGCTCACCGGTGCGCTCGAAGGCCGGCCAGTAGGGGGTGGCACCGGTGGCCGCGATCACCAGGTCGGGGCGTTCTCGTTCGACCAGTGCGCGGTCGACCCGGGTGTTGCGCACCACTTCCACGCCTGCCAGGGCCATTTCCCGCTGCAAGTTGGTGCTGGCGCCACCGAACTCGCTGCGCCGTGGCAGCAACTGGGCCAGCAGCACCTGGCCACCGAGCTGCGGGCCAGCCTCGTACAGCGTGACCTGATGCCCGCGCGCAGCGGCCACGGCGGCGGCTTTCATGCCGGCGGGCCCGCCACCGGCCACGAGGATGCGCTTGGGGTGGGTGGTGATGGACAGTTGCTCGTACTGCAATTCGCGGCCGGTTTCCGGCCGCTGGATGCAGGAAATGGGCAGGCCACGGTGGAAGTGCCCGATGCAAGCCTGGTTGCAGGCGATACAGGCACGTACGTCCTCGACCTGGCCATGCTCAGTCTTGTTCGGCATCTGCGGGTCACAGATCAAAGCACGGGTCATGCCGCAGACATCGGCCTGGCCACGAGCCAGGATCAGTTCGGCTTCCTGGGGCTGGTTGATACGCCCGGTGACGAACAGCGGGATGCCCAGGTGCTGCTTGAAGGTGCCGGCCTCCCGGGCCAGGTAGGCCGGTTGAATGGCCATCGGCGGCACAATATGCACGGCGCCGCCCAGGGATGCCGATGTGCCGGCCACGATGTGCAGGTAGTCGAGCTGGCCCTGCAAGGCAACCGCTGCAGCCAGCGATTCGTCCTCGCTCAGCCCCTGGCTGTCGCGCTCGTCGGCACTGATGCGCAGGCCGATGATGAACTGCTCGTCGGTGGCCACGCGTACGGCGGCCAGCACTTCGCGCAGGAACCGCAGGCGCTGTTCGAGCTCACCGTTGTAGCCATCCGTGCGCTGGTTCACCCGCGGGTTGAGGAACTGCGCAGGCAGGTAGCCATGGCTGGCTACCACTTCAACGCCATCCAGCCCGGCCTGGTGCAGGCGGCGGGCAGCGCTGGCATAGCCCTGGACGATCTCGTCAATCATTGCCTGGTCCAGCGCGCGTGGCATCACCCGGAAGCGTTCATTGGGCACCGCGGACGCCGAGTAGGCCACCGCCAGCAAGCCGTCCGCCGACTCCATGATCTCCCGCCCGGGGTGGAACAGTTGCGACAGCACCACGGTGCCATGCTCATGGCAGGCCTCGGCAAGCTGGCGATAGCCGTCGATGCAGGCATCGTCGGTGGCCATCAGCACATGCGAGGTGTAGCGGGCGCTGTCATGCACCCCGGCCACCTGCAGCACGATCAGGCCGACGCCACCGGCGGCGCGGGCGCGCTGGTAGGCGATGAGCTTGTCGTTAACCAGGTTGTCGGTAGGCAGGCAGGTGTCGTGGCCGGTGGACATGATGCGGTTCTTCAAGCGTTTGCCGCGGATCTGCAAGGCTTCGAACAGGTGAGGGAAGGCGGTCTGCATACAGGCGGCTCCGGTGCGGTGTTGTTCTTGTTTTTTTATGAAAGTGTAGCGTCAGTAAAAAATCAACTTGTTTTTTTACTGTTCGACGACTAGGTTTTTCTCACCCTCATGGCGAGGGCGTGACCTCACAACAACAAGAAAACGGGCCCCTCGGGCACCGACAGGAGGCAACTACGATGCAGGTATTCCCACGTGTAAGCAGCCTTTGCGCAGCGTTGCTGGCCATGGGCCTGGGCAGTGCCCAAGCGGCACCGCAGATGGTCGTGGTCGGCTATGGTGGTGCCGGCCAGAAAGCCCAGGACGAGGCGATCTTCAAACCGTTCAGTGCCCAGGATGGCAGCAAGCTGATCCAGAGCGAGTACAACGGCGAAATGGCACGGATCCAGGTAATGGCCGACACCGGCAATGTCGACTGGGATGTGGTGCAGATCGAAGGGCCTGACCTGATGCGTGGCTGCGACGAGGGCATCTACGAGCAGCTGGACTGGCAGCGCATGGGCCATGCGGGTGAACTGATTGCCGACGCGGCACAAGCCTGCGGCTCGGCCGCGCTGGTATGGAGCGTGGCCATTGCCTATGACCGCAGCAAGCTGACCCAGGCGCCTGCGTCGTGGGCCGACTTCTGGGACGTTAGCAAGTACCCGGGCAAGCGCGGTCTGCGCAAGCGTGCGGTGTACAACCTGGAGTTCGCCCTGATGGCCGACGGGGTCAAGGTCGAGGATGTCTACAAGGTACTTGCCACTCCGGCCGGGGTCGAGCGTGCCTTTGCCAAACTCAGCGAACTCAAGCCGCATATCCAGTGGTGGGACGCCGGGGCCCAGCCTGCCCAGTGGCTGGCGGCGGGTGACGTGGTGATGACCTCGACCTACAGCGGGCGCATCGCCGTGGCGGCCCAGCAGGGCAGCCCGCTGGCAGTGGTCTGGCCTGGCAGCCTGTATGGCATGGATTACTGGGCGATCATCAAGGGCTCGCGGCATGTCGACCAGGCCAAGCGGCTGATTGCCTACGCCAACCAGCCGGACACCCAGGTGCGTTATGTGCAGCAGATCCCCTATGGGCCGACCAACACCCAGGCGGCAGCGAAGCTCGACCCGTCCCTGGCCAGTTGGGTGCCTACTTCGCCGCAGAACCTGCAGGGGGCGTTGGCGATGAATGTGGAATTCTGGGTCGACCATGGCGAAGAGCTGGAACAGCGCTTCAATGCGTGGGCCAGCAAATAGCGTTCTGCAAAGGAATAACAATGATGACCGCAACGGAACAAAGCCTGCGCCAGGAGCTGGCCGCCTGCTATCGGCTGATCGCCCACTTCCGCATGAGCGACCTGATATTCACCCATATTTCCCTGCGCCTGCCGGGGCCGGAGCACCACTTCCTGATCAACCCGTACGGCTTGCTGTTCGATGAGATCACGGCCTCCAGCCTGGTGAAGATCGACCTGCAAGGCCGGCCAGTGGAAGCGACGCCGCACCCGGTCAACCCGGCCGGTTTCGTCATCCACAGCGCCATCCATGCTGCCCGCGAGGATGCCCGTTGTGTGCTGCACACCCACACCCGGGCAGGTTGTGCGGTGGCGGCGCTGGAATGTGGGCTGCTGCCGCTCAACCAGATGTCCATGGAGTTTTATGGCAAGGTGGCGTACCACGCCTATGAAGGGATTGCGCTGGACATGGATGAGCAGCGAAGGCTGGTAGCCGACCTGGGCGACAAGCCGGTGATGATCCTGCGTAACCATGGCCTGCTGACCACCGGGCGCAGCGTGGCCGAAGCGTTCCTGCGCATGTACTACCTGGAGAAGGCGTGCGAGATCCAGTTGGCGGCACAGAGTGCCGGGCAGGTGATGTTACCGCCCGCCGAAGTGTGTAGGCATACCGAGCGGCAGTTCAATGATCCGGGGCGGGGGTTGAAGCAGGGCGAGCTGGCGGATCCGGATGCGCTGCAGCTGGCGTGGGCGGCGTTGTTGCGGATGTTGGAGCGAGTCGCGCCGGACTATCGTCGTTGACATTGGCGCGCTCGTGGTGAAAGCCGTTTTGCCCTCGCATCGCGTTTGCGGCGCGAGGGCAAGACGTTTCTACGCTGTTGGCGAGGGGCTTACCGGACCTCAGGCACGATCATCGCTGCCGGTGCCTCGTGCGCCCGCCCCCGTGCCACCCAGTAGTACAGCACGCTCGGCACTACCAGGCCGATCAGCCACGAAATATCCACACCGCCCAGGTGCGCGACCAGCGGCCCTGTGTACAGTTTGGTGTCGATGAACGGCATCTGTATCAGCACGCCCACGGTGTAGACGATGATTCCAGGCCAGTTCCAGCGGCCGTATCGGCCTTGCGGGTCGGCGAGGGCGGGGATGTCGTAACGCTCCTTGGTGATGAAGTAGTAGTCGACCAGGTTGACCGCGCTCCATGGCACGAAGAACGTCAGCAGGAAGAGGATGAAGGACTTGAACGCGCTGAGAAACGAATGCTGGCCAAGCAAGGCCACCAGGGTGGCGGCGCCGACGATGCCCAGTACGAACAGCAGGCGCTGCGCACGGCTGATCGCCAGGTGGCCGCGGAAGCCGCTGATGATGGTTGCGATGCACATGAAGCTGCCATAAGAGTTCAGCGTCGAGATGGTCACCTTGCCAAAGGCGATGCAGAAATACAGCAGCGCTGCGGTGCTACCGGCGCCACCCAGGCCGACGATGTAGGCCACTTCGTGACCGGAGAACTGGGCACCGGCGATGGCGGCGGCGAACACCCCGAGGATCATTGATGCCTGGGCACCGATCACCGAGCCCAGGCCTGCGGCGAGGAAGGTCCTCACTGGCGATGTACTGCTTGGCAGATAGCGCGAGTAGTCGGCCACATAGGGGCCGAAGGCGATCTGCCAGGACGCAGCCAGTGATACGGCGAGCAGGAACGATGCCCAACTGAAGTGGCGGTTGTCGAGTAACTGCCCGATGTCGGCCAGCATCATGATGCGACTGAACAGGTAGACGAAGGCAATGATGCCCAGCACGCTGGCGATTCGGCCGATCCAGTGGATCACCCGGTATCCGGCCAGGGTGGCGAGCACGATTATGCTGGCGAAAATCAGGATGCCAGTGCTGTCGCTGACGTCGAGCAATTGGCCGATCGCCTGTCCGGAGAGCACCGTGCCGGTGGCGGTGAAGCCCAGGTACATCAGGCATACCAGCACCATCGGTATGGCCGCGCCGTAGACCCCGAACTGCACGCGGCTGGAAATCATCTGCGGCAGCCCCAGACGAGGACCTTGAGCGGCATGAAGGGCCATGACCGCGCCGCCGATCAATTGACCGAGCAGCAGGCCGATCAGCGACCAGAACACGTCGCCACCGAGCACCACGGCCAGGGCGCCGGTCACGATTGCCGTGATCTGCAGGTTGGCTCCGAGCCACAGGGTGAACTGACTGTACACGCGTCCATGGCGTTCAGTCTCGGGTATGTAGTCGATCGAGCGCCGCTCGAGTACGGGTTTGCTGGACATTCAGTGGCTCCGCTTCATTGTTTTTGTGTAAGCGAGTCAGTCATCGGCGGGACGCAAGGCGGATGACCTCGCATGATATGAGCATGTATATACAAGTGTGGTCAAGCCATCTCTTGCGAGTGAAACAGTCGTGCTGTTGCGCAATGATGGGTTGCAACTGTGCTGGTCCCTGTCGAAGGAATAGCCTTATGCTGTAACGAAATATGTCTAGAAAGCTTGAAGAAGGATGTCGCAATGCCGCTCAAGGACCTGCTCATCGCCCTGGTGGTGATTGTTGCCTGGGGAGTCAACTTCGTGGTCATCAAGGTTGGCCTCGATGGGTTGCCGCCGATGCTGCTGGGGGCATTGCGCTTCTTGCTGGTGGCGTTCCCGGCGATCTTGCTGGTCAAGCGGCCCAAGCTGCCCTGGCGCTGGCTGATCGCCTATGGTGCGACCATTTCGTTGGGCCAGTTCGCTTTCCTGTTCCAGGCCATGTACAGCGGCATGCCGCCAGGGCTGGCCTCGCTGATCCTGCAGTCGCAGGCATTCTTCACCCTCGGCTTTGCCGCGCTGTTCCTTGGCGAGCGGCTGCGCCTGGCCAGCGTGCTGGGGCTGCTGGTGGCCGCCAGCGGCCTGGCGCTTATCGGCAGCGAAGACGGCGGGCATGTGCCGATGCTGGCGCTGGTGCTGACCCTGTGTGCCGGCGCCATGTGGGGCATGGGCAACATCATTACCCGGCGCTTTGGCTCGGTTGACCTGGTGGCGCTGGTGATCTGGGGCGGGTTGATTCCGCCACTGCCGTTCCTGGCATTGTCCTGGTGGCTGGAGGGGCCGGAGCGTATTGGCCATGCCCTTGCCAATATCAGCTGGAGTTCGGTGTTGGCCCTGGCTTACCTCGCGTTTGTCGCCACCATGCTCGGCTACAGCCTGTGGAGCAAGCTGCTGTCGCGCCACCCGGCCGGCAAGGTGGCGCCGTTCTCGCTGCTGGTGCCGGTGATTGGCCTGAGTTCGTCGGCGTTGTTGCTGGGCGAGCGTTTGACCGCGACCCAGGGCTGGGGCGCATTGCTGGTGATGGCTGGGTTGCTGGTGAACGTGTTCGGCGCAAGGCTTGGGCGCCGGTTAAAAGCTGTCAGCGCGTAGCTGACTCTGTGGGAGCGGCCTTGCGTCGCGAAAGGGCTGCGAAGCGGCCCCGGGTTTCTGCATGCTGTTGAGATCCTGGGGCCGCGTTGCGGCCCTTTCGCGACGCAAGGCCGCTCCCACAAATGCGCGTTGCAAACAGGGCGCTCTGTTAGAATCGGCCTCTTTTGCCAGGCCAATGGAGTGCACCCCATGATCATTTCCACCACCAGCCAGCTCGAAGGCCGCCCGATTGCCGAATACCTGGGCGTGGTCAGCTCCGAATCGGTGCAGGGCATCAACTTCGTGCGCGATTTCTTTGCACGTTTTCGCGACTTCTT
Organism: Pseudomonas sp. UYEF17; assembly: GCF_040546125.1. Lineage (NCBI taxonomy): Bacteria > Pseudomonadati > Pseudomonadota > Gammaproteobacteria > Pseudomonadales > Pseudomonadaceae > Pseudomonas > Pseudomonas sp. UYEF17. The sequence continues at coordinate 371,995 of NZ_JBEPNE010000001.1, forward strand.
CGGTGGCCGTTCGCAAACCCTGGAAAGCGCACTGCGCGAAGCCCGGGAACAGGCCACCGAAGAACTGAAGGCGCGGGCACGCCAGTTGCAAGCCGATGCGGTAGTGGGGGTGGATTTCGAGATCAGCATGCCGTCGGTACAGGGCGGCATGGTCGTGGTATTTGCTACCGGCACAGCGGTGCGCCTGAAGTAGAGCGTCTGCCGCTGGTCGGGTCCAGGGCCTCGGTCCGGGCGGTCCGCAAATGACCAGCTAGTCTCACTTTCACAGGTCGCGTTTGGTGGAGCAACTGTTCTGGTTGCCGACGCGTCCGCCACTGGAGGGAGACAGGGCATGAGCGAATCCTTTTTCGAAGACCTGAACGACGCGTTCCCCATCAACAGCCAGGTGCGTTGCGGCCAGGCGGCATTCCGCCTGGGCTTCGCCCACATGACGCTGGATGATTCCGAACAGCTCCAGCCTGCACACCTGCAGCGCAGCAAAAAAGGCCGCTTCATGCCGCGGGTTCCGCTGAAGAAGTGATCCCGCTCCAGCACAACCCCGCCGAATGGCGGGGTTTTTATTGCCATTTCTTGATCCGCCTCATGGCATTGCCGGGTAGCGCTCGCAGGATGGCCAAGGCTGTGGTTTTCTTGCGCGGCATTCCAGCAACGGAGGATTGAATGCTCATGCGAGTCAGGGAAGAGACCTATTGGCAATGGGCCGACGCCCAGCTGCACAGCCGCTGCCACGACGAAGCACTCAGTGACGGCACCACGCTGGACGTGCAGGTGCGCTTGTCGCGCCTGGGGGCGACCCAGCTGTTCCTGGGGCTGTATGCCGGGGATGGGCGAGCATTGCTGGAGGAGTATTACCCCGCACGGCCAGGCGAGACCATGACCCGCGCCCTGGTGTGGGGTGTCGACCGTGCCCGGGCGATGGCAACCGGCGCCTTGCCGCTGCCAGCGCCCCGCAGCCAGCGGCGCCAGGCATGAAAAAGCCCGGCCTATGCGGGCCGGGCTCAGGTAAGGGTGGGAACCCTCAGTTGAGCGGTTCGATCACCTTGACTGCCTGCTGCTCACGGGCAGCGGGCCATTCTTGTTGCAGGGTCTGCAGGACGCGGCCAACGAACTCGGTGTCGGCGGCGGCCTTCTTGCCGACGTAGCCTTGGCCACGGCGGTAGACCTTGAAGCGGGCACGCATGCTGGGCAGGTGCTCTTCGAATTCATCTTCGACGGTGTTCGGTGGCAGGCGGTCGAGGCGCACTTCACCGGTCTGGCTGACCCACAGCAGATGGTCGTCAAGGCTGTCCTTGCGTACGGCGAACAGCTGGGCCAATTGGTCGATAGTCGGATTGTTGTTCAAGTTCATCATAAAGCCCCCATTACCCATTCGTAGGTGATTTTTCACAGTTGGCGCTACCACGGTGTAGCGCACTACCAAGGCTGCTACAGCAGCATCGCAACAGGGGCTTTCTCACGCTGCCTTTTGGACAGTTTCCCTCTCCACGGACGGCCTGCGTTACCGCGCAGGCCGTCTGGAACACCCTTGCCACCGCTCCCGATCGGGGAGACGGCTTCATCATGCCCAAGGGCGATGAACGGCGTCAACCATTTTGTAGTGAATATTTTTAGCCACTACATCGTGTCGTTTTGTTCGACAATCGCTGCCCGCACTAAAGCCCGGACAGAATGTCGAAGGCCGCGCGCACCCGGGCTTCGTTCGGGTAATTTCGGTTGGCCAGCAACACCACGGCCAGCTGTTCGGCGGGCACGAACGCGGCGTAGGCGCCGAAACCATTGGTCGAGCCGGTCTTGTTGTACCAGGCTGCCGGCAGCGGCGGCAGGGCTGGATGCAAGCGCGTGGTTGCCTGCGGTTCCCGGATAAGCTGCGGGCCGTTGCCATCGACCAGTGTGCCCAGCGTGACCGGGTAGGGGTAACGCTCCCAGCCCAGGCCCTGGGTCATGGCGCCGACCTGGAAGTAGCCCCGCTGGGTGATGGCCGTGGCTTGCGCCAGCGCCGGTGGCAGCCCCTCCGGCTGCATGTGCAGGCGCACATAGCGCAGCAGGTCGCTGGCGCTGGTCTTGATGCCGTAGGCTTCGTCGGCGTAAGGGCCGGGGCCGACACGCACCGGCTTGTCGGCACTGTCGTAGCCCTGGGCATACAACCCTTGGGCGCTGGCCGGGACCTGCAGATAGGTGTTTTCCAGGCCCATCTGTTTCAGCAGGCCCTCGCTCATCAGCGTGGAAAACGGCTGATGCTGCGCGCGGGCGGCCAGGTCACCGAACAGGCCCAGGCTGGGGTTCGAGTAGCAGCGCTGGGTGCCAGGTTTGGCGCGGGGTTGCCAGTGCCGGAAGAAATCGACCACCTGCTGCGGCGTCTGCACCGCATCCGGGAACTGCAATGGCAGGCAGTCGGCACTGTAGGCGCCCAGCTCCAGCACGCTTGCGTCGCCGATGGGGGCGCCGGCGAGGGCCGGGTGATAGCGCTTGGCCGGGGCATCGAGGTCCAGCTTGCCTTCGGCGCTGGCCAGTGCGGCCAAAGTGGCGGTGTAGGTCTTGCTCAGGGAGCCGATCTCGAACAGCGTGTCGCGGCTGACCGGCACATTGTCGGCCTTGCTGGCCACGCCATAGCTGAAGTAGTGCGCGTGGTTGCGAGCATAGATGGCCACGGCCATGCCGGTGATGCCTTGCTCCTGCATCAGCGGGCGGATGATCTGGTCGACCTTGGCCTGCAACTGGTCGTCGGCCTGGGCGGCACTGTAGCCCAGGGTGAGCGTGATGGCGGCTGCAAGTGCAGCCAGGCGGGAGAGGGGCATGAGCGGGTCCTGTGCTGGAGCGTGTCCGTTGAGCGACACCGGTGGGGGTTCCGGCGTTAGCGGCGAAAAACCGAAGACCTTATCGTCTGCCCTTGCACAATGACAAGACGGAAACTGTGATGAAGTATTTGCGCATGTTATTCGACAATTTCACCCTGGCCTTGCTCGGGGTGGTGCTGATTGCCACCGTGCTGCCTTGCTCGGGCGACGGCGCGGTGTATTTTGGTTGGCTGACCAACCTGGCCATCGGCCTGCTGTTCTTCCTGCATGGCGCCAAGCTGTCGCGCGAGGCGATCATCGCCGGTGCCGGGCACTGGCGCCTGCACTTGCTGGTGTTCTCCTGCACCTTCGTGCTGTTCCCGTTGCTGGGCCTGGCATTCAAGCCACTGTTCGTGCCGCTGGTGGGCAACGAGCTGTACCTGGGCGTGCTCTACCTGTGTGCCTTGCCGGCCACCGTGCAGTCGGCCATCGCCTTCACCTCGCTGGCGCGTGGCAACGTGCCAGCGGCCATTTGCAGCGCGGCGGCATCCAGCCTGCTGGGTATCTTCCTCACGCCGTTGCTGGTGATGATGTTGCTGGGGGCCAGCGGCGATACCGGTTCCGGCCTGGATGCGGTGCTGAAGATCACCCTGCAGCTGCTGGTGCCGTTCGTGGCTGGGCAGGTCGCCCGGCGCTGGATCGGTGCGTGGGTCAAGCGCAATGCGCGCTGGCTCAAGGTGGTGGACCAGGGCTCGATCCTGCTGGTGGTCTACACCGCGTTCAGCGAGGCGGTGGTCACCGGGCTGTGGCACACGGTATCGCCGCAGCACCTGGCCGGGTTGTTTGCCGTGTGCGGGATTTTGCTGGCAGTGGTGCTGTACGGTACCCGGCTGCTCGGCAAGCTGCTGGGCTTTGACCTGGAGGACCGCATTACCATCCTGTTCGCCGGTTCGAAGAAGAGCCTGGCTACCGGGGTGCCAATGGCACAGGTGTTGTTCGTCGGCAGTGGCATTGGCGCGATGATCCTGCCGCTGATGCTGTTCCACCAGATCCAGCTGATGGTCTGTGCGGTGCTGGCGCAGCGTTATGCCAGCCGTGAGCAGGTGGCTGAAGAAGCTTCTGCGGCGTCCTGACACCTGGCTTGGCCACTGATGCGGTCGCCGTGTAGGAGCGGCCTTGTGTCGCGAAAGGGCCGCAAAGCGGCCCCGGCAATATCTGCTTCAAGCTGAAATCGAGGGGCTGCTGCGCAGCCCTTTCGCGACACAAGGCCGCTCCTACACGGCGACCGCGCAATGACCAGGAATTATCTGGCCTGCCCTGAAACACGCTCGCGCAGCGCCTTGCTTACCTCGCCCTCGATCTTGTAGGCCGGCGCTTCCAGCTCGTCGTAGTTGCGCGTGTAGCGCCGGGCGAACTCTTCCACACCCAGTTGCTGATACTGCTGCACATGCTTGAGCTCGTGTGCCCACAACGCCACGTTGTCCTCGGCATCGGCGGGGCGGCGGAAGATGATCGTGTCGATCAGCGTCACGGCGTTCACGTCGGGGTTCTGCAGCAGCGCATTGGCTGCGCTCATCTGTTGTTCGTCACCCACCCGGAAGCGCGCCGCGTCCAGCACGGCAAAGTCGTACCAGGGTTCGAGTTGCGCACGGATATGCAAAGGGATCGGCTCGACGCCGCTGGCGGTGGCTTCGTCGCGGGCCTGCTGCAGGGCGTAGGTCAGGCTGGACGAAGCCAGCACTTCCACGTCCTTGAAAATCTGCCCGGCCTGCCCGGGGTCGATGGGCGCACAGAAACACCCCATCAGGCACACCTGGTACTGCCCTGGCGGGCAGGCCTGTTCGGCGAGTGCAGGCAGGCTCAGCAGTAGCCCCAGCAGTAGACTAATCCGCTTCATGCAGGGCCTTCTCGACAAAGTGGCGGCTGGCATCCAGTACCTGCGACTGCACGCTTTCAGTGGCCAGCATGCGCCCGACCAGCAAGGCGCCGACGCACTGGCTGATCAGCACCCAGGCCAATTCATCGTCCTCCAGGGTCGCGCTCCAGGCCTGGTGCAGCTCCACCAGCCAATGCTCGGCCACGGCGCGCACGGGTGCTTCGGCCCGGGCAATCTCCACCCCCAATGGCGGCAGCGGGCAGCCACCTTCGGCATTGTGCAGGTGTGCCAGGCTCAGGTACTGCTGCAGGCAACGGCCCAGGCGTTCGCGGCTGGCGCCCTGGTTGGCCAGGCGGGCCAGCGGGCTGTTGCACAGTTCCTGTCGCACTACCTCGGTGAACAGGTCGTCCTTGGACGGGAAGTGGTTGTAGAAAGCGCCGCCGGTCAGGCCGATCGCCTTCATCAGCCCGGCCACGCCAGTGCTGGAAAAACCCCCGCGTTTGGCCAGCGCGCCGCTGCTGGCCAGCAGCCGCTCGCGGGTTTGCTGCTTGTGTTCGTTGGTGTAGCGCATTCAGTTGCCTCTGCAGGCGGGCTTGACGGTGGCGGCGATCATAACATAGCGTTCGTTTACTAAACGATCATTCACCAATGGAGGCAGGCATGACAGAACAACAAAAAGTGGTGCTCGTGATTGGCGCGGGGGATGCTACCGGCGGCGAGATCGCCAAGCGCTTTGCCCGCGAGGGCTACATTGCCTGTGTTACCCGGCGCCAGGCTGACAAGCTGCAGCCGCTGCTGGACGAAATCCGCGCTGCCGGCGGCCAGGCCCACGGTTTCGGCTCCGATGCGCGCAAGGAGGAGGAGGTGGCGGCGCTGGTCGAAACCATCGAGCGTGATATCGGCCCGATCGAAGCGTTTGTGTTCAATATCGGTGCCAATGTGCCCTGTAGCATTCTCGAGGAAACCCCGCGCAAATACTTCAAGATCTGGGAGATGGCCTGTTTTGCCGGTTTCCTCACCGCCCAGGCGGTGGCCCGGCGCATGGTCCAGCGCGAGCGCGGCACCATCCTGTTCACCGGCGCCACTGCCGGCACCCGTGGCGCGGCGGGCTTTGCGGCATTCGCCGGGGCCAAGCACGCCTTGCGCGCCCTGGCCCAGAGCATGGCGCGCGAGCTGGGGCCGCGGAACATCCATGTCGCCCACGTGGTGGTTGACGGGGCCATCGACACCGCCTTCATCCGTGACACTTTCCCCGAGCGCTACTCCCTCAAGGACCAGGATGGCATCCTCGACCCGGCCCACATCGCCGACAGCTACTGGTTCCTGCACGCCCAGCCCCGCGACGCCTGGACTTTCGAGCTGGACCTGCGCCCCTGGATGGAACGTTGGTAAGCCCCTTTCACCGAGCAAGGACCGTAACCACATGAACAAGACTGTCGATTTCTTTTTTGACCTGGGCAGCCCGGCCAGCTATCTGGCCTGGACGCAACTGCCTGGCCTGTGTGCCCGCCAGGGTGCCACGCTGCGCTACCGGCCGATGCTGCTGGGCGGGGTTTTCCAGGCCACCGGCAACGCCTCGCCGGTGATGATCCCGGCCAAGGGCCGTTACATGTTCACCGACCTGGCGCGCTTCGCCGCGCGCTATGGGGTACCGTTCGAGTTGCCGCCGGGGTTCCCGGTCAATACCTTGACCCTGATGCGCGGGGCAGTGGGCACCCAACTGCGTTCGCCGGAGCGGTTCGAGGCGTTGCTGGCGGTGCTGTTCAATGGGCTGTTTGCGCAGCGCCGTAACCTGGGCGATAACGCCGTCCTCGACGACACGCTGAGCCAAGGCGGCTTCGATCCGCAGGCATTTCGCGCGCTGGCGGGTGATGACGAGGTGAAGGCCGCGCTCAGGCACGCGACGGAAGAGGCAGTGGAGCGCGGGGTGTTCGGCGCGCCGACCTGTTTTGTCGGTGACGAGATGTTCTTCGGGCAGGACCGCCTGGACTTTGTCGAAGAGGCCCTGCGTCAGGGTGTCGACAGCCTTACCTGAAGGCGCCCCTCCCACAGGGTTGGCGCCTTCCCTGTGGGAGCGGCTTCAGCCGCGAACACCGGCGAAGCCGGTGCCATCCCCCACGCATAAAGCAATCAGAAATTCGCCGGGGTATTGGCGCTGATGATCTCGGCCTCGTCCGGGCCGATGTTCTTGAAACTGTGCGGCAGGGTAGTGGGGATGTAGTACCCGTCGCCCGAGTTGAGCACGCTCACCTGGCCATCGACCCACAACTCGACGGTGCCGCGGGTGACCAGGCCACACTCTTCACCCTCGGCATGCACGATCGGTTCGCCCGAATCGGCGCCCGGTGCATACAGTTCACGCAGCATGCGCATCTGCCGGCCTTCGACACTGGCGCCGACCAGCAGCATGCGCAGGCCGTTGCGGCCCAGGTCTGGCTGCTCGCCGCCACGGAACACGTAGCGCTCTTCGCGCACCGGCTCGTCGAAACTGAAGAACTCCGCCAGGCTCATCGGAATGCCTTCGAGCAGTTTTTTCAGGGAGCTGACCGAAGGGCTGACACGATTCTGCTCGATCTGCGAGATCGTCGAATTGGTCAGCCCGCTGCGGCGGGCCAGTTCCCGTTGGGAGAGGTTGTTGCGTTCACGCACCAGTTTGAGTCGCGTCCCCGTGTCCATAGCCGCCTTGTAATCAGAGGTGTCAATAATAATGAGCGATGCGCATTAAAACACACTCTGCGCGCTTGCGCGCTGTGCTTGTCAGGCCCGCTGATCGCGGGGCATCGGCCATGACCCGACCAGCAGCAACAGTGCCGCCACCGCCAGGAACGGCAAGCGTGGATCGACGGCATAAACCAAGGTGCCGGCCAGCGGCCCGATCACTGCGCCCATGCCCTGGGCAGCACCGATGGAGCCGGCCGTGGCGCCTTGCTCGGAGGCGTGCATGGCATTGGCCGCCAGCGCCGAAAACGCCGGGAAGACGAAGCCCATGCCCGCCGCCGCGACAAAGTAGCAAGCCCACAGCCAGGGCGCCGTGGTGGCCAGCGAGCCGCAGGCAAAGCCCAGGGCCGAAACCGTGGCGCCGACCCGGATCATCTTCAACGGCGGCCATTCCAGCTGGCGCAGCAGCACCTGCGCCAGGATCAGCGCCACACCCACCGTGGTCAGGGCGATGCCGGCGGCCTGGGCCGCCTCGGCAGGGCCCAGGTGCAGGCGGTCGAGGGCAAAGAAACCGACGATGATCTGCGATACCGTGACACTGAGCATGGCGCTGAACGCCACCAGCAAGGGCCGGCGCAGGCGCGGGTCGTTCAGCCGCACCGGGTTGGGGGCATGGCTGTGCGGCAGCGCCTGCGGCTTGAGGGTGAACAGCAGGACCAGAAAGGCACTGGCCGGCAGCAGCGACATGATATGGAACGGCAGGCTCAGGCTATGCCGCGCCAGCAGCGCCGCCAGCGCCGGCCCCACCACCAGGCCGACGGCGTTGGCCGCCCCCAGCGAGGCCATGGCCCGGGCCCGGCGTTGCGGTTCGACATGGTCGGCGATCAGCGCATTGCAGCCCACCGGGATGGCAGCATAGAAGGCGCCGATACAGCCGCGCGCGACCATCAGGCCGATAAAGGCCAAGGTCGCCCCCGGCAGCCAGCGCAGCGCACCTTCGACGAACAGGCACAGCAGCCAGTAGGCCAGGGTGAAACCGGCGCTGCCCAGCAGCAGGATGCGCCGACGGCCCAGGCGGTCTGCGGCGCGCCCCCAGGGCCGGGCCAGCAGCACCCAGACCACGCCCGCCACGGTCACGGCGGCACCGGCTTGCCAGGTGGCCATGCCGAGCTGGCGGGCGATCGGGCCGATCAGGGCGACGAAGGCCATCATCGACATGGTACAGGCCATGTTGGCCAGCAGCAGGGGGCGCAAGTCCAGGGTACTGGCGGGTGCGAGTGTGGCAGGATCCTTTGCGACATTCATAGGGCAGTCCAGGGCGGTACGGCAAATAGAAAGCCGATCTTGTTGGGAATTATTATCGATTGTCGACCCCCTGGGCTGCCGAGCGTCATTCGCTGCGGCGCAGTGGGCCAGGCCACATGCTACGCAACACGCCATCGCGACGCACCCACGCGTGCATCAAGGCCGCCCCCACATGCACCAGCACCGTGGCGAACAGCAGGTAGCCGGCCCAGCCATGGGCCTGGCGCAGCACGGCGTACAACTGCAGGTCATGCGGGGCAATCGCCGGCAAGCCCAGCGGGCGGGGGTAGCCACCGGCCGACAGCATGGCCCAGCCCAGCAGCGGCATGGCCAGCATCAGGCCATAGAGCAGCAGGTGCGAGGCCCCGGCTGCCCAGCGTTGCAGTGTGGGCAGGTCGTGCGGCAGGGCTGGGTGGGGCAAGGCCAGGCGAACGGCGATGCGCAGCAGCACCAGCACCAGCAGGGCCAGGCCGGTTGCCTTGTGCAACCCGATCAGCACGGGGTGGCGCGGCGACAGGTCGGCGACCATGCTCACACCGATGAACAACATGGCCAGGATCAGCACGGCCATCAGCCAGTGCAACAGGCGGGCGAGGGGGTGGAAGGCGTCGGTTTTCATGGGTGGGCTCCGGTGCCGAGCGATTCGCGGCTGCGGCGGTTGAAGGATTCCGAGTAGGCGGCCGAACGGGCGGCGAGGATCGGGTCGGCGGAGGCCTGGATGCCCCGGGGCAGGATCAGTGGGTCGAAGTTGAGGTCACGGCAGGCACCTTGCTCGGGGCCGTCGACCTGCTCCAGTACCAGCGTGCCGGCGTCCACGCTGCGTCGTTCGGCAGGCCAGGGGCTGGCAGGGTCGTCCACTGCATCGCCAGGCTCCGCCAGCACCAGGCGCAGGGTCCAGCGCAGCGGCCCTTGGGCCAGTCTTTGCTGCAGGTCGTGCTGCAGGAACTGTTTGTCATCGACTTGGGCAGGCAGGGCGGCAAACGCTGTTTGCGGCTCCAGTTGCCAACGCACGGGGTGGGCTGCACCGCTTGCGTCGATCAGGCGGAAGGCGTTGATGCTGTGGTACTGCGTGCTGGCGAAGCTGTTGCTGGGCTTGTAGCCTGCCGCCCATTGGCGAAACGCCGCGCTTTCGGGGTGGGCGGCGAAGAACGCCTGCAGTCTGCCCGGGTCCGGCTTGCCGGTGGCCGGGTCTGGCGCCCCCGCCAGCACCTGTTCATAGAAGGCTTGTGGCGTGCTTACCGCCAGCACCGGCGGGTTGTTCATGCCGGTACGCCAGACCTGCCCGTCGTCGGTGCTCAGCTCGATGGCCAGGCTGCGCACTGGTATGCCGGTATCCGGCGCGAACGGGTTGGCGCCGCCGATGGCGAAGCGGCCGATCACTGGCACCCGCGGCTGGCTGAACGCCCGTGCCGTGGACAGGCTGGCGGCCTGCCCGCTGGGCTGGAAGTAGCCGCTGACGCACAGGCCCTTGGCGTGGTTCTTGCGGTAACCCGGGTAATGCCCGGCCTGGGCTTCGAAGGTGTCGATGATGCGCTGTGGGGTCAGGCGGGTTTCGCCAAGCCAGCCGGCGGCATAGGCAAAGGCGGCGCCCGCGCCCAGCATCACGGCGCCGATGGCGGCCAGGCGCAGGGCCTTGGCCGGGCCGTGCAGGGGTGAGTTCATGGTCATTGTCCGGTTCGGTGAAGGTGCCGGTACGACGGCGCAGGGAAAAACTTATTCCATTGCCGGGAATAGATTTTCCTCACAGGCGTCTGCCTCTTACACTGACAGCCCCAGAGGCCAGGACTTTGCCATGCATGATCTGGACGACCACCAGTGGCGCGAGCTGCTGGCCCGCCTGCGCCGCTTTGCCGTGTGGCTGACCCGCGAGCCGGGCAGCGCCGACGACCTGGTGCAGGCCACGGTCGAGCGGGCCTTGAGCCGGCGCGACCAGCAACGCGACGCCGATGCCCTGCGGGCCTGGCTGTTCACCATCCTTTATCGGCTGTTCCTCGACGGTAAGCGCCGCGAGCGCCTGCATGCGCGCTGGCTGTCCTGGTTCGGCCGCGCTGAGCGCGACGACGAGCCGGTTGGCGGCAACCTCGAGGCCATTGTCCTGGCCCAGGCCGACCTGCAGGCTTTCGCCCGGCTCACGGCAGAACAGCGTGCGCTGTTGCTGCTGGTCAGCATCGAGGGTTTGAGCTACAAGGTGGCCGCCCAGGCCCTGGGTATCCCTATCGGCACTGTGATGTCGCGCCTGTCGCGCGCCCGCAATGCCTTGCGCGAACTGACCGAGGGCAGCCCCCAGCCCCCGGCCTTGCGGAGACTGAAATGACGCGCCTGATCCCCAGCGAAGACGAACTGCACGCTTATGTCGACGAGCGCCTGGAGCCTGTGCGCCGGGCCGAAGTGCAGGCCTGGCTGGCGGCCAACCCGCAGGCCGCGGCCAAGGTCGAGGGTTGGCGTGCCGACGCCCGCCGCCTGCGTACGGCACTGGCCGGGTTTGGCGAAGTGCCTGGGGCGGCGCAGCTGGACCTGGGGCAGTTGCGCCGGCAATTGCGCCAACGCCGCCAGCGCCGCTGGGCCACGGCGGCGGTGTTGCTGCTGGCATTGGGCGTGGGTGGCCTGGGCGGTTGGCAGGTGCGCGACGCGACCTTGGCGCGTGCCGACCTGCCGATGGCCGATGCCGTCCAGGCACACCGTTTGTTTGCCGGTAGCCAGGCGCTGGATATCCAGGCCAGCGACCCGGGCCAGTTGCGTGACTGGCTGGGGCGCCACTTCAGCCGCGTGGGCCAGTTGCCGGACTTGGCGGGCTACGGCTTCAAGCCGGTGGGCGCGCGCCTGCTGAGCAATGAGCAGGGGCCGGCGGCGCTGCTGGTGTTCGAGGATGGCAAGGGCCAGCGCATCAGCCTGTTCCTGCGCTCACCAGGTGATCAGTATCGGCGCATGCCGGACGGGCAGCGGGTGGATGGCCAGCTGGAGGCGCGGTATTGGTCGCATGGGGCCTACAACTTTGCCCTGGTCAGCGCGGCAGACGATGTGCGCGGGGCGGGGGTGGGGGAGGCGTTGCGGTTGGGTTTGTAACAGATGCGCGGTCCCTGTAGGAGCGGCCTTGTGTCGCGAAAGGGCCGCAACGCGGCCCCAGGATGTCAGCTTCGATGCACAATTTGCTGGGGCCGCTATGCGGCCCTATCGCGACACAAGGCCGATTACAGCGGATAGTGCTTCAACTCCCGCGCAATCAGCATCCGCTGGATCTCGCTCGACCCTTCATAGATCTGCGTGATCCGCGCATCGCGGTAGTAGCGCTCCACCGGGTAATCCTCCAGGTAGCCATACCCGCCATGTACCTGGATCGCCATCGAGCACACCCGCTCGGCCATTTCCGAAGCGAACAGCTTGGCCTGCGAGGCCTCCGACAGGCACGGCTTGCCGGCGCTACGCAGGCGCGCGGCATGCAGGATCAGCAAGCGCGCGGCATTCACCTGCACCTGCATGTCGGCCAGCAGGTTGGCGATGCTCTGGTGTTCGTTGATCGGCTTGCCGAACTGCACCCGATCACGCGAGTAGACCAACGCCGCCTCGAACGCGGCGCGGGCAATGCCCAGTGCCTGGGCAGCAATGCCGATACGGCCGCCCTCGAGGTTGGACAGGGCGATGGCCAGGCCCTTGCCACGCTCACCGAGGATGTTGGCGGCAGGGATGCGGCAGTTGTCGAAGGTGACCGCGCAGGTGTCGGAAGCGCGGATGCCCATCTTGTGCTCGCTGCGATCGACCTTGAAGCCCGGGTTGTCGGTTGGCACCAGGAACGCCGACAGGCCCTTCTTGCCCAGCTCCGGGTCGGTCACCGCGAAGACGATGGCCAACCCGGCGCGGCGGGCGTTGCTGACAAACTGCTTGGCGCCGTTGATCACCCACTGGCCATCCACCAGCTCGGCGCGGGTGCGCAGGTTGTGCGCCTCGGAACCGGCCTGTGGCTCGGTCAGGCAGAAGCAGCCGATCACCTCGCCGGTGGCCAGGCGTGGCAGCCACTGCTGTTGCTGTTCGGCCGTGCCGTAGGCCAGCAGCGGGCCGCAGCCCACCGAGTTGTGGATGCTCATCATCGCTCCGGTGGCACCGCAGCCGGCGGCGATCTCTTCCACCGCCAGGGCGTAGGCGACGTAGTCGGTGTAGCTGCCGCCAAAGTCTTCCGGCACCACCATGCCCAGCAGGCCCAGTTCGCCCATCTTGCGTACCACGCCATCGTCGATCCAGCCGGCCTTTTCCCAGGCCTGGGCATGCGGGGCGATCTCGCCACGGGCAAAGTCCCGGGCCATGTCGCGGATCATGATCTGTTCTTCGCTCAGTTCCAGGTCTTGCATCTGTGTACTCCCGGGCTCACAGGCCTTCGAAGAATTGGTCGACCCGCTGGCGTTGCAACGCGGCCAGGGTCGGCGGGTTCCAGCGTGGCTGCTTGTCCTTGTCGATGATCAGCGCGCGCACGCCTTCGATGATGTCGCCGTGCTGGAACCACTGGCGGTCCAGGTGCAGCTCCATGGCAAAGCAGTCGTCAAGGCTCAGGTGGCGACCCCGGCGCAGCATCTCCAGAGTAACCGCCATGGCCAGCGGCGAGCGGCTTTCCAGCTGGTCGGCGGTGGCCACGGCCCAGGCGTGGCTGTCGCCAATGCTCACTGCACGCAGTTGCTCGACGATGGCAGGCACGTCGGACAGGGCGAAGAAGTGGTCGATGACCGGGCGCAGTTTTTCCAGCGGCGCATCGTCGAGCACCTGGGTGCCGAGCTTGGCCAGCAGGTTCTGCAGGTCCTTGAGTGGCTGGTCGCCGAAATGCAGCTGGTCCAGGCCCTTGTCGAAGGCTGCCAGCTGGTCGCTGGCCAGGTACCAGTCGGCCAGGCCGCAGTACAGCGCATCGGCTGCCTGGATCTGGCTGCCGCTGACGCCCAGGTAGGTGCCCAGCTCGCCAGGGATGCGCGACAGGAAGTAGCTGCCACCTACATCCGGGAAGTAGCCGATTGCCACTTCGGGCATGCCCAGGCGGCTGCGCTCGGTGACCACGCGCAGGTCGCAGCCCTGGGCCAGGCCCATGCCGCCACCGAGGGTGAAGCCGTCCATCAGCACCAGCACCGGCTTGCGGTAGCGGTGGATGGCCAGGTCAAGGGCGTATTCCTCGACAAAGAAGCTCTCATGAAGCGTTTCGCCGGCCTTGAAGCTGTCGTGCAGCGAGCGGATATCGCCACCGGCGCAGAAACCCTTGGGCCCCTCGCCACGCAGTACCACGGCGTGCACGTGCGGGTCTTCGGCCCACAGGTCGAGGTGCTGGCGAAGGCTGCGGACCATGTCCAGGGTCAGGGCATTGAGGCCGGCGGGGCGGTTCAGGGTCAGATGGCCGATCTGGTTGCGGACCTCGGCCAGCACATGGTCGGTTGCCGAGGTATGAGCGTGCGCAGTCATTGCGTTCTCCCTGCTTTGTTATTGATTTTCCAAGTGAAGTCTGGAGTTCGCTGGAGGATCGCAGGATCCTGTCATGCGAATTTGCCTTGCACAATCGACAATTGTGCAAGGGCATCGTGCATTTTTGCCCTGCCCGAAGGTAGCGCGCTCCCTGTAGGAGCAGCCTTGTGCTGCGAAAGCGCCGGCATGGCTAAGGACATTCTATGGCCGTCAGGGCCTCTTCGCAGCACAAGGCTGCTCCTACAAAAAGCAAAGCGTCACTGAATCATTAACCTGACAGTAACGAAAGCGCCAGTAGCTTGATTGATCCCCCAACCACCCCAGCCCTAAGGTGACGCCCACGACAGCGAACCCGTGGAGTCACCATGACAACAACCAAGAATCCACCGCCGCAATGGTCGCGGCGGCGCGCCGAAAAGCAGCGCCGCCTTGACCGGGTCCGACACCTCGCCGACGGCGTGGTGCTGCCCACCGAGCGTATCGTCGAAGCCCTGGAACTGCTGCTGGCTCCCGGCGACCGGGTAGTGCTCGAAGGCAACAACCAGAAGCAGGCCGACTTCCTCTCGCGTGCGCTGGCCAAGGTCGACCCTGGGCGCCTGCACGACCTGCACATGATCATGCCCAGCGTGAGCCGCGCCGAGCACCTGGACCTGTTCGAACATGGCATCGCCCGCAAGCTCGACTTCTCCTTCGCCGGCCCGCAGAGCCTGCGCATTGGCCAGCTGCTGGAAGACGGCCTGCTCGAAGTCGGTGCCATCCACACCTATATCGAGCTGTACTCGCGGCTGCTGGTCGACCTGATACCCAACGTCACCCTGGTGGCTGGTTTCATGGCCGATCGCGATGGCAACCTGTTCACCGGCCCCAGCACCGAAGACACCCCGGCACTGGTGGAGCCGGCCGCGTTCAGCGACGGCATCGTCATTGCCCAGGTCAACCAGCTGGTGGACCGCGTGGATGACCTGCCACGGGTCGATATCCCGGCATCCTGGGTCGATTTCGTGGTGGTTGCCGACCAGCCTTTCTATATAGAGCCGCTGTTCACCCGCGACCCGCGCCATATCAAGCCGGTGCACGTGCTGATGGCGATGATGGCCATTCGCGGCATCTACGAAAAACACCAGGTGCAGTCGCTGAACCATGGCATTGGCTTCAATACCGCCGCCATCGAACTGATCCTGCCCACCTATGGCGAGTCCCTGGGCCTGAAGGGCAAGATCTGTCGCAACTGGACACTCAACCCGCACCCGACGCTGATCCCGGCCATCGAGACCGGCTGGGTGGAAAGCGTGCACTGCTTCGGCACCGAGCTGGGCATGGAGGACTACATCGCCCAGCGCCCGGACGTGTTCTTCACCGGCCGTGATGGTTCGCTGCGTTCCAACCGCATGATGTGCCAGCTGGCCGGGCAGTACGCCGTCGACCTGTTCATTGGCGCCACCCTGCAGGTGGATGGCGATGGCCATTCCTCGACCGTGACCCGCGGCCGCCTGGCCGGCTTCGGCGGTGCCCCGAACATGGGCCACGACCCCCGTGGCCGGCGCCATGCGACCCCGGCCTGGCTCGACATGACCGTGCCGGAAACCATGCTCGAACGCGGTCGCAAGCTGGTGGTGCAGATGGTCGAGACCTACCAGGAAGGCGGCAAGCCCACCTTCGTGGAAACCCTCGATGCCGTGGAAGTGGCCAGGAAAGCCGGCATGCCGCTGGCGCCGGTGATGATCTATGGCGACGACGTCACCCACCTGCTGACCGAGGAGGGCATTGCCTACCTGTACAAGGCCCGCAGCCTGGAAGAGCGCCAGCAGATGATCGCCGCCGTGGCCGGGGTTACCGCCATCGGCCTGCGGCACGACCCCAAGGACACTCAGCGCCTGCGCCAGCAAGGCCTGGTCGCCTTGCCCGAAGACCTCGGCATCCGCCGCACCGACGCCAGCCGCGAACTGCTGGCTGCGCGCAGCATCGCCGATCTGGTCGAATGGTCGGGCGGCCTCTACAACCCGCCTGCACGGTTCAGGAGCTGGTGATGAAAGCACTCGACTTGCAACCGCATGGGCTTCTTCGCCAGCACAGGAATAGTGATGCATCTGGAAATTGCGCGATCCTTGTGGGAGCGGGTTCACCCGCGAAGAGGCCAGCACAAGCAACCGAATTACCCCTGGCCGACCACCTGGCCGACCTGGCCGTGGAAGCCCTGATCGACGAAGCCGACCTGTCCCCCAAACCCGGCCTGGTCGACCGCCGTGGCAACGGCGCCCACCACGACATGACCCTGGCCCTGATGCATGCCTCGGCCCTGGCCCTGTGGCCATGCCTGCGCAACATCGCCGAAGCCGCCCAGGCCATCGGCACCCTCGGCCAGCCCCTGCGCGCCACCCTGGGCCGGCTCGGCCGCGAAGGCGAGGCGGCGATGCTGGCCGCCACCGGCGGGGTCAACACCCACCGCGGCGCAATCTGGGCCCTCGGCCTGCTGGTAGCATCCAAGGCCCTCGACACCCAGGCCGATACCAACACCCTGGCTGCCCGCGCCGGTCGCATCGCACTGTTCGACGACCCCGCCATGACCACCCAAGACAGCCATGGCCTGCAGGTACGCCGCCGCTACGGCACTGGCGGCGCCCGCGAACAGGCGCAACAAGGTTTCCCGGCGGTTATCGGTCACGGCCTGCCACAACTGCAGCGCAGCCGTGCCGCCGGTGCCAGCGAGCCACACGCCCGGCTGGACGCGCTGCTGGCGATCATGGCCGTGCTCAACGATACCTGCGTGCTCTGGCGCAGCGGCCCGACCGGGTTGGCTGCCGTCCAGCACGGCGCCCGTACCGTGCTGAGCGAAGGCGGCAGCGCCACGCTGGCCGGGCGCCGGCAGCTGCGCCGGCTGGACCAGCACCTGCTGCACCTGAATGCCTCACCGGGCGGCGCCGCCGATCTGCTGGCCGCCTGCCTGTTCCTCGACAAAGCCGGGAGCCTGTGACATGGAAACCCTGACCTTTCAATTCCCCGCCGCCGCCCCGGGGCGTGGCCGCACGCTGGTGGGCTGCGTCAGCTCCGGCGACCTTGAAGTGCTGATCGAACCCGGCACCGCCGGCAGCCTGCAAATCCAGGTGGTGACCTCGGTCAACGGCAGCGCTGCCCGCTGGGCGCAGCTGTTCCAGCGCCTGTTCGAGGGCCGCACCTGGCCGGCCGTGAACATCGACATCCATGATTTCGGCGCCACCCCAGGCGTAGTGCGCCTGCGCCTGGAGCAAGGCTTCGAGGAGATCGCCCATGACTGATATCGCACGCCTGCTGCACAGCCGCAGCTTTGTCGAACTGGGCGCCCGCCAGCGCGCCCGCGCCGTGCTCGACCCGGGCAGCTTCCGTGAGCTGCTGGGCCCGTTCGACCGACTGATGTCACCGTGGCTGCCGCGCCAGGGCATCGTGCCCCAGGCCGATGATGGCGTGGTCATCGCCAAGGGCCTGCTGAACGGGCGCAACGCTGTGGTTGCCGCCATCGAAGGCGGCTTCCAGGGCGGCAGCATGGGCGAGGTGGGGGGGGCCAAGATCGCCGGTGCGCTGGAACTGGCCATCGAAGACAACCGCAACGGCATCCCCACCTGCGCCGTGCTGCTGCTGGAAACCGGCGGTGTACGCCTGCAGGAAGCCAACCTGGGCCTGGCGGCGATTGCCGAAATACAGGCGGCGATTGTCGAGCTGCGCGCCTGGCAGCCGGTGGTCGGCCTGGTCGCAGGTTCGGTCGGCTGTTTCGGCGGCATGTCCATCGCCGCGGGCCTGTGCAGCCACTTGCTGGTCACCCGCGAAGCCCGCCTGGGCCTCAACGGCCCGCAGGTGATCGAGCAGGAAGCGGGCATCGGTGAATACGACGCCAAGGACCGCCCCTTCATCTGGAGCTTGACCGGCGGCGAGCAGCGCCACGCCAGCGGCCTGGTCGATGCCTATGTGGCCGATGACATCGAGGCGTTGCGCGAACGCTTGCTGCAATTGCTCGACGAGCCTTCAAGGGATCGCGCCGGTCAACACGCCTGGTTCCTCGAACGCCTGGCCCGGCTGGGCGATGGCTGCCCGCAACTGGATGCCGCTGCCGTGCGTGACCTTTACCAAGGAGAAGCCAAATGAACCGTGCCTTGAACTGGCTGCCGGGCCTGGCCGGCGGGCAAGCCTTGCCCGGCTACCCCGCGTCGTTGCGGGTAATCGACGGCGAACTGGACAACCGCCTGGCGCGTTTCATCGCCGTGGTGCCGGACGCCGACAACCCGTTCCCCCGGGCGCGCTCGGGCGAAGTCGGCCTGCTGGAAGGCTGGGGCCTGGCCAAGGCCGTGAGCGAAGCGGTCGAGGCTGACCGCCACGGCCAGAAGCGCGCCATCGTCGCGGTGATCGACGTGCCCAGCCAGGCCTATGGCCGCCGTGAGGAGGCATTGGGTATTCACCAGGCTTTGGCCGCTGCGGTGCAGGCCTATGCCCAGGCGCGGCTGGCGAGGCACCCGGTGATCGGCCTGCTGGTCGGCAAGGCCATGTCTGGTGCCTTCCTGGCCCACGGTTACCAGGCCCAGCGCCTGATCGCCCTGGACGATGCCGGGGTCATGGTGCACGCCATGGGCAAGGCGGCGGCGGCGCGCATCACCCTGCGCAGTGTCGAACAGCTGGAAGCCCTGGCCGCCGAGGTACCGCCGATGGCCTACGACCTGGCCAGCTACGCCTCGCTGGGCCTGCTGTGGCGCCGCCTGGCGGTGGACAACGCCGAGATGCCGAGCAGTGCCGACATCGCCCAGGTACGTGCCTGCCTGGCAGATGCAGTGCGCGACATCGGCAGCTCTAGCGACCTGTCATCGCGGCTGGCGGGCGAAAACCGCAGCGCCTCGCGCCAGGTGCGCGAACAGCTGCGCCGCCAGTGGCAGGGCGCTTGAGATGAACGCGCCAAGGCCGCACGACCTGCTCTGGGGCATGCCCGTATCGGGCCTGCCTGCTGATGCGCCGCGTTGGGCGCAGCATGTGCTGCTGAGCGGCCAGCCGGTGGTGGTGCGCCGTGCCACTTGTGCGGACGGCTGGGTGGCGGTGGGGTTGCGTGGCCAGGGCAGGGCGCAGCGGTCGGGTGTACTGATGCGGCTGGCCGATATCCAGTGTCAGCAAGGCCCCGAAGCGCTGCGCTGGCAAGCTGAAAGCCCTTGGCCTGCATTGCAGGCCCTGGCTTCGGTCGCCCCGGTACTGGATGCCAGCGGCCTGGCCTGGGGGCCGACAGGTGGGGTGGGGTACCAGATCGCCACCGGTATGGAGGTGGTACACGCCGACAGCGACCTGGACTTGCTGCTGCGCACGCCACAACCGCTGGCGCGGGCGCAGGCGCGTGAGCTGCTGGATATCCTCGATTGCGCGCCTTGTCGTATCGACCTGCAGCTGGAAACCCCGGCGGGTGCTGTCGCCCTGCGTGAGTGGGCCGGCTTCGCCCGCCGCGTGCTGCTCAAGTCGGCCCATGGCCCACGCCTGGTCAGCGACCCATGGGCAGCGATGGAGCGTGCAGCATGAGCAGCCTGTTCGCCTTCCCCGGCCAGGGCGCCCAGCAGGTGGGCATGCTGCAGCGCCTGCCTGAGGGTGCCGGGCAATTGCTGGAAGAGGCCAGTGACACCCTCGGCCAGCAGGCCCTGGCGCTGGACAGCCAGCAGGCCCTGCAGACGACCCGTGCCGTGCAGCTGTGCCTGCTGCTGGCTGGCGTGGCCTGGGCGCACTGGCTGATGCAGCGCAGCCCCGCGCCGGATTACGTGGCGGGCTTGTCGATTGGCGCCTACCCGGCGGCGGTCACGGCGGGCGCCCTGGGCTTTGCCGATGCCGTGCGCCTGGTTGCCCTGCGTGGCGAACTGATGCAGCGCGCCTATCCGCAAGGCTACGGCATGACCGCACTCAGCGGCCTGGACCTGGCCTGTGTCGAACGCTTGCTGAGCGATACGGGTGGCGAGGTGTATGTCGCCAACCTCAACAGCGACAACCAGATCGTCATCGCCGGCAGCGATGGCGCGATGGCTGCGGTTGCCGCCAAGGCACGTCGGCTGGGCCAGGGCGTGGCCCGGCGCCTGGCGGTCAGCGTGCCGTCGCATTGCCCGTTGCTGGATGGCCCGGCGGCCGAACTGGCCAGTGCGTTCGCCACGGTTGAGCTGCAGCGACCGCGTATCACCTACCTCAGCGGCAGCAGCGCACGGCCGGTGTTCGACCCACAGCGTCTGCGCGACGACCTGGCCGGCAACATGGCGCGGGTGATCGACTGGCGTGCTACGTTGCGCAACGCCTATGAGCGTGGCGTGCGCCTGCACCTGGCACTGCCGCCCGGCAACGTGCTCGGTGGGCTGGCCCGGCCGGTGTTCGAACAGGGCAGGGTGGTTGCTGTTGAAGGCACCCGCTGGGACACCCTGGATGCGCTGCTGCGCCAGGAGGTGGCCAACGAACGATGACAGCGGCACTGCGGCGGATGGTGATCCCTGTGGGAGCGGCTTTAGCCGCGAAGAATCCAACGCGGTGCATGGCACCGGCTGCGCCGGTGTTCGCGGCTAAAGCCGCTCCCACAGAGTTCAGTTCCATGGGGGCGAAAGCTGCACAAAAGTGTGTTTACGAAGAACAACAACAAGCAACTTCGACACTACCTGAGGACAACAACAATGATCATCTATGGTGTGGCACTGCTGGCGGTCTGCACGCTTGCTGGCGTCATCGTCGGCGACTTCCTGGGCGTGCTGCTGGGCGTCAAATCCAATGTGGGCGGGGTCGGCATCGCCATGATCCTGCTGATCTGCGCACGCCTGTACATGCACCGCAACGGCGGCATGAGCAAGGAATGCGAGTTCGGCGTGGGCTTCTGGGGCGCCATGTACATCCCGGTGGTGGTGGCCATGGCTGCCCAGCAGAACGTGGTCACCGCCCTGCACGGCGGGCCGGTGGCGTTGCTGGCGGCGGTGGGTGCGGTACTGGTGTGCGGTGCGACCATTGCCCTGATCAGCCGCAGCCACCGCGGCGAACCCTTGCCGGCAGTGGAGGCCGGCCCCGAAAGCAATGTGCAGGCTGCCCCTGCAGGAGGGCGTTGATCATGTGGCCGATCATTGACAATGCCCTGGAACACAACGGTTTGATCACCGCCTTCGCGGTGGTGGGCGCGATCATGTGGTTGTCGGTGGTGCTGTCGAAGTACCTGACCTTCGGCCGCGTGCACGGCTCGGCCATCGCCATCGTCATCGGCCTGGTGCTGGCCTGGGTCGGCGGCACCATAACCGGTGGCCAGAAAGGCCTGGCCGACATGGCGCTGTTCTCCGGCATCGGCCTGATGGGCGGGGCCATGCTGCGCGACTTCGCCATTGTCGCCACGGCCTTCGAGGTGCAGGCCACCGAGGCGCGCAGGGCCGGAATGATCGGCGCGGTGGCGCTGCTGCTCGGCACGGTGCTGCCGTTCATTGTCGGCGCTGCGGTGGCCTACGCCTTCGGTTACCGTGATGCGGTGAGCATGACCACCATCGGTGCGGGTGCGGTGACCTATATCGTCGGGCCGGTGACCGGTGCGGCGCTGGGGGCCAGCTCGGACGTGATGGCGCTGTCGATTGCCACCGGGCTGATCAAGGCGATCCTGGTGATGGTGTTTACCCCGGTATCGGCGCGCCTGCTGGCGCTGGACAACCCACGTTCGGCGATGGTGTTCGGCGGGTTGGCGGGGACGGTGTCGGGGGTGACGGCCGGGCTGGCGGCGACCGACCGGCGCCTGGTGCCGTACGGGGCGCTGACAGCCACCTTCCATACCGGGTTGGGTTGCCTGATGGGCCCGTCGATCCTGTACTTCTGCGTACGCGCCCTGGTCGGTTGACATCAATCTGCTGGACTGCGCAGCCCCCTTGTAGGAGCGGCCTTGTGTCGCGAAAGGGCCGCAACGCGGCCCCAGCGATATCCGCACCGCAGCCAAGATCCTGGGGCCGCTGCGCGCCCCATCGCGACACAAGGCCGCTCCCACAGGTACAGCGATAACCTCGAGAGCAATGCTGTACCTGTGGGAGCTGGCTTGCCGGCGATGAGGCCAGCACAGGCAGGACCCTGAGCTTTAGCGCAAGGTATTCTTGGTCAGCTCAACTTCGTTCATCAAAGCCTTGGCCAAGGCCGTGAGGTAATCGGCGGCGCCCAGGAACTTGTGGTCGTCCTCCATATCGCCTTCGCGCAGCAGGTGCTTGATATAGCTCAGCAGGATCGACACTTGCTCGTAGGCATCATCAATAGGAATGCCGGGCTGGACCCGCAGCAGATTGATCGGCGGGTTGCCGACCTCGAGGAAGGTCTCTGCGCCGATGGTGAGGATGACTTTGGGTTCGTCTGTCATTTTTTCAGGGTTCCAGTTCTCTAGTAAGGGAACTGCCACCAGAATCTTTCTCACGGATTGAAGGTGGCAGCCATACGTGGGGTGAGAAACCGAGGAGAATTGGTAAAGACTCGGCCAGGCAAAAGCCTGCCCACGTACGGCCACCATGACGGTGTTACCAAATCTACCCGTCGGGTTCTCACACCCGGTCGCCGGAGCGACCCGAAAACGTTATCCGTGAGGTGTTTCCCCGACAACAGCGATAGTTCGGCAGCGCGCGTAGGATAATTCCTAAGTGGGTTCATTCTGAAGCATTTGGTTTCATGTTCAGAAATGTCCTACGGAGGCTGCGCGGTCCTCTTGAAGCGACCTTGTGTCGCGATCGGGCCGCTACGCGGGCCCAGCAAGTTGCCGCGCTAGATGGCTCAGCCAAGCCTTGCTCAATGTCAGCCAATGTTGGAGGGTAATGAGGGAGCCTCATTTCTCTTCCATTTTTTTGACTTTGGATGAATGCGGTTGACATTTCCGGAGTGATCATAGCTTTCCTCCCAGCTTCTGACTTCACCTGTTTTTGGATTCCACTCGGTGGCGTGTGATCGCCCTCTAGTGGGTCCTTGGGTTCTAGCAGGAGATTCTCGCTCATAGTATCTGATTCTACCGTCCAATAAATGCCTCACTCTGACCGCTCTGGATTGAGCACCTTCCAATGCGTATGGTTTTTTGTCGAGAGTTGCAGTCGGCCTAAAGTCTCTGTTGGATATAAGCCCCAAGGGATCAAGCCATTCAATGGGGTTCGCTGCATAGGTGTAAACATTTAGTCCGCCTGCGAGTCAATTGGATCCTTACCTATAAATCGTCCAATTACTCGGGTCATAGTATCGATGCCGGTTATAATGCAGCCCTGCTCGATATCAAAATACTGTCCTTGAAAGCGCAGCGGATTGCGAATGGCCGGCTTCGTCATAGCGGTAGGTGCGTGCCGCTATGCGCTTGGACTCACCTTGTCGAGTTCTTGACTAATGGCTGACCCACGATAGGTAGATCGTCGTTGTCAATGCTTCAATCTGCGATATTTGGACGCTATCTATGCTGCTTTTTTCGTATGTCTAAATTGTAATGCGCGACTTTTTTAACATTTGGGACGGCGTCCTTGGATAAACGTTCTAGGATTTCAATAGGGGTTTTTTGATTTGCTGCAA
Source organism: Pseudomonas sp. UYEF17 (assembly GCF_040546125.1). Classification (NCBI taxonomy): domain Bacteria; kingdom Pseudomonadati; phylum Pseudomonadota; class Gammaproteobacteria; order Pseudomonadales; family Pseudomonadaceae; genus Pseudomonas; species Pseudomonas sp. UYEF17. The sequence goes on from NZ_JBEPNE010000001.1 coordinate 395,545, forward strand.
TAGCCTGCCTAACACGAGGTTCTTCGTCTCTGGATAAAAGCTGTATGCTGTCGAGGCCTAGCTTTCGTTTTCTAGCCACGGCGTGGCGAGTTCTCCAGTTAGCACTGCGGGCCAGTTTTGCAAGGATAATGATTGGTATAGTATTGTTTTGTGATATTATTAGCTCGTAATCCGCATGTTGCTCAATCATGCTTTCCCAGACGTGCATCTCGGCTTCGTCTGAAATCGCCCGACTTTTAAGTGTCGGGTCATCGCTTTCGATTAAGCTTAAAAATTCCGCTGCTGAAATTATCATTTCTTTTCCTGGCACTTTAATAGGTTTAAGTCTATCTGGCGACCAGTTGGGCCTTTGTGTTTCTTGCCACTAAGTATGTCCCCATGCTCATTAAGGTCGGCTAGCCATTCGAGCGTGCTATTTTTTGATTCAGTGAACAATTTCCAAGAACTACCGTGCTCGGTCTTATATGGTGAATATCAGTTATCGTCTTTGAGGCCTCTATAAAAGCTTACGTTGCCGGCTCCCGGTACATGGACGTTGCACCTTTTGGCTTAGCGATGAACGCTGCCGTGTGATGCATTTGCGTCAAGCGGGTGCCGCACGCGGTTTTCTCGCCATCGAGCGCGACAGGAGCTCCGTTGACGCGGTAGGTATTATTGCCCTCGATGATGGGGGGAATTCGCCCTTGCATAACGCGCACAATGTGCCTTTGCCGGCCATGGGTTCGCCGTTAAGGTTATTATTGCCTATGTAACCGATCACGACGCCTCCATGGTCCGTTGTGTCACCAATCCTCAATATGTTGTTCATTGAGGATACCCCTCAATCGGGCGCGAAATGACTATGGAGATCAAAGTCTGTGTTGAGTATTGGTGTTGTAACTCCTTGCGGGCTTCTGGTTGAGATTATGAATTTATCAATGCTTTTATCGACGACTCTTGAGCCATCAATAACTGAAAACAAGCTGAATAGTGTTGCTTTTACAGTCTCTTCTATGACTGTGTTGAAAATGTCGATATCTTCTTTTTGGAGGGATAAGCGCCAGTCTGCAATGGTTTTCAATGTTTTGTCAGGGTTCCTTCCAGGGGGTGAGGTGAATATTTCTTTTAGATCATTAACTGTTGCCTCTTTGACGCTGGTGTCTATGTGTGAAAGAAAATCGTCTCTAGTCATGGCTTTTCCCAATGTCCTATGTCTACTTGGCAAGTGATGTAGGATACGTTTCTTTATTGAGGTTTATCAAGTTTTGAAGGCATTCATTTGGCGCTCCGGTGTGGGCTCTTAGATCTCTTATGTCTTTTGCAAGGAGTTGCCTTGCACTTCCAGTATAGATCCCTTTTTGGGTTGGGATTCGTATGTGCTCTGCCCTCGGAACGGCAATTGCTGGTGCAGATATATAGTTGTAGTCAGGGATGACCTGCGAGGCTGGATGAGCTTGCATCGCGTGGTGGATGTCGAGCTTATCACCAAGCATGGACCGGTTTTTTAGATTGCCATATATTCCTATATCATATTTAGAGCATGGATTGCATGGGCAGTTGGATAGTCCGAATGGATCAGTCCAAGCTGTAGTGTTCGGGGCGTATTGGTATACGTTTAGGCCGCCGGCAAATCTAATTGGATCAATGCCTATGAAGCGACCGGTAGCAGGGTCGTAATATCGATATCTATTGTAATGTAAGTTGGTTTCTATATCGAAATGTTGACCTTGAAAGCGAGTGTTGGTGTATTCATGCTCTGGTGGGTCGATGCTGACCTGTTCTACTGTTGATCCCCAAGCCTTGTAGCTTCCTTTCCAAAGTATCTGTCCGCTGGCGCCGGTAGTTTCCATTGGCGTACCGAGCTGATCACACTGGTACCAGCCAAGAGCGTCGAACGGCTTCGGTGTTGGCTTCTGCTGCCAAACCGGATCTCTGTCGATGGCATACGGGAAGTCGTAATGCGGCTGATGCAGCATCTCCTCGATGTGATTCATCACCCCTTGCGCAACCGGAACGAAAGTCCCCGGTTCAAACACATAGTGCGTAGTCCGCCCCTTACCATCCCGACCGCGCTGCTCGAACGCCAGCGTATCGCCGTCCCAGATGAACAGCGTCAGATCGCACCCCAGCTTTTCATCCAGCGCACGCCGCGCATTCTCGTTCCAGACCGGCCCAGCTTGTATCCGTTTGCGGTACTTCGAGCGCGAGTCCTTGTACACCCGGCGGCCTAACGCGTCATAGCCAAATTCGACAACCAGCCGCTCATCCTCGTAGCGCCGCAGCCGGTCATACAGGTCCCAGGTAAACTTGCCTGTCTTGCCGTTCTCAATCCGCTCCTGCAGGTTGCCGCGCTCGTCGTACCGATACTGCGTGCCGCAGTAACTGCGCAGCACGTTGTCCATCAGCTTGTGCGGCGAGTGCGGATTAGGATTGGGTGGTGCCTCGGGGTCCAGCAGGTTGCTCGCCGGGTCGAAGGCGAAGGTTTCCTTCTCGTAGTTGCGGCTGGCTTCGAGCAAACGGCCAACCGGGTCGTAGCGATAGTGCAGGTCGCCACGGTTGAGGTCGTCGATGTGGCATAGCTGGCCGGCTTCGTCATAGCGGTAGCTGCGCGCCGCTATGCGTCTGGATTCACCTTGGCGAACCAGTGTCTGCTCCAGCAACTGGCCATTCGGGCTCCAGGTCTGGCGCTGGACCAGGCCATTGCCTTGCACGCGGCCGATCTCCCGGTGCAGATCATCTCGCTCGTAGCTGATCAGCTCCTGGTCATCGAGCTTGAGCGCAAGCAGGTGGCCGCTGCCGTAGGTCAGCCAACTGACCCGATGCCCATCGGGGCGGGTGGTGGCGATGCGTTGGTTGAGGGCGTCGTACTCATGCCTGAACACGGCAACCTGTGGCTTGACCAGATAATCCAGCCACTGATGCTCGCGCGTGTTGTTGCCGGCAGCATCGTAGAACCATTGCAGCCTGCAGGCCTCATTGTTGGCCGCCAGCAGGTTGCCATTGCCGTCATAGGCAAAGGTTTCAACCTCCCACTTGTCACCGCCACGCCGAGCGGCCTTGCGCTGGATGAGCCGGCCCATGGGGTCGTACTCGAAGTGCGTGGTCCTGTCGCCATCCACGCGGCGGGTGGGCAGGTTGCTGCCGTTGTCGTAGAGGTAGTGAGTGGTCTCTTTGTCGAAGCCGGTTTCCTTGAGCAGCCGCCCGACGGGGTCATATTTGAAGCTGGCTTCGCTGTTGTTCTCGTTGCGCAGGCGTACCAGTTGGCCGAGCTTGTCCCAGTGGTAGGTGAGGGTGGTGTCGTTGGCGTTGTGGCGCTGGTGAATCAACCCTGCTTCGTTGTAGGTCCAGGCGGTTCGGCGATGCAGGGCATCCGTATGGCTGAGCAAGCGGCCTTCGGCATCACGTTCGAAGCGTTCGGTGGTCTTGTCCGGGTGGATGAGCAACACCAGCTGACCGGCTTCGTACTGGTATTCGGTGGCATCGCCGGCGGCGTTGATCAGTTTGGCCAGTTGCCCCAACGCGTTGTATTTCCACTGCGTGGTCTTGCCTGAGCAATCGGTGTAGCTCGTCAGCTGGCCATCAGGGTTATAGGCCAACTTCTTCTCACCGCCGTTGGCGTCGGTGATGGCGATGGGCAGGTTGTCGCTGTTGTAGGTATAGAGGGTCTTGTTCTCCAGTGGGTCCTGGGTTTCGATGATGTTGCCGCGCTGGTCATGGTCGTACTTCCACAGGCCGCCCTCGGCATCGCGGGTCTTGAAGCGCTGGTCTAGGTCGTCGTAGGCGTGGTGGACGGTCGTGTAGTCCGGGCGTGTGTGCTGCAGCAGATTGCCGCGGTTGTCATAGACGTAGTGGTCAGCGGTGCCATCAGTATGCACATGCTGGGTAACGTTCTTGTCCCTGTCACGGTACAGCCATTCTTCGTCACCATTCGGGTGGATGATGCGGTAGGTGTAACCCAAGCTGTCGTAGAAGTGCCGGGTCTGGTTGCCGTTGGCATCGGTCACGCGGGTCAGGCGAATATCTGGGTCCCAGTTCAATCGGGTATCCAGGCTGCCGTCGTCGGCCCACTCGCGGATGGCCTTGGCGTCGGAGCCTCCGCCGACCCATTCAAGGTTCATGCCCCGGCCCGTACGGTCGGTGTAGCGGGTGATCAGGTGATGGGCGTACTGGTAGGTCCACTGCGCGCCATGTTCGTCACGCGCACTGCACAGGTCGCCCTGGGCATCGAATTCATAGCCAGCGACTTGACGCTCTGGCTGGCCATCACGCATCAACCACAGGGCGACGATCTGGCCGTGATCGTCCAGTTGCGTGTGGATGTGCTGATGGGCGGTTTCGTACTGGTAGGTCACCAGGTCGGACAGCACAGAACGGTCGGCATGGCGGTGCTCATAGAACAGTGCGATGCGTGCACCGCCCTGATGCGAGATCAGCTCCAGCCGGAACTGGTCACCGTCGCGCACGTACACCTCATGCATCACATGCCCGCGCGCCAGCACCAGCTTGTCAGCCTCTGGTCGTCCGACCCACAGGTTTTCGATCGGGTCGTGGTGATGCTTGCTGACATCAGGCAAGGGGTAGTGCTGGCTACGGCCATCGATGCCGTGGTAGACGAGCGTGTCCCCGGCCAGGTCGAAGCGGCTGGAGAACGGCGTGATCCAGCGGGCGCCGAACGGGCTATGGTCGTAGGCGCCTAGAGTCGAGCGATAGGTTCTGTTCCAGTTGATGGGAAACACGCCGGGTAGCGCGAAGTCCGTGTGGCTGATCGTTTCGCTGCCCAGGGCAAAGCTGATGCTGCATCCTGTGCCACCGGCGACCCCGGCTTTGCGGCAGTTGGGGTCGGCTCGGGCAGGGCGTTGCCGCGGGGCTGCTTCCGTGCCGTTTTGTGGGTGAACGCGCCGCACTTGGGTGACCCTGCCGTCGGCATTCACGTTGGCCCGCATCACTACAGGCTTGCGCTTGCTCAGGGCCAGCTTCAACGCATCCAGGATCGCCGCCAGGCTGCCTGGCGTGGCCTTGTTGCCGGTCTGGGCGATCTTGTTGCCTGCCATTCGGCCGAGGCTTTCCAGGCTGAGCGCAATGGGTTCGAGCAGTGCCAGCAGTTTTGGGTCCGGCCCCAGGCCAAGCTGGTCTCTGCTCAAGCCGTAGCCGGTTTTGCGTTTGGCGTAATCGGAGGCTTCGGCAACCAGGCGTAACCCCGGGAAGATAACGGTCAGGGCAGTGCTTTTGACGGTGCCGTCTGCGGCCGAGCGGATAAGGTCTGCGAAGAACTGGCAGATATCCACGACCTTCTGCGCAAAGCCGGCCAGGATGGTTTGTAACTGCCGGTCGATTTCCTTGACGAAGTTTTCCAGGTCGCCCCGGCAGACGTCGGCGAGGGCGTTTTCCATCGCGATCAACAGGGCTTGGGCCATGCCGTCCTTGGAGGAAGCCCTCGCGGACTTCAACACCGGCCGCATCACTTTGCGAGCGGGACTCATGCCGGGTATCGGTGCAATGGCGAACAGGTTGATGCCAAGGCCAACCCAGTTGAACAGGTCGGCCCGGTATTCCGGAGTGCCCTGGACAAGGCTGATGATGTCCCCGATGGCGTCGGTGGCGGCGAATACCGAACCGGCGACGGGCAATACCTCCGCGACGGTGATGACGGTGCGCCAGTTGACCAGATGGCCGGTGAGGTCAGTCAGCCATTGCGCCAGCAATTCGGTGCTGGCGCCGACATCGTCCTGGTCGAAGGTCTCGGTGGGGGCGACGACGCCGGAGCATTTATCCATGGTGGGTACCCCAGGTGACGGGATGAATCATCCAGGCTGGAGTGAGGGTATTTGGGGTAACGCGTAGAGTGTGTTGTGTGCTCATTAGTGTTCCTGCTGTTCATTCCATCGGGCAGGTGAACGCCGGCATGCAGCCTCCTGGCGCATGCGGGCACGTGTGGTGAATTGCACGGGGTGCAAGCACCGGACACTAACGAGGCAAGGGTTCCGGGTCGCTAGTCCGGCTTCCGAAAGATGTGTAGGAAAGTTCGACTCGTGGCGTTACAGGGTGTTGGGGATGTAATAAGTGGTCACAGGCAGGCCCTTGAACCAAGCGACGTGATGGATGGCACCGGCTGCGCCGGTGTTCGCGGGTGAACCCGCTCCCACATCGACCGTATCGGCTTCAAGCCATGTGCAGTAACTGTGGGAGCTGGCTTGCCTGCGATGAGGCCAGTACGGGTAGCGACTTGTTGGCTGCGAAGCGCCGCCCGCGCGGCGCTCGACCTCACAGGCGCTGAGAATCTTGTGACAAGCACCTGCAACCCACCCCCCGTTTCGGGGAAAACCGCTGGGGAATCCTCCCCAACCTGTTTCGTTTGCCGCTGCAACCAACTGAAAACAAAAGCAATCCGCTCCTGGCATACACCTTGCTCCAGCTCCACGCAGAGATCCTGTGTCCCGGAGGTGCAGCATGTCTATGCCACTCAAAGGCCCCATCCTGTCATCACTCGTTCTGGCCTTGCTCGGCTGGGAGTCGACCAGCGAAGCCGCCGTGCAGTGCCAGCGCACCCTGGTCGCCAACGTGGTGGCGCTGGACCAGCCACTGATGTTCAACCGCCTTGGCGCGCAAAACGCCAACGGCATGATGTTCGCCCTGCGCGAGGATGTGGTGGACGACAAGATGGTCCCCCTCAGCAGCGGTGGGGCGGCAGTACCGGGCAAGGTCACCCTGCGCCCGGACAAGCGCCCGCGGCCCATCGTGCTGCGGGTGGCCGCCGGTGAATGCCTTACCGTCAACCTGACCAACCTGCTCGACTACAAGGCCAACCCCAACAAGCACGGCATCGAGGCCGAAGAGGCTGAGGGCGAAGAGGAGGGACCGGAGCTCGAAAACGAAGCCGCCGAAGGCTTCGTCGCCGACGAGCAGGTGGCCGAGCGCATGGTCGGCTTCCAGGTCAACGGCATGCAGGCGGTCAACAGCATCGCCGACATTTCTGCCTACACCGGGCGTAACGGCAACTTCTTCGTCAGCCCCGGCAGCACCCGCAGCTATACCTTGTACGCCGAACGCGAAGGCGCTTTCGCCGCTACCAGCAAAGCCGCCACCTTCGGCGGCGAGGGTACTGCGGGCAACGTTGCCAACGGCCTGTTCGGCCAGGTAGTGGTGGTGCCCAAACTCGGCCGCACCTACCGCAATACCCTCACCGAAGAAGAAATGCGCCTGGCCACCACCGGCCGTACCGCCACCGGCCAGCCGGTGATCGACTACGAAGCCCGCTACCCGCAAATGCAACCCTGGATCGCCGAAGGCAAGGCTGGCAAGCCGATCATTGCCATGGTCGACGGCAACCAGATCATCAACAGCGAAACCGATGCCATCGTCATGGGCCCCAACCCCGATGGCAGCTTCCCCAAATCCACCTACCCGCTGGAAAGCCTGGGCAAGCGCAACCCGGCGCTGCCCAACCGCCTGGAGGCGTTCCGTGACTTCGCCTCGCAGTTCGCCGACGAGGTCGCTGGCACCCAGGCGTTCCCTGGCTACTGGGCCGACCCGGTGATGGGCCACGTACTGGAACCCACCCGCGACTCGTTCATGATCAACTACGGTTCCGGTGGCATGGGCGCCGAAGTGGTGGCCAACCGCCTGGGCGTGGGGCCGATGCACGACTGCCTGTCGTGCGCCTACGAGGAGTTCTTCCTCAGTGCGCACACTGTCGGTGACGTCGGTACCTTGGTGGACGTGCCGGCCAACGTCGGCCTGGAGCACATCCGCCCTGGTGAGGTACCACCGGCCAGCGCAATCGGGGTCAAGGCCAGCATGGCCCTGTTCCCGGCGGAACCGGCCAACGTGCACCACAGCTACATCGGTGACTTCACCAAGTTCCGCAACACCCACAACGGCCATGAGCAGCACATCTTCCACCTGCACGGCCACCAGTGGCTGTTCAACCCCAATGACGACAATTCCGACTACATCGATGCCCAGGGCATCGGCGCGGGGGTCGGCTACACCTACGAAATCGCCAACGGCGGTTCGGGCAACCGCAACCGGGTGGCGGGCGATGCCATTTACCATTGCCACTTCTACCCGCACTTCGCCCAGGGCATGTGGGCCATGTGGCGGGTGCACGACGTGTTCGAGGAAGGCACCCGCCTTGAGGTGAGCGGGCAGGGCGAGAACGGCTTCCACAACACCCCGTTCGCCCTGCGCAGCGGCAAGCCGGCGGTTGGCGCCCGGGCCCTGCCCGATGGCGAGATCGTTGCCGGCACGCCGATCCCGGCCATCGTGCCGCTGCCCGGCAAGGCCATGGCGCCGATGCCAGGCAAGGTGGTGGTGGTACCGAAGCTGTCCGAAGAGCTGGTTGCCGCCAATGATGATGACGACGAGCCCGAGGAAGAAGAGGATGAGGAGCCAGCCAACCAGGCGCCGGTTCGCAAGGCTATAGGCTCGCTGGCGCTGGTCGACCGCAGCGACGCCAACCGCAACGCCGACGGCACCTTGAAGAACCCTGGCTATCCGTTCTGGATCGGCGGCATGGAAAGCAGCGTGGGCAACCGCCCACCAACCCCGCCACTGGACATGCTCGACCCGGCCATGGCACGCCAGCTCAAGGAAAGCGGCAAGGCACTGTGGGCCAACCTCGACCCGAACCAGGTCGATGGCTGGGATGGCGGCCTGGGTCGCCACGCGCTGGACGGCGTATCTGCCGGCGGCGAGGCCGAAACCACCACCACCAAGCTCGATTTCACCAAGGTGGTACACAAGGCCAAGCCGATCTACCTGCCCGAAGAGGGCACCGATGTCGAGCAGGCGGCCATGCAATTCCACGCCCTGGCCGAACACCCAAGCTTCGCCCTGATCCCCGGCAGCCAGCCGGTGGCCAAGGCGTTCCGCACCAACGGCGCCTTGCCGACTGCCGGCGCGCCGTTCTACGAGCCGTGCATGGATGACCGGGGCAAACGCCTGACCCAGTCTTCCGGGGTAGGCGAGTACTTCAGCGGCGAGAGCCTGTCGGGCCTGAACTTCCGTGGCGCCTCGGCCTTCACCGCTGACCGCCCACGCATCTACAAGGGCGCCAACATCCAGTTCGACGCGGTGTACAACAAGGTCGGCTACCACTTCCCGCAGGCCCGCATCATCGCCCTGTGGGAAGACGCCTGGCCGGTGATCACCAAGCAGCGCCCGCCAGAGCCGCTGGTGATGCGCATGAACACCTTCGACTGCACCATGTACCAGCACACCAACCTGATCCCGAACATCTATGAGATGGACGACTACCAGGTGCGCACCCCGACCGACGTGATCGGCCAGCACATCCACCTGCCCAAGTGGGACCTGACCGCCGCCGATGGCTCGGCGAACGGCTGGAACTACGAAGACGGCATCCTCTCGCCCGGCAGCGTGGTCGAGCGGGTGCAGGCCATTCGTGCCTACAACGGCTGCACCCAGGGCGATAGCCGCGACGGCACCGCCGCCTGCCCGCAAGCCCGGCAGCACCCGTACTTCGGCCGCTTCGGCAGGGCCGACTGGCTGGGCGCACGCACGGCCATGCAGCGCTGGTTCGCCGACCCGCTGGTGAACGTGTACAACGTCGACCGTGGCCTGGGCACCATCTTCACCCACGACCACCTCGGCCCATCGACCCACCAGCAGCTTGGGCTGTATGCCACCGTATTGGCCGAGCCGGCCAACTCCACCTGGTACCACGCCGAAACCGGCGAGAAGCTGTACAACCCGGCCACGCGCCAGGACGGTGGCCCGACCTCGTGGCAGGCGGTGATCCAGACCGGTGACCACGATGGTGACGGCAAGAACGACAGCTACCGCGAGTTCTTCCTGGAATACAGCGACTTCCAGCACGCCTACGAGGCCGGTGTGTACGTCGGCGCCGGGCCGGACGGCATCCCCAATGCCCAGTCGTACCCGGCCACCGCCGACAGCTTCCGCTACGCCATCAACCCGCCGGTGCGAGGCAAGGCGTCGAACCTGCTGGAGGCCATTGTCGAGGAGCGCGGCGGCATCAACCCCGGTTGCCCAAGCCGGCCCTGCCCGCAGGCGATCTCGGTGGATGACCCGGGCATGTTCGTCGTCAACTACCGCAACGAGCCCCTGGCCCTGCGTGTGTACGACCCGAACAAGGTCGGCCCGGACGGCAAGCGTGGCATGCAGGCCGACGGCCTGGCCGGCGACCTGAGCTACGCCTTGCAAACCCGTACCGACCGCGCCATCCCGGCACTGAACCTTGCGCCCTCGGCGATCACCTCGGCGGTCGGCCCCACCGGCGGCACCACGCTGTTCCCGCCGCACATCAACGCGGCCGGCAGCGAACCGGGCGACCCGTTCACCCCGATGCTGCGCACCTACTCCGGTGACAACGTACGCCTGCGCATGCACGCCGGTGGCCATGAAGAGGAGCACAACATCACCTTGCATGGCGTGAAGTGGCTGCAGAACGGCACCGGCTACGGCAACAGCTCCAACTCGGGCTGGAAGGCATCACAGATGATCGGTATTTCCGAACAACTGGGCTTCATGGCACCGGTGTCGATGATCTCCAGTTCGGCAGCCACCAACGGTGACTACCTGTATTCGCTGGATGCGGCACTGGAGGGCTACTGGAACGGCATCTGGGGCATCATGCGCAACTACACCGCGCAGCGTGCCGACCTGTTCCCGCTGCCCAACAACCCGCAGCCGGTGGCCATGCGCAACACCGTGAACTTCGATGGCATCTGCCCGAAAACCACGGCCAACCCCAACGGCATCGGCAGCCGCCCCACGGTCAAGCGCAGCTACGAAATCGTCGCGGCACTGGCCAACGACATCCTCGAGAACCGCAACGGCGTCAGCATCAACGACCCGGCCGGTGTCGGCCAGCATGTCGGCGGACCGCTCAAGGCCAACGGCGGCACCCTGGTGTTCAACAGCCGCAAGACCGCCATACCGCTGGTCAGTGGGGTAGACCCCGAAGATGGGGAACCCTTCACCATCGGTGGCCACAGCGCGCCGCTGCACGACCCGACCGCGATCCTGTACGTGCGCAAGGCCGACTTGGACGCCACCACCGGCAAGCTGAAGGCGGGTGTGCCCGTGGAGCCGCTGGTGCTGCGCGCCAACGCCGGCGAGTGCATCAGCATCACCCTGGAAAACCGCCTGCCACTGGTGATGCCGGACCTGCCCAGCACTGCGGTGATGCACAACGTGGTCAAGCGTGACCGCTTCGACAGCGAGGGTGCCACCGCCTTTGCCAACAACTTGATGCGGCCGTCCAGCCACGTGGGCCTGCATGCCCAGCTGCTGGCCTACGACATCACCAAGTCCGACGGCGCCAACGTCGGCCTCAACCCGGTGCAGACCGTGGCCCCGCGTGCCGGCACCAGTGGCGCCTGGCCGACCCGTACCTACCAGTACTATGCCGGCCACCTGGAGCGTGAAGGCAAGCCGGTGTCGCAACTGGGCCGCACGGTGGACAACATCAACACCACGGCCATCGAGTTCGGCGGCCTCAACCTGACCCCGTCGGACTTCATCAAGCAGCCGCAGAAAGGCCTGGTGGGTGCCATGAGCATCCTGCCGCAGACCGCCACCTGGACCGAGGACGGCGCAACACGGGCCCAGGCCACGGTCAAGGTCACCGGCCAGCCGGATTACCGCGACTTCGTCACGGTCTGGCAGCGTGCGCTGAACATGCGCTGGGCCGACGGCCGCCCGGTGGAGGGCATCAATACCGAAGGCAACGGCGCCGCCGGCGACCCGCAGGACAACGGCAACATGGCGGTCAACTACAAGACCGAACCCCTGTGGCTGCGCTTCGGCATGGCCCCCGACTCACCCTTCGGCCGCGCCGGTGGCCTGGGCTTTGGCGATGTGCCCAACGCCCACATGGCCTACGCCAACGCCCTGGTCGGCGGCGACCCGCAAACCCCGGTGCTGTACGCCAAGCCCGGCCAGCCAGTGCGCAACCATATCGTGATGCCCAGTGGTGGCAGCCGCGGCATGGTCTACCAGCTGGATGGCCACTTGTGGCCGCTGCACAACTACCAGGCCGAGAAGAACGACGTGGACGGCTACCCGCTGAGCCTGCCTGGCATCGGCTCGGTGCGCTTCGGCTACAACCCGATGGCCATGTACATCGGTGCCCAGGAAAGCGTGCTGCCGGCTGCGCACTTCAGCTTCATGCTGCCCAGTGCCGGCGGCGCCAACGCGGTGGCGGGTGACTACCTGTTCCGCGACTACGCCGCCTACGGCAACCTCTCGGGGCTGTGGGGGATCTTGCGGGTGACCAATGAAGCGCCGCCGGCAACGGCACCGGCGCAGTGACGGTAAATGGGGGCGCGAACATGAACAAGAAAACCCGCCTTGCATACATGGGGGTAGCACTGGGGGCTGTGCTGATCGGCCTGGGCGTGGCCTATGAAAGCCTCTGGTGCGATCCGCGCGAGTATTTGCAGGGCTCTGACGACCCGCAGGCCCCGCACCGGCTCAGCCGCGACGGCGTGACCGTGGAGTTCGAGGCCCGGCCGCTGGCGGGGGGCGAGCTGCAGGAGGGCAGCTTCGCCAACATCCGTTTCAAGGTCAGCGACCAGGCCAGTGGCCAACCGCTGTCGGGCATGGCCCCGGGGGCGTGGATCGACCCGACGCAGTCGGCCCCGGAGGGCGACCGCGACCAGAGCTGCAAGGCCCGTGTCGCGCTGTTCCTCAAAAGCAGTATCGGCGCCCGGCCGTTGCTCGACCTGAACAGCTACTTCCTGTTGATGATGAACAAGGACGCCAGCCTGACGGTGATCGACCCGACCGTTTCGGTGGGCGGCGTGACCAGCACCATGGCCCGCATCGACCTGCCTGGGCGGCCCATGGACTGGGTGGCCACCGGTGACGACAAGCTGGTGTTCGTGTCCATCCCGGAGCGCGGCAAGGTCTCGGTGATCGACACCGAAACCTTCACCCGCGTGGCCGACCTGAACGCTGGCGACCAGCCCCTGCGCGTGGCCCTGCAGCCGGACCAGCACCGGCTGTGGGTAGGCAACAACAGCAGCGACCCGGCCAAGGGCGGGGTAACGGTGATCGATGTACCGGGGCGCAACACTCTGAAAACCTTCAACACCGGCGGCGGCCACCACGAAATCGCCTTCAGTGCCGACTCGCGCTACGCCTATGTCAGCAACCGCGACAGCGGCACCCTGAGTGTCATCGACATCCCGGAAATGCGTCTGGCCAAGACCATCAAGGTTGGCCCGCACCCACTGTCGGTCAGTTATTCGGCGTTGTCCCAGGCGGTGTACGTGGTCGATGGCGAGGAGGGCAGCGTGCGCGTGTTCGACGCCCGCAACCACCAGCTGCGCCACACGGTCCAGGCCGCCCAGGGCCTGGGGCCGATGCGCTTCAGCAGCGATGGCCGCTACGGCATCGTGCTCAACACCCTGGAGAACCAGGCCCTGGTGATCGACGCCAGTACCGACAAGCTGATCCACCAGATCCCGGTGGCGGCCGAACCGTACCAGCTGACCTTCACCAAGGGCTATGCCTACGTGCGCGGCCTGGCTTCGCCGAAGGTGAGCATGATCAACCTGGCCAGCCTGGGCGAAGGGCGTTCGCCGATCATCCAGGGCTTCGAGGCTGGCCCGGCGGCGCCACGCCAGGCCGGTGACCTGCCGCTGGCCCAGGGGCTGTCGGTGTCGCGTGACGACAATTCAGTGTTCGTGGTCAACCCGGTGGACAACACCACCTACTTCTACGCCGAAGGCATGAACGCACCGATGTCCGGCTACAACAACCGTGGCCACCAGGCCCGCGCCGCCATCGTCGTCGACCGCAGCCTGCGCGAACTGGCCCCGGGCGTGTACGGCTCGACGGTGAAGATGCCCGCCGCCGGCAAGTTCGACGTGGCCTTCCTGCTCAACCAGCCGCAGATCATCCACTGCTTCAGCACCGACGTGACTGCGGCGCCGAATGCCGGCAAGCGCAAGGGCGCCCACGCCGAGTTCATCGGCCTGGACCGGCCGTTGTCGCAGCACAGCGCCGTTACCGCGCGGGTGCGCATCGTCGGCGACGACGGCCAGCCGCGCCTGGGCCTGAGCGACCTGAGCCTGCGCTACTTCCTGGCGCCTTCGTCCATGCCGCAAAACCTGCAACTGGAGGAGGTGGGCGAGGGCATCTATCAGGCAGCCCTGACCCTGCCCGAAGCCGGCGCCTGGTACCTGCACGTGCAGTCGCCGTCGCTGGGGCGCAGGTTCGCCGAGGAAAACTACACCAGCCTGCGCGTCCTGCCGGCCGCAACGTCCACCGTTTCCGAGAATGACGTGAGGAACCTGCGATGAACGCCAAGCATGCTTGCAAACTGTTGGCCCTGAGCCTGGCTTTTGCCGGCAACCTGGCCCAGGCCCATGGTGGCCACGACCACAACGGCCACGCCGAACAGCCGCCGGCGGTGCGCCAGGAAAAGGCCAGCGTGCGCTTTGCCGATGTCTCGCTGCTGAACCAGGACGGCATGCCGGTACGCCTGGAAAAAGACTTGGTGGGCGACCACCTGGTGGTCATGGGCTTCATCTACACCAGCTGCACCACGGTGTGCCCGGTGGTGTCGTCGATCATGGGCAAGGTCCAGCAGCAACTGGGTGGCCGGGTAGGGCAAGACATTCATCTGGTGTCGATCAGCGTCGACCCGCAACGTGACGACGCCAAGCGCCTGCAGGACTACGCCAAGGCCTTCCAGAAGGGGCCGGGCTGGAGCTGGCTGACCGGGACGCCGTACGCCATCAGCGAAACCCTCAAGGGCCTGGGCAGCTTCAGCGCCGACCTCAGCCAGCACCCGCCGCTGATTTTGGTGGGTGACGGGCGCACCGGGCACTGGACGCGCTACTACGGGTTCACCGACCCGGCAGTGCTGATCGACGAAATCAACCGCCTCGGCGCCCGCCGGGTGCATGCCAAGAGCACGGCCATTGCCGACCATCACGAGGTGCAACCATGAGCCAGGTAAGCAACCGCCGCGTTGCCATGCGCGGTTTTGACTGGCTGGTGCTGGGTGGCTGCCTGTGGATCCTCGCCTCGGTGGCGTTCGCCCATGAAGGCCATGCCCCGCAGGCACCAGAACCGCAGCCGGCACCGCAGGCGATGACCAGTGGCGGCGGCACCCGCGATGCCCAGACCTGGTTCACCGACACTGTGCTCAAGGACCAGAACGGCCGCGAGCTGCGCTTCTACAGCGATGTGCTCAAGGACAAGGTGGTGATGCTCAACGTGATCTTCACCCACTGCACCGACGCCTGCCCGCTGATTACCCGCAAGTTGCGTGAAGTGCGCGAGACCATGGGGCCGCAGCTGGCCAGCCAGGTGACCTTCGTGTCGATCAGCAGCGACCCGCTCAACGACACCCCCGAGGTGCTCAAGGCGTTTGCCGAGAAGCAGGGCGTGGATGGGCCCAACTGGGTGTTCCTGACGGGTGACAAGGCCAATGTCGACCTGGTGCTCGGCCGCATCGGCCAGTTCCTGCCCAGCCCCGAGCAGCATTCGACACAGCTGATTGCCGGCGACGTGGCCGGCAAGCGCTGGAGCAAGATCCGCCCGGATGCACCGCCTGCGGCGATTGCCCAGCGCATGCAGTTGCTGGCACTGCCTTTGGCAGGGCGGTGAGCATCATGCGCAGTACTTCGCCAATGCCGACGCCAAATTTGGCGCGAATCCCGGCGCGAATCCCTGTAGGAGCGGCCTTGTGTCGCGATCGGGCGCGCAGCGGCCGTAAAACCGGCATACCCGGAGTACCTGATGAAACACATGCGCCGGTCCTGCGGCCGCTGCGCGCCCGATCGCGACACAAGGCCGCTCCTACAGGGATTCGCGTCTGTATTGAGGCAGTGCTGCGCTATCTGGCATTCGCATTAGGTATTGCCATATGCAGCGGTGCACTCGCCCTGGACCTGGACCTGACCGAACATGAACAAGCCGGCAAACACCTCTACCGCCAGGGCGTCTCCAGCAGCGACGCACAGTTGCAAGCCCGGGTCGGTGCCAGCAACATGACGGTCCCCGCCAGCGTGCTGCCCTGCGCCAGCTGCCACGGCAACGATGGCCGCGGCCGCGCCGAAGGGGGAGTACGCCCGCCCAGCCTCGACTGGCAGCGCCTGGCGCAAGGCCAGGGCGAACGCGAGGTCAACGGCCGCCGCTATCCGGCCTACACCGACAGCAGCCTGGCCCGGGCCATCCAGCATGGCGTCGACCCGGCCGGCAATCGCCTGGACCCGGCCATGCCACGCTTCGAGCTGACCCTGGCCGACCAGCGCAACCTCACGGCCTACCTCAAGCGCCTGGCCCAGGAGCGCGACCCCGGCGTGGAGGAGGGCGTGCTGCGCCTGGGCACCTTGCTGCCGGCATCCGGCCCGCTGGCCGAGGCCGGGCAGGTGGTGCGTGCGGTGCTGGAAGACGGCCTGACGCAACTCAACCAGCAGGGTGGCATCCACGGGCGACGCCTGGAACTGGTGGTGCTCGACCCGGGCGCCGACCCGGCCAGCGCCGAACAGGCGCTGCAGCAGTTGCTGGAGCAGGAGCGGGTGTTCGCCCTGATCGCGCCATTGGTACCCATGCTCGACCAGCGCCTGGCAACCTTGCTGGCGCCACACAATGTACCGCTGATCGGCAGCACCCCACGCAGCGGCGGCAGCCCACAGATTTTCGACCCGTTGCCCGGCTTGCCCGCGCAATTGCTTAGCCTGGCCGGCCACGCCCGCGCGGCGCTGGGCCTGGCAGCGGGCGACCTGCGTGTGGTGTATGCCGGCAATGAACACGCGGCGTTGGCCGAGCAGGTGCGCGAACGCCTGCAGCAGCAGGGCTGGGCAACACCTGCGGCCCAGGCCTTTGCTGGCCAGGCCGTAGACGGGCAGGGCATTGTCTTCCTCGGCCGTGCCCATGCCTTTGCCGAACTGGCTTCGGCGCTGCAGTCAGCCGGCCGCCAGCCATACCTGTTTGGTGCCTCCAGCCAGGTGACCGGCGCCGTGGCGCGCTTGCCCGAGTTCTGGTCGCAACGGGTGTTCCTGGCTTATCCCTACGTGCCCGAGGACTGGACCGAACAGGGCCTGGCGACCCTGGCCGGCCTGCAGCAGCGCCAGGGCCTCGACCCCCGCCAGGCGTCGCTGCAGGTCAACACCCTGTGCGCCCTGCGCCTGTTGAGCGAAGCGTTGAAGCAGACTGGCCGTGACACCAGCCGCGAGCAGCTGATTGCCGCGCTGGAAGGCCTGCATGATGTGTCCACCGGCCTGACCCCGGCCCTGGGCTTCGGCCCCGGTCGCCGCCAGGGCATGGCCGGTGCCCATGTGGTGGCGGTGGCCCTGCCCGGGCCGCGCTTTACCGCGGTCACCCCGTACCGGCCACTGCCGGACAGCCCTTGAGCGGAGGTTGCCATGCGTGTTCTGTTGTTGTGCCTGTTGCAGGTGCTGGCCAAGGCAAGCTGGGCCGATATGCCGGCGGCGCGGGTCAACGGTGTGGAGATCGAGACGATGCGCCTGGAGCGCTATTTCAGCGAATATCTGGACGCCCAGGGCCGCGCGGTGGCCAGCATCCGCAACCCGAACCTGTACCAGCGCCTGCGCGATCAGGCCCTGGATGAACTGATCGACAAGGAGCTGTTGTGGCAGGAGGCCCAGCGCCTCGGCATAGCCATCAGCGACGAGCAGGTGTCGGCGCATGTGGGCGAGATCGAGGCCGCGCTTGGCAGCCCGGCAATTTTTGAGCGGCGGCTGGCGGAAGCGGGTTTCGATAGGGCACAGTACAATGAGTACACCCGGCGCGAGCTGGCCGCGCAGCAGGTGTATGCCCAGCTCAGCGCGGTCGCCGCGCCCAGCGAGGCCGAAGTGGAGGCATTTTATGATGCCAATTCGCAAAACCTGCAAGGAGTGCAGCAACAAAGTGACGAGCCTTCGGTCATACGCGAACAGGGCCTGGTTCTGGCCCGGGCCACGCTCATCGGGCAGCGGGAGGCGCAGGCGCGCCAGTCCGTGCGCCAACGTTTGCGTGCGTCCGCTACCGTGGAGATTGCCGACTGAGGCCCCTGATGGCGTTTCCCCAATGCTGGGGAATAACGAAATGGCAGTGTGCCATCAGTTTCCCCGCATGTGGGGAACGGGGCCGGTGCGCCTGCCCGCCGCGTTGCGGGGAGTGATCGGTGCTCCTGCAAAATCAATGAGTTACGGTTATTCAGCATGACTATTCACGCCTGGCACGAAGCCTGCTCAAGCCTGTACAGGGGCGCACTTCGCAGACCGGGTTACCGGGCAGTTCTTGGGAGTCGACCTTGGTGAACAGAGTATTGGTAGTCGATGACGAACAGACTCTTGCGCAGAACCTGCAAGCGTACCTGCAGGCGCAAGGCCTGGAAGTTCATGTTGCCCACGACGGTGCCAGTGGTATCGAGCAGGCTGCAAGCCTGGCACCGCAAGTGATCGTGCTGGATTACCGCTTGCCCGACATGGAGGGTTTTCAGGTTCTGGAGACCGTACGCAGGAACAGGCAGTGCCACTTCGTGCTGATTACCGCCCACCCCACCGTCGAAGTGCGTGAGCGGGCCGCCGAACTGGGTGTGAGCCATGTCCTGTTCAAGCCGTTCCCGTTGGTGGAACTGGCCCGTGCAGTCTTCGACCTGATGGGCATCGAGCGCCGGCGCAGGGCCACGGACAACCCGGCTGAAGGGTTCGTCGAACGACGCCAGAACAGGAACGAATCGTTCCCCCTGCAGTTGTACGATGGAAGCTGGGTATTGGCCGACCGCCGCCGCAACGGCGCCAAGCCCCCAGGGCCCGACGACGATCAACTGCTCACAGGGGAATAGCGGCGCCCGCACCCCTGGCCGAGCCAGCCTGCGACGCGCCCCTGAGCGGAGTCGCAGGCCATGCCAGAAGCATTCGATGCAACCCAGGACGCTCCACCGCCTGCACCGGCCTCTTCGCGGGTAAACCCGCTCCCACAGGGGCACTGCAATCCTGAAGATATCGAAAATCCTGTGGGAGCGGGTTTACCCGCGAAAGGGCCGGCACAGGTAAAAGCATACTCTGCCTACCCCCGCGACCTCTTGGCCCAGGCCCGCCTGCAAACCAGCGACGAACGCCTGCTCAGCCGCCTGGAACAGCTGGCCGGCGACACCCCCGACACTTTCACCCAGCGCCTGGGCCTGACCCTGCATTACCCGGTGCTGGGCAGCCACACCCTGCTGGCCAGCACCCCACGCTTCGACAAGGTCAGCCTGGCGATGTGCCTGAAGCGTGAATTCGTGCTGATCGAGCAGGGCGGCCAACTGCTGGGCGTGTTCGCCGACCCCTTCGACCACGCCCGCCTGGCCTGGATCGACGATGTGCTGCAAGGCGCACCGCTGTACCTGGCCCACGCCGCCGACCTGGCCACCTTCCTGGCCCGCCACGAAGAAAGCTTCCATGCCGTGGACGCCCTTGACCACGACGCCGAAACCAGCAGCGAAAGCGACCCGCTGCAGCGCCTGTCGCTGGCCAGCATCAGCGAAGACCAGAGCCGCGTGGTCAAGCTGGTCAACTCCACGCTGTACGACGCCCTCAAGCTGCACGCCAGCGACATCCACCTAGGCATGACCGGCCAGGGCCTGACCATCAAGTACCGCATCGACGGTGTGCTAAACGGCGCCGGCAAGGCCAGCGGCAGCGCCTTCGCCGACCAGGTGATCTCGCGCATCAAGGTGATGGCCGAGCTGGACATCGGCGAAAAACGCGTGCCCCAGGACGGCCGTTTCAAGGTTGCCGTGGGCGACCGGCAAATCGACTTCCGGGTATCGATCATGCCCAGCATCTTCGGCGAAGACGCGGTGCTGCGGGTGCTCGACAAGCAGGACCTGTCCGACCGGGTCAGCGGCGTGCAGCTGCAGGCCCTGGGCTTTGCCGAGGAAACCCTGCGCGCCCTGCGCCGGCTGGCCGCCGAACCCTACGGCATGATCCTGGTCACCGGCCCCACCGGCAGCGGCAAGACCACCACCCTGTACGCCATGATCAGCGAGATCAACCACGGCGTGGACAAGATCATCACCATCGAGGACCCGGTCGAATACCAGCTGCCCGGCGTGCTGCAGATCCCGGTCAACGAGAAGAAGGGCCTGACGTTCGCCCGCGGCCTGCGCTCGATCCTGCGCCACGACCCGGACAAGATCCTGGTCGGTGAAATCCGCGATCCGGACACCGCGCAAATCGCCGTGCAGTCGGCGCTCACCGGCCACCTGGTGTTCACCACCATCCACGCCAACAACGTGTTCGATGTGATCGGCCGCTTCAGCCAGATGCAGGTCGACCCCTACAGCTTCGTCTCTGCGCTCAATGCGGTGCTGGCCCAGCGCCTGATCCGCCTGGCCTGCCCGCACTGCGCCACGCCGTGCGAAGTCGACGACGACACCCTGTACGGCGCGGGCCTGACCCGCGAGGGCGTGGCCGGCTGGAAGTTCGTCCGCGCCCAGGGCTGCGGCCAGTGCCGCGGCAGTGGCTACCGCGGCCGCAGTGCCATCGCCGAACTGCTGCACCTGGACGACGACCTGCGGCAGATGATCGTCGAGCGCCGCCCCCTGTCGCAAATCAAGAACCTCGCCTGCCAGCGCGGCCTGCGCTTGCTGCGGGCCTCGGCCCTGGACCTGGTCCGGGATGGCCGTACCACTCTCGAGGAGATCAACCGTGTCACATTCATCTGATCGTGGCGCTTACAGATACAGTGCCGTACTCGGCGCCGAAGGTGTAGGCCTGGGTAGCTGGCACGCCAATCACCACCAATGGCTGGGCAGCCGCGACTTTACCTGCGATGCCGCCCAACCGGCCTGGGAGGCCGCCGTCGACGCCCTGGCCACCCTGCTGGCCGAGCATGCCGTGCGCGGTGCCCAGTTGCGGGTGCTGCTGTCGGCCCGCTACAGCCGCTTCTGCCTGGTGCCCTGGAGTGATGCCATCAGCCACCCGCGCGAACTGGACGCCTACGCCCGGGCCTGTTTCGAAAACCTCTACGGGCAGCCGCTGGACGACTGGCGCATCGTGCTGTCGCCCGAGCCGGCCGGGGCCGCGCGCATCGCCACGGCGCTGCCCGAAGCCCTGCTGCAACGGCTGCAGGCGCTGGGCCGGGAAAGCCACCTGAGCCTGCGCTCGGTGCAGCCGTACCTGATGGCCGCCTACAACCGCTGCTCGGCACAGTTGGAGCAGGGCGACTTCCTGTTCGTCCTGGCCGAACCGCGCCGCAGCGTGCTGCTGCTGGCCGCCGGCGGGGCCTGGCAGCAAGTGCTGGCGCAAGGCTGCGCCGACAGCGACCAGGCCCTGCAAGCATTGATCGAGCGCACCTGCGAGCTGTACGGCGAGCACCTGCCACGGGTCTACCTGCATGCCCCGGGCCGGGGCGAGGTGCCGCAACTGGCGGCGGTGCAGCTGTGCCAGCCGGCCAGCGACGCCGACCCGCTGTGCGCCATGTGGCGGGCGGTGGCCTGACATGCGCCGCCTCGACCTGGAATTCCAGCCCCGGCGCAACAGCCCGATGGCCTGGTCGCTGCTGGCCGTGGCGAGTGCCATGGTCGCCGGCCTGGTGCTGCTGCAACAAAGCTTGCAGGCCGAGCAGGTCGAAGTGGAGGCCAGCGTGCACAGCCTGGAGCAGCAACTGGGCCGTCGCCCGGCCACTGTCGCACCGCTGGGCAGCGCCGCCAGCCGCGAACAGGCCGAGCGCCTGGCGCAGATGCAAAGCGTGTCGCAGCAGCTGCAACGGCCCTGGCAGCAGCTGTTCGCCATGCTCGAAGCGCAGCCGCAGGACGACGTGGCGCTGCTCAGCCTGGCCCCCGACGCGCGCAAAGGCCAGCTGCGCATCACCGCTGAGGCGCGCAACCTGGAAGCGATGCTGCAGTACCACCAGCGCCTGGAAGCCAGTGCCGAGCTCAGCGATGTGTCGCTGCTCAACCACGAGGTGCTGGCCGCGCAGCCCGAGCACCCGGTGCGCTTCACCCTCACCGCCACCTGGGAGACCGGCCATGCGCGCCCGTGAATCGCTGAACAGCCTGATCCTCCAGGAACGCCTGCGTCGCGTCGGCCCGGTCGGCCTGGCTGCGGTTGCGGTAGGCCTGCTGGCCGTTGGCGTGCTGTGCGGTGGGGTGGTGCCGCAATGGCAGAACCTGCGCGAACTGCGCGCCGCCGAAGCGGACGCCAGCGTGCAGGTCGAGCGGGTCAGGCGTGGCGAGCTGAAGATCGCCATCAAGCCCGAGCAGCAGGCCCTCGACAGCCTGCGCCAGCAACTGCCGGGGCAGCCCCGGGCCAGCGAGCTGATCGAGCGCCTGTACCACTTGGCCAGCGCCGAGCATATCAGCCTGGCGCGTGGCGAATATGCCCTGGGCATCGACCCCAGGACGCAACTGGCGCGTTACCAGATCGTGCTGCCGGTGCGTGGCAGCTACCCGCAGATTCGCGGTTTCCTCAGGGGCCTGCTCAAGCAGTTGCCGACCCTGGTGCTGGAAGACCTGGAGCTGCAACGCAAACGCATTGGCGACAGCGAGCTCAACGCGCGCCTGCGCATGACCCTTTACCTGTCGAGGTCGTGATGAACACACAACGTGCTGTCATCTGGGTTGGCTTCCTCGGCGTGAGCGCGGCGCTGGCCTGGGCCCCGGGCCATTGGTTCGGCCAGGAAGACAGTGTTGCCCCCTTCGCGGGCGCGCCCGCTCCCACAGGACCCGTGGGCGCCGCCGACCCTGTGGGAGCGGGCGCGTCGGGGCGCCGAACCGCCGCGAAAGGGCCGGAACAAGCCTCCAGAGATCTCTTCCCGACCCAGCAATGGACCAAACCCCAGGCCCTGGCCACCGTCACCGAACAACCCGTGGTCACCGCACCCGCCGTAGCCGCAGCCCCGACTGCCCCGGCCCTGCCATTCCAGTTCATTGGCCGCATTGGCGACCGCGACGACCTGCAGATCTTCCTGCAGAGCGGCGAAAAACTCTACGTCGTGCGCCAGGGCGACGTGATCGAAGACACCTACCGCCTCGAACGGGTATCGGCCAGCGAGCTGCACCTGGTCTACCTGCCTTTGCATCAGTCGCAGACTTTGTCTGTAGGGAGCGCACCATGAAGTCGTCAAAGCTGTGCAAACCGGCTCCGTTCCTGCTAGTGGCGCTGTGCGTGGCCATTGCCGGCTGCGGCTCCAGCGCGGTACGCAAGGACAGCGACCAGCTGATGAAGGAGGGCCAGTACGAAGCCGGCATCGCCCGCCTGGAAGAAGCCCTGCGCGAGGACCCGCGTGACACCGAGCTGAACATCGCCCTGGCCCACAGCCGCCAGGCCGCGGTCGAGGCGCTGCTGACCCAGGCCGACGCCGACCGCATCCGCCACGACTTCGCCAGCGCCCGCATGGGCTATGGCCGGGTGCTGACCCTGGAGCCGAACAACCGCCGCGCCCAGGAAGGCATCCGCCAGCTGGAGCTGATCCGCACCCTCGACGAGCGCGTGGCGCTGGGCCAGGCGGCGCTGCGCCAGGGTGACCTGTTCGGTGCCGAGCGCTACATGCGCGAAGTGCTGCGACTGGACCCGCAGAACCAGAAGGGCATTGCCCTGCGCAGCGACATCGAGAACGTGCAGGCGCGCACCGCGCAACCGTTCCCGCAGCTGCGCAGCAAGCTGGAGCGGCCGGTGACCCTGGAGTTTCGCGATGCCAACCTGAAGACCATCTTCGAGGTGCTGTCCCAGGTCGCCGGCATCAACTTCATCTTCGACAAGGACATGCGCCCGGACATGAAGGCCACCATCTTCGTGCGCGAGTTGCGCATCGAGGACGCCGTGGCGCTGCTGCTGGAACAGAACCAGCTGCGGCAGAAGATCGTCAACGAAAACACCCTGATGATCTACCCCGACTCGCCGCAGAAGACCAAGGACTACCAGGAACTGGTCATGCGCACCTTCTACCTGACCAGCATCGACTCCAACACTGCGCTGAACATGGTCAAGACCATGCTCAAGACCCGCGACGTGTTCGTCGACGAACGCCTCAACACCCTGACCATGCGCGACACCCCCGATGCCGTGCGCATGGCCGAGAAGCTGCTGCAGTCGCAGGACCAGTCCAACCCCGAGGTGGTGCTGGAAGTGGAGGTGATGGAAGTGGCCACTTCGCGCATCCTCGACCTCGGCCTGCAATGGCCCAACACCTTCGGCGTGCTGAGCTCCGACGGCCAGCCGGTGAGCGTGCTCGACCAGCTCAAGGGCATCGACTCCAGCCGCATCAGCATCGCGCCGGCGCCGCAGGCCAAGATCAACGCCCAGGACAAGGACATCAACACCCTGGCCAGCCCGGTTATCCGCGTCAGCAACCGTGAGCAGGCGCGCATCCACATCGGCCAGCGGGTACCGATCATCAGCGCCACCTCGGTGCCGTCCACCCAGGGCCCGGTGATCACCGAAAGCGTCACCTACCTGGACGTGGGCCTGAAGCTCGAGGTGCAGCCCACCGTGCACCTGAACAACGAAGTGGCGATCAAGGTAGCCCTGGAGGTGAGCAACGCCACCCCGTTGGAAGCCACGCGCCAAGGCACCATCCCGGTCCAGGTCGACACCCGCAACGCCCAGACCACCCTGCGCCTGCACGATGGCGAAACCCAGGTGCTGGCCGGCCTGGTGCGCAACGACCACAACGCCAGCGGCAACAAGATCCCGGGCCTTGGCGACATCCCTGGCCTGGGCCGGCTGTTCGGCAGCAACAAGGACGACATGAGCAAGTCGGAGCTGGTGCTGGCGATCACCCCGCGCATCGTGCGCAACCTGCCGTACCAGAGCCCGTCGGACATGGAGTTCGCCACCGGCACCGAGTCGGCCATGCAGGTGCGGCAGATGGCGCCGTTGCCGCCGGAGGATGTGCCTGGCAATGCCCCGGCCACCGATGCCCCGGTGGTGGAAAGCCAAATGGCGATCGCCCCGGCCAAAGGGAGCCCGCGGCCATGATCGCGCAGCGCCGCATGCAGGGCTTCAGCCTGATCGAGGTGGTGCTGACCCTGGCACTGCTCGGGCTGCTTGCCAGCATGGCCGCGCCGCTGACCGAAACCGTGGTGCGCCGCGGCAAGGAACAGCAGCTGCGCGAGGCGCTGTACCAGATTCGCGACGCCATCGACGCCTACAAGCGCGCGTTCGATGCCGGCTACATCGAGAAGCGCCTGGACGCCAGCGGCTACCCGCCGAACCTGCAGGTGCTGGTGGACGGCGTGCGCGATGTGCGCAGCGCCAAGGGCGCCAAGTTCTACTTCCTGCGGCGCATCCCGCACGACCCGCTGGTGGCGGCCAAAGGTGAGGACGAAGGCGGGTGGGGGCTGCGCGCCTACGACAGCAGCCCCGACAACCCGCGCGAAGGCGAAGACGTGTTCGACGTGTATTCCAAGGCCCGCGGCAAAGGCCTGAACAACATCCCCTACGGGCAATGGTGACAGCCATGAAACGCAGCAAAGGCTTCACCCTGATCGAACTGCTGGTGGTGCTGGCGATCATCGCCACGCTGATGACCATTGCCATGCCGCGCTACTTCAACAGCCTGGAAAGCTCCCGCGAAGCCACCCTGCGCCAGAGCCTGGCGGTGCTGCGCGAGGCGCTGGACCACTACTACGGCGACACCGGCCACTACCCCGACTCGCTGGAGCAGTTGGTGGAACAGCGTTACCTGCGCAACACCCCGATCGACCCGATCACCGAGCGCAGCGATGCCTGGCAGCTGGTGCCACCGCCTGAAGGCGTGGCCGGCGGCGTGGCCGATATCAAGAGCGGTGCCACAGGGAGGGCGCGCGATGGCAGCCTGTTCGCGGAATGGTAAGGCCGACGCCGGCTTTACCTACCTGGGCGTGTTGCTGCTGATTGCGGTCAGCAGCGTGGCCCTGGCCGCCACCGGCACGCTCTGGGCCAGTGCCGCCCAGCGTGACCGCGAACGCCAGCTGTTGTGGGTGGGCAGCCAGTATGCCCAGGCCCTGCGCAGCTACTACCGCGCCTCGCCGGGGCTGGCCCAGTATCCACAGGAACTGGCCGACCTGCTGCAGGACAACCGCTTCCCGCAGGCCAGGCGGCATATTCGCCGGCTGTACCCCGACCCCATCACCAACAGTGACGATTGGGGCCTGCTGCGCTCGATCGATGGCCGCATCACCGGCGTGCACAGCCGCTCGGACGCCACCCCGTTCAAGCGCAGTGGCTTCAGCGCCGAATGGAGCGGTTTCGATGGGCTGGAACATTACAGCGACTGGCAGTTCGTCGCCGAGCAGGCCTTTACCGAAAGTGCCGGTGGCGTGCAGACCCATGCCGGCCCGGGAGACACGCCATGAGCCGCCTGGCCGCGTTGTGCCTGGGCCTGCTGCTGGTGGCAGTGCTGGCCACCTCGGTCAGGGCCGGGGACGAGGACGAGATGCAAGGCTTCATCGTCGACAACACCATCTCGCACATCGGCCACGACTTTTACTACTACTTCGCTGACCGCCTGCGCGCCACCAGCCGGCTGGATTTCAACCTGGTGGTGCGCGAACGCCCGGATGCCCGCTGGGGCAGCCTGGTCACCGTGGAGTTCGAGCGTGAGGTGGTGTACCGCCGCTTCCTGCCGCCGAACACCACCGAGCTCAAGGACGAGGCCGTTGCAGCAGCCGACCTGGTCAAGCAGCAAATCATCCAACGCAAGTTGCAACGCCTGCTGCAGGACACCACCGATCTGGAGAGGGACGAGCTATGAAGCACCACATACCCCGTTGCATCGCCGCCTGCCTGTTGGCCAGCGCGTGTGCCGCCCAGGCCACCGAGCTGGTGTACACCCCGGTCAACCCGGCCTTTGGCGGCAACCCGCTCAATGGCACCTGGTTGCTGAACAACGCGCAGGCGCAGAACGACTACGACGACCCCGACCTCAAGGACCGCTCCTCGGCCTTTGCCGGCACCACGGCCCTGGAGCGCTTCAGCAACCAGCTGGAGTCGCGGATGTTGTCGCAGTTGCTGGACAACATCAGTAACGGCAACACCGGCAGCATGGCGACCGATGCGTTTCTCATCGACGTCATCGACGATTCCGGGGCCTTGAGTATCAAGGTCACCGATCGCGCCACAGGAGAAATTTCGATCATTGAGGTCAGCGGCCTCAACCCCTGAGAGGGAAGGGCTGTTTGTCGGGGAGAGAACAACATGAAACGTCTGCTGAGCACGCTGCTGATCCTCACCGCACTAGGCCTGCACGGTTGCGGCCTGCGCGAACCGATGCCCGCCGAACAGGACTCGGAAACCCCGACCCTGACCCCCCGTGCTTCGACCTACTACGACCTGATCAACATGCCCCGGCCCAAGGGCCGGTTGATGGCAGTGGTGTACGGCTTCCGTGACCAGACCGGGCAGTACAAGCCGACCCCGGCCAGCTCGTTCTCCACCAGTGTCACCCAGGGGGCGGCAAGCATGCTGATGGACGCCCTGAGTGCCAGTGGCTGGTTCGTGGTGCTGGAGCGTGAAGGCCTGCAGAACCTGCTGACCGAGCGCAAGATCATCCGTGCTTCGCAGAAAAAGCCCGATGTACCGGAAAACATCATGGGTGAACTGCCGCCGCTGCAGGCTGCCAACCTGATGCTGGAGGGCGGCATCATCGCCTACGACACCAACGTGCGCAGCGGCGGCGAAGGTGCCCGCTACCTGGGGATAGATATCTCCCGCGAGTACCGCGTCGACCAGGTGACCGTGAACCTGCGCGCGGTGGACGTGCGCACCGGGCAGGTGCTGGCCAATGTGATGACCAGCAAGACCATCTATTCGGTCGGCCGCAGCGCCGGGGTGTTCAAGTTCATCGAGTTCAAGAAGCTGCTCGAGGCCGAGGTGGGGTACACCACCAACGAACCGGCGCAGCTGTGCGTGTTGTCGGCGATCGAGGCGGCGGTGGGGCATTTGCTGGCGCAGGGGATTGAACGGCGGCTGTGGCAGGTGGCGGGGGATGCGGGGGAGGGACAGGCTACGGTGGACAAGTACCTGAGCCAGAATCAACAGCCTGATTGAGCTTGAGGGCCTCTTCGCGGGTGAACCCGCTCCCACAGGTTCAGCACCAACTCGAAGCCCGCGCCGTCCCTGTGGGAGCGGGCGCGCCCGCGAAGCAGGCGACGCGGTGAATGGCACCGGCTTTGCCGGTGTTCGCGGGCCTGCCCGCTCCCACAGGTACCGCGTGATCTCAAGTGCGACGCCGTCCCTGTGGGAGCGGGTTTACC
Organism: Pseudomonas sp. UYEF17; assembly: GCF_040546125.1. Lineage (NCBI taxonomy): Bacteria > Pseudomonadati > Pseudomonadota > Gammaproteobacteria > Pseudomonadales > Pseudomonadaceae > Pseudomonas > Pseudomonas sp. UYEF17. The sequence continues at coordinate 423,695 of NZ_JBEPNE010000001.1, forward strand.
CGCGAAGAGGCCGGTGCAGGCGACACAACATGGTGAACACTGCTGATTCGCCGGCCGGTGATGAGTGAGAGGCGGCAACGGAAGTGTTACTGCACATTCCCTTCGCTTGAAACGCTTCCCCGACACCGGTAGTCTTTGCCCGCTGCTGTAAGTCCAGCAGCCGGGTTTGGTAGCCCGCGATCAATCAAGGCGCACAAGCGCCCGCTCTGCGATACAGTTGGCGCTTTTTTGTGCCCGGCTGTTTCGTTTTATGGCGGCTGTGCGTAGGGCGCCTCCGTGCGCGCCGGTTTCCTTGATTCCCGGTCTACCAACCTGCGTACAGCCGTCACCATCTCGTTTGGTAGCGATTTGTGGCGGCTCCAGTGAATCAAGGAGCGACACAATGACAAAAGGCTTACCCGATCCTCCCGTACGCGCCACCACGGCGTCCTCCAGTTTCTCCACGTGCGAATGCAGCCATCCACCGTTGTTTGCCGTGCGTTCGGGGGTGGACTTCGAAGATGCGCTGGTGCATCTGTCCACGCTGCTCAAAGGCGCGTTTGCGACCAATCTCAAGGCACTGGAGCTGGCCAAGGGGACCTGTCGTGATCTGTTGTTGAGCAACGACCATGGGCTGGATTCGGCCAAGGCGGTGGTGGAGGCGTTGCTGGATGGGGTGGAGAGGCAGCAGCTGGTTGGGCGGAAGACGGTGCCAGGTGTCTGACTGGCGCTTGGGCTTTGTCGGACTCAAGCGGCAGCCGTGATTGAGCTCGAGGGCCTCTTCGCGGGTGAACCCGCTCCCACAGGTTCAGTGCCAACTCGAAGCCAGCGCCGTCCCTGTGGGAGCGGGCGCGCCCGCGAAGCAGACGACGCGGTGGATGGCACCGGCTTTGCCGGTGTTCGCGGGCCTGCCCGCTCCCACAGGTTCAGCGCCAACTCGAAGCCAGCGCAGTACCTGTGGGTGCGGGCGCGCCCGCGAAACAGATAACGCGAGCGCTGTTCAAATCGTGCAAGCCCGCGAAGACGTCGATGCATGAAATCAACGATCTTCAGGTCGTTCAGCCCTCTCTGGCATAAGGTCCCGAACAGGTAGATGAAACCTGGCACCCACAAGCAAGCTCTGCAGGCTCGAACACCAACGAAATACCGTTGAACAAGACACTACCGTCACCGCCAGAGACCAACGCAAATGTCCCTCCATGAAGCGCGCATGGCGCACGATCTCCGAGAATGCATTGTTGCCGCCCGTTGACAAGAACTCCGCTTCCTTCCCCCATCCGACCACCCCCGCTGTGGGGATCGCCTTTTCGAATCGCACCTTGTCGGGACATCGCTCAATCCTTTGCGCTGTTTTGCAGGATTGCTTCGTAAAGGCCGGCCGGTACGGCATCAGGATCGTGTTTGCAGGCGGCAGCCAGGAAGCGCATCAGCAGTTCATCCGGCTCGAAGCGCATGCCAGGCGGGCAGGTCAGCCTGGCGTAGGGTGTTTTCATCAATGGGTGGTCGATGGAAGGGTTCGGTAGGCCTAGCGAACGGCGCAGGTTGAGAATGGCCAGGATCTCGGCGGGGTAGACGGCCTCGAAGGGGGAGCCGAATTCGAAATTGCCGGAGTCAAGTTCGCGGGATGTCAAGGCAATGCGTTGGACATGGGTATCGCAGGCGGCCACCAGGATCGGCGCCAGTTTATCGGGATCAGGTTCGCGCCAATGAGCGACCAATTGACCCCAGGCTGGGTCGCGGGGCAGGGCATGTTTGTCGAGGTCGAGCGGATTGCCCAACCAGTCGCCAATGATGGTCAGGCCGAAGGCGGCGTAGCGTAGGGTGGTGCCAATAGGTAGGTTGTTTCCATCCTCGACGCCGTAGCCGCCTTCCAACGCTAGAAGAATGGTTTGGTGGAAAGGCGCTATCAGTCGAAATTGTCCTGTAGCCATGGCGCAGAACATGAGGTGTGTTATGCCGTCCAGCGTATCATTAGCAACTCGCCCGGTGCCCTTAAGTGATTCGATAAGGATTGCATCGCTGGCCATCATTCTAACTATACCGGTCGTTAAATTCTTGGGTGCTGGTGGTGCTATTTTGAGTCGTGCTTGTAGAAGCTCTTTTTTGATTTCGAGAAGCCCAATTCTGAATAGGGCGTTAAAAGCCAGGGTAGATTGGGAGCCGTTGTTCAAATAATCGTCAAACCAATTGGCTGGATAATTGCCGTTAGCAGATGCCCAATCGTCCAGGTCTCGGAGGCTTTGTTGAAGTCGATTTTTCTTCATGTTATTTCCAGTTATTAATTTGTATACCGCTGAGGGCGTGGGTTAGTGGGTTGAGTTTGCCACTGGAGTCGAAGAAAACTTGAGCGTGCAGGAATTCAACTTTTCCCGAGGCTGTCGCCGTCATGGTCGCCCCGGCTTTTGATGTGAAGCCGGGGTCATGCTTTTGAAGCTTATCGAGTTGCCAAGCGCCTTTGTCCTTAGCTATAAGCTCCTGGACTCGTCGTAAATTTCTTGACCCTCCAACGCGTTGCGTTTCTAGAAAAGATGGCGTCCTGGTTTTGCCAAGCGTCGTTTTCACCTCAATCACCAACAACGTCCCAGCCTCGAACTTCAACTCTTCCACGGGTGCCGTCCCCTTCAGCCCATCAATGTGATGCCGCATTTCCAGCGTCGTCGGATTACGCACCGTCATCGAGGGCGGTGGTGGCACGTACACCAGCATGTCGATCCCCTGGTCGCTCTTGTTTTTCAAACCGAACTGGCTGGGCCGGGAAGGGTGGGTGCTCAGGCCGAGGATGTTCTCCGGCTTGACCTTCCAGTGGCTGACCAGGGCCGCCGCCAGGGCTTCTTCGCCGGCATCGGCGACGACCCGGGTCAGGCTGCCGCCCATGCGCACCGGCCCGATGCTGTGCTGAATCATGGCCACCAGCCGGTCGCGCAGGGTGGTGGCCATGTAGGCGTAGTCGGCCTTGCCGCCGGCCACATCGAGCGCGACCAGGCTGGCATTGCGCTCCACCGAGTGCAGTTCATGCGCTGTGACCGGCAGCTCACCCTCGCGGGTGCGTCGCTGGATGCGGGTTTCCAGTACGGTGACTTCGCCGGCGCTGCGGTTGCCAAGGCGGCGGACTTCCTCTTGCGGCAACGCGGCGTTGTCGAGGCGTACGGTGGTCATGCTGCCGGGCTGCACCTTGTGCATCAGCCAACGGGCGCCGCCGATGGCGGCCGGCAGCAGCAGGGCCAGGTTGATGGCCATGAATACCTGCTTGCCACGTGCCTCGGCAGTGTCGGGGTTGGCCAGGCGCGCCAGGTCGGTGAAGAACTGCTCGCCGATACTCAGGCCTTCGCCCGTGATCATGCGGCTGCTGCCGTCGACCATGGCATCGGCGGCCAGCGCGGCTTCCAGGGCGACGAAGGCATAGCGGCCGAGCGTTACGGTGCCCTTGATGCCGCGCACCACCGGTATGAATGCCAGCACGCCGAGGGCGAATTCGCCCGCGCCAATGACGCCTTGCCAGAAGCGAGCCCGGGCCTTGGCTTCGGCGTAGTGCCGGGCCAGCTGTTCACAAGCCTGTTCGATCGGGTACAGGCCACTGGGCGTGTGCCAGGTATAGGGCGGGCTGATACGCTGGGTGCCGTGCTCGTCAACGTATTCTTCCCGTTGCGCCTCGGCCCACTGCACATGGGTGAAGGTGGCGAAATAGATCTTGTGGTCGGTGAACAAGAAATTGCTGTGCAGGGCAAAGGCATAACCGTGCTGGCTGCGCTCGCCCATGTGGTCGAGTACGGGTGGGGGCAGTTCGTCGAGGCGGATCTGGTCGTCGATGCACACCAACTGCAGCTTTTCGCTGGCGGCAAAGGCATAGAATTCCGCCAGCCAGGCATTGCCCAGCGTGTCGCCGGCATGCTCCAGCACCTGCTGGAGGAAGGTGTCGCGGTGGTTGCGCGCCAAGTCGCGGATCCACGGGTTGTTGCGAAACCACGTGGGGCCAACGCCGCTGCGGGAAGGTATGCCCAGCAACTGGTCGCAGCCATCACCACCGTCGAGAGAGAACAGCGCGCCGGGAAGGGAGCAGGGTACGCAAATGTCGGGTGGAACAGGCAGCGCTCCGTTGAGTGCGGCTTGCCCCAGCATTTGTAAAGCAGATGCTTCAACCATGCGGACTCGGCTCCTTGAGTGCTTGTTGGTGGGCTGCCAGTTGATCTGCCAACACCCTGCAGCGCTCTCGGGGAGAGTCGGTGGCTTCAAGCAACTTCACCCAAGGGGTGAACAATGGGTTGAGGTAAAAGTGTCGACCGAACGCGATCGCCAGGAGCACATGCACCAGCACTTGGCTGCGGGGCAACGGGGGCAGCTTGTACAGGTCATCGGACGGCTGAGGTAGCCGTTTTCCGTAATAGCGGTAGGCGAGGATCTCGTTCCCGTTCAGCTCTTTGTGGTTGATGGCGGGTAGCGCATAGCGGCGGCTGGCATCCGACTCATAGCAGCAGTAGCAAGACTGCTGCGCGTCAGCTGGTATGCCGCGCAGGTTCATCAGTTGCTCCAGTGATCGCCACTGCCGGTCGTGGTCGCAATCGTCATCGGGCAAGCGCAAAATCTGCCGTGTGACGTCATGCATAAGGGTAAGTTGACCCTCCCACTGTATACGGTGGGCTACTGCCCGCACGGTCAGCATGTCGAGTCGCTCATCCTGGGTAAGGCCGGGAACGTGGTGGATTGACCACACCGATTCGCTTGCGGGGTCGTTCCACCAGCCCAGACCCAGCAAGAAGTGGCTCAGCACCAGCAAGCTGTATTCCTTGCCGCAGGTGTAGCCCCTGTTGCTGACCAGAGCCCCCGCATTGGCTACCAGCAGGGGAACATCCTCGGGACGGGTATGAAAACGCGCAATCGAACTGTCCAACGTCCCCAGCAGGAAGCGGGACAGTCGACGGTTGGTGGACCGTAGCGAGGCAGCTTGCAGCGCACCCAGATTCAGACTCGGCAGGCTCATGCAGGGACCTCGTGGTGCAATGGCAGCCAGGCCAGGCAGCCTTCCCGTTCGATGCTGCTTTCTGTTTGCTCGAACAGCGGCTGTGCGCCAAGTGCAAGCCCGGTTCGTGAATCGTGGAAGTAGAGTCTGCGTATGCGTCCGTGATCGAACAGCCGGGCCAGGGTGTCTGGCTGCTGCGTCAGTGAGCCGACGTAGAAGCTTAACGACCGAGGATCACCAAGCCTCATGAAGTAACGACGTCGTCCTTCCTGGACTTTGCCAAAGCGGCGCAGGTGCCGTGCGAGGGCTTCGAGGGGCAGAGTGGTCTCGGCGACAGTACAGGCGAAGGCCCCGTCCAGGCGGCCAAGCCAGGCATCCAGTTCGCTGCCTGCTGTCAGCTGGAACAGTAATGGCGCATGCTTCTCCAGCCCGGTGTGATGGTCCAGGTGCCATAGGCATTGGTGTCGGGTGGAATGGAACTCGAGCCTGCCCAGCAGGCCCGGATTGGCCGACGCTTCGGCAAGCACGAACAGGCTTGCACTGACGACACCCGTGTACAGGCTGCCTTCGCTTAATTGCTGGTGCAGGCTCATGCGTCGTCCTTCCCGGAAAAGGGGCATTCTTCAATCAGCGGTGAGCCTTCTCGAATGGCGGCCTCGATGGCTTCGACCTGGGCCTGCACAGGTGTCTGGTAGGTGACATTGCCTTTGAAGTGGATGTTGGGAGCCTCGATAGTGATGCCGTCGGTATCGAGGATGATCTTGCCGCTCGGGCCACGGATGTGGATGCGTTCCGTGCCCTGAAGCATGTAATACCGGGTCAGCAGGCGTTGTGCAGTACGGGCTTCAATGGCACGCGTACCTTCGATGACGAGCGACTGATTGCCGCCGATACTCAGGCTGTGGTCGGCGGCAATGGTGATGCGGCTTGTGTTGCCAATGGAGTGGATATCGTTGCGGTCGATGCTGGTGAATCGGTCCTGGTGAACATGATCGCGGCGATCACGTCCCGTATCGATAGTCTCGTCACGCGCAATGCTGGTGTTTTGGTCCCGGCCTGTCGCAGTGGCGCGATCATTGCCGACGTTCAGGGTCTGGTCATGTTTGACCTTGATATTCATGTTCCTTTCGGCATGCACGTACACTTCCTGCCGACCCAGTTCATCTTCGAAACGCAGTTCGTTGAAGCCATTACCCTTGTGGGTCTGACTCTTGATGGTCATGCGCGTCTTGTGTTCCGGCAGCTCGTAGGGCGGCAGTTGATCCCCGCAGTAGGTGCGCCCGGTGATCATTGGCTGGTCGGGGTCGGCGTTGACGTACTGGATGATCACGTCCTGGCCGATGCGTGGGATAGCCATCGAGCCCCAGCTGCCGCCTGCCCAACCTTGTGATACGCGCACCCAGCAGGAGCTGAACTCGTTGTTTCTGCTCTCGCGATCCCAGGGGAAGCTGACCTTGACCCGTCCCCATTCGTCACAATAGATCTCCTCGCCGGGTGGACCGACGACGGTGGCCATGTGCGGGCCATCGATGCGCGGTTTGCCCAGCGGCGCAGGTCGCCATTCGATCCGGCCGGGCACCAGCACGGCTTCCTGCGAGTAGCGTGTTCCCTGTTCGGCTCCGGCAGCTTCTTCTTGCAGGCTGGTGAATTGGCTCCCCTCGTGATGCACGCGCATCACGCGCCAGTGTGTGTTGAGGTCTTTGCGGGGGTGTTCGATGAGGGTGAAGCTCAGGCCTGGTTGCAGCCGCACATCGTCGCCCTTTACCTCGGCAATACGGGCGTCATGGCGCAGGGCCGTGAGTCGCGTGGCGGTGAAGGGGACGCCGACCACATCGCGCTTGTAACGGCCGGGGTAGTCGAAGCGCTCATAATCCTGGGACTGATGGGCGATGCCACTGTCATCTGCGCGGTGTTCCTGCCGGTACTGCGGGTTGGTGAAGGTGTAGTCCCGCTGTACCTGTCGTGCGGTGCGTACCTGCTCGCTGTAGCGCAGGCGGCGCAGGCAAGGCCTGGCCTGATCACCACCGCTGTTGGCGCGGTACAGCACCTGGTCGGGGCCGACGTCGTCCTCTTCAGGAAGCCCTTCATCGTCGTCTTCGGTCTTGATCGCGCCTCGGCTGATCTGCCCCAGCGCCAGCAGTCGGTCGGTGATGACCAGCAGGTGTTGTTTTGGCGTGTGCTCGAAGCGATAGATGAAACCCTCTTCACCCGCCAGGCGGGCGATGAAGTCTAGGTCTGTTTCACCGGCCTGTACGCAGAACTCGCGCGCCTGATGGTCGCCAAAAGTGTGCAACTCGAAATGAAGGATGCACTGGCGCTTGAGCATGATTTCGAGAATCTGCGGCACGGTTTTCTGCTGGAAGATTCGCCAGTTCGAACGCAACCCGCCGCGGGCCAGGAGGGGTTCGACCAAGGCATGGTAACGGGTGCGATAAAAGCCCGTTTCACCTTGGCTGAAGCTGCTTGTCACGCCGTGCACGTAGCGCAGTGGGCGTTCGTGCTGCCAGATTGTGAACAGTACCGGCTTGTCGAGCAACTGACCGAAGTCGACTTCATCTTCGTGACTGATCAGCTCCAGCTTCAACTGGAATGGTGCGCTGATGGCTTCGTCGAGTTCGAATGAAATTACCTCGAATTGAATGTCGCCAGCCAAGGGTTGAAAGCTGAAGCGCAGATCAGATTGTCGGTACATGGCGTGTTTTCCCTTGTTAAGAATTGCTCCGGTATCAGCCGTAGGCCCGGTGAAGATTGGGCCTGGGGTAAGGTTGATGGCGAGGGCGGACTTGCAGGGTAGGCGGGCTGCGGCGGGATTTAAATAAACAGGGTGTTGTTGTTTTGGGTTATAAGTAGGGACTTTCTGAAACTTGTAACTTGGTGTTTTTTTCTTGGTTGTTGGGTTGGCTTTAAGTTGTCTTCGCGGCCATTAGTTGAGAACAAGTTGTGCGCTATTTCTGCAGGAGCGGCCTTGTGCCCGGTTGTTACGTTTATGGTGGCTAAGCCAGCGCAGTACCTGTGGGATCTCAAGTGCGACGCCGTCCCTGTGGAAGTGGGTTTACCCACGAATGGGGCGGTGCCAGGTGACTGGCGGGCGCCAGGGCTTCGTTGAAATCAAGCGGTAGCCGTGATTGAGCTCGATGACCTCTTCGCGGGTGAACCCGCTCCCACAGGCTCAGCGCCAACTCGAAGCCCGCGCCGTCCCTGTAGGAGCGGGCGCGCCCGCGAAGCAGACGACGTGGTGGATGGCACCGGCTTTGCCGGTGTTCGCGGGCATGCCCGCTCCCACAAGTACCGCGTGATCTCAAGTGCGACGCCGTCCCTGTGGGAGCGGGTTTACCCGCGAATGGGCCGGTGCCGGGTGTCTGGCGGGCACCTGGGCTTTGTTGAAATCGAGCGGCAGCCGTGATCGACCTCTAGGAACCCGTTCCCACAAAGCTTGCGCAAGCTTTCAGATCTTGAGCAAGGCGGTGCTCCTGCGTGTCCCTTTACGTAAACGTCACCATATGCCACCTTCTACCTCAGCCTGATGACGGCCAGGGATTTCTCCCGCACACTGCGGAAAATTCCCAAGCCCGTTCCCCGCCACCTTGCGGGGTACAGCCGGAGTAGAAAATGGCGCGACAACTAATAACAAACGCCCACGACCCGCTGCACGAATCCCGCCAGGCCCGCCTGAAGCTGGCCAGCGAAGGCGAGCTGCCACTGGGCATGCTGCGCGACGAGATCGATGCCTCCTGGCGCCGCAGCCTGGGCCATGGCCTGGATTGCCTGCAGGGCGAGCAGGTCGGCCTGGGCCTGGAGCATGGCCATGACCTGCGCATGCTGCTGGAGCGCAACCGCCTGCTGGTCGACGCCGTTACCCCGGAACTGGACTACCTGGTCGCGCGCCAGGGCAAGGCCGGCATCGTTATCCTCGGCGACGCCCAGGCCAACGTGCTGGCCATCGAAGGGCAGAAGCACGTGCTGCAACGCGAAGGCCTGCGCGACCTGCACCCAGGCAGTTGCTGGAGCGAATCACTGCGTGGCACCAATGCCATCGGCACGGCAGTGGTGGAAGGCCGGCCGACGCTGATCAACTGCGGCGAACATTACCTCGATCGCCTCAGCCCGTTCTCCTGCACTTCGGTACCCCTGCGCGACCCGCGCGGCGAGGTGATCGGCGTGCTCGACATCACCCGTGAAGGGGTGATGGCGCAACCACAGGACAGCCTGTCGACGCTGATGCTGGCGGCCGGCAACATCGAAAGCCGCATGTTCGGCCTGTGCCATCCGGAGCAATTGGTGCTGGCCTTCCACAGCCGCCCGCAATACCTCAACAGCGCCTGGCATGGCCTGCTGGCGCTGAGCCTGGACGGTGAAGTGCTGGCTGCCAACGACAGTGCCTGCCAGCTGTTGCAGGTGCCGCGCCATGAACTGTTGGGCCGGCGCAGCAGCGACCTGCTGGGTGAACGGTCACCGGCCTTCATCGCCCGCCTGTGGCAGGGCGGGGTGAGCAGTGTGCAAACGGCCAAGGGCGAGTTCTACTTCCGCGCCCTGCAGTTGCCGCGCCACGGCCGGGTCAACGGCAGTACGCCGGTGAGCAAGCCGGCGCCGGGCAAGCAGTCGCCGGCGCTCGACGCCCTGGCCGGTGGCGACCCGCGCCTGGCGCGCAACCTGCGCATGGCCCGCCAGGGGCTGGGCAATGGCCTGCCGGTGCTGCTGCTGGGCGAGACCGGTACCGGCAAGGAAGTCGTCGCCCGGGCCCTGCACCAGGCCAGCCCGCGCGCCGACAAACCGTTCGTGGCCGTCAACTGCGCGGCCATCCCCGAAGGGCTGATCGAGTCCGAACTGTTCGGCTACCGTGAAGGCGCGTTCACCGGTTCGCGCCGGGGCGGCATGGTCGGCCGGCTGATGCAGGCCCATGGCGGCACGCTGTTCCTCGACGAAATCGGCGACATGCCGCTAGCGCTGCAGGCGCGCTTGTTGCGGGTACTGCAGGAACGGCGCGTGGCACCGCTGGGGGCGGGCGACGAGCAGGACATCGACGTGGCATTGATCTGTGCCACGCACCGCGACCTCAAGCGCCTGGTGCAGGAGCAGCACTTCCGCGAAGACCTTTACTACCGGGTCAACGGCGTGTCGCTGCGCCTGCCGGCACTGCGCGAGCGTGATGACCTGGCGGCGATCATCCAGGGGCTGCTGGACAAGTCCGATGCCCAGGGCGTGACCTTGGACCCGGCCCTGACCGCGTTGCTCGAAGGCTTCGACTGGCCGGGCAACATCCGCCAGCTGGAAATGGTCGTGCGCACCGCGCTGGCCATGCGCGAGGATGGCGAGCAGGTGCTGACCATCGACCACCTCACCGACTGCCTGCTGGACGAACTGGCCAGCGGCACCGCGCCTTCCGGCAGCCTCAAGGACAACGAGCTGGAGCTGATCCGTGGCGCCTTGGCGCGCCATCAGGGCAACGTGTCCGCGGCGGCCGAGGCGCTGGGTATCAGCCGGGCGACGCTGTACCGCAAGCTCAAACAGTTGCGCGGCTGACGTGGGCGGCCTGTTCGCCCGGCTGGTGGAATCCAGCGACCCTGTGCTCATGCGCCAGGCGTTGGCCTGGCTGTATGGTTTCGTGCGCCCCCATCGATGTGCCATCGGCCTGTTGCTCGGTTTGTCGCTGGGCGCCTCGTTGCTGGCGCTGGCGCAACCCTGGCTGGTCAAGACGCTGATCGACGAGGGGCTGCTGGCCAAGGACTATCAGACCCTCTGGCACATGGCCGCGATCATGATTGGCGCGGGCCTGCTGGGTACCGTGCTGGCCGGGGTCAACCGTTACCTGCACACGCGCTTGTCAGGGCGCATCCTGTTTGCCCTGCGCGACGACCTTTACCGCCACCTGCAGCAGCTGTCGCCGACGTTCTACGGGCGGCGGCGCATCGGCGACATCCTTTCGCGGCTGGATGGCGATGTGGCGGAAATCCAGCGCTTTGCCGTGGATTCGCTGTTTTCGGCGGTGTCGGCGGTGATCGGCCTGGTGGGCGCGGTGGTGTTGATGCTGATGCTGTCGTGGCAACTGTCGCTGCTGCTGGCGCTGCTGGTGCCGATCGAAGTGCTGTGGCTGCGCTGGATGCGGCGCAAGGTGGAGCGCGAAGTACGCAACCTGCGCGAACGCTCGGCGGATGTGTCGTCGTTCCTGGTCGAAACCCTGCCGGCAATGAAGTTCATCCAGGCCGCCGGCCAGCAAGGCCGCGAGGCGGGGCGCCTGGACCAGCTGGGCCAGGGCTACATGCGCCAGCTGCTCAAGGTGCAGGTGACCGAATTCTTCACCCAGGCCATCCCCGGCACGCTGACCTCCTGGTGCCGCGCCTGCGCGTTCCTGGTCGGCGGTTGGTGGGTAATCCAGGGCACTTGGCAACTAGGTGCGCTGATCGCCTTTTCCACCTACATGGGCATGGCGGTAGGGCCGGTGCAGAGCCTGCTGGGCCTGTACGTGGCAGTGCAGCGCATGGCGGTGAGCCTGGGGCGGGTGATGGAACTGAAGCAGGAGGCCGTGGCCGTGCGCCCGGCAGCCAACCCGCAGCCGATGCCCGACGGCCCGGGCGAATTGCGCCTCGAGGGGGTGAGCTTTGCCCATGAAGGGCGCCAAGGCGCGGTGCTGAACGACGTGCAGGTGTGCGTGCCGGGTGGCCTGAAGGTGGCCATCAGCGGTGCTTCGGGTGTGGGCAAGTCGACCCTGATCGACCTGCTGCAGCGCTTCTACGACCCGGACGCCGGGCGCATCCTGCTGGACGGCACCGACCTGCGCGAACTGGACCTGGCGGCGCTGCGCCGGCGCATTGCGGTGGTCAGCCAGGATATCGTGCTGTTCCGCGGCACCCTGGCACAGAACCTGGCCTACGGCGTGCCCGAGGCCAGCCGTGAGGAACTGGAACGGGTGGTGCGCCTGGCGCGGCTGGACAGCCTGGTCGACAGCCTGCCGCTGGGCCTGGACGGCCTGCTGGGTGAGCGTGGCCAGCAGTTGTCCGGTGGGCAGAAACAACGCATTGCCATTGCCCGCGCCGTGCTGCAGGCGCCGGCGATCCTGGTACTGGACGAGGCCACATCGGCGGTGGACGAAGCCACCGAGCGCGAAGTGATCGCGGCCATCGACCAGCTGTTCGCCGGCCGCACGCGCATCCTGATCAGCCACCGTGCTTCGACCCTGGCCGATGCCGACCTGCACTTGCAGCTGCACGCTGGCCAGTTGCAGGTGCTGCCCGAGGAGGTGATCAAGCATGGGCACTGACGTGCGTGTTGGCGTGATCGACAGTGGTTGCACGCCGGAGCAGGCCAGCGCCTTGCTGGGCGCGCGCCGCTTCTGGCTGGAGGACGGCCAGTTGCGCGAAGGTGACATGCTGCCCGACCAGCTTGGGCACGGTAGCGCGGTGCTCGCCGGCTTGCAGCGGGAGGCCGGGCCGGTGCCCGTGCTGCTGGCCCAGGTTTTCGGCGCCCAGGCCAGCACCAGTGCCTTGCAGGTGGCGGCCGCGCTGCTGTGGCTGGTGGAGGCGGGGGTTACGCTGGTCAACCTCAGCCTTGGCCTGCAGCAGGACCGGCCTGTGCTGCACCAGGCTTGCGCCGAGGCTTTGGCCGCGGGTGTGCTGTTGTGCGCCTCCAGTCCGGCCCAGGGCGGGCCCGTGTACCCGGCCAGCTACCCCGGGGTGATCCGGGTTACCGGCGATGCCCGCTGTGCGCCGGGCGAGTGGTCCTGGCTGGGTACCCGGCAGGCGGACTTTGGCGGTTATGTGGGCGCGGGCGGCAGGGCGGGCGCGAGCCTGGGCTGTGCGGCCCTGAGTGGCAGGATCGCTGCGTTGCTGCGTAATGAGCCGGGCATGGGCCACCAGCAGGTTCATGATTGGTTGCGCCACCACGCGGCGTTTACCGGCCCCGAGCGACGAGGTGCCGGCCATGGTTGAACCGCGCATTGTGGTGCTGGGGGCAGGCCCTGCGGGTGCGGCCACGGCCATTGGCCTGCGGCGGCTGGGCTATGCGGTGACGGTGGTGTCCGAGTGGCGCCGGTTCGCGGCGGTCGAAGGGGTTTCGCAGCGGGTGCTGGACGGTCTGCGCCACGCCGGCCTTGGCGGGGCGTTGCGCCAGGCGGCGATGCCGGCGACTCGGCAAGTGCACTGGAACGGCCAGCAGCTGCACCTGAACCAGGAGTTTCTGCTGGATCGGCAAAGGTTTGACCGGGCGCTGCGCGACGACCTTCAGCGTGCGGGTGTGAGCGTGGTCGAGGGGCGGGTGCGTGAGGTGGTTCGCGAAGTCGGTCATGGTATTCGCCTGGACGACGGGCAGGTACTGCAGGCCGATTTCCTGGTCGAAGCCCGAGGCCGCCAGGCCCCGCTGGCTGCCGACCGCCTGCGCGGACCGGAGACGGTCAGCTTGCTGAATGTCTGGCAGGCCGCCCCCGGGGCGCCCGCGTCGGCGGTGGAGAGCCTGGCGGATGGCTGGGCGTGGATGGCGCGCCTGGAAGACGGCCGCTGCTACTGGCAAGTCACCCTGGACGCCGCCGGGCTGCCGGGCAAGGCCGGGTTGGCGGATTATTGCGCGGCGCGGCGAGCCGACAGCGCGCTGGTGGCCGAGCTGTTCGATGCCAGGGCATTGGCGCCGGCAGAGGTGCATGCGCGCAGCAGCACCGCGATTCTGGCCGGTGAGTGCGTCGGGCAGGACTGGATACGCGTGGGCGATGCCGCGATGGCCGTTGACCCACTGTCGGGCAACGGGATCTTCCAGTCGCTGTCTTCGGCGCTGCAGGCGCCGGTGGTGATCAATACCTTGCTGCGCAGGCCCGAGCGGGCCGGGTTGGCGCGGCAGTTTCATCAGCAGCGGATCGAACAGCTGTTTTTGCGTTTTGCCCGGATCGGGCGGGATTTCTATGGGCAAGAGCAGGGGCGGGTGGGGCAGCCGTTCTGGGCGCGGCGGCAGGATTGGCCGGACACGCAGGCATTGCACGTGGCGGCGGACTGGAGCGCGCTGAGGGTCGAGCGGCGGCCAGTGTTGCGTGACGGGCTGGTGGATGAGGCCGAGGTGGTGGTGACGGCGGATCAGCCGTTGGGGGTGTGGCATTTGCAGGGGGTGGAGCTGGCGCCGGTGGTGCGGGGGCTGCGTAGCGGCCGACCTCTCGAGGCAGTGTTGTCAGGCCTGCCAGGGGAGCAGCAGATGATGGTGCGGCGGTGGTTGTTGGAGCAGGGCTTGGCTTGAGATTGCCGGGGCCGCTTTGCGGCCCTTTCGCGACACAAGGCCGCTCCCACAGGTCCGGCACAGACCTTGAGGGCAGCGCGGTACCTGTGGGAGCGGCCTTGTGTCGCGATGGGCTGCGCAGCAGCCCCAGGATTTCGAATCAGAAGAAAGTCCCGACGATCAGTCCCGGTATTCCTGCGGGGGAGCAGCAGATGATGGTGCGGCGGTGGTTGTTGGAGCAAGGTTTGGCTTGAGATTGCCGGGGCCGCTTTGCGGCCCTTTCGCGACACAAGGCCGCTCCTACAGGTCCGGTACAAACCTTGATGGCAGCGCTGTACCTGTGGGAGCGGCCTTGTGTCGCGATGGGCTGCGCAGCAGCCCCAGGATTTCGAATCAGAAGAAAGTCCCGACGATCAGCTGCATATAGGTGCCGGTATCCCGCCCACCCAGCTGCGTCCCGCCATTGGCTGCGCTGCGTTCCGGTTTGTAGAACCCTACCAGCGGGCTGATCAGCAGGTGGTCGTTGACCATCCATTCCACATACAGGTCCAGCTCCCGCCCGCCCAGGTTGCCCTGGTCGGTGTCCAGCGTATCGAAGTCGAAGTACAGCGCGCCGACGGTCAGGTTGTCCCGTGGTTTGCCCTTCAACGCCACGTGATGCACCTGGCTGTTGCTGTTGAACGGCCCGGCATAGTTGGCTGCCACCTCCCCCTGGAACCAGGTGCCATAGCCACGGCTCAGGCCATAGAACAGCGGGTCGAAATCTTCGGAAAAGCGGCTGTAGCGGTAGGTGGCGGTGGGTGACCAGGGCAGTTCGGAGAAGGTCCAGTTGCCCTCCAGGTACCAGGCGTTCTCCCGCCCGCCGGTTTTGTCCTGGGTCACGTACTCGGCGGCCAGCTCCAGGTCTTTCACCCCCAGGTTGCCACGCCCGCGCAGGCTGGCGGTGTCCATGCCGTCGCGGTGTTCCAGGCCCATGATCTGCGCGTAGCGCTGGTCCACGTCGAGGCCACGGATCCAGCTCAGGCCGACGGTGCCGGCGTCGGCGACGTGCTCCAGGTTGGCCACTGCCAGCGAGGTGTCGGCCTGGTAGTGGTTGTCGGACTTCAGCCACATCAGGTCGCTGCGCCAGCCTTGCTTGCCGCCCAGGCGCAGCACGGCGGTGCGGTCGAAGGCCTTGCGTGCGGCCAGGTAGTAGGCGCCGCCGCGGTCGAAGTTGGCGCCCAGGTCGACCTTGCCCAGGTTCACCGGGTCGCCCTGGATCAGGAAGCCGTCGCCCAGGGTCACCACCTGGCGGCCGCCGGAAATGTCCACGCCGTCTTCGCCCAGGGCCGGGAACAGGTTGGCCGAGCGCCAGCCCAGGTACAGGTCTTCGATGGCGGTACGGCGCTCGTCACCCAGGGTCAGGCCGGCGGCATCGCCGTCGCCCCAGGTGGCGGAGCTGAGCAGGTTGAAGGCGCCGTAGAGCGTGCCGCTGTCGGCCAGGGCCTGGCTGCCGCTGAGGCCATATTTGACGTAGCCTTCCTGCCAGGCGGTACTGCCGGGCTTGCGGTTGCCGGCCAGGTTGAAGCTTTCGTCGCTGTGGAAGGCGCCGAACAGGGCTTCGAGGTCGGCGTTGAGGGTGGTGCCGTCGTGGTTGTACAGCTCGTAGGCTTGGGTGACCGGGGCGGCGAACAGCAGGGCCAATGTGCAGGCGAGTTTGTGCCTCATGGTGTGCTCCATGTTTTTGTTGTTGTTTTCGGGTTGCCTGTGCCGGCCTCTTCGCGGGTGAACCCGCTCCCACAGGGACCCCACAGTGTTCAGGCCTGTGGTGATCCTGTGGGAGCGGGTTTACCCGCGAAAGGGCCGGTACAGGCTGAAGATCAGAGCTTGATCAACACCGATTTCAGCTCGGTGTAGTGCTCGATGGCAGCCGCCCCCATCTCACGGCCGACGCCGGACATCTTGTAGCCGCCAAAGGGCAAGGCAGGGTCGAGGGCGCTGTGGCAGTTGACCCACACCGACCCCGACTTGATGCGCGGGATCATCCGGTGCACGGCGGCCAGGTCGTTGGACCAGATGCTCGCACCCAGGCCATAGGGGTTGTCGTTGGCCATGCCGATCACTTCGTCGATGTCATCGAACGGCATCGCCACCAGCACCGGGCCGAAGATTTCTTCCTGCACCAGGCGGTGGCGCTGGTCGACATCGACGATCACCGTTGGCTTGACGAAGTAGCCCGGCCCGAAGCCTTCGCCACCGCAGGCGATGGTCGCGCCCAGCTCGCGGCCAAGCTCGATGTAGCCGGTGACGCGGTCCTGCTGCTTGGCCGAGATCAGCGGGCCCATCTGCACCGCCGGGTCCAGGCCGCTGCCCAGCTTCATGCCGTTGGCGATGCCGGCGATGTCGGCCACCACGTTGTCGAAGTGCTTGCGGTGCACGTACAGGCGGGACCCGGCACAGCACACCTGGCCCTGGTTGAAGAAGATCGCCGTGGCCGCGCCGGCGGCGGCTTCCTGCAGGTTGGCGTCGGGCATGACGATGGTCGGCGACTTGCCGCCGAGTTCCAGGGTGACGCGGGTCATGTTGTCCATGGCCGCCTTGCCGATCAGCTTGCCGACCTCGGTGGAGCCGGTGAAGGTCAGCTTGTCCACGCCGGGGTGGCGGCTGAGTGCGGCGCCAGCGTTCAGGCCGGTGCCGGTGACCACGTTGAACACACCTGCCGGGTAGCCGGCTTCGTCCACCAGCTCAGCCAGCTTGAGCACGCTCAGCGGTGTTTCGTCGGCGGGCTTGAGCACTACGGTGCAACCGGTAGCCAGGGCCGGGCCGAGCTTCCAGCAGGCCAGCAGCAGCGGGAAGTTCCAGGCGACGATGGCGCCGACCACGCCCACTGCCTCGCGCCGCACGAAACCATGGAACTGGTCGTTGGGCATCAACGGCATCGAGGCTTCGACGGTGCTACCCTCGATCTTGGTGGCCCAGCCGGCCATGTAGCGCAGGAAGTCGATGGCCAGTTGCACGTCCATCACCTGGGCAACGGCGGCGCTCTTGCCGTTGTTCAGGCATTCCAGTTCGGCCAGCTGGCGGGCGTCGCGCTCCATCAGGTCGGCCAGGCGCCACAGCAGGTTCTGCCGATCGCGTGGGCGCAGGCGGCTCCACGGCGAATCATCGAAGGCCTGGCGCGCGGCGCGCACGGCGCGGTCGACATCTTCGGCCTCGGCGGCGGGCACTTCACCCAGTACCTCGCCAGTGGCCGGGTTGCGGAACGACAGGGTGCGACCGCTGGCGGCGTCCTGCCAGTCGGCGCCGATGCGCATCTTCAGCTTGCGTTCGAGAAAGGCGCGGGTGGCGGGCAGGATGGGCAGTTCGGAAAGCATGGGACGGTGCCTCTTGTCATTGGATGTGACAGGCATAGGCGCAATGGGCGTGCCAAGGTCGGTAGATGGCCGCAAGCCGTTGAACAGGTTGGGTTTTGTCCTGGCGCAAGGTTGGGATTGCAGGGTTGCGCTGTTGCACATTGAGACGGTGTGAGACGGTGGTGAAACAGTGGCTGTTCCGGCCTCTTCGCGGGCACGCCCGCTCCCACAGGGAATGCACAATGCCTGGAGCCGGTGCGATACCTGTAGGAGCGGGCATGCCCGCGAAGGCCTGCGCAGCAGGCCCTTGTCTCAGGATGAAACACCCTGTCGCGAAATGGCACGCTGCAATTGGCCATACCTGCTCCTGGCCAAGGCCGAAAAACCGGCTAACAGGTTGAAAGAAAAAACTTTTACAGCACCTGGCACAGTTCCTGTATCGCAACCGTCACATGCACACCTGCTGTACCAAAGCGTGCGAAAACGATAAGAACAACAACCGTGGAGGTCTGACCTTGAAGACGACTCGACTCCGGCGGCATGCGGGCAAACTGGCGCTGGTCGCCGCCGCGCTGCTGAGCACCCAGGCCATGGCGGCCGAGCAGGGCCCGAGCCTGTTGCAGAACAAGTGCATGGGGTGCCATATCCCCGAAGGCAACGACACCTACAGCCGTATCAGCCACCAGCGCAAGACGCCGGAAGGCTGGCTGATGAGCATCGCCCGCATGCAGCTGATGCACGGCCTGCAGATCAGCGACGACGACCGCCGCACCCTGGTCAAGTACCTGGCCGACAAGCAGGGCCTGGCGCCCAGCGAAACCGATGGCGTGCGTTATGCCATGGAGCGCCGGCTGAATACCGTCGAGCAGTTCGACACCCAGCTCAGCGAAACCTGTGGCCGTTGCCACTCCGGTGCCCGTGTCGCCTTGCAGCGGCGCCCGGCCAAGGAATGGGAGCACCTGGTCAACTTCCATCTCGGCCAGTGGCCGTCCCTCGAATACCAGGCCCAGGCGCGTGACCGCGACTGGCTGCCGATCGCCCTGCAGCAAGTGGTGCCGGACCTGGCCAAGCGCTACCCGCTGGAAAGCGCGGCCTGGGCCGAATGGCAGAAAGCCAGGCCCAAGGCCAACGCGCTGCCGGGCCAGTGGGCATTCAGCGGTCACATGCTGGCCAAGGGCGATGTGCGCGGGGTGATGAGTGTCACGCCTGACCAGGGCGATACCTTCAAGGTCGAGGTCAAGGGCGCTTATGCCGACGGCACGCCGTTCAATGGCAGCGGTTCGGCGATCCTCTACAACGGCTATGAATGGCGTGGCAACGTCAAGGTCGGCGACGCCAACCTGCGCCAGGTGTTCGCCGCGCTGGATGGCGAAATGAAGGGCCGCATGTTCGAGGCCGAGCACGATGAGCGTGGCCTGGACTTCACCGCGGTGAAGGAGGGCAAGGCGCGCCTGCTGGCGGTACAACCGGCATTCATCAAGGCCGGTGGCGAAAGCGAGATCACCCTGGTCGGCAGCGGCCTGGCCGGCAAACCGGACCTGGGCGCTGGCGTGGAAGTGATCAAGGTGCTGGAGCAGACCCCGACCCTGGTACGGGTGAAGGCCCGCGCCGCGGCCGATGCCAAGCCTGGCCAGCGCGAAGTCGCCGTAGGGGCGCTCAAGGGCGTCAACCTGGCGGTGTACGACAAGGTCGAGGAAGTTAAAGTGGTGCCGGCGTTCTCCATCGCCCGCATCGGCGAAAACGGCGCCTCGGTGCCCAAGGTGCAGGGCCGCTTCGAGGCCGAAGCCTGGGGCAAGGACGCCAATGGCCAGCCGCTGCGCATCGGCTACCTGCCGGCCAGCTGGAAGGTCGAGCCGTTCAACGAGCGTGCGGTCGAGGACGAAGACGTCAAGTTCGCCGGGAAGATGCAGGCCGATGGCGTGTTCGTGCCAGGCGGTGCCGGCCCCAACCCGGAGCGCAAGATGATGACCAACAACGCCGGCAACCTGAAGGTCATCGCCACCCTGGCCGACGGTGGCCAGACTGGCGAAGGGCACATGATCGTCACCGTACAGCGCTGGAACAACCCACCGCTGCCGTAACGGCAGGGGCTTACGGTTTTCCAACGGATCGATTATCGGGAGGTCGCCATGGGCGCGCTACTGAACCTGGTCGAACGCAACCTGCATGAAGTGCAGGTCGACGCCGACCGCATGCTGTTCCATATCCCCAGCAGTTCGCTGTTCACCGCTGACGCGGTGACCGGCGGCATCATCGACACCCTGCGCCAGCAAGGCTGCTCGGCCGAGGAGCTGATGCAGCGCCTTGGCCAGCAGTTTGCCGGCAGCGATATCCAGGACACCCTGCGCGAGCTGATCGCGCTGGAACTGGTCAGCGACGGCTCGCCGCTGACCCCGGAAATCGCCCTCAAGCAGGTCGAGCGCACGGCGCTGAACACCGTGGTGCTGAACGTCAACACCGGCTGCAACCTCAGCTGCACCTACTGCTACAAGGAAGACCTGGACAAACCGTCCGCGGGCAAGAAGATGAGTATCGCCACCGCCGAGGCTTCGGTGGAGATGCTGCTCAAGGAGTCGCCCGACGAGCAGCGCTACAGCGTGGTGTTCTTCGGTGGCGAGCCGCTGTCCAACCGGCCACTGATCGAGCACATGGTCGCCTACTGCGAGCGGCGCTTCGCCGAGGCCGGCAAGCAGGTGGAGTTCATCATGACCACCAATGCCACCTTGCTCACCGAAGAGATCATCGACTGGCTCAATGCCCACCGCTTCGGCCTGTCGATCAGCATCGACGGCCCCAAGACCGTGCACGACCGCAACCGTATCACCGTGGGCGGGCAGGGCACCTATGACGTGGTGCGGCGCAAGGTCGACATGCTGCTGTCGCGCTACCACAGCCGCCCGGTGGGTGCGCGGGTCACGCTGACCCGTGGCATCACCGACGTCGAGACCATCTGGAACCACCTGTTCAACGAACTGGGCTTCGCTGAAGTCGGCTTTGCCCCGGTCACCTCCGGTGACATGGCCAACTTCAACCTCACCGGCGAAGAACTGGTGCAGGTGTTCGCCAACATGAAGGCGCTGGGCCGGCGCTACCTGGAGGCTGCGCTGGAGCACCGCAACATCGGCTTCTCCAACCTGCACCAGCTGATCACCGACATCCACGAAGGCCACAAGAAGGCCCTGCCGTGCGGCGCCGGGCTGAAGATGCTGGCCGTGGACCATGAGGGCGAGCTGAACCTGTGCCACCGCTTCACCGGCTCCAGCCTGCCGACCTTCGGCAATGTGCACCAGGGCGTGAAGCAGGCGCAGCTCAACGACTTCCTGTCGCAGCGCCTGGACCGCAGCAACACCGGCTGCGACAGCTGCCGCATCCGCAACCTGTGCTCCGGCGGCTGCTACCACGAAAGCTATGCCCGCTATGGCGACCCGCAGCACCCGACCTACCACTATTGCGAACTGATGCGCGACTGGGTCGACTTCGGCATCGAAGTCTACAGCCGCATCATGGCCGCCAACCCGGCCTTCATCGATCGCTACATCACCCCGCGGAAGGCGCACTGACATGAAGCACTTGAAGCCCCTGAACAACAAGGCGCGCATCCTCGAGCAGGCCGCCGCCGAAGACCGCGTCGAAGAAGTCATGGCCATGAGCGCAGTGGCGGGCTGCACCGCCACCACCGACCCGGGCTGGGAAGTGGACGCCTTTGGTGGCGTGAGCTCGCTGTGCCAGCCGATGGAGGCCGACCTGTATGGCTGCTCCGACCCTTGCTGGTGGCCGGCCCAGGTGCCGGACATGATGAGCACCTACCAGGACTGGAACGCCCAGGCGAGCAACTCGGCGGAAGACTGGCGCAACCTCGGCACCGTGTTCCCGAAAGACAAGTGACCGGCCCAACAAGAATGACAAGGGGAAACCGCATGAAAGCTGGACGCTGCGCGTCACTCGCGCTCACCATCGCCGCCACGGCCTGTGCCGGGCTGGCACAGGCCGCCGACACCGGGCCGGCGCTGAAGGCTGGCCACGAATACATGATCGTGACCAACTACCCGAACAACCTGCACGTGGTCGATGTGGCCAGTGACACGGTGTACAAGAGCTGCGTGATGCCCGACAAGTTCGGCCCCGGCACCGCGATGATGGCGCCGGACAACCGCACCGCCTACGTGCTCAACAACCACTACGGCGACATCTACGGCATCGATCTGGACACCTGCAAGAATACCTTCCACGCCAACCTGTCCAGTGTGCCGGGTGAGGTGGGCCGGTCGATGTACTCGTTCGCCATCAGCCCGGACGGCAAGGAAGTGTACGCCACGGTCAACCCGACCCAGCGCCTGAACGATCACTACGTGGTCAAGCCACCGCGGCTGGAAGTGTTCAGCACGGCCGATGGCCTGGAGGCCAAGCCGGTGCGCACCTTCCCGATGCCGCGCCAGGTGTACCTGATGCGTGCGGCGGACGATGGCAGCCTGTACGTCGCCGGGCCGGACATCTACAAGATGGACGTGAAGACCGGCAAGTACACGGTGGCCCTGCCGCTGCGCAACTGGAACCGCAAAGGCTACAGCGCCCCGGACGTGCTGTACTTCTGGCCGCACCAGAGCCCGCGCCACGAGTTCTCGATGCTGTACACCATTGCCAGGTTCAAGGATGACAAGCAGGACCCGGCCACCGCCGATCTGCTGTATGGCTACCTGAGCGTCGACCTCAAGACCGGCAAGACCCACACCCAGGAATTTGCCGACCTGACCGAGCTGTACTTCACCGGGCTGCGTTCGCCGAAAGACCCGAACCAGATCTACGGCGTGCTCAACCGGCTGGCCAAGTACGACCTCGAACAGCGCAAGCTGATCAAGGCGGCGAATCTGGACCACACTTACTACTGCGTGGCCTTCGACACGAAGGGCGACAAGTTGTACCTGGGCGGCACCTTCAATGACCTGGCGGTGTTCAACCCGGATACGCTGGAGAAAGTGAAGAACATCAAGTTGCCGGGTGGGGACATGTCCACCACTACGCCGCAGGTGTTCATCCGTTAGCTCCAGGGTGGCTTCACTGGCCTTTTCGCAGCACAAGGCTGCTCCTACAGGCTACTGCGCTCCAATGTAGGAGCAGCCTTGTGCTGCGAAGAGGCCCGCTCAATCAACACAAGAACAACAAGAGACCGCCCATGCCCCAGCCAAGCTACTCCCAGGGCAACCAGGACAAACCCCTGCTTACCCAGTGCATCGGCGACGCCTTCGACACCACCGTCGCCCGCTTCCCCGAACGTGACGCTTTGGTCGTTTGCCACCAGGCCCTGCGCTACACCTGGCAGCAACTGGCCGAAGCCGTCGACCAGCATGCCCGTGCGCTGATGGCCCTGGGCGTGCAGCCCGGTGACCGCCTCGGTATCTGGGCACCCAACTGCGCAGAGTGGTGCATCACCCAGTTCGCCAGCGCCAAGGTGGGCGCGATCCTGGTCAACATCAACCCGGCCTACCGCTCCAGCGAACTGGACTACGCCCTCGGCCAGTCCGGCTGCCGCTGGGTGATCTGCGCCGACGCGTTCAAGACCTCCGACTACCACGCCATGCTGCTGGGGCTGGTCCCGGGCCTGGCCGGCGGCCAGCCGGGCGCCCTGATCTGCGAACGCTTCCCCGAGCTGCGCGGTGTGGTCAGCCTGGCCGTCGCGCCACCGCCGGGCTTCCTGGCCTGGCACGACCTGCAGGCCCGTGCCGCGGCCGTAAGCCGCGAAGCCCTGGCCGAGCGCCAGGCACAGCTGCGCTGCGACGACCCGATCAATATCCAGTACACCTCGGGCACCACCGGTTTCCCGAAAGGCGCCACCCTCAGCCACAGCAACATCCTCAACAACGGCTACATGGTCGGTGAAAGCCTGGGCCTGACCGAGCATGACCGGCTGGTGGTGCCGGTGCCGCTGTACCACTGCTTTGGCATGGTCATGGCCAACCTCGGTTGCATGACCCACGGCAGCACCCTGATCTACCCCAACGACGCCTTCGACCCGCTGGCCACCCTGCGTGCGGTGGCGGAAGAAAAGGCCACGGCGTTGTATGGTGTGCCGACCATGTTCATCGCCGAACTGGACCACCCCCAGCGCGGCGAGTTCGACCTGTCGAGCCTGCGCACCGGGATCATGGCCGGTGCCACCTGCCCGATCGAAGTGATGCGCCGGGTTATCGGCGAGATGCACATGGCCGAGGTGCAGATTGCCTACGGCATGACCGAAACCAGCCCGGTGTCGCTGCAGACCGGCGCCAGCGACGACCTCGAGCGCCGCGTGACCAGCGTCGGGCGCACCCAGCCGCGGCTGGAGAACAAGGTGATCGATGCCGATGGCAACAGCGTGCCGCGTGGCGAGATTGGCGAGCTGTGCACGCGGGGTTACAGCGTGATGCTGGGCTACTGGAACAACCCCAAGGCCACGGCCGAAAGCATCGATGAGGACGGCTGGATGCACACCGGCGACCTGGCGGTGATGGACGAGCAGGGGTATGTGCGTATTGTCGGGCGCAGCAAGGACATGATCATTCGCGGCGGCGAGAACATCTACCCGCGCGAGCTGGAGGAGTTCTTCTTCACCCACCCGGCGGTGGCCGATGTGCAGGTGATTGGCGTGCCGTGCAGCAAGTACGGTGAAGAGATCGTGGCCTGGGTGCGGCTGCACCCGGGGCATACGGCCAGTGCGGAGGAACTGCGCGATTGGGCGAAGGCGCGGATCGCGCACTTCAAGGTGCCGCGGTACTTCCGCTTTGTCGATGAGTTCCCGATGACGGTGACCGGCAAGGTGCAGAAGTTCCGCATGCGCGAGATCAGTGTCGAGGAATTGTCTGCCGGGTAAATCACCAGCTGAAGGGAAATGGGGCCTCTGTAGGAGCGGCCTTGTGTCGCGAAAGGGCTGCACAGCAGCCCCGGCAATTCATGCATCGCTGCTGAAATCCCGGGGCCGCTTTGCGGCCCTTTCGCGACACAAGGCCGCTCCTACAAGGACCGCGCAGGCCTCAAGGGCAGTGGAGAACCTGTGGGAGCGGGCGTGCCCGCGAAGAGGCCAGCACAGGCAGCAGATGACCTCAGCCTTGCAGCAACTCCGGGCTGTTGAAGTTGCTCAACCTGCGATCATCGTCGGCACATTCCAGCCCTTGCACCGCTTCACGCAGCAAGGCCTTCTGCAAACTCCGCTCGCCCGCCGCCCAGGCCTGCTCCAGCACTGGCAACACCCGGCGTGGCAGCACGCTGAACATCGGCTGCCAGTACCCACCCTGGCGCACCATGGCCGCACTGTCACTGGTCACCGCCAGCCTTAGCAGGTCCTCGATCAACCCCCGGTCAACCAGCGGTGCATCACAGGCCAGCAGCACCACCCATTCATGCCGCGCCACCTTGAGCCCGGCAATCACCCCCGCCAACGGCCCGGGGTAGTCCGCCTCGGCATCGCCCACCAGCTGGTCGGCATACGCCCGGTAGGCCTGCTGGTTACGGTTGCAGGAAATCACCAGGTCATCGCTGAGCGGCCGTACCACGCGCTGCACATGCGCCACCAGCGGTTCGCCCTGCCAGTCGACCAGGCCCTTGTCGCGGCCGCCCATGCGCTGGCCGCGGCCACCGGCGAGAATGAGGATGGAGCAGGGGGGCAGGGCATCAGGCATGAAAAAGGGGTCCGGGCAGTCATTGCCGGGAACCCTCCCATTTCACGCGGGGCTTGTCCAGTCAGCTTTCGCTGGTCACGGCCTGCGTGTCGGCATTACCCGCCTGGCGTCGCCCGGCAAGGCGCATCACCACCACGAAGAACACCGGCACGAACACCACTGCCAAGGTGGCGCTGAGCATGCCGCCGATCACCCCGGTGCCGATCGCCTGCTGGCTGGCCGAACTGGCGCCGCTGGCAATGGCCAGTGGCACCACGCCGAGGATGAACGCCAGCGAGGTCATCACGATCGGCCGCAGGCGCAGGCGCGCGGCCTGCACGGCGGCGTCGGCGGCATCGACGCCCTGGTCGACCAGGCTCTTGGCGAACTCGATGATCAGGATGGCGTTCTTCGCCGACAGGCCGATCAGGGTGATCAGGCCGACCTTGAAGAACACGTCGTTGGGCATGCCGCGCAGGGTCACCGCCAGCACCGCACCGAGCACGCCCAGCGGTACTACCAGCAGTACTGCGGTGGGGATCGACCAGCTTTCGTACAGCGCTGCCAGGCACAGGAACACCACCAGCAACGACAGCGCCATCAGCATCGGTGCCTGGCTGCCGGACAGCCGCTCCTGCAGCGACAGGCCAGTCCATTCCAGGCCGGCGCCGGCCGGCAGCTGGGCTACCAGGCGCTCGATCTCGGCCATGGCTTCGCCCGAACTGTAGCCGGCCGCCGGTTCGCCGGAAATCGACACCGCCGGGTAGCCGTTGTAGCGGGTCAGCTGCACCGGGCCGCTGACCCACCTGGCCTGGACGAAGGCGCCCAGTGGCACCATCTTGCCGCTGTCGTTGCGCACGTGGATCTTCAGCAGGTCTTCGACCTGGCTGCGCTGGTCGCCTTCGGCCTGCACCACCACCCGCTGCATGCGGCCCTGGTTGGGGAAGTCGTTGACGTAGCTGGAACCCACGGCCACATCCAGCACCGAGCCGATATCGGCAAACGACACGCCCAGGGCGTTGGCCTGGCGGCGGTCGATTTCCAGCTGCACCTGCGGGCTTTCCGCCAGCGAGGCTTCGCGCACGTTGGTCAGCACCTTGCTCTTGCCGGCATTGGCCAGCAGCTCGTCGCGGGCGGCCATCAGCTCGGCGTGGCCCATGCCGCCGCGGTCCTGCAGGCGGAACTCGAAGCCGGTCGACTCGCCAAGGCCGTCGATCGGCGGCGGCAGCACGGCGTAGGCCACGGCGTCCTTGAGCTGGGTGAAGGCCATGGTCGCGCGGTCGGCAATCGACTGGGCGCTGTCGTCGGCGCCGCGTTCGGACCAGTCCTTGAGCGTGGTGAAGGCCAGTGCCGCGTTCTGCCCGCTGCCCGAGAAGCTGAAACCCAGGATCAAGGTGGTGTTACCCACGCCGGGCTCTTCGGCGTTATGCGCCTCGATCTGTGCCGCCACCTGTTCGGTGCGCATGCGGCTGGCGCCCGGCGGCAGCTGGATATCGGTGATGGTGTAGCCCTGGTCTTCGGTGGGCAGGAACGCCGTGGGCAGCTGGCTGAAGCCATAGCCCAGCACCGCCAGCAGCAACGCGTATACCAGCAGGTAGCGGCCGCTGCGCTTGAGCGCCTGCATCACCCAGCGCTGGTAACCGTTGCTCATGCCCTCGAAGCGGCGGTTGAACCAGCCGAAGAAGCCCTTGCGTTCGTGATGCTCGCCCTTGGCTACCGGCTTGAGCAGGGTGGCGCACAGCGCCGGGGTCAGGCTGAGGGCCAGGAACGCCGAGAACAGGATCGACACTGCCATCGACAGCGAGAACTGCTGGTAGATCACCCCCACCGAACCTTGCATGAAGGCCATGGGCAGGAACACCGCCACCAGCACCAGGGTAATGCCGACGATCGCGCCGCTGATCTGGCCCATGGCCTTGCGCGTGGCTTCCTTGGGCGGCAGGCCTTCCTCGGCCATGATCCGCTCGACGTTTTCCACCACCACGATGGCATCGTCGACCAGGATGCCGATGGCCAGCACCATGCCGAACAGGGTCAGCACGTTGACGGAGAAGCCCATGGCCAGCATCACGGCGAAGGTGCCCATCAGGGCCACCGGCACCACCAGGGTCGGGATCAGGGTGTAGCGCAGGTTCTGCAGGAACAGGAACATCACCGCGAACACCAGCAGCATGGCCTCGAACAGGGTGTTGATGACCTGCTCGATCGACACCTTGACGAATGGCGAGGTGTCGTAGGGGATGTCGTACTTGACGCCTTCGGGGAAGTAGCGCGCCAGGTCCTGCATCTTCGCCCGCACCAGGGTGGCGGTTTCCATGGCGTTGGCGCCCGGCGACAGCTGCACGCTGAAGGCGGTGGCCGGCTTGCCGTTCAGGCGCGTGCCGTACTGGTATTCCTGGGCACCGATCTCGACCCGGGCGACATCGCCGATGGTCACCGTGGAACCGTCCGGGTTGGCACGCAGGACAATCCCGGCGAACTCCTCCGGGGTGCTCAGCTGGCCCTTGACCACCACGTTGGCGGTGATTTCCTGGGTGCCACGGGTGGGCAGGTCACCAATGCTGCCGGGGGCCACCTGGGCGTTCTGCGCGGCGATGGCCTCGGCCACGTCGTTGGGCGTGAGGTTGAAGCCGATCAGCTTGCGCGGGTCGATCCAGATGCGCATGGCACGTTCCGAACCATACAGCTGGGCCTTGCCGACGCCCTTGAGGCGACGGATCTCGTCCATCACGTTGCGCGCGAGGATATCCGACAGGGCGGTTTCGTCGAGCTTGCCATCTTCGGAGGTGAGGGTGGCCAGCAGCAGGAAGCCGGTGGAGACCTTTTCCACCTGCAGGCCTTGCTGGGTTACCGGGCGCGGCAGGCGCGACTCGACCACCTTCAGGCGGTTCTGCACGTCGACCTGGGCCAGGTCCGGGTTGGTGCCCGGGGCGAAGGTGGCGGTGATGGTGGCGCTGCCCAGGCTGCTCTGCGACTCGAAGTACAGCAGGTTGTCGGCGCCATTGAGCTCCTGCTCGATCAGGCTGACCACGCTCTCGTCCATGGTCGCCGCCGAGGCGCCCGGGTACACGGCGTAGATTTCCACCTGCGGCGGGGCCACGTTAGGGTACTGGGCCACCGGCAGCTGCGGGATGGCCAGGGCACCGGCCAGCAGGATGAACAGGGCGACCACCCAGGCGAATACCGGGCGGTCGATGAAGAATTGCGGCATGAATCAGGCCCTCACTGGCCAGTGTGCTGTGCGATGGGCGATGCCCCTGATGCGTTGTCGACCTGCACCTGGTCACCGGCCTTGACGTGTTGCAGGCCCTCGACCACCACCCGCTCGCCGGGGGCCAGGCCTTCGCTGACGATCCAGCGGTCGCCCTGGGCGCTGCCCAGTACTACCTGGCGGTCGCTGACCCGTGCCTGCGGATCGACCACCAGCACCTTGGGCACGCCAGCGCTGTCACGCAGGATGGCGCGCTGCGGCACGCTCAGGCCCTTGGGCTGCACGGCCTGCTCCAGGCGCACGCGCACGTAGCTGCCGGGCAGCAGGTCGAGGTCCGGGTTGGGGAACTCGCTGCGCAGGGTGATCTGGTTGGTGCTGGGGTCGACGCTGATGTCGGAGAACAACAGTTTGCCCGGCAGCGGGTAGGTGCTGCCATCGTCCTGGATCAGCGTGGCCCGGGCCTGGCCGTCACCGACCTGCTGCAGCTCGCCGGCACGCAGGGCGCGGCGCAGGGCGTTGAGCTCGCGGGTCGACTGGGTGACATCGGCGTGGATCGGGTCCAGCTGCTGGATGGTCGCCAGTGGCGTGGTCTCGTTCTGCCCGACCAGCGCGCCTTCGGTGACCTGGGCGCGGCCGATACGGCCAGAAATCGGCGCGGTCACGGTGGCGTAGCCGAGGTTGAGGCGGGCGCGCTCCAGGGCGGCCCTGGCCTCGGCCACTGCGGCATCGGCCTGCAGGTAGCTGGCCTTGGCGTTGTCGTATTCCTGGCGGCTGACGGCCTTGTCGTCGACCAGCTCGCGGTAGCGCTGCTCCTGCAGACGTGCCTGGTACAGGGTGGCCTCGGCCTTGGCCAGGGTGGCGCGGGCGCTGTCGTGGTCGGCCTTGAACGGTGCCGGGTCGATCAGGAACAGCACATCGCCCTTCTTGACGTCGCTGCCTTCGCGGTACACCCGCTTGAGCACCACGCCCGCGACGCGCGCACGCACTTCTGCGGTGCGCGGTGCGAGGATACGGCCGCTTAGCTCACTGCTGATGGCCAGTGGCTGCAGTTGCAGGGTTTCCACCCGCACTTGCGGGGTGGGGGCCTGTTCTTCCTGTTCGGCGCTGTCGTCGCAGCCGGCCAGGGACAGGCTCAGGAACGCCAGAAGCGCCAACGGGCGCAAGCGTGGGGGGAGGGTAGTAGACATACGGATCTTCCGATGATGACCGCCGGTATGCTACGGCAGGCGTTCCTTGCGTGGCTGTTAATACCTGTAGGACGAGTGTGAAAAAGTGTGAAGAACAATCCTCTCGACCTGTAGGGTTCTATATTCTGCGTGTACCTGTACCGGCCTCTTCGCGGGTAAACCCGCTCCCACAGGGACCGCACAGCACTGGAACCTGTGCAGTCCCTGTGGGAGCGGGTTTACCCGCGAAGAGGCCGGCAAGGCCTACCACAACCCAGACTTCCAAGCGCCTATGCCGAATATTTTCCTGGTCGAAGACGACAGCGCCCTGTCCGAACTGATCGCCAGCTACCTGCAACGCAACGACTTCCATGTCCAGGTGATCGCCCGTGGCGATCATGTGCTTGACGAGTACCGCCGGCAAAAGCCCGACCTGGTCATCCTCGACCTGATGCTGCCAGGCATCGACGGCCTGCAGCTGTGCCGCCTGCTGCGCCAGGAATCGCAAGGCCTGCCGATCCTGATGCTGACCGCCCGCGACGACAGCCACGACCAGGTCCTGGGCCTGGAAATGGGCGCCGACGACTACGTGACCAAACCCTGCGAACCGCGTGTACTGCTGGCCCGCGTGCGTACCCTGCTGCGTCGCAGCAGCGTCAACGAGCCGCGCCTGGACAACGACCTGATCCTGATCGGTGGCCTGCGCATCGACCTGGCCGAGCGCACCGTGAGCTGGCGTGGCGAAGAGGTGGAGCTGTCCAGCGGCGAGTACAACCTGCTGGTGGTACTGGCGCGCAATGCCGGCGAAGTGCTGAACCGCGACCGCATCCTGCAGCAACTGCGGGGTATCGAGTTCAACGGCACCGACCGCTCGGTGGATGTGGCCATCTCCAAGCTGCGGCGCAAGTTCGACGATAACGCCGGCGAAGCGCGCAAGATCAAGACCGTGTGGGGCAAGGGCTACCTGTTCAGCCGTGTCGAGTGGGAGTGTTGACCGCCCATGCTGAAGATTCTGGTGCGGCTGTACCTGGTGATCATCGTTGCCTATGCCGGTGCGCTGTTGTTCATCCCCGACACCATCGTCGGCCTGTTCCAGGACCGCTTCATGGCCTACAACCTGGACCAGGCCAAGGGCGTGCAGTCGCTTATCGTGCGCCAGTTCCGCCAGGCCCCGCGCGAGCAGTGGCCGGCGGTGGAGCAAGAGCTGGCCAGTGATTTCGCACCGCTGGAACTGCAACTGCTGCGCATGGACCAGGCTGACCTGAGCGAGGACGAGCAGGCGCGCCTGGAGCACGGCCTGTACGCCGTGCGCATTGCCGAATGGGGCTACTACGAGACGGTGCTGGCGCCGCTGGACAAGGAATGGCTGGTGCGCCTGCACTCACCGCCAGACCCGCTGGATATCAACGTGCTGTCGTGGGGCGTGACCGTACTGATCGGTGCAGCCATGCTCGGTTGCCTGCTGCTGTGGGTATGGCCGCACTGGCGCGACCTGGAGCGCCTCAAGGAGACCGCCCGGCGCCTGGGCCAGGGGCAGATGGCCGAGCGTACGCACATCTCGCCGCACTCCAACATCGGTGAGCTGGCCGGGGTGTTCGACACCATGGCCAGTGACCTGGAGCGCCACGTCAACCAGCAGCGCGAGCTGCTCAATGCGGTGTCGCACGAGTTGCGCACGCCACTGACCCGGCTGGATTTCGGCCTGGTGCTGCTGTTCGACGAAGTGCCGCCGGCCAGCCGCAAGCGCCTGCTGGAACTGGTGGGGCATGTGCGTGAGCTGGATGAGCTGGTGCTGGAGCTGTTGTCCTACAGCCGGCTGTACAACGCCGACCAGGCCCGCGAGCGGGTCGAGGTGTCGTTGCTGGAGCTGGTCGACAGTGTACTCGGCGGCTTTGCCGAGGAACTCGATGGCCGGGGTATCCAGTGGGAGGTGCGGGCCGAGGGGGATTTGCCGCGTTTTGTGCTGGACCCACGGCTGACGGCACGGGCGGTGCAGAACCTGGTGCGCAATGCCATGCGTTACTGCGACGAGAGCCTGTTGCTGCGCTTGCGCCTGGAAGACGATGGCGCCTGCCTGGTGACGGTGGAGGATGACGGGATTGGGATTCCGGTGGAGGAGCGCGAGCGGATTTTCCAGCCGTTCTACCGCCTGGACCGTAGCCGTGACCGCAATACCGGAGGGTTTGGCCTGGGCTTGGCGATCAGCCGGCGGGCGATCGAGGGGCAAGGGGGCACCTTGACCGTGGCGCAGTCGGCGCTGGGTGGGGCGCAGTTCCGGATTCGCTTGCCTGCCGGGTGATGGGCTGCCTGTACCGGCCCTTTCGCGGGTAAACCCGCTCCCACAAGGACCGCACAGATTTCAAACACTGTAGAGAACCTGTGGGAGCGGGTTTACCCGCGAAAGGGCCGGGCCTGCTAACCCTGGTCCTCCACAGGGACCGCACAGATTTCAAACACTGTGGAGCACCTGTGGGAGCGGGTTTACCCGCGAAGAGGCCGGGCCTGCTAATTGCCGTCTGCCAGCCGGGCAGACCACAGCACAAACCGGTCCTTGCCACTGTGCTTGGCCTCGTAAAGCGCCTGGTCGGCGCGCACCAGCGCCGTGGTCAGGCTGTCGCCCTGGTCCACCCGGGCCAGGCCGATGCTGACAGTCACCGGGTGCTCGCCAACGTCTTCGCGCACCCGTTGGCACAGCGCCGCCACCCGTTGCTCGGCGCCTTGCTGATCCAGCCCCTGGAAAAAGATCGCGAATTCCTCGCCGCCCAATCGGGCAAACTCGTAACCGGCCATGCTCGCCTTGATATGCAGGGCCACGCGCTTGAGCACTTCATCGCCCACGTCATGGCCGAAACGGTCATTCACCCGTTTGAAGTTGTCGATGTCGATCATCGCCAGGTACTGCTCGGCCGTGGCCAGGCGCAGCTGGCGGTCGGCCTGGGCCATGAACGAACGGCGGTTGGGGATTTCGGTCAGGGCATCGACATAGGCCTGGTCCAGCAGCACCTTGGACAGGTAGAAGTTGTGCAGCTTGGCCTTGCGCATCTGCAGGTAGCTGTAGATGACCAGGCCGCTGAGGAACACCGCGTAGCTGATCAGCATGGCGCCTTCGAGTTCGTCCGGCCCGATACGGGTGTGGTAGAACGGGTTGAGCACCACCCAGGTGATGGCCATGGCGCAGAAGAACGACCAGCGCCGCACCGGTAGCACCGACACGGCATACAGCACGGTGGAGACCCCGAGCACCAGCCACACCGGGCGCAGGGCCACCGGTATGCCTTCGATCACCAGGCGCATGCCCAGGGTGATGGAGGCGATGAACAGCAGGTTGAGCACATCGAAATGATGGCTGCGACGGGCGAACCGCAGTACCACGGTGAGGGCGCCGAGCAGGGTGATGAACAGATAGGACAGCCAGGTGAAACCCTGGCCGCCGAGGAAGCTGACGATCAGGTCGAAGACCAGCCAGATCAGGATGCTGACGCAGAATACCAGCAGGCAGAATGGGCGCATGGCCTCGAATTCGTGCTGGCGGAATTCGGCGCGCAGGGCGGCGGGGGCGACCTGTTTGCGAACGTGGGCTTCGATGGTCTTGAACATCGCTGGCTCCTGAGAGTACTGCTTTACCAGGCCTGGCCCTTTCGCGGGTAAACCCGCTCCCACAGGCCTCCCACAGCACTGGAAATCTGTGCGGTCCCTGTGGGAGCGGGTTTACCCGCGAAGAGGCCGGGCCTGGAGACTCAATTGGTGGGCAGAACACCCCGGGCCCATGGCCGGTAACGCAGGTCGAACACCGCCTCGGCATGGCACCCGGCGCCCAGCTTCGGTTGGGCAGGCTCAGCCCGAAACGCCTGGCCTGGCGCGCTCACCTGGCGGAACGCCTCGCGCACCACGCCTACCCGGCACGGCAAGGCCTGCTCGTAGCCCTGGCGCACCAACGCGGGCAAGCGTCCGGTTCCGGCGCCATCCTGCCACCACACAGTCAAGCCCAACCCGGCCAGTTGATCCAGCCATGCGGCATTGACCCGCGGTGAGAGTTTGCCAGCGCTGAAAGCGCTGATATGCAAAGGCTTGTCCAACTGCCGGTTGAAGGCCTGCAACTGGCTGCGCAGGGCATCACGGCGTTCGGCCTCGCGAAAATGATGGTCGTCCAGCTCCATGGGCAGGTACCAGCCGTCCACCGGCAACTGCCACGCCTGGCGCAGTTGCTGGTACTGGCTGAGCGAGCGCCCCAGCTGCGCCTTCCAGTAGCTATTCAGGCCTTCACCGTCCAGCTCGTCGATGCGTTGGTAATAGGCCGGGTCCATGTACAGCCCCAGTACCAGTTGCAGGCCCTGGGCACGCGCGCTGCGCAGGCTGTCGGCCAGCCAGCCTTGGGCACCGCCGAAATCGCTGTCGCCATAGGCGCTCCACTGCACGATCAGGGTCTTGCCGCCCTGGGCCACGGTGGCGTGCCACAGTTGCTGCCACTGGGCGGGGGTGACATTGGCGTCGCGGTTGAGGGGTTGGTAGAACAGGCGCTGGTCGGCGCTGGCTGGCAGGCACAGGGCAAGCAGGCAGAGGGCCAGGAACGTACGCATCAGAAGGTCATCTCCGCACCGACCAGCACGCCGTTGGCGCGCTCGTATAGATTGCCGCCCAGCGATTGCTGGTATTCGGCACGCACTTTCAGCGAACCGCGGTAGGCGTTGTAGCGGTCGTCATCGAACCACCATTGCCAGCGCACACCAACCCCGGCCCGGGCGTCCTGGCGCCAGTCGTTGCTCGGGTCCTGGCTGGAAAACTCGACAAAGCCATAGGGCATGATGGTTTGCGGCGAGCTGCCCGGCAGCTTCCAGGCGTGGCCCTGCTGGTAGCGCGACAGCCAGGCGTGGTCGCCGGCACGGGTCCACCAGGCGGCGTCGAGGTAGAGGAAGCGCTCGTTCCAGTCGTCTTCATCGACCCGCCAGTCGTTGCGCCAGTCGCCCTGGTCGAGGAACGAGGCGGTGGCACGCAACAGCAGGTCGTTGCTCGATTCGGCGTGGTGACGCAGGTCGCCCCAGTTGCCGCCGACCTTGGCCGGGCTCAGCAGCTGGCCCAGGCTCAGCCCGCGATAGTGCTCTTCGTCGATCTGACGCTGGTGGTACAGCTCGGCATACAGGTTGAGGTTGGCCTGGCCGAATGGCTTGTAGCGCAGGCCGACACCGGTGCCCATGCTTTGCGCGTAGTCGGTGCGGCTTTGCCCACCGAACAGTACCCGGCCATACACCGACAGAGTGCTGCCGTTGCGGCTGGGCTCTTCGCCCAGTGCGTGGTCCCACATGGCCAGCTGCACGTTCTGCGATTGCGCGCGGCGCGAAGTGCCGCTGCGCTGGCCATTGTCGAGGAACTTGTCGTTGGTCGAGGTGCCGGCCGGCGACCAGGTGCTGGCCAGGGTGATGGTGTCGCGCCGCGACAGGCTTTCGTGGGCGCGGCGCTGGCGGTACTTGCGGGCTTCCAGGCTGCCGTATTCGTCGTCGCCGTCGACCAGGTCCTGCTCCACATCGAGGATGCGGCGCAGTTCGCGGCGCGCCGAAGCGCTGTCTTCGGCTTCGTCGTAGCGCAAGGCCAGCGTCTCGCCAAGGCGGTAGTCCTCGGGGAAGTCGTGGGTGGCGCGCTCCAGGTAGGGGATCGACTGGCGGCGCTGGGCCTTGTCCGTCGAGCTGGCCAGGCGCATGCCGTAGTCGGCGCGGTAGCGTGGCTGGTCGGGGGCCAGGCGCACGGCTTCGGCCAGCCAGGCGCTGCTCTGGGCACTGTCGCCAGCCAGTTGCGCGGTGCTGGAGGCAGCGTAGTAGTGGTCGGCCCGCGGGTTGTGTGCCAGGGCCTGGCGCTGGAAGCCCAGCGCGGCCTGGTAATCGCCTTGGCGCTGGGCGATGGCGGCACCCAGGGCCCAGTCGTCGGCGCTATCGTGCGCGGCGGCGTCCCAATAGCGCCGGGCCGCTTGTGCGTCGCCGGCGTTCAGCGCGCCACGGGCGGCGGTGAGGCGGGCGTTGTCGGTCCAGGCGCTGTCCGGCTGGGTGCGCCAGATGGGCAGGGCCGCTTCGGAGTCGCCAGCGGCTTCCAGGGCATAGGCCAGGGGCAAGCGGCTCTCGCTGTCGCCCAGGCGCTCGGCGGCCTGGTAGTAGACCACCGCTTCGCCGGGCTGGTCGGGCATGGCGCAGCGGCCCAAGGCGCGGTACTGGCCGGGCTCGCTCGGGGTGGCCGGTACGGCCTGGCGCACGGCATCGCACTGGCCAGCCTCGGCCAGGCGGCCGAGCAGCTGGGCCCGGGTACTGGCGTCGACCCGAGGGATCAGGCCGAGCATGCGGCGGCTGTCCAGCGGCCCGTCGTTGCGCGCATACAGGTTGCCCAGGCGCTGCAGCAGCGACGGTGCAAGGCGGCCCTGGTGGCGGTCGTAGGCCTGCTCCAGCAGTTGCCGGGCGTGTTCGCCATGGCCCTGTTGTATCAGCAGGAAGGTGGCTTGCTCCAGTGCGGCCATATCGCCGCTCTGCCGATAGCGCTGCTCCCATTCGGCGGCGGTGCGTGGTTGCGGCGGCTGGGGCGGGTCGCCGTACAGGCGTTGCTTGAGCACGGCGTAGGCCCTTGGGTCGGTGCTGGCGGTGCAGCCCTTGAACTGCTCGCGCGCCAGCTCCGGGTCGCGGCGCGACAGCCAGTCGACGGTTTCCAGGCAGGGGCGTTGCAGTTCGTTGCTCAGGCGCTGTACCAGCGGCGCGTCATCGCCTTCGCGGGCCAGCTCCCACAGTTGCTGGCGCTGCTCGGGCTGGTTCAGCTGCGCGGCGGGCAGTGCCTGCAGCCAATGCCGGGCCTGCTGGTTCTGGCCGACGGCGATGGCGCGGTTGGCCATGGCCAGGCGGGCCTGGTTGGCTGCTTCGGGGGAAGGGGCGCTGGGCAGCAGCGCGTTCAGCCCTTTTTCATCTACCTGCTGGATATAGGCATTGGCCAGGCGCTGCCAGTCTTGCGCAGGCAACTGGCCTTGGTCGGCCAGCGGCTGCAGCTGTTCGATGGTTTCCTTCCAGTTGCGCAGTTGCTCGGCGAAGTTGGCCCGGGCCAGACGCAGCACTTGGCCGTCCCCCTGAGGCGGCAGATGGTTGAGCCAGTCCAGCGCCTTGGCGGCACCACCGTATTTGGCCAGGCTCAGGCTATAGGCCTGCCACAGGCGTACCCGGTGGGTGCCGTCGCTGCTGGCCAGCCACTGTTCCACCTGGCTGGCCGGCGGCGGGTCTTGTTCGATCCAGGCCAGGCGCAGTTCAAGCAGGGCGTTGGCGTATTCGGGGCTGTCGCCCAACTGTTCGGCAAGGGCCTCGGCCTCCTTGTAGCGGCGCTGGTGAGCCAGGGCCTCCACCAGCAGCGCGCGGGCTTCGTCGTTGTTCGGCACCCGGCCCAGCACGTGGCGGGTCAGGCGTTCGACCTCGGCCCAGTTGTCCTTCTTCGCTTCGCGGTAGCTGCGCTCCATGAACGGGTAGCTGGTGAACCGCTGAAAGTCGGTCATCGGCGCCGAAGCGGCGCAGGGCAGGGCGGCGGAGCACAGCAACAAGCCAGTGAAAGTGAGGGAAAAGCGCGGCTTCATGCCACCTCCCGGGTCAGGTCAAAGGCGGCCTGCTGTTCGCTGGCCTGTTCGATCAGGGCCTGCTGCAGCACCTGCTCGGTGATGATGCCGCGGGCAATCAGGTGCTCGCCGAGGCTCTGGTGTTCCGGGTCGAAGTCGATCAGCGCCTGGTTGAACAAAGTGACCGGGACCATGCCGCGCACCTGCAGCAGGGCGCCGAGCATCACCTGGTGGTGGCTGACCTGTTCCAGCAGCACTTCGTCGTCCTGGTGGCGCTCGAGGATGGCCAGCATGTCGCGGGTTTCCGGCTTCTGCCAGGGGCTTGGGTAGTGGTAGCGCAGGCCCAGGGTCACCCGGCCCTGGGGCGCCAGGCGGGCGCTGACCGGGCGCTTCAGGTGGCGGCTGATTACCCCCAGCGACACCTGGCTGACCGGGCTTTCGCTGGCCAGCACCAGCGTGTCGCCGTCTTCGGCCACCGGCAGCACGCCATAGTGCGTCGCCAGCTTGCGCGGCAGTTTGGCGATCAGCTGCGGGTCGAGCTTGAACGGGTTGAGCGGTGCCCAGGGCAGGTCCATCTGCTCGGCCAGGGTGGCGACCAGCTGTTCGCTGTTCAGCCAGCCGCGCAGCAGCAGTTCGCGGCCCAGGCGCCGGCGTACCGGGCTGGTGATCGCCTGTTGCAGCTGTTCGTCGCTGATCAGGCCCTTGGCTACCAGGCGCTGGCCCAGCGGCGTGCGGGCGGGGGCGGCGATGGCGGGGAATTCGTGAGTGGTCTTGTCCCAGGCCACGCGCCGCGAGTCACCCATTTCCATCACCTGGCGCAGGGCGCGCAGGTTGGCGAAGAAGTTGACAAAGTTGCTCCACATCATCCGCGGTGCCGACAGCAGCCCTTCGCCAATGCCATAGAAGCGGGTGACGAACCAGGCGCGCTGGAACAGGCGGTTGAACAGCATCAGCCCGTTCAGCCACAGCAAGGTGGTCAGCAGCCAGCTGTCGCTGAGGATCGACATGAAGCGCCACGACTCCGGCGCAATCACCGTGACCAGCCACATGGCCAGCAACACCAGCAGCAACAGGTTGACCAGGAAACTCAGCAGGTAGGCGAACAGGCCGCGGCGGTCACGCCAGAGGAAGTAGTTGAGCGCGCCCTTGCGGCTCCAGCCGAGGTTGCTGGTGCCCTGGAACACGATGCCGACGATCCACCGCGACTTCTGCCGGATGGCATGCTGCCAGTCGCGCGGAAAGTGCTCGCGCACGCAGATCACCTGGGAGAATTCGCGGCTCATGCCCGGGCGCCATTCCTGCTTCAGGGTCAGCGCCGGGTCGCTGATGGAGTAGCGGGCGAAAATGCACTTCATGCCCTTCTGCTTCAGGCGGAAGCCGATGTCGTAGTCTTCGGTGAGGCTTTGTACGTCGAAGGCGATGCCGTCGCCGTCCTCGAGCAGCGCACTGATGGCGCGGCGGCTGAAGCAGGTGCCGACCCCGGCGCTGGGCACCTGGCCTGTCAGGGCCTCGCGCACGATCACGTCCTTGCCGTGGTTTTCGGCGAACTCGTCGACATAGTGGCCGGCGGTGAAGCCTTTCCATTCCGGTGCGTAGGGGTACACCGGGATCTGGATCATGTCCTTGTTCGGCAGCAGGTAGTTGAACAGGCGCAGCTCCATGGGCGAGATCACATCTTCGGCGTCGTGCAGGATGAAGCCGGCGAACTGGATGCCGGCGTCCTGCTGGAAGCGCAGCAGCGCGTCGATGATGTTGTTCAGGCAGTCGGCCTTGCTGGTGGGGCCGGGGCGGGCGCAGACCACCTTGTGCACGTTGGGGTAGTGCAGGCACACCGCGTCGACGTCGGCCTGGGTTTGCGGGTCGTTGGGGTAGGTGCCGACGAAGATCTGGTAGTTCTCGTAGTCGATGGTAGAGGCTGCCAGGCGCGCCATCTCACCGACCACGCCCACTTCGTTCCAGGCCGGGACCATGATGGCCAAGGGCTTTTCCGGTACCTCGAACAGGCGTTTTTCGTCGGCTTTTTCGTACTTGTCGTAGATGCGAAAGCGCCGGATCAGCTTGCGGCCCCAGTAGCAAAGGTCGATGAACAGGTCATCCAGGCCCAGCAGGAACATCAGCGTTGCGAGGACGATCGCGAGTATCTTCAGGCCGAACAGCACATAGGTGAGAAAATCGATGAATGCCAGGCTCATGTGCCGGTCACCGGCAGGAAGGGGTGGGCCATCGTCTATATCCTCGTTCGATTCCCTGGACGAAGTTGTACGACTTGTCGCCGTTTGTACTGGATAGATACAAGCAGCCGAACGCGGGGTTGTCCAAATTTCAGGCTTTTTCTTGTGGGCCACTTCTTGTAGCTTTACAGGTCGTTTACCCAGGGAGCTGAACATGCAAGGCAAGGCACGCAAGATCGTCCAGGCCATTCTTTACGAAGCCATCGCTGTCGCCTGCGTGGCGCCCGCGCTGGAGCTGGCGTTCGGTGCCGGCATGGCGCAGTCGACCGTGCTGTCGGTGCTGATGTCGGGCATCGCGATGAGCTGGAACATGGCCTACAACTGGGTGTTCGAGCGCTGGGAAGCGCGCCAGCACCGGCGTGAGCGCACTTTCCTGCGGCGCCTGCTGCATGCCCTGGGCTTCGAGGGCGGGCTGGTGCTGATCCTGCTGCCGCTGGTGGCGTACTGGCTGGATGTCAGCCTGTGGGCGGCGTTGCTGACCAACCTGGCGTTGTTCGTGTTCTTCTTCGCTTACGCGTTTGTGTTCCAGTGGGGCTTCGACAAGGTGTTCGATGTACCGCTTTCGGCGCAGCAGGCGAAGTGTTGACTTTGTGCCGTACTACCGGCTAAGTTGCTACCCCATGAATACTTTCACGCACGTCAACGCCATTATTATTACCGCCAT
The DNA here is from genome assembly GCF_040546125.1 of Pseudomonas sp. UYEF17. Classification (NCBI taxonomy): domain Bacteria; kingdom Pseudomonadati; phylum Pseudomonadota; class Gammaproteobacteria; order Pseudomonadales; family Pseudomonadaceae; genus Pseudomonas; species Pseudomonas sp. UYEF17. The sequence goes on from NZ_JBEPNE010000001.1 coordinate 463,607, forward strand.
TATCAGCTTGGCGGGCTAGCGCGTACGTGCACCGAACCCGCCCTGGAGGCGGGTTTCTTCTCTCTGACTCCTGGGCAACGTGAACACAGCCAAGGAGTCATCGATGACCAGCTTCGTCAGCCCTCGTTCTACCGTCCCCCCCCAGCAACTGCTGTCGGAGCAGGTGCGGCGCATTCTTGCCGCCCCGGTGTACGACCTGGCCATCGAAACGCCCTTGCAAGCTGCGCCTGCGTTGTCTGCCAGCCTGGGCAACCAGGTGTTGCTCAAGCGGGAAGACCTGCAGCCTACTTTCTCGTTCAAGATCCGCGGTGCGTACACCCGCCTGTCACGGCTGAGTACCGTGCAGCGCGAGCGTGGCGTGATCACCGCCTCTGCGGGCAACCATGCCCAGGGTGTGGCCCTGGCGGCATCGCACCTGGGCATGAAGGCCACCATCGTCATGCCTACCACCACGCCGTCGCTGAAGGTGGAAGGGGTACGTTCGCGCGGTGGCCATGTAGTGCTGCACGGCGAGAGCTTCCCCCATGCCTTGGCCCACGCGCTGAAACTGGCCGACAGCGAAGGTGCCACCTTCGTGCCACCGTTCGATGACCCGGATGTGATCGCCGGGCAGGGCACCGTGGCCATGGAGATCCTGCGCCAGCGCCCGGGTGCGCTGGACGCCATCTTCGTGCCGGTGGGTGGCGGTGGGCTGATCGCTGGCATTGCCGCCTATGTGAAGTACCTGCGCCCCGAGGTGAAGGTGATCGGCGTCGAGCCGGAGGACTCCAACTGCCTGCAGGCTGCCATGGCCGCTGGTGAGCGGGTGATCCTGCCGCAGGTCGGCACCTTCGCCGATGGTGTGGCGGTGGCACAGATCGGCGCCCATTGCTTCGAGCTGTGCCGGCACTTCGTTGACGAAGTGGTGACCGTGAGCAGCGACGAGCTGTGCGCGGCGATCAAGGACATCTATGACGATACCCGCTCGATCACCGAACCGTCCGGGGCCCTGGCCGTGGCCGGGATCAAGAAGTACGTGGCGCGCGACGGCGTGCAGGGGCAGACCCTGGTGGCCATCGATTCCGGGGCCAACGTCAATTTCGACCGCCTGCGCCATGTGGCCGAGCGTGCCGAACTGGGCGAGCAGCGCGAGGCGATCATCGCTGTCACCATTCCGGAACAGCCGGGCAGCTTCCGCGCCTTCTGCCAGGCACTGGGCAAGCGGCAGATCACTGAGTTCAACTACCGCTATTACCCCGGCAAGGAGGCGCGGCTGTTCGTGGGTGTGCAGACACACCCGCTGCACGACCCGCGCGACCAGTTGCTGGCCAGCCTGCGCGAGCAGGGCTACAGCGTACTGGACCTGACCGACAACGAACTGGCCAAGCTGCATGTGCGCCATACCGTTGGCGGCCATGCCGCGCCCGGCGCTGACGAGCGGGTGCTGCGCTTCGAATTCCCCGAGCGCCCGGGGGCCTTGCTGGGCTTTCTGGAGCGGCTTGGCAAGCGCTGGAACATCAGCCTGTTCCATTACCGCAACCATGGTGCGGCGGAGGCACGGGTATTTGCGGCGCTGGAAGTACCGGGGGATGAGTTGGCGGGGTTGCCATTGGCGCTGGATGAGATGGGGTACCGGTACTGGGATGAGACCGACAACCCGGCGTACAAGCTGTTCCTGGGTTGATACACAAACCTCATGCAGCCTGTACGGGCCTCATCGCCGGCAAGCCAGCTCCCACGGGTGCAGCGTTGATCTCGAGGTTGTCGCTGTACCTGTGGGAGCGGCCTTGTGTCGCGAAAGGGCCGCAACGCGGCCCCAGGATTGATGCGCAATAGTTGAAATTGCTGGGGCTGCTTTGCAGCCCTTTCGCGACACAAGGCCGCTCCCACAGGGGATCGCGCCAACTTTTAGAATTTGAGCAAGACAGTTGCTTCCACATGGCCAGCGTCGCCCTCAAGGCATGCACTGGACCTGTAGGAGCGGCCTTGTGTCGCGATAGTGCCGCGAAGCGGCCCCTGGGTTTCAGCACTAGTGCATGAATTGCCGGGGCTGCTTTGCAGCCCATCGCGACACAAGGCCGCTCCTACAAGGTTTTGTGTGTGCTGGTAGATGGTGCTCGGCGCTCACGCATGAAGAAACCAGCGACGAATTTGTGCCGGCAAGCAACTCCCACGGATGCAGCGTTGATCTCGAGGTTGTCGCTGTACCTGTAGGAGCGGCCTTGTGTCGCGATAGGGCCGCGAAGCGGCCCCTGGGTTTCTGCACTAGTGCATGAATTGCCGGGGCTGCTTTGCAGCCCATCGCGACACAAGGCCGCTCCTACAAGGTTTTGTGTGTGCCGGGAGATGGGCTCAGCGCTCACGCATGAAGAAGCCGGCAACGAATTTGCGGAAGGTTTCCAGGCTCTTGAAGTCGGCGTAACGCTTGAAGTTTTCGGTATCCGGTTCGGGGCCGATTGGCTGCTCCAGCAACGATACCGACAACACTCGGTCCTGGTCCGAGGTCATTACCAGTTCATCCATCACCTGGCCGCCGATCACCGGGCGGCGCATCTGTACTTTCACACCTTTGCCGGCCATCCAGTCGACCAGCGATACCAGGGCCTTGAGCGGCTCGCGCTCTTCGTCGCGATACACCGGGAACAGGTGGGCGCGGGACAGTACCGGTACGCTGGCGACATGGATCAGCTCGTAGTAATGGCTGCCGGCACTGGTCGGTGAATAGAGCATCAGCGCCAGCAATGGCCCGTTGGTGCGGTTGCCGCCCCAGTACAGGTGGTGGCCCTGGAAGTCAAAGCCGTCTTCACTGCGGTTGTTGAACAGCTTGCGCCCTTTGATCTGGTCCACGCAGTCCAGCAGCAGGCCGTGGCGGCGGTGGTTGCCGAACACCGTGGCTTCGCGCAGGCGGGACTTGAGCATCATCATGTGCTTCATGTCCAGGCGGGTTTCCAGGTAGTTGCTGGCGGGCACCCGTTCCAGCAGCGGATAGCGGCTGGCAACGCTGCGCAACTCGGCAAACTGCCCGGTCAGGTCCTTTTTCAGGTGCGTGGCATACAGGTTCAGGCCACTGGTCTCGATCCAGGTCAGCAGCAGTGACAGCAGGCGCTGTTGGTCGCGCCGCTCGCTGCCATCGCCGCCGGCACCGGCGGTGCCGCTGCGAAAATCGCCGATCAGGCGCAACGGTGTGTCGGGCGGCAGCCAGGCAGCGGGTGGCGCGGGGTCGTTCTCGCGCTCGGCCGCTTCCCGCTCGTCCTTGGTGAACGGGCAGCCGGGCGCGTGTTCGGCGGTACCCGGGTTGTTCTTGAGAAACAGCGTACCGGTGCTGCCGTTGAGGGTGACATTGAATACCGGCAAGGCATCGTTGCGGCAGTCGCAGGCCAGCCACTGGTTGGCGTTGCGCACCTTCATCAGCAACTGGTTGGCCTGCAGCAGGCGCGGGCCGGCGAGGCTGCAGGTGGCAAAGCCGACCAGCAGCTCCTCTTCTGCAGGGGTCAGGCTACGGACCTGTGCGGCGGTTTTGTCGATGATTCGCATGAAGCAGCTCCCAGCTACGAGCCCCAAGCTTCAAGCAAAGTCGCGCCGCTTTCAACTTACCGCTCAGTTGCCACCGAACATCTTCGCCGCGCGGGCGCGAATTTCGTCGGGGGTCAGGTCCTCCTTGTGGGTGGAAACGAACCAGATGTTGCCGAACGGGTCTTTCAGGGTGCCGCTGCGGTCGCCGTAGAACTGGTCGGTCAAGGGATGCAACTGGGTGCCGCCGGCGGCCAGGGCCTGGGCGTAGACCTTGTCACAGTCTTCGACATACAGGTGCAGGCCCACGCCTGTGCCGCTGAGCTTCTGGCTGGCGGTGAGGCCGCCTTCCATGTCGCAGGGGTCGCCCAGCATCAGCGATGAATCGCCGATTTTCAGCTCGGCATGGCCAACGCGGCCGCCAGGGGCATCGAGGCGGAACATTTCCACTGCGCCGAAGGCCTTCTTGTAGAACTCGATGGCCTTGGCGGCGTCATTGATGGTTAGGTAGGGCGTGATGCTGTGCTGGCCTTCGGGAATGGGTTTGGCTGCCATGTTCGACTCTCCTTGGAAGTGGGCGCCGGTTGGCGCCCTGATGCTTAGAGTCGTTTGCGCGGATGGAAAATCGACAGGGGCGATAGACCGATTCTCTATAAGCGCGGCGGTCAGAAGATGTAGTCGGTGGTCAGGAAGCTCGACTGCCGGTTGCGAATGATCTCGCTGATCAGTTCCTTGTTGGCCTCCTGGAAGCGCGTTGCGACCAAGGTGCGGATCGAGAACACCCGCAGGGCGTCATGTACCGACAGGGTGCCTTCGGCGCTGTTCTTGCGGCCGTTGAACGGGTAGGTGTCGGGGCCGCGCTGGCATTGCGCGTTGATGTTGATGCGCCCGACCTGGTTGGCGAACATGTCGACCAGGCTGCCGATGGTCGCCGGGTCATTGCCGAACAGGCTCAGTTGCTGGCCGTAGTCGGAGTCCAGTACATAGTCGATCACCGTCTGCAGGTCGCGGTAGGGCACTACCGGCACCAGCGGGCCGAACTGCTCCTCGTGGTACACGCGCATATCGCTCTTCACCGGGTACAGCACGGCCGGGTAGAAGAACGAGCCACGGCTGTGCCCACCACCTTCGTTGAGCACGCGTGCGCCCTTGGCGGTGGCATCGGCGACCAGGCCGTCGAGGTAGTCGACCTTGCCGGGCTCGGGCAGCGGTGTCAGCGCCACGCCCGGCTCCCAAGGCATGCCGGGCTTGAGCGCGGCCAGCTTGCGCTGGAACTTGTCGAGGAAGGCATCGACCACGTCCTCGTGGACGAACAGGATCTTCAGCGCCGTGCAGCGTTGGCCATTGAACGACAGCGCACCGGTGACGGCCTCTTCGACGGCGTTGTCGAGGTCCACCTGGGGCAGCACGATGCCCGGGTTCTTGGCATCCAGCCCAAGCGCGGCGCGCAGCCGGTGTGGGCGCGGGTGCAGCTTCTTCAGGTCGCTGGCGGCCTTGTGCGTGCCGATGAAGGCGAACACATCGACCTTGCCGCTGGCCATCAGCGCGCTCACCGTTTCCCGGCCACGGCCGTAGATGACGTTGATCACCCCCGGCGGGAAGCTGTCACGGAAGGCCTCGAGCAACGGCCGAATCAGCAGCACGCCGAACTTGGCCGGCTTGAACACCACGGTGTTGCCCATGATCAGCGCCGGGATCAGCGTGGTGAAGGTTTCGTTCAGCGGGTAGTTGTATGGCCCCATGCACAGGGCCACGCCCAGTGGTGCACGGCGGATCTGGCCCAGCGTGCCCTGTTCCAGCTCGAAGCGGCTGGAACGGCGGTCGAGGTCCTTGAGGGCGTTGATGGTGTCGACGATGTAGTCGCAGGTGCGGTCGAATTCCTTTTCCGAATCCTTGAGGTTCTTGCCGATCTCCCACATCAGCAGCTTGACCACGGCCTGGCGCTGTTCACGCATGCGCGCCAGGAAGGTCTCGACGTGCTGGATGCGCTCGGCCACGCGCATGTTCGGCCAGGCGCCACGGCCTTTGTCGTAGGCCTGCACGGCGGCATCGAGGGCGGTGAGCGCGGTGTCGGCATCGAGCAGTGGGGCGCTGCCCAGCACTACCTGATGCTCATCGTTGCCTTCCTTGAGCCAGACCGGGCTGCGCACCGTGGCCAGGGGGCCGTCCCAGCGCCTGAGCTCGCCGTTCACCAGATAGTCGCGTTGTTCCAGGGGGGCTTCCAGGCGCCAGGTTTCCGGGATGTTCTCGGCGCTGGGGAAGAGTGAATCGAGCAGACGGTCCATGGGTACTGCACCTCACATTGCTGGGCGGGTTTCAAGCCGGGTGAATCGCTTCAGCTGCGAGCATGCACCGGCCGCCGGAAAAACACCAGTCTGGCTTAACCTGGCCGCAAATGCCTGCCTGTCGTGCAGGCAGGCACTCGGGGGCGGTCAAAGCGGGAGGTTGAACAGGTCGTACGGTGGGTGCGTCAACCATTGCTGACGCAGGGCGGGGTCTGCCTCGATCAGGGCCAGGCGCCGCCAGAACTCTGCACGGGCTTGCCTTGGGTGGGACAGGAACGGTTCAAGTTCAAGCAAGGGCCTGAGGTCGCGCCGATACTGCAGCGGCAAACGCTGCCACAGGGCCAGTTCGGCCGGGCCGGTCTGTTCGAAGAATTCCAGGTAGTCACCTTCACACACCAGCAGGTCCACCTGATGCACGGTGTTGTAGGCCTCGATCTGCGCGAGCACAGGTTCGCCCAGCCATTCGCTTTCCAGGCGCAGGGCGTTTGCGACTGGCCGTGGCAGGTTGAAGTCGTCTGGCAGCCGCAGCAGCTGGTTGTCGCCAATGTCCAGGATGATGGGCTCGATCATCTGGTCCAGGCCTTGCGGCAATTCGCTGAGCGCACAGTCGTTCAGGAACAGCGTCCTCAAAAAGGCCAGGCCGCGCAGGTCCGGGGCCTGCAGCAGCGGGTTGCCCGAAAGGTCCAGCACGTTGAGGCCGGTGCAGCGGTTCAGTGCCTGCTGAGCCTGGCTACTCCAGGTAATGCGGTTGCCTTCCATATCCAGCCAGGCGAGGTGCTCAGGGTTACCCAGGCGGGGCACGGTGTCGAACCGGCAGTCGGCCAGCAGCAGGCGATTGAGGTTGGGGAAGCGCTCGTAGAACTCGGCCGGCAACTGGCTGAGCGAACGGTTGTAGCTGAGTGACAGGTGCTGCACATGGGTGAAGTCGTCTGGCAAGGCCAGGCTGGCCAAGTCCTGGTTGTCCAGCTCCAGGCCGGACAGGTCCAGGCTGTGCAGGCTGCCACCCCCTTCAAGCGCTACGGTCGACAGCCGCCGCCAGGCGTTGAGGATGGGGCGGATGGCCAGGTGCCGCTGGTGAGGGCGCTGCGGATCGGGCCGGGCCCATTCATGCAGGTCGCGGCGCAACGTATCCAGCCGCTGCTGCAGGTCGTGCAGCCGCTGTGTGGGTGAGCGAATGTCATCGACGTACGGGTTGTCCTCGTCGTTGCCGAGCCAGTTTTCGAATTCCCAGTCGGTGGCGTCGGGGAACAAGCGCCGATAGGCCCCGGCCAGCGAGCCTGCCAGGCGCGGCTGAGGCGGTTCGGGGTCAAGCGGCCGACCGCCGCGCAAGCCGCCCATGGGCTTGCGCACCAGCGCGCGGTGACCCCAGAAGCGTTGGGCCAGTGTCTGTCTGTGCAGGTCGACCCAACCCAGTACGCGCTGGCGTAGCGAGCTGCCATCGGCCGTCGGGATACCCAGCGTATCGCGATGCGAGCGTGGCAGTGCCTGCTCTATGGCACGGCAGAGGTCCGGATCACGCGGTCCAGGTGCAGGGCGCTCGCCTCGGTCGACCTCATAGCCTTCGGCCGTTTTGATCACACGGCGCAGGGTGCTGGCCTGGTCGCTGCCGACATGCTCCAGCAAAGGGCCTTGGGGGCTTGCGCCATGCAGCTCCAGGCGCAGGTCCGCAGGCCAGTCGGGCATGGCATCCAAGGCGCTGAACAGCAGGCGTTCGCTGTCGCTGCTGGCCCGGGCTGGCTGAAGCACACCCTCCAGGGCGCGTACCAGAGGCAGCTCGCTGTGCACCTGTTCCAGTGCCTGGCGAACCTGAATGGGTAGCTGACCCTGCTGTTGCCAGGCGAGCGATTCAGCCTCGCCCAGCGGTGTCAGCAAACGCGTGGCCAGGGCAGGGGAAAGCCGCGGATAGGCAGCGAGCAGTTTCTGCGTTGACGGGGTGGTGGGCGCGCTGCCGTTGTAGAGGCGCTCGAACAGGCCCGGCGGGGCCCTGTCGGCCAACGCCTCTACCTCGGCCTGTGCCGCCATGCGTAGCAGGACATCGAGCAACAGCGCGGGCGTTGCTCGGCCTTCCAGGTGCACCCGGCGCAACTGCGCGGCGTCGATGCCGCAGAGGCGGCCGGCCTGCGTTAAGTGCTCTGGCGTGAAAGCGGCATATGCAGGGCCGAGACGGCGCGCCAGCTTCGCGAATGGCCACTGGCCGGGCTGTTCATGCTGGCCGCGCCAGGCACCTTGGGCATTGTGCGTCAGCGGTGGCTGCCAGGCGTCGGGCGTGTCGGGGTGAATGACCCGCCATTGCTGCAGGTCTTGATCGAAGCGTTGTTCGAAGAGCTGGCCGTCCATGCGGATGAAATACCGGCCCTGATACAGGTACTGGCCAAGTGCATTGGGCTGCAGGGTTTCGGGCAGTGTCACGGCACTGCGGTAGGGGGCGAGGTCTTCATTCCAGAGCCGGTAGCGCCCGTCGTTGCCGCGTACTTGCTGCAGGCTTTCCATCAACGGGCTGTTGAACAGCTTGGGCACGACCTTGCCCGCTGCCACGAACCCTCCGATCAGGGCCAGGTTCAGGCCGACCGCCTCCAGGTGGCGCAGCGCCAGGTGACGGTCGCCTTCATGCCAGGCCTGGTAGCCCTCGAAGGCCTCGCCGAGCAGTTGGCAGGCAGTGACGGCCAGCATCAGGGTGCCTGCACCCGGAATGAAGAACGCGGCAATACCGAGTGCATCCAGGCCAAGGCTTTCCCATTCCTCCAGGCGCCTGGTTCGCGCGTTGGCATCGGCCATTGCTGTCGGAACCGCCAGCAGGCTGGCTTCGTGCTTGAGGCGAGCAAGGTGCAGGTCCTGGTAGTGGCCGAAAGGCTCGGCCGTGATGGCCACGCGTGTGGGGCGCAGGTCCGCTTGCGCTGCGCGCTGCCAAGGGCGGTCAAAGGCCGTGTTGCCCGTGGCGTCGAGGTTCTGCTGCAACAGGTCGAGAAAGTGCGTGCGTTGGTCCTGCCTGATGTAGGCCGTGAAGGCCTGGCGGGCATCGGGCTCCAGCAGCAAGGTCGCCAGCGTGTCGTGTACCGCTTCCAGGTTGCTGCATTGACGCAGGGCCGGGTCATGGCCGGGCAGGTACAGCGCCAGCCCCGCACTGCCGGCATCGATCAGCATGACCTCGTGCAGGGGCGTGCCGAACAGCGCCAGTTGCCAGCACCTCACGGCACCACCCTGCAAAAGCTGTTCGACCTGATCGCGCGTGCTGCCGTCAAGCAGGTGCCGCAGAAAGGCAAGGTCGGCCGCCAGGCGCAGGCGGTCTTTCTGAACCTGGATGGCCAAGGCCCGGGTGGCGGGCTGGGCAAGGTGCTGTGCCAGGTGGGCCTGGTAAGCCTCACCCAGGTCCAGGTCACGGCACTGTGTGGCGAAAGCGGCCGGCTCAAGTGGCAGCCGTTCCACCTGATAGTGCTCCGACTGCAATGGAAAGTGCGCGACGGGTGATTGCATGCCGAAGGGGGCGGAGCCTTGTACCAGAATCGGCGTCACCTGAATGTTATCGCCCAGGGCAATGGCACTTTCAGCGGTGAACACTTCGTCGCTGGCGAAGTTCTGCAGGGCGGCCTGTAGCAGGTTGTCGCGGCGATGGCGGTAAAGATAGCGCAGGGCTGCCCAGTGCCAGCTGCGCTCGACCCGCAGCAGTTGGCTATTGCGCAGCGGCGCGTGAAAGCCTTGTTCGGCAAGACGCCGTTGCAGCAATGGCTCGGCGAATTCAGTGATCTGTTTCAGGCCTTTGAGCGAGCCGGCCAAGGCTGCTTGCGCCTGCATCAGGCGCGCCTGGCTGGCATGCACTGTTTCACGCAGGTCGGGGGCAGCATTGGCGAACCAGTCCTGCGCCTTCCACGGGGCGATCTGGGTTCGCTTCAACGCGGCCCATTGATTGGGCGTTACCTGGCGCGCCCAATGCGGCAGCTGCGCCTCGAGCAAGGGTTGATGAGGGTTGATGGCTGGCATGTCGATGCTCCTTTCATGCAAAGAGGGGGCATCAAACGGTATTTATCGATGGCCAAGTGGTAATGGGATAACGCGGGTTGGATATATGGCCTGCGGTTGCCTGCTGATTTCGTGACAAGCGTGTAGTATCCAGGCGCATGGCAGCGGCGAGCGGGGTGAGGGATGATCGAAGTATCACGGTTCTGGCGCGACCCGGCGTTGCCCTTCGTCGAAGCCCGGCGGGTAGGGGACGGGCGCCAGGTGTGCTACGCCGCGCATTCCCACGAGAGCTTTTCCATCGGGGTGATCACGGGTGGGCGCAGCACCTACCTGTACGGTGACCAGTGCATCGAGGTGGCGGCTGGTGCCACGGTATTGATGAACCCAGGCGTGGTGCACGCCTGCAACCCCATCGCCGGGGAGCCATGGTCCTACCTGATGTTGTTCGTCGACATGCCCTGGTTGCAGGCGCTGGGGTTTGCCTTGCCGGCCCAGGCCTGGAGTAGCTCGCCGGTATTGTACCGGCGCCTGTTGCAGGCCTTTGCCGACCTGTTCGATGCCAGCGTGCCGGACCGCGAAGGCCGCCTGGCGGCACTGTTTGGCGCACTGCCGGGCATGCTTGGCGGTAATGCCAGTGTGAACGACGAGGGCAACCCGCGACTGGACGCGGCGGCAGCGTTCATACGCGCCCATCGTGGCGACCCGCTGAGCCTGGACGACATCTGCGCGGCCTGCGGCCTGTCGCGTTCCTACCTGATTCGCGCGTTCCGCCAACGCTTCGGCCTGACGCCGCATGGCTACCTGATCGACCAGCGCGTGCAGCTGGCCAGGGCGCAACTGCGCCAGGGCCGGGCAATCGCCGAAGTTGCGCAGGAGGCCGGGTTTGCCGACCAGGCGCACCTGCAGCGGGCCTTCAAGCAGCACCTGGCGGCGACGCCGGGGCATTACCGCAATGCATTCGGCTGAATTGCCATTTTGACTGTGATGGCCCTATCGCCGGCAAGCCAGCTCCTACAGGTACAGCTCAGGTCTTGAGGGCAGCGACAGGGCTGGTGCAGCTAGCCTTGAATGACCAGATAAACCGCGCTGCCCACTAGCAGCACCGCCAAGCCCCGATTCAGCAGGCGCATGTGCCGTGGGTTGCCCAGGTACTGGCGAACCACGCTCCCGGCCCACGCCCAGCTGGCCACCGAAATGAAACAGATCGGACCGTAAATCCAGGCAAACAGCCACAGCAACTGCTGCTCCCCGCCGGTGTAGGCGCCAACCCCGGCCACCGCTGCCAGCCATGCCTTGGGGTTGAGCCATTGCATCGCCGCGCCGTGCCAGGCCGAGGGGGCCTGGGCGGGATGGGCGCTGCCCAGCTGCCCATCGTCACTGGCCAGCTTCCATGCCATGTACAGCAGGAACGCCACGCCGCCCCAGTGCAACAGCAGGCCCAGCAAAGGCCAGCGCAGCAACAACTGATGCAGGCCCAGCCCGACCAGCACCAGCAACAGGCAGAAGCCCAGCGTGGCGCCAGCCACATGCGCCAGGCTGGCACGCAGGCCATGGCGGGCACCGCTGCCCAGCGCAACGATGTTGACCGGGCCGGGGGAGATCGAGGCCGCCAGTGCGAAAGCGGCCATGGACAGGGACAGGCTCATGAGGGGGATCCGTTTGGTTGAGGGTGGCCTCCATGCTCGGGCATCGACAGCCTGCGGTATTGAAGAAAAGTACCCACATTGGGCTTATGCCTTTCTGTGGGAGCGGCCTTGTGTCGCGAAAGGGCCGCAGAGCGGCCCCAGCGATGTTCGCAGAGATGCTGCAATCCAGGGGCTGCTGCGCAGCCCTTTCGCGACACAAGGCCGCTCCCACAGGGGAATGCGTGGCTCTGGAGGGGGTTGTTACAGGTTTTGTAATAGTTTTGCGCTATTCCGGAAAGCTGCTGTGCTTGTAGGATCATTTTCCCAATTTGCTATCAAGGTCCATATGAGCACCTTCGCGGAGCCCCCCAGTCCCCGGCCTTCAAGGCCTTCCTTCTCCCGTCCTCGTGACGCTGCCCTCGTGAGTACCCGCTAATGGAATGGCTAGCCGACCCCACGGCCTGGCTGGGCCTGCTGACGCTTATCGTCCTCGAGCTGGTGCTGGGTATCGACAACCTGGTGTTCATCGCCATCCTCGCCGACAAGCTGCCGCCGCATCAGCGCGACCGCGCGCGGGTCATTGGCCTGAGCCTGGCGTTGATCATGCGCCTGGGCCTGTTGGCCAGTATCTCGTGGATGGTCACCCTGACCGCGCCGTTGTTCGAGGTGTTCGACAAGAGCTTCTCCGGCCGTGACCTGATCATGCTGTTCGGTGGCGTGTTCCTGCTGTTCAAGGCCACCATGGAACTGCACGAACGCCTGGAAGGCCATGTGACCCAGGCCAGTGGCGCGGTGCGCCATGCCGCGTTCTGGCCGATCGTTGCGCAGATCGTGGTGCTCGATGCGGTGTTCTCGCTGGACGCGGTGATTACCGCGGTGGGCATGGTCGAGCATTTGTCGGTGATGATGATCGCGGTGATCTTCTCGATCGGCATCATGATCGTTGCCAGCAAGCCGCTGACCCGCTTCGTCAACGCCCACCCTACGGTGATCATGCTGTGCCTGGGCTTCCTGATGATGATCGGCTTCAGCCTTACCGCCGAAGGCCTGGGCTTCCATATCCCGAAAGGCTACTTGTACGCGGCCATCGGCTTCTCGATCCTGATCGAGCTGTTCAACCAGTTGGCCCGTGCCCGCCGCAAGCGCAGCCTGCAGCAGCACCGGCCGCTGCGTGAGCGCACCGCGCATGCCGTGCTGCGCCTGCTGGGTGGCCGCCGGGTCGAGGCTGACGAGGTGGGCGAGGAAATCGCCGACCTGGTCGAAGGTGGTGAGGAGCAGGTGCTGTTCGACCGCCGTGAACGAGTGATGATCAGTGGCGTGCTGAACCTGGCCGAGCGGCCGATCCGCACGGTGATGACCGCCCGCGCCGAGGTCGATGTGATCGACCTGGCGCAGCCGGCCGACGCCATTGCCCAGGCCCTGGCCAATTCTCCGTACTCGCGCCTGCCATTGATCCGCGATGGCCGCGTGGACGAGCCGCTGGGCTTCGTGCACAAGAAGGAGCTGCTCAAGGAACTGCTGTCGGGTAGCCAGCCCGATCTGGAAGGCATGGCCCGGGTACCGCTGAACCTGCTGGAAAGCTTCAGCATCCTCAACGCCCTGGAGCAGATGCGAGGCCAGTCGACGCACATTGCCTTCGTCGTCAACGAGTTCGGTGACTTCACCGGCCTGCTGACCATGACCGATATCCTCGAGTCGATTGCCGGCGAGCTGCCGGATGCCAGCGAGGTCGAAGGCCCGGGCATCGTCCAGGAAGGTGAAGGCTTTGTGGTCAGCGGTGCGTTGAACCTGAGTCAGGTGCAGGCGCGTACCGGCTTCAGCGCCCGCGCCACCGAGGACTACCAGACCCTCGCGGGCCTGGTGATGAGCCTGCTCGACCGCCTGCCCATGGTTGGCGACCGCCTGGCCTGGAATGGCTGGACGCTGACCGTAGTTGCAGTCGAGGAGCGGCGGGTGCGCCAGGTTCGGCTTACACCGAGCGGCGACGTTGACGCAGCAGGTGCTTGAAGCCCTCGATCACCAGCACCAGCACCGCGGCCCAGATCGGCAGGTAGGTCAGCCACTGATCCGGGCCGATGGTTTCGCCCAGCAGCAGTGCCACGCCCACCAGCAGCACCGGTTCGACGTAGCTGAGCAGGCCGAACAGGCTGAACGGCAGCAGGCGGCTGGCCAGCACGTAGGCGATCAGGGCCGAGGCGCTGATCGCCCCGAGGATCGGGATCAACGCATACAGCCCGGGGTGTGCCTGCAGATCGGCAGGGGAAAGCGGGCCCTGGCTCACGAAGTACAACGCCCAGGGCAACAGCAGGCACATGTCGCACCACAGGCCGCCCAGGTGTTCGGTGCGGCAGCGCTTGCGCAACACGAAGTAGATCGGGTAGCCGATCGTCACCACCAGGGTTTCCCAGGCGAAACTGCCATGCTGGTACAGCTCGTGGCCCACGCCCAGCGCGGCGCAGGCCACGGCCACCTTCTGCAGGCGTGACAGGCGCTCGCCATACACCAGCCGCCCGGTCAGGACCATGGCCAGCGGCAGCAGGAAGTAGCCCATCGACACTTCCAGGCTGCGCCCGTGCAGGGGTGCCCAGAGGAACAGCCACAGCTGCACGCCCATCAGCCACGATGTGCCGACCATGCCCAGCAACAGCAGCGGCGTGCGTTTTACCCGGGCAAGCAGTTCACCCACCCGTTTCCAGTCTTTCGAGACAAGCATGAACAGGGTCAGGCAGGGCAGCGTCAACAGGGTGCGCCAGCCAAAGATCTCTTCGCCATCGAGCGGCGTGAGCAGAGAGGTATAGAAGTACATCACGGCGAACAGACAGGACGCCATGACCGACGAAAGAATGCCTTTTGACACGAATGCCTCGAATAGGGAATTGAGCGGGTGGATCAGCCGCGCATGATCTCAGGGGGCGCGGCTTGCGGCAACCGCGACGCAGCCGGGCGTGCCGCCAGCGCCTCGAGGAATTGGGCAGCCGGCATGGGCCTGGCGAACAGGTAGCCCTGCTGGAAGTCCACCTCGTGACGGGCCAGGTAGTCGCGCTGGGCTTCGGTTTCCACGCCCTCGGCAACGATGCCCAGGCCCAGCTTGGCCGACAGCTCGATGATGGTCTCGAGGATGTGTACCGACAGCGCGTCGGCACCGATCATGGCGACGAAGCTCTGGTCGATCTTCAGGTAGTCGACCTTGAACTGGCGCAGGTAGTTGAGGCTCGACTGGCCGGTGCCGAAGTCGTCCAGGGCAATCTTCACACCCATGGCGTCGAGCTTTTCGAACAGTTCCAGAGCCACCGGCGTGGCCTCGATCAGCTTGCGCTCGGTCAGCTCCAGGGTCAGCACCACCCGGCCTGGCGGGAAGTGCTGGAGGAAGGTGCGGCAGTCGTCCAGCAGGCTGAAGTCGCGGCAGTGGTCGGCAGTGATGTTGATGCCGATATGGAAACCGTCCTCCAGCAGCCCGGCATAGGGTGCCAGGTTCTGCGCGGTGTGCATCATCAGCGCACGGGTCATGGCGACGATCTGCCCGCTGTGTTCGGCGTAGGGGATGAACAGGTCGGGGCGTACCAGGCCTTCGCGCGGGTGGTTCCAGCGCATCAGCACTTCGGCGCCGGCCCAGCGGTAGTCGCCCTTGCGCACCACCGGCTGGAAGTACGGCAGGAACTCGTCGGCCTCCAGGGCCCGACGCAGTTCGGCACGGGGCGAGGTGGCTCGGCGAACCTGCCAGCGGCACACCAGGGCGGCCACCGCGCCCAGTACCAGCAGCAAGCCGAACAGGGCGGGGTAGTGGCTGCGCCACAGCTGGGCCTGCTTGTCGGCGCCGTAGCCGCCATGCACACTGAACGGATAACGGGTCGAGCCCAGCTGCACATTCGCGCTGGCCGCTGCAGGGGGCACGCCTTTGTGCACGATGCCATCCTTGCCCAGCCAGGCATCGCCCACGCGGATCTGCAGGTCTTCATCGGGGCCGATCAGGCGCAGCGCCGTCAGCAGGTGTTCGCCATCCACCGTACTGATCGCGCCGCGGTCGCCGTCGCTGGCTCGATACACCAGCAGCGGGTGGCCCGGGGTGACCGAGTTGCCGTCCATCAGCCACAGCTTGCCGTCGATGTAGTCACCGGGGTTGACCGGCTCGTCGAATGCGCCGAACAGCGAGGTGCAATAAAGGGCGTTGTGCCGGAACAGGTTGGTCGAGCGCACGAAGGCTTTGCGCGTGACCTGGGCGCGCAGCATGAGCTGGGCCTCGTCGCACGGGCTGTCGACAAGTGGCAGCAGGGCATTGGCAGCGCTGGACAGGTTGTCGAGAATGCGCTCGACGTGTTCCACCACCTGGCGCGCGGTGGCCTGGCTGCTGGCCTGCATTTCGCGCTCGATCTGCCAGTTCATCACAGCCAGGCCGCACGCCACCGGCAGCACGCCGACGACCCAGGGCAACAGGGTGCGCCAGCCGAAGCCGGCGCGGCGTTTGACGGTAAGGGGCATGCTGACCTGATCTGTAGGAATAATTACGAGAGGATAGCCGCTTGTCGGAACCCGTGAGCAACTAAAGCGCGACAAACCATTTTACGCAATGTAGAATCGATTTACGAATACAACAATAAGGTCCTTCGATACCGAAGGATCAAGCCCGCCGAGAATGGGTCCATATGACATACCATGGGTTCAAGCTGATAATAGGTGACTTCCTCGCCCGCAGCGTGCGGGGTATCCCGTGCTCACCGCCGTTTCCGTGCCACATCCCACGCAATCAATAATTTTTTCGCTGCAGATGAGGACACGAACATGGCTGATATCTTCGACAATCCAATGGGCCTGATGGGCTTCGAATTCATCGAACTGGCTTCGCCGACCCCTGGTGTACTCGAGCCGGTATTCCAGATGCTGGGCTTCACCAAGGTCGCTACCCACCGTTCCAAGGATGTGCACCTGTATCGCCAGGGTGACATCAACCTGATCCTGAACAACGAACCCAAGAGCATCGCCTCGTACTTCGCCGCCGAACACGGCCCGTCGGTATGCGGCATGGCGTTCCGCGTGCGCAACGCCCACGAGGCCTATGCCCGCGCCCTGGAACTGGGCGCCCAGCCAGTGGAAATCGAAACCGGCCCGATGGAGCTGCGCCTGCCGGCGATCAAGGGCATCGGTGGTGCGCCGCTGTACCTGATCGACCGTTTCGAGGAAGGCAGCTCGATCTACGATATCGACTTCAAGTTCATCGAGGGCGTGGACCGCAACCCGGTGGGTGCCGGCCTGAAGATCATCGACCACCTCACCCACAACGTTTATCGCGGGCGCATGTCGTACTGGGCCGGCTTCTACGAGAAGCTGTTCAACTTCCGCGAAATCCGCTATTTCGACATCAAGGGTGAGTACACCGGCCTGACTTCGCGTGCCATGACCGCACCGGATGGCATGATCCGCATCCCGCTGAACGAAGAATCGTCCAAGGGCTCCGGGCAGATCGAAGAGTTCCTGATGCAGTTCAACGGCGAAGGCATCCAGCACGTGGCCTTCCTGACCGATGACCTGCTCAAGACCTGGGACGCCCTCAAGGGCTTCGGCATGCGCTTCATGACGGCACCGCCGCAAACCTACTACGAGATGCTCGAAGAGCGCCTGCCAGGTCACGGCGAGCCGGTAGACCAGTTGAAAGCACGCGGCATTCTCCTCGATGGCGCTTCCCAGCCTGATGACAAGCGCCTGCTGCTGCAGATCTTCTCCGAGACCCTGCTCGGCCCGGTGTTCTTCGAGTTCATCCAGCGCAAGGGTGATGACGGCTTTGGCGAGGGCAACTTCAAGGCCCTGTTCGAATCCATCGAGCGCGACCAGGTGCGCCGTGGTGTGCTGAGCACCGACTGATCCCCTTTGGAGTACCGCCGCCGTCATGCATGGTTGGCGGCGGTACCACGCCGGCCGACCCGCGCCCTGAACAGGGCCAGATAGACAATCGAGCCTGTCACGATCCCCACCAGCATCAGCGAAGGCAGGATTTGCAGCATCGACTGGCGGGCTTCCCGGGCGGTATAGCCTTGGGCGTAGCCACCCTTGACCTGATATCCATATTTGACCGAGTGCGCGTTTGCAGTGAACTCGGACTGAGAGGGACGTTGCCTGTCGCGGCTGTCTCCGTGGCTCCAGATGTACCGGTCGCCAAACTCCAGCAGCAGCGTCAAGCCGTCCTGGAAACCGTCCAGTTCGTTGCGCAGTTGCATGGCATAGGCGGTCACTATGACACCGTTGTCGTTGCCACCCAGGTAAAAGTTGACCAGCAGTTTGTTGGTCGCTGCCCCTGAGCCGTAAGCCAGTTCGACCTGGCGGCCGGACAGGGCAAGGGCCGACAAGTCAGCCAGTGAATCCGAAGTGGTGCTGCAGTAGGCCTGGTTGCCCTTGATCAGGGACAGCGAACGCACCATGGAGCGGCCGGCCACCTGGTCCTGCAACTTGCCGATGACGTCGTTGCACGGTTTGCCCGCAAAGGGCAGGGCCTGAAGAGCGGTCTCGTGCATGCGGTCCAACGCCTGATCAACACTGAAAACTGCCTCCTGGACCGAGATGTTCGCGTTTTCCGCGAGTTTCGTTTCCAGCTGGAATACCATTACCAGCAACCCTGAAACCACGGGCACCAGGCCCAAGGCGATGAGCAGCAGCAGTTCCAGCAAGCTGCGCCCGGCGTGCATGATTTTCGACATAGGCCAATTGCTCTCCGGTCCGAAACTGTTCGTGGTGAACAGTTGAACCCTGAGCCTATGTATTCAATGACCGGCCGGCTGTAGGCCGGGTGCAGTGCGCGTTATGGGAAATCCGGAAGCCCGGCGTAGGCCGCTAATGGCCCTTGAGTTTCTCGAGCACTTTCTCGGCCAGCAATTCTGTGGAGGCAGGGTTCTGCCCGGTGATCAGCCGACTATCGGCAACCACATACGGCTGCCACGGGTCATCATGCTTGCTGTAGATACCGCCGCGCGCGCCCAGCTCGTTTTCCGTCAAGAAGGGGACCACCTTGTCCAGTTCGACCAGTTTCTCCTCGGTATTGGAGAAGCCGGTTACCTGACGGTCCTTGAGCAACAGGCTGTTGTCGCTGAGCTTGATGTTCAGCAGCCCGACAACGCCATGGCAGACCGCTGCGACTATGCCCTTGTTCTCGTAGACCCGGCGTGCCAGGTCTTGCAGCGGTTGGTTGTCGGCAAAGTCATACATCACCCCGTGCCCGCCGGTGTAATAGATGACGCGGTACTCATCGGCCTTCACCTGGCCAGGGCTCAAGGTGTTGCCCAGGCGGGTCATGAAGCGCTTGTCGTCATACCACTGCCAGTCCAGGTCGGGGGCCATTTGCAGGCTATGCGGGTCGACGGGTACGTAGCCGCCCAGCGGGCTGACATAATCGACCGTATAACCGGCCTTCTCGACTTTTTCAACAAAGTGCACGGCTTCCCCCAGCCACAACCCGGTCGCCCGCTTGAGGGTCGGATACTTGGCTGTATTGGTCAGCACCACCAGCATTTTCTTGCTCATGACCACGCTCCCGTCGGCAACCTGAATGGGCCGTTGCTCCCTGGCCCGAGGGAAAACCTAATGAGCATAGCTCTCAGGTGCAAGTACGCCATATTGCGTGGCGTGTGTTGTGCTACCGTGAACCACATTCACGGGGCGCCCGTACTTTTCCTGAACCATGCTGGAGTCACGATAGTGGTCGAAAATGGTACGCCGCGCGAGCCTGCGTCGCCGGTCATTCTGCAGGCGCCTGTGCTGGCACCGATCGACCCCATGGGCGAACGGATTGCACAGTTCGACTGGGGGCGCACATCGCTCGGGCCGCTGCCGCGCTGGCCGGCCTCGTTGCGCATTGCCGTCGACATGATGCACTTGTCACCGTTCCCGTGTGCCGTGGTCTGGGGGCCAGACCTCAACGTTGTCCACAATGCTGGCTACCGGGCGTTGCGGCCGGTTGCCCCGGATGCATTGGGCATGGCCTTCGATGCGCTTTGGAGCGATGTATGGCCGGCGATGGGGCCGTGGGTATTCAAGGCGCTCGAGGGGCACTCGAGTTTTGTCGAGGACCCACCACTGCGTGTTGGCTGCGGCGAAGGCGGGGAGCCGTTGTGGTATGCGTTCGGCTACACACCGTTGCGCGATGAACTGGGCAACGTGGCAGGTTTTCTGCACGCGGTGATCGAGACCACGGCCAGCGTTGAGGCGCACCGCCACTGGCGGGAGCAGGCGCAAGGCTACGAGCAGCAGGTCGAGCGACACCTGGTGGAGCGCGAGCAGTTCTGGCAGTTGTCGCGTGATGCGATGATGACGGTTACGCCCGAGCTGAAGGTGCATGCCGCCAACCCTGCCTGGTACCGCATTCTGGGCTGGGCCGAGGAGCAGGTACAGGGTGTTCCGGTATTGGACCTGGTACATCCGGCCGATCGCGCCGAGGTTGAGGTGGCGGTTTCCGGGTGCCTGCAATACCGCAATGCCGAGCAGATAGAGACGCGCCTGCGTCACTGCGATGGCCATTACCACTGTTTTCGCTGGAGCGCGCGGTTCGATGGCAGCCTGCTGACTGCCGTTGGGCGGGACATCACCGAGGAGCATGAAGAGGCCGCGCGTCAATCCGAAGCCCTGATGCGCAACAACGAACGCCTGGAAGTGGTTGGCCAGTTGGCCGGGGGCATGGGCCATGAACTGAACAACTTGTTGTCCGGCATCGGCGGCAGCCTGGAGTTGCTGCAACGGCGCCTGCAGGAAGGACGGCTGGAGCGCGTGGAGACCTATGTCGAGGTGGCGCGTGATTCGGTGCAGCGTGCCATGGAGCTGACCCATCGCTTGCTGGCGTTTTCCCGTCATCAACCTTTGGCGCCCAGGCCGCTGGATTTCAACCGGCAATTGCGCTTGAGCGAACCACTGCTGCGCAGCACGCTGGGCGCCGAGATGCGTTTGCACTGGCAGCTGGATGTCACGCCGTGGGCGGTGAACCTTGATGTTTCCCAGCTTGAAAATGCCTTGATCAATCTATGCACCAACGCCCGCGAAGCGTGCCTGGATCGCGGCAATGTCACGCTGCGCAGTATCAACCAGCGGCTGACGGCGTGTTTCCCGGATGAGGGCGGCCTGCCTCCAGGCGACTACGTTGCCTTGCATGTGGAGGATGATGGCCGCGGCATGCCGGCGGTGGACATTGCCAGGGCCTTTGAACCGTTCTTCACCACCAAGCCGGTCGGGCGTGGCTCAGGGCTTGGCTTGTCGATGGTGTATGGGTTTGTCGGCCAGTCGGGGGGCTACGCCTGGATCGAGTCGGAGCCGAACCAGGGCACCAAGGTCTGCATGCTTTTCCCAAGGTGCCATGACCCGGTACCCGAGGCGCCCGCGCTGGTGCAGCGCTCGCAGCGCCTGGCCGGGGGGCAGCGCCTGTTGCTGGTCGATGACGAGCTCGGTTTGCGTGCGGTAATGCGCGAGTACCTGACCGAGCGTGGTTTTGAGGTCATTGATGTGGGCGACGCCAATAGTGCGCTGGAGCGCTTCCGCCATGACGGCCCGTTCGATCTGGTAATCACCGACATCGGCTTGCCAGGTGGTTTCAGTGGCCGCCAGGTGGCCAAGGCCATGCGCATGCAGCTGCCGTTGCAGAAGATCCTGTTCATCACCGGCTATGCGGGTCAGCCGATCGAAGCGCAGTTGCTCGAGCAGCCGGGCACGGCATTGATGAACAAGCCGTTCGCGCTGGCGGACCTGGTGGATGAGGCGCTACGCATGCTGGAGGAGTGAAGCAGTTCAGGGCTTGCCCAGTATCTGGGTCACCTGGGCCTGCAGCTGCTTCAGCTCGAAGGGCTTGCAGATCAGGTGCATCCCCGCCTCCAGGAAACCCTCGCGGGCCATGGCCGTTTCCGCATAGCCGGTGATGAACAGTACTGGCAAGCGTGGCCGCAGGTTGCGTGCAATCTCGGCCAACTGGCGGCCATTCATGCCGGGCAAGCCGACATCGCTGACCAGCAGATCCACCGGTTGTGTCGAACGCAGAACCTTCAGGCCCTCGTTGGCGTCGGCGGCACTGTGGCAGGCGAAGCCATCCTCGCGCAGGGCCTGGCATAGCAATTGGCGTACATGCGGGTCGTCCTCGACCACCAGCACGTGATGGCCCTGGTAGCCTCGCACGGGCTGCACGGTGTTGACCGGTGCCTGGTCCTGGTCGACATGGCGCGGCAGGTACAGGTCCACCCGGGTGCCTTGGCCGATCTGGCTGTGCAGGGTGACATGGCCGTGGGATTGCTTGCTGAAGCCGTACACCATCGACAGGCCCAGGCCGATGCCCTGGCCGATCGCCTTGGTGCTGAAGAACGGCTCGAAGGCATGCTCCAGCGTGCTTTGCGCCATGCCCTGGCCGTCATCGACGATTCGCAGGCGTACATAGTCGCCGGCGCACAGGGCACCGCCGGGGAATTGCCCGGCGCCGATGTGCTGGTTACTTGCCTCGATGCGCAGCTGGCCGCCACTGGGCATGGCTTCGCAGGCATTGAGCAGCACGTTGTCGAGGGCTTCCTGCAACTGCTGGTCATCGGCTTCGACCGACCACAGGCCCTTGGCGATTTGCACGTGCAGGTTCACGGCCGGGCTCAGGCAAGCCTTCAGGCGCTTGGCCTGGAGCAGGTCGTGCAGGTCGACCTGCTGGCTGTGCAGCGATTGCCGGGAAGAGAAAGCCAGCAGGCGGTGGGTCAGGCGGGCGGCGCGTGACACTGCCTCGCGGCCCATGCGCAGCACGTTGTCCAGGCCATCGCTGCGGCCCTGGCGCAAGCGCCGGTCGATCAGCTCGAAGCTGCCGCCAATGCTGGTGAGCAGGTTGTTGAAGTCATGGGCGACCCCCCCGGCCAGTTGGCCGATGGCCTCCATCTTGCGCGTCTGGTGGCGGGCGAACTCGCTGCGCTGCTGGTCTTCGCCGGGAGGCGCGGCCTGGGCGTCAAGGCGTTGCTGCAGGTCCTGCAGCTGGTCGCGCGCCAGGTACTGCCGGCGCCGGTTGCGCAGGGCGGACTGGGTCGTGTGCAGCAGCTGGGCGTTTTCGAACGGTGTGGCCAGCAGGACAAGGTTGCCCACCGGGTGGTTGGTCGAGCCCTCGGCCGCTTGGCTCCCTTGACCGAGCAGCACGATGGGCAGGTCCGACCAGCACGGTTGCTGGTCGATGAATGCCTGCAGCAACGCGCTTGGGCCCTGTTTGAACACTTGCTCGGCGATGATCGCCAGGCCCGCGCCTTCGGCCAGGCAGGCTTGCAGGTTGGCCAGGTCGACCGCGCACAGGCTGTCGATGCCCGCAGAAGCGAGCAGGCGAGCAGTATCCGCGGCTATTGGCGGGGGCGCCAGGATCAATGCACGTTCGTCCAGCGCCAACGAACTGGCCAAAACGACTCTCCTGCAGGGTGGTCTGATATCCACTGGACCTTGGGCACAGCCCCAGGGTTCAACAAATTTTCGGACGTTGCCTACAGGCCCTGTTGCAGCACGGGGTCGTCCGGGTTCTGCCGCTCCAGTTCGGCCAACAGTACCTGCACGTTCTGCAACTGGCCGGTTTCCTTCCAGTACTGGATCAGCAACACCCGTGCCCGGCGATTGGCCGGCTGGCGGCTGAGCACGGTTTCCAGTTGCTTTTGCGCGGCGTCGAGTTGTTCCAGTTCATGCAGGGTGACCGCCAGTGTGTAGCGGTAGTCGGCGTTATCCGGGTCCAGCTCGACGGCGCGGGACAAGGCCAGCAAGGCGTATTCGCGCTGCTCGTGACGGTTCAGCCAGAGCCCCAGTTCGTACTGCAGAAAGGCTGAATCGGGGCTCAGCGCCAGGGCTTTGCCCAGTACCTGACGCGAGGCGTCGTGATGGCCCTGGCGTTCCAGCAGGCGTACCTGGGTCGCCAGTGCATCGAGGTTGCCTGGCGCTACCGTCAGGGCCCGTTGCAGGGCTGCGGCGGCCAGGGTGTAGTCGTTTTCGTGCAGGTACAGGCGCGCCAGGTGGACCTGGGCGTCGGCGTCTTCGGGCTGTTGCTCCAGGGCCTGCTGGTATTGCTCCAAGGCGACCTGCAGCGGGCCGAAATACAGGCCGATGTCATCCGGGGCAAGGCCGAGCAGGGCATCTACCGCGGCAAAGCGTACGCTTTGCTCGTCGTCATCCAGCAGCGGGCCGAGTACCAGGCTGCGCTGCGCCGCCGGCAGCAGGCGGCGGATGCCGGCAATGGCTGCACGGCGCACCAGCGGGTCGGCATGTTCCAGGTCCTGGCGGGCGAGTTTCAATGCCTGGGGCGAAGGGTAGTTGGGCAGTTCGGCATACAAGGCCGCTCGGCGGATGGGCGGTAGGTCGGTGCGCTGCAATTGTTGGTACAGCACCCGTGCAGCGCCGGGTTGGCCCTCATGGGCCTGGCGCAGGGCCTTGGCGTAGCTGTGCGCAGGCAGGGTTGGCGGGGCTGGTGGGGCGTCGCGCCACAGGTAGCCGAACAGGGCCGATACCAGGATCAACAGCAGCAGGGCGATCAGGTAGCGGTGGCGTCTGGGCATCGGACGATCCGTGGCGGCGGGAAGGGCAGAGCTTGGGCTAGCCGGGGGGTAAATGCAACCGAGTGAGGGGTGCCTGGTGCCTGTCTCGGGTTTTGCGGTGGGGCATAAATCGAGCGCCGCCCGCGCGGCGCTTCGCAGCACAAGGCTGCTCCTACATCTGTTTCGGGCCAGTTATTCCTGAGGTAGAGGCGCGCGGCCCCTTGGCATCCACGTCGATATCGTGTCGGACAAACAAGGCGGTCGCGCGCGCTGGCGCAGGCGTTACTGGCCTGAAACAGATGTAGGAGCAG
Organism: Pseudomonas sp. UYEF17; assembly: GCF_040546125.1. Classification (NCBI taxonomy): domain Bacteria; kingdom Pseudomonadati; phylum Pseudomonadota; class Gammaproteobacteria; order Pseudomonadales; family Pseudomonadaceae; genus Pseudomonas; species Pseudomonas sp. UYEF17. Next base: position 487,753 of record NZ_JBEPNE010000001.1, read on the forward strand.
CCTTGTGCTGCGAAGCGCCGCGCGGGCGGCGCTCGATCTCATAGGCGCTGAAGATTCAGAGGCATGCACCCTGCACACACCCTCAATCAGCATAAAAAAGCCCCGCGGACCAAGGCCTGCGGGGCAAACGGTTGGGGGAGGAGCCAACCAAAGGAGTCGTTGAAACGGGTGTATCAGCGCGCGCTGGCTACAGTCTCTGGTTGCCAGCCGCCGCCCAGGGCCTTGTAGATGGAGACGATGCCGCGGTACAGCTCGACCTCGCCCTGGGCTTGCGCATCTTCGGCGCTCAGCCGCTCACGCTCGGCATCGAGCAGCACCAGGTAGTCCACCGTACCCTCGCGATAACGAATCGAGGCCAGTTCTGCCGCCTTGCGGCTGGCATCGCTCTGGCGCATCAGCGACAGCAGCCGCTGCTGGGTCTTGTCGTAGTCGCTGAAGGCGTTGGCCGATTCTTCCAGGGCCAGCAACACCTGCTGTTCATAGTTGGCCAGTGCCCCTTCGGCATCGGCCTTGGCACCGCGCAGGCGGGCGCGCACGCTGCCCAGGTCGAAGGCCGCCCAGGTGATGCTCGGGCCCAGCGCCCAGGCATTGGCTGCCGAGGAGCCGATCTGCGAGCCACGGGCAGCAGTAAAGCCGAGGAAGCCGCTGAGGCTGACGCGGGGGAACAGGTCGGCCGTGGCCACGCCGACGTTGGCGGTGGCAGCCGCCAACTGGCGTTCGGCGCTGCGGATGTCCGGGCGGCGGCGCAGCAGTTCACCCGGGTCACCCACCGGTAGCGCCTTGGCGATGGCCGGCAGGGCCTTGGGCGACAGGTCGACGCTGAGCGCCTCGGGGCGCTGGCCGAGCAGGGTGGCGATGCGATGCCGGGCCCGCGCCTGTTCCGCCTGCAGTTGCGGCACGGTGGCTTCGACCCCGGCCAGGCGCGCGTCGGCCCGTACCACGTCAAGGTCGTTGCCCACGCCGGCATCGCGCAGGGTTTCGGTGATGGCCCGCGATTCCTGCTGGGTCTTGAGGTTGGCCAGGGCGATCTTCTCGCGCAACTGCGCGCCGCGCAGCTGGCCGTAGGCATCGACCAGCTCGGCGATCAGGCTGACCTGCAACTGCTGCAGGTCGGCCGCGGCTACTGCTTCCTGGGCTTCGCTGGCTTCGATCTGGCGCTGGATGCGGCCGAACAGGTCAAGTTCCCAGGCCATGTCCAGGCCCAGGTCGTAGCGCTCGCTGTTCACCCGTTGCGTGGTCTGGCCGGGGACCTGGCCCTTGCCGAGGTCGCTGCTGGCGCGGCTGGTGACCACCGGGAACTGATCGTTCTCGGCGTCTTCACGGATCGAACGGGCCGACTTCAGGCGGGCGAAGGCCACGCGCAGGTCACGGTTGCCGTCCAGCGAAGCCTGCACCAGCTGGTTCAGCACCGGGTCGTCGAACTGCTTCCACCACAGGCTTTCGAAACGGCTACGGTCGTAGGCCTTGGCCTGTACATCACTGGCCAGCTGCGCAGGCTCGGTGGCCGGCGCCTGATAGTCCGGGCCTACCGCGCAGGCCGCCAGGGCCAGCGCCAGCAGGCTCGGGGTCAAGGGTTTGAGCAGGTTCATGCATGGCTCTCCAGCGAGTGGGCGCGTTCGGCCTTGCGGGCCTGGCGACGTTCGACGAAACGGCGAATCAGGAAGAAGAACACCGGGGTCAGGAACAAGCCGAACACGGTCACGCCGATCATCCCCGAGAACACCGCCACACCCATGGCATGGCGCATTTCAGAACCTGCACCGGAGCTGAACACCAGTGGAACCACACCCATGATGAAGGCGATCGAGGTCATCAGGATCGGCCGCAGGCGCAGGCGGCAGGCTTCCAGTACCGCTGCCAGCGGGTCGAGCCCCTTGGCCTGTTCGTCCTTGGCGAACTCGACGATCAGGATCGCGTTCTTGCACGCCAGGCCCACCAGTACGATCAGGCCGATCTGGGTGAAGATGTTGTTGTCACCACCCGACACGATCACCCCGGTGATGGCTGACAGAAGGGTCATCGGCACGATCAGGATCACCGCCAGCGGCAGGCTCCAGCTTTCGTACTGGGCGGCAAGCACCAGGAAGGCCAGCAGTACGCACAGCGGGAACACGAACAGCGCAGTGTTGCCCGAGAGGATCTGCTGGTAGGTCAGGTCGGTCCACTCGAAGGTCATGCCGTTGGGCAGTTCCTCTTTCAGCAGCTTCTCGATTGCAGCTTCGGCCTGGCCGGAGCTGTAGCCCGGTGCCGCTGCGCCGTTGATCTCGGCGGTGATGAAACCGTTGTAGTGCATCACCCGGTCAGGCCCGGAGGTGTCGCTGACCTTGAGGAACGTCGCCAGCGGGATCATCTCGCCGAGGTTGTTGCGCACCTTCAGTTGGCCGATCTGCTCGGCATCGAGGCGGAACTGCTGCTCGGCCTGGACGTTGACCTGGTAGGTACGGCCAAAGCGGTTGAAGTCGTTGGTGTACAGCGAGCCCAGGTAGACCTGCAGGGTGTCGAAGATGTCGGTGATCGCCACGCCGTGGGTCTTGGCCTTTTCCCGGTCGATGGCGGCATCGACCTGCGGCACGTTGACCTGGTAGCTGGTGAACAGGCCCGCCAGTTCCGGCACGTTGTGGCTCTTGGCGATGATGTTCTGGGTTTCCTTGTACAGGGCCTCGTAGCCCAGGTTGCCACGGTCTTCGATCTGCAGGCGGAAGCCGCCGATGGTGCCCAGGCCTTGTACCGGCGGTGGCGGGAAGATCGCGATGTAGGCGTCCTGGATGTCGGCGAACTGGGCATTCAGTGCAGCAGCGATGGCCGCCGCCGACTGGCTCGGGTCCTTGCGCTCGTCGAACGGCTTGAGCGGGGTGAACACGATGCCGCTGTTCGGGCTGTTGGTGAAACCGTTGATCGACAGGCCTGGGAAGGCTACCGAGTCGGCCACGCCAGGCTGCTTCAGGGCGATTTCGCTCATGCGCTTGATCACCGCTTCGGTGCGGTCGAGGCTGGCCGCGTCAGGCAGCTGGGCGAACGCCACCAGGTACTGCTTGTCCTGGGCCGGCACGAAACCGGTCGGGGTGGACGAGAAGCCCAGGTAGGTCAGGCCCATCAGGCCGGCATACACGAACAGGGCGATGCCGCTGGAGCGGATGACCCGACGCACGCCGCCGACGTAGCGGTTGGAAGCGCGGTCGAAGAAGCGGTTGAACGGGGCGAACAGCCAGCTGCCCAGCAGTTTTTCCAGGAACCGCGAGAACCGGTCCTTGGGCGCATGGTGGTCCTTCAGCAGCACGGCAGCCAGGGCCGGCGACAGGGTAAGCGAGTTGAATGCCGAGATCACCGTGGAAATGGCGATGGTCAGGGCGAACTGCTTGTAGAACTGCCCGGTCAGGCCGGAAATGAACGCGGCAGGCACGAACACGGCGCACAGCACCAGGGCGGTGGCGATGATCGGCCCGGTCACTTCGCCCATGGCCTTTTGCGTGGCCTCCAGCGGTTTCAGGCCCAGGCCTATGTTGCGTTCGACGTTTTCCACCACGACGATGGCGTCGTCCACCACGATACCAATGGCCAGGACCAGGCCGAACAATGACAGCGCGTTGAGCGAGAAGCCGAACAGGTGCATCACGGCAAAGGTACCGATCAGCGATACCGGCACGGCCATCAGCGGGATGATCGAGGCACGCCAGGTCTGCAGGAACAGGATGACGACCAGCACCACCAGCACCAGCGCTTCGAACAGGGTGTGCACCACGGCTTCGATGGAACCACGGACGAACACGGTCGGGTCATAGACGATGCTGTAGTCCATGCCCTCGGGGAAGTCCTTCTTCAGCTCGGCCATCTTCGCCCGCACTTCGTCGGAGATCTCGATGGCGTTGGAGCCTGGACGCTGGAAGATCGGGATGGCCACCGCCGGCTGGTTGTTCAGCAGCGAACGCAGGGCGTACTGGCTGGAGCCGAGTTCGACCCGGGCGATGTCCTTCAGGCGGGTGATTTCGCCATCAGCACCGGCGCGGATGATGATGTTCTCGAACTCTTCCTCATTGACCAGACGACCCTGGGTGTTGATCGACAGCTGGAAGCTGGTCGAACCCGGGGCGGGTGGGGCGCCCAGCTGGCCGGCGGCCACCTGGCGGTTCTGTTCGCGGATCGCAGCCACCACATCACTGGCGGTGAGGTTGCGCGAAGCGGTCTTGTTCGGGTCCAGCCACACGCGCAGCGAGTAGTCGCCCATGCCGAACAGCTGCACATCGCCCACGCCGCCCAGGCGCGCCAGCTCGTCCTTGATGTTGAGGATGGCGTAGTTGGACAGGTAGAGCATGTCGTAGCGGTTGTCCGGCGAGGTCAGGTGCACGACCATGGTCAGGTCGGGCGAGGCCTTGTCGACGGTGATACCGATGCGGGTCACTTCCTCTGGCAGCTTGGGCTGGGTACGGGTGACGCGGTTCTGCACCTGCACCTGGGCGTTGTCCAGGTCGGTGCCCAGGGCGAAGGTGATGGTCAGCGTCAGCTTGCCGTCAGCGGTGGACTGGGAGGACATGTACAGCATGTTCTCCACGCCGGTAATCGCCTGCTCCAGTGGCGCGGCGACGGTTTCGCCGATGACCTTGGGGTTGGCGCCGGGGAAGTTGGCGCGCACCACCACGGTGGGCGGCACCACTTCGGGGTATTCGCTGATCGGCAGCTGGAACAGCGAGATCGAACCCGCGATCAGCAGCACCAGCGACAGCACCGCGGCGAAGATTGGCCGGGTAATGAAGAATTTCGAGAAGTTCATCGGTGTGGTCCCTTAACCGCGTGGCGCCTGGGCGCTGGCGACTTTCACGTTGTTGCCCGCCACCTTCGGCGCCGGGTTGCTGGCCTCCAGGGCCTGGCGCTGCTGGGCGAGGGCGGCGAGGGTCTGTTCGCTGGCCATCGGTGTCTCTTCCGGGGTGACCGGTGAGCCAGGGCGTACGCGCTGCAGCCCCTTGACCACGATGCGGTCGTCCTTGCCCAGGCCGCTGCGCACGATGCGCAGGCCTTCCAGCTTCGGCCCCAGCTCCACGGCGCGGTAGGCGGCCTTGTTGTCCTTGTCCATGACCAGCACGAACTTCTTGCCAAGGTCGGTGCCCACGGCTTCGTCGTTGATCAGCACGGCCTGGTACTGGGCGCTGCCCACCAGCTTCAGGCGTGCATACAGGCCTGGGGTGAACTGGCCGTCGCTGTTGTCGAACACCGCACGGCCACGGATGGTGCCGGTGCGCGGGTTGACCTGGTTGTCGACGAAGTTCATCTGGCCCAGGTGCGGGTTGCCGGTTTCGTTGGTCAGGCCCAGGTACACCGGGGTGCTCTGGCCGCGCTGGCCTTCGCGGGCCAGCTGGGTGTACTTGAGGTACACGCGCTCGTCGGCGTCGAAGTAGGCATAGACCTTATCGGTGGAGACCACGCTGGTCAGTGGGGTGACATCGGCGGTAACGATGTTGCCGGCGGTGAACTGGGCGCGGCTGACGCGGCCGCTGATGGGCGCGGTGACACGGGTGAAGCTGAGGTTCAGGCGTGCCAGGTCGAGCTGGGCCTGGATCGCGTCAACCCCAGCGCGGGCTTCGGCGGCGGCGCTGCTACGCGATTCGGCCAGTTCTGCGGAAATGGCGTTGCTGTCACGCAGGCGTTCGCCACGGCGGGCTTCGTTGGCGCTGCGGATGGCGGTGGCCTTGGCTTGCTGTAGCTGGGCTTCGAGGCGGCGGACGTCTGCCTGGAACGGGCGTGGGTCGATCTGGAACAGCAGGTCGCCTTTCTTGACCTGGGCGCCTTCAGTGAAGGCCACCAGGTCGATCTGGCCGGAAACCCGCGGGCGAACCTCGACGGTTTCCGGGGCTTCGAGGCGGCCGGTGAACTCGTCCCATTCGTTGATCGGTTGCTCGATCACCTTGGCCACACTGACCTTCGGCGCGGCGGGAGCCTGCACGGCGTCGGGGGTTCGACCGCAAGCGCTGATCACCACCACTGCCAGGGCAGCGAGGGGGAAGCGCAAGGGTTTGAGTGATTGTTCCATGGAGAACTCCGCCAATGTATTAGTAGTGGGCGGAGTGTGAGTGTCTTGCGCGTGATGCACGAATCGAACGGGGCGAAGGTTATTATCACGATGAATGATATGTGTGGGTCGTTCATCGATTTGCGGCATGGTTGGGATTTCTGGGGCTGCGTTGCAGCCCATCGCGACACAAGGCCGCTCCTACAGCATACGCGTTCCCCTGTAGGAGCGGCCTTGTGTCGCGAAAGGGGCGCAACGCGCCCCCGGCAATGTCAGCTCGATACGCGGAACCCATGGGTGCCATCGCGCTCCAGCTGGGCAATCAAGCCGAACTCCCAGTCGAGATACCCCTGCATCGCCTCGTGCGGGTTGTCCGTCCCTTCATAAGGCCGGCGATAACGGTCGGTACGCGCCACGGCCAAGCGCGTTTCGCCGCTCTCCAGCGCCTTGCCCGCCGCAATCCAGCGCGCGGTGCCACCGTCCAGCACGTACACCGGGGTTTGCGTCAGTGCCTGCAAGTCCAGCGCCGCAAAGCGCGCCAGCAGGCTGCTGCCGCAGGTCAGCACATAGCGCTCGGCTACCGGCAAGCGCTCCAGCACCTGTGGCAACTGCGCGCGGATCGCCCAGTAAGCGCCTGGAATGTGCCGTTTCACATAGTTGGCACTGCTGGTGAAGTCCAGCAGCACGGTGCCTGGCGCTTGCAGCCAGTCATCCAGTTGCTCGACACCGATTTCGGTCACCGCCGGCAACGCCGGCTGCGGCGGCTGCCACTCGCCGGCTGCACTGAAGTCTGCCGCTGACAAACCGTCCAGCACTGCCACCTGCCAGCCCATCTGCGCCAGCCACGAAGCGCTCATGTTGGCCCGCACGCCGTCATCGTCCACCAGCACGATGCGCGCCCCGCGTACGCTGGCGACATGGTCGGTTTCCTGCACCAGCTGCCCGCCCGGCACGCTGCGGCTGGCCGGCAGGTGGCCCTGGGCGTATTCCTCGGGCGTGCGCACGTCGAACAGGTAGGTGGTGCGGCTGGTATCAGCCTGCCAGGCGGCCAGGCCTTCGGGCTCCAGGCGGGCCACGCCGGCGCGGTCGGCCACGCTGCGCGCGCGCTGTGCGGCATCGGCACGGGTGCTGTCGGTAACCTCGGCGAAACGCCGTTGCTGGCCGTGGGCCAGGGTTTGCCCGGCCAGGGTCCAGCCAATGGTGCCGTTGCGCAGGGCCGCCACCGGGTTGGGGATGCCGGCGTTGACCAGCGACTGGGTGCCGATGATGCTGCGGGTGCGCCCGGCGCAATTGACGATCACCTGGGTGGCAGGGTCGGGCGCCAACTCGGCCACCCGCAGCACCAGTTCGGCACCCGGGACGCTGATGCCACCCGGGATGCTCATGGTCTGGTATTCGTCGAAGCGGCGGGCATCGAGCACCACCACATCGGCCTTGGCATCCAGCAGCGCTTGCACCTGTTCGGCCGCCAGCGATGGGGTGTGGCGCACGCTTTCCACCAGTTCGCCAAAGGCCTTGCTTGGCACGTTGACGTCGCGGAACAGTTCGCCGCCTGCTGCGCGCCAGCCAGCCAGGCCACCTTCGAGCAGTGCCACATCGCTGTAGCCCAGTGCCGTCAGACGCTGGCCGGCCTGGGCCGCCAGGCCTTCGCTGTCGTCATACAGGGTGATGGCGGTGTCGCGCCGGGGGACCCGGGCAAACACCTCCAGCTCCAGTTTCGACAACGGAATGTTGGCGGCGAACAACGGGTGTGCCTGGGCGAACGGGTCTTCCTCGCGTACATCGATCAGCGCCAGTTCTTCATGGGCCAGCAATGCCCGACGAATGTCGTGGAAGGCGCGGGTGGCTACGGTACTCATGGGGCAGGGTTCTCTTTGGACAGGTCCCAGATATTGGGCAGAAGGGTGTTGGAATAGCCGGAAATGAACGGTTTCTCGCTGCCGTCGGGCAGGTACACGGCACGGCTGACGGCGCCGATGTTGGCGCCATACACGTGAATGCTGATCGACACCTGGTCGGCGAAGGCGTTGCTGACCTGGTGGATATCACCGATGCGCGGCGATACGGCTTCCACGTGGCCAGGGTCGATGCGCACCGGCTCGCCTGCCGGTAGCAACGCACCGTGCTCGCTACGGACAAAGCCTTGCGAGTATTCGGCGCCACGCAACATGCCAATCAATCCCCACACCCGGTGGTCGTGGATCGGCGTCTGCTGGCCTGGCCCCCAGACGAAACTGACGATGGAAAAGCGCTGGCGCGAATCGCAATGCAGCAGGTATTGCTGGTAACGGGCCGGGTCCGGCTGCGCCAGCGCCTCGGGCAGCCAGTCGTCATGGGCGACCAGGCTGCGCAGCAGGCCCTGGCCCTGGTCGAGGAGGGTGGCTTCGTCGGTTTCCCGGTCCAGCAGTTGCGAAAGTGCGTCGATGAAGTGGCGCAGGCGCTCGAGGCGCAGGGGTTGGCTCATGGTTCAGGCTCGGCTGACGGTTTGGTTAAACCCTAGCAAATGCGGTGAGTATTCTTAAAAGTAAAAATATTCATAAGCTAATATGCAAAAAATGCATTTACAGCTTGGCTGATCTGTTTTGAAATGGGCGCAACGAACAGCAAGCCCCGCGATTACCCCACGAGACCGCACGCGCGGATCGGCCTTATGTACCTCGACGGTACCTGGAGACGAACGTGCGATACCTCAAGCAATTGGCCGCCGGTGTGCTGGCCAGCTCCCTCAGCCTGGCGGCCGCCGCGCAAACCCTGGTGGTTGGCGACCAGAGCTTCAATGCCCGCGCCGTGATGGAAGCGGCCGGCGTGCTCGACGACCTGCCCTATACCCTGGAATGGAAGCAGTTCACCGCCGGCTCGCCGGTGGCCGAGGCGCTGAACGTGGGCAGCCTGGACATCGGCCTGCTGGGCGATGCGCCGCCGTTGTTCCTCGGTGCGCTGGGTGCGCCGATCAAGGTGATTGCGGTCAGCCGGCAGAACCTGGAGGGCGTGGCCATCCTGGCACGCAAGGACTCGAACATTCACCGCCTCGAAGACCTGCGTGGCAAGCGCGCGGCGATCTGGAAGGGTTCCTGGAGCCAGCAACTGCTGTTCAGCGCGCTGGACAAGGCTGCGGTGCCGCGTGACGCCCTGGAGCTGCGCTACCTCAGCGCTCTGGATGCGTCGCATGCCCTGGATGGTGGTTCGGTGGATGTGATCGCCACCTGGGAACCCTATGTCACCCAGCAGGAGCGCCAAGGGGCACGGGTGCTGGCCACGGCCGAAGGGTTGATCCCGGCCCAGAGTTTCGTGGTGGCCAATGCCAAGGCGGTGGAGGCCAAGCGGGCGCAGATCAGTGATTTTCTCCAGCGCCTGAAGAAGGCCCGTGACTGGACCCTGAGCGACCCCGCCCACACCGAGGCGTATGCCGATGCCTGGGCCAGGCGCACCCGTGCCGACCGCGACATCGCCCGGGCCTGGTTTGCCAGGGCGCGTACCGATGTGGCGGCGCTCAACCCGCAGGTGATCGTGGAGGCGCAGAAGACCGTGGACTTCTTTGCCGGGCTGGGGCTGATCAAGGCCTACCCGGCGGCCAGCCTGTTCGATACCTCGTTCGCGGCGGCGTTCGAGCACTGATTACGCCTGTACCGGCCCTTTCGCGGGTAAACCCGCTCCCACAGGGGCAGTGCAGCACTCGAATACTGCGCAATTCCTGTGGGAGGGGGTTTACCCGCGAAGAGGCCGGCACAGCCACCACCATTTCCGAGGAATACCCATGACCACCCGCAAGATCAAGCTTGGCGCCCTGACCATGGGCTGCGGTGGCCCTGGCCGGCACAACCTGTGGCTCGACCCGGAGCTGCCTGCCGACGCCAGCGTCAACATCGACTGGTACATCGACATCGCCCGCCAGGCCGAGGCGGCGTTGTTCGACCTGATGTTCATCGTCGACAGCCAGTACATCACCCCCGGCTCGCCGTCCCATTACCTCAACCGCCTGGAGCCGCTGACCCTGCTCTCGGCGCTGGCGGTAAGCACACGCCACATCGGCCTGGTCGGCACCCTGACCACTTCCTACAACGAACCCTTCAACGTCGCCCGCCGCCTCGCCTCGCTGGACCTGATCAGCAAGGGCCGCGCCGGCTGGAACGTGGTCACCAGTGGCGACGCCGGCACCGCCGGCAACTACGGCCGTGACGAGCACTACGACTACGACACCCGCTATGCCCGCGCCCAGGAGCACGTCGCGGTGGTGCAGGGCCTGTGGCGCTCCTATGAAGACGGCGCTTTCCCGCGCAACCGGGCCACCGGGCAGTTCCTCGACCCCAGCCGGATGCATGCCCTGAACCACAAAGGCGAGCACTTCTCGGTGGTGGGGCCGTTGAACATCCAGCGCTCGCCACAGGGCCAGCCGGTCATCTTCCAGGCCGGCGATTCGCAGCAGGGGCGTGACCTTGGAGCTGCCACGGCGGATGTGATCTTCACCCACGCCGCCAGCATCGAGCAGGGCCAGGCGTTCTACCGTGATGTGAAGGGCCGCGCCGCGCGGCTGGGGCGTGACCCCGAGCAGCTGCTGGTATTGCCCGGGGCCGAGATCTATGTCGGCGACACCGACGAACACGCCCGCGAGATCGAGCGCCATTACCACCAGCAGGACCACAGCTTCGAGCTGGCGCTCAAGGAGTTCGGGCGCAACTTCGGCTGGCACGACTTCAGCCAGTACGACCTCGATGCGCCATTCCCGCAAGAAAGCCTGGAGCACGCGCGCAGCAGCTTCTTCACCAACGCCAGGCGTATTGCCGACCAGGCACGGGAGCAGGGCTTGAGCTTGCGCCAGGCGGTGGAGTTCGGCCGCCAGTTGCGGCCGGGGGCCTTCGTCGGTTCGCCGGCAACGGTAGCGGCCAGAATGGCCGAGTGGTTCGAGGCGCGGGCCCTGGATGGTTTCAACATCTATATCGGCCACCCCGGGCAGTTCCGCCGCTTTACCGAGCAAGTGGTGCCGCTGCTGCAGGAGCGCGGGGTATACCGCACCGCCTACGAGGGCACCACCCTGCGTGAAAGCCTGGGCCTGGCCATTCAGTGAATGCTCGAGGCCAGTTCGAAGATCGGCATGTACATCAGGATCACGATCAGGCCGATCAGCAGGCCGATGAAGGTCATCAGCAGTGGTTCGAACAGCTTGACGAACCATTCCACCCAGCGGCCGATTTCCTGGTCATGGAAGTCGGCGCAGCGCTCCAGCATCTCGCCCAGGTTGCCGGACTGCTCGCCGGCCCGCAGCAGGCGCAGCGATACCGGCGTGACCAGTTGCCCGGCCTCCAGCGCGTCGGACAGCGGCAACCCTTCGCCGACCCGCTGGCTGGCGTGCTCCAGGCCCTGGGCCGCCGCGCTGCCGAGCAGGCCGCGGGCCATGCCCATGGCGGTGAGGATGGGGATACCGCCTTGCAGCAGGATGCCCAACGAGCGGTAGAAGCGCGCCAGTTCGTACATCATCAGGCGTTGGTGCAGTGCCGGCAGGCGCCGCAGCTGGCAGGCTGCCCAGCGCCGCACCCGTGGCTGGCGGCGCAGCAGCCACAGCGCCGTGACCGCGCCGAGGGTGCCCAACGCCAGTGGCAGTTGCTGGGCATGCAGGAACAGGCCGATCTGCATCAGCAGCCGAGACAGCCAGGGCAACTCGGTGCCCATGCCCTCGAATACCTGGCTGAAACGCGGCACCACGTAGCCAAGCAGGAACAGCACCACGCCACCACCCACCAGCAATAGCAGCAACGGGTACACCGAGGCGCCCACCAGCTTCTGCCGTACCAGGTCCAGGCGCTGGCGGTAGCTGATGTAGCGGGCGAGGGCGTCGCCCAGCGCGCCGGTACGCTCGCTGGATTGCACCAGCGCCACGTACAGCGGCGGGAATACCCGTGGCTGCTGGCCCAGGGCCTGGGACAGCGAGCGGCCTTCGTACAGTTGGCGGACCAGTTCGGCGAGCACTTTGCGCGTTGCCGCTGCGGGGGCCTTTTCCGCCAGGCTCTCCAGCGCGTCGATCAGCGGCAGGCCGGCGTTGAGCAGGGTCGACAGTTCCTGGCTGAACAGCACCAGGTCAAAGCTTGCTTCGCGGCGCCAGGCCATGCCGCGCAAGGCGCCGCCGTGGCCACGCAGGCTGAGCACGCGCAGGCCCTGGTCCTCGGCCTGGCGGCGGGCCTGGTCGGCGTCCTCGGCGTCGATCTGCAACTGCACCACACCCTGCCTGCCCAGGGCCTTGAGGCTGTAGCGCATGGTCGTTCTCCCTACTGCCAACTGGTGATTTCGGCGTTTTCCCCGTCGCCACCGGGCTGGCCGTCCTTGCCCATCGACAGCAGGTCGTACTCGCCGCCGTTCTCGCCGGGTTGCCGGTAGATGTACGCGCGGCCCCACGGGTCTTGCGGCACGGCCTTCTGCAGGTACGGGCCGGTCCAGCGCGCTTCGCCACTGGGGGCGATCACCAGGGCCTGCAGGCCTTGCTCACTGCTGGGGTAGTGGCCGACTTCGAGGCGGTACAGGTCCAGGGCCTTGCTCAGCCCCTCGATCTGCGCCCGCGCCACCTTGGCCTCGGAGCGGCCTAGCTGGCTGAAGTACTTGGGCGCGACGATACCGGCCAACAGGCCGAGCACCACCAGTACCACCAGGAGTTCAAGCAGGGTGAAGCCACGTTCAGGGTTGGTTCTGCGCTGCATGGTGAAGCCCTCCGCTGCATGGGGACAAGCTTTTGCAGGCTCCATGCAACAGCCGTGCACGCCTGCGCTGGCGCCTTGCACCATGCGGTATGCAAAGCGGCACAGTGCTTGCGTCGTGGTCATCGACCTCGGGTTTTCCGGGGTATATCCCCCAAATTTGGGGGTACCACGAAGAGGCGACCGACATGCGTGGACTCATTCTCGGTTTGATCTGGCTGGTGGCAGGTGCTGCCCAGGCCGATGTGTACATTTCCATCGACGCCAAAGGCAGCTACATACTGACCAACGTCCATCGACCCGGGCGCCTCTATGAAACGGTGATCAGCGAGCCGAAGGCCCAGGCCGGCCCGGCCCACGCGCAGCTCATCACCGGCCGCCCCTACGCCAAGCTGGTCGCCGCCGCGGCGCGTACCCACGACGTCCCCCCGGCGTTGCTGCATGCGGTGATCAAGGCCGAGTCCGGCTACAACCCCAAGGCCCGTTCACCGGCGGGCGCCGTGGGGCTGATGCAACTGATGCCGGATACCGCCCGCGAGATGGGCGTGGAAAACCGCCTGGACCCGGAAGACAACGTGCAGGGCGGGGCCCGCTACCTCAAGCGCATGCTCAACTTGTTCGACAATGACATCACTCTGGCCGTGGCGGCCTACAACGCCGGCCCCGAAGCTGTGCTGCGCCGTGGTGCGGTACCGCCGTTTGCCGAGACCCGGCGCTATGTACCGAATGTGCTGCGGGAGTACCGCCGGTTGCAGGGGTTGACGGGTGATTAGCCTTTGCAATTTTCCCTGTGGGAGATGGCCCAGCCCTTTGTGCTGCGCTGTCGCGCAGAGAACTCAGTGCGCAAGCGATCCGCGTACCGTGTGGGAGCGGGCGTGCCCGCGAAGAATCCAACGCGGTGCCTGGCACCGGCTCCGCCGGTGTTCGCGGCGGTTCGACGCCTCGACACGCCCGCTCCCACAGGGGCCGCGCGGCATCTGGATTTTTTTCAGCGCGAGCGCCACTCGGCAAGGACAGAAACAATACCCTTCGGCGGATGCCACCAAGCTGACCCGATGGTTTCCCCAACTCTGGGCTATAACCTTCTGAAGGTGCCCAGTTGTGGAGTCCGCCATGGACATCGCCCCTCGTTCCGACGCTATTGAAGTACCCGCCGGTAACGAACTGGCCACCCCACGCAAGCCGTTCAACCTGCTGCGCTGGTACGCCTGGGTCAGCCTGGCCATCATCCTCTCGGTAGCGGTCGGGCTGGGGTTGATTTCCAGCCGTTTCATCATCGACGAGAGCATCGAGCGCGATGCCTTGCTCACCGCGCAATTCATTACCTCCATTGCCGATGCCGAAGTGCGCCATGTGTCGATCCCCAATGTGCGCACCATGGGTGAACTGCTCGACCCGCGCATCGACCGCGCCAACCTGCTCGATGTCGACCCGGACGCCCGGCGCAGGGCGCGTGGCGAGTTCCTCGACCACATCGCCCACCTGCCCGACATGCTGCTGGCCAACATCTATGCCCCGGACCGTACGGTGATCTGGTCCAGCAACCCGGCGCTGGTCGGCAAGCTGATCGAAGGCGACCAGGACCTGGAGAAGGCCTTCGAGTACAAGATGCGAGTCTCGGCCAGCTATCACAACTTCGAACAGGCCCGCGCCGAGCAGAAGTTCGTCATCCCACCCGAGCAGTTGTTCATCGAGAACTACATTCCGCTGTTCGATGCCGATGGCGAGCAGGTCACGGCGATGGTGGAGATCTACAAGGAGCCCCATGACCTGATCGTACGCATCGAGCATGGGCTGATCCTGATCTGGCTGGCGATCACCGTTGGTGCCGGGCTGGTCTACGTCGGCCTGTACGGCATCATGCACCGCGCCGCGCGCCTGCTGTCGGTGCAGCAGAAGCGGCTGATCAGCAACGAAACCTACGTGGCACTGGGCGAGGTGTCCTCGGCGGTAGCCCACAGCCTGCGCAACCCGCTGGCCAGCATCCGTTCCAGTGCCGAGCTGGCCCAGGCGTTCGACGACGGCCCGGCGCAGCGCAATGTCAACGACATCATCAGCCAGGTCGACCGGATGTCGCAGTGGATCCGCCAGATGTTGCAGTCATTGCGCCCGCTCAACGATGAGGCAGTGGCGGTGGATTTGCCGCTGGCATTGCAGGAAAGCCTGCAGACCTACGCGGTGCTGCTGGCGCGTGGCGGCGTGAGCCTGGACCTGCAACCGTTACCGGCGGTGCAGGTGCTGGGGCACCCGGTGTTACTGCGGCAGATTTTCAGCAGCCTGATTGCCAACGCCCTGGAGTCGATGGAGCAGGGTGGGCGGTTGCGTGTCGAGGTGGTGCGCCATGACCGGCGAAACTTGACCCTGCGCCTGTCCGACAACGGCAAAGGCATGAACGAAGAGCAGCAGCGCATGGCCTTCCGGCCTTTCTTCACCACCAAGCAGGGTGGGTTGGGTGTGGGCCTGGTGTTGGTGAAACGCATCATGGAACGCTTCGGTGGCAGCGTCCGGCTCAGCAGCAGTGAAGGCCATGGCACCCGGGTTTCGTTGAGTTTCCGGTTGATCGAGTCCTCATGATTTACATTGATAAATATCTGTATGTTGTTGTTTATAAAGGATTTATGTTTTTGGGGTGAAAATCCCCAAATGTGGGGGACCATCCTCCATGCGAATTTAGGAAAATTCATTAACCTATTGATTATAAAGAACTTATCAAATCATTCAGGTGGCTGGCTGGGTTCTTGCAACGTGACAGGCGGAGTGCAACACGACAAATGGCAGCTGCGGCTGCACGGGTGGAGTGCTATCAATTGGCTACTGTTCGTCGCCTTGATGCATTTCTGAACGGACGCCCTGCGCGGGAAGCACGCGATGCAGATGCTGGATAATGAAGTGCCAGGCAAGGCCAGTACTACCGCCAGCGGTATGGCCGTGCCATTGCGCGAATTCAACCTGCTGCGCTGGTTCTCGGTCATCAGCCTGCTGATCATCGCCTCGGTGGCAGGCGGGCTGGGTTATGTGTCGACGCGTTTCGTGGTGCGCGACAGCGTCGAGCGCGATGCCATGCTCACCGCACAGTTCATCCAGGCCATGGCCCAGGCCGAAGTGCGCCATTCGCAGTTGCCGCCGGGCACCACCATGGGCGAGTTGCTTGACCCGCGCCTGGATCAGCAGCACCTGCAGTTCACCCCGGACCTGGCTGAATCTACCCGGGTCGAGTTCCTCGACCATGTCGAGCACCTGCCGGACACCTTGCTGGCCAATGTCTATGCACGCGACCGTACCATCGTCTGGTCGACCAACCGGGAGCTGATCGGCAAGCGCATCGAGGCCGATGGCGACCTCGACCGCGCCTTCCGCTCGCGCAAGGCGGTGTCGGCCAGCTACCACCAGGCCGACGATGACCGCGAAGAGCAGAAGTTCCAGCGTGAGCCGCGTTACCTGTTCATCGAGAACTACATCCCGCTGTTCGACAGCCAGGGCGAGCAGGTGCTGGCCATGGTGGAGATCTACAAGGAGCCTCAAGACCTGGTCCGGCGCATCCAGCGCGGCTATGTGCTGATCTGGGCCTCGACCCTGGTGGGCGGGGCGCTGGTCTACTTCGGCCTGTTCTGGATCGTGCGCCGCGCAGCGCAACTGCTGCACCTGCAGCAGGACCGGCTGGTGGCCAGTGAAACCTATGTGGCCCTGGGCGAGATGTCGTCGGCAGTGGCGCATAGCTTGCGCAACCCGCTGGCCAACATCCGCTCCAGCGCCGAACTGGCCCAGGAAATCGCCAACCCCGCGGCTCAGAAGAACATCACCGACATCATCAGCCAGGTCGACCGCATGTCGCGCTGGGTGCGTGACTTGCTGGTGTCGCTGCGCCCGACCAGTGACGACGCCGAGGCCGTGGACCTGGTGACGGCCATCGAGGACACCCACCTGGCCTTCGCCCAGCAGATCGAACGCAACGGCGTGCGCTTCTGCTACGAAGGCCCCGGGGCACAATGGGTGGCCAGCCAGCCGCTACAACTCACGCAAATTCTCAACACCCTGTTCTCCAATGCCCTGGAAGCCATGCCCGAAGGCGGCATGCTGCGTGCCCAGGTCAATGTGCAGGATGGGCAGCGTGCCGAGTTCGTCCTCAGCGACACCGGCAAGGGCATGAGCCAACAGCAGGAACGGATGGTGTTCAAGCCGTTCTACACCACCAAGCAGGGCGGCCTGGGCGTAGGCCTGGCCCTGGTCAAACGCATCATGGAGCGTTTTGGCGGCTCGGTCAGCCTGAGCAGCCGCGAAGAGGAAGGAACCCGCGTCAGCCTCACATTCAATATCGCAGCGGGAGGGGACCATGGAGCACAGCATCCTGGTGGTCGAGGATGATGAAATTCTCGCCGACAATATTCGCACCTACCTCAGCCTCAAGGGCTTCGAGGTCACCGTGTGCCACAGCGCGGAACTGGCGCTGGAGCAGATCAAGCGGGGCCAGCCCGATGCGGTGCTGACCGACAACTCGCTGCCGGGCATGAGCGGGCACGACCTGCTGCGTACCTTGGTGGCGCAGGTGCCGGACCTGAAAGTGATCATGATGACCGGCTACGGCAATGTCGAAGATGCCGTGCAGGCAATGAAGGAGGGCGCCTTCCATTACCTGACCAAGCCGGTGGTGCTGGCCGAGCTCAAGCTGACCCTGGACAAGGCGCTGGCTGCCGAACGCATGGAGCGCACGTTGTCGTTCTACCAGGAGCGCGAGGCGCAGAAGTCCGGGTTGCAGGCGTTGATCGGCGAATCACCGACGATGCTCACCCTCAAGCACACCCTGCGCCAGGTGCTCGATGCCGAGCGGCGCATGGCCAGCGACGACTTGCCACCGGTGCTGATCGAAGGCGAGACCGGTACCGGCAAGGAGCTGGTGGCCCGCGCCCTGCATTTCGATGGTTCGCGCAGCAAGGGGCCGTTCATCGAATTCAACTGTGCCTCGATCCCGGCCAACCTGCTGGAGGCCGAGCTGTTCGGCCACGAGAAGGGCGCCTTTACCGACGCCAAGGAGCGCCGGGTGGGCCTGGTGGAGGCTGCCGATGGCGGCACCTTGTTCCTCGACGAGATTGGCGAGATGGACCTGGTGCTGCAGGCCAAGCTGCTCAAGTTGCTGGAAGACCGCAGTATCCGCCGGATCGGCGCGGTAAAGGAGCGCAAGGTCGACCTGCGGGTGATCAGCGCTACCAACTGCAACCTGGAGCAGATGGTGCAGCAGGGCAAGTTCCGCCGCGACCTGTTCTTCCGCCTGCGCATCATCGCCCTGAAGGTACCGCGCCTGTATGCCCGCGGGCAGGACGTGCTGCTGCTGGCGCGGCATTTCCTGGCCCATCATGGCCGGCGTTATGGCAAGCCGAACCTGCGTTTTTCCGCCGAGGCGGAAAACCTGATGCTCGGTTACAGCTGGCCAGGCAATGTGCGCGAACTGCGCAACATGCTGGAGCAGACCGTGCTGCTGGCACCGAACGAGGTGGTGCAGGCGCATCAGCTCAACCTGTGCATGACCCTGATCGACGAGCCGCTGGTGCAACAGGCGGCGCCTGCGGTGTTCGAAATGCCCCGGCACGAACCCGAGCCCGGCACCAGCCTGCCGGACATGGAGCGCGACCTGGTGTGCAAGACCCTGGACCGCACGGACTGGAACGTGACCAAGTCGGCGCGCATGCTCGGGTTGTCGCGGGACATGCTGCGTTACCGGATCGAGAAACTGGGGCTGACCAGGCCGGACAAGCGCCAGTGGTGAGCAAAGGATAACGGGCCGTACAGGGGCCCCTGTGGGAGCGGCTTTAGCCGCGAACACCGGCGCAGCCGGTGCCATGCACCGCGTTGGATTCTTCGCGGCTAAAGCCGCTCCTACAGGGATTGCGCCAACTTTTGGAATTTGAGCAAGACAGTTGCATTCAGGGGCATTGATCAACGCTGATTATCGGCTGCTCCCTGCCGCCCGGTACCTTCCGAGCCACTGCCATCCATACCCGGCAAATCCCGGTTGTCATTCTGTTCAGCGGGCGGGCTGTCCGGGTCGTTGCCTTTTATGCGTGGGTCGGTGTCCCGCGGCATGGGCTTTTCGATCGGGTTGAGGGTGCTGTCCGCGCCCGGCTTGGGCGCCGGGTTGTGCGGGTCGTCGGGGTAGGTGGGGCCGGTGCCGGCAGCTATGGCCAATGGCGCGGCGAGCAGGGCAATCAGCAGGATGCTTGAGCGGGGCATGGCAGGCTCCTTTGCTTCTGGTAGGGCTGATACTTCCGTTCGGCCCTACCCGAAGCTTCAAGGTGCCATTACCCCGATCAACGGTTACACCACCAGCGACAGCAACATGATGAAGATGATGCCGACGATCGACAGGATGGTCTCCATCATGCTCCAGGTCTTGAAGGTTTCCGCCACGGTCATGTTGAAGTACTGCTTCACCAGCCAGAAACCGGCGTCGTTGACATGGGACAGGATCAACGAGCCGGCGCCGGTGGCCAGCACCAGCAGCTCACGGTTGACCCCAGGCACCAGGTCGATCACCGGTGCGACGATGCCCGCGCCGGTGATGGTGGCGACCGTCGCGGAACCGGTGGCAATGCGGATTACCGCCGCTACCAGCCAGGCCAGCATGATCGGCGAAATCTCCGCCTGCACGGCCATCTGCCCGATCACGTTGCCCACGCCGGTGTCTACCAGCATCTGCTTGAAGCCGCCGCCGGCACCCACGATCAGCACGATCGCCGCGGTTGGTGCCAGGCTCTGGTCGAGCATCTTCATGATCTGCTGGCGGTTGAAGCCACGGGCCGAGCCGAAGGTGTAGAAGGCCAGCAGCAGGGCAGCGAGCAGGGCGGTGATGGGGTGGCCGATCAGGTCCATCCACTGGCGCACGATGTGCTCGGCTGGCAGCACCACGTCGGCGAAGGTCTTCAGCAGCATCAGCACCACCGGCAGCAGCACGGTGACCAGGGTGATGGTGAAACTCGGCAGGTTGCCCTGGTCGGACTCCTTGGCGATCTGGTCCATCAGCTCCTGGGACGGGGTGCCCGGGATGTAGCGTGAAATGAAGTTACCGAACAGCGGGCCGGCGATGATGGCGGTAGGCAGCGCCACGATCAGGCCATAGAAGATGGTCTTGCCGATGTCGGCATGGAAGATGCCGATCGCCAGCAGCGGGCCCGGGTGCGGGGGTACCAGGCCGTGCACCACCGACAGGCCGGCCAGCAGCGGAATGCCGATCTTGATCAGCGACACGCCGGAGCGCCGGGCGACGATGAACACCAGCGGAATCAGCAGCACGAAGCCGATTTCGAAGAACAGCGGAATGCCCACCAGGAAGGCGGCGAACATCATCGCCCAGTGCACGTTCTTCTTGCCGAAGGCACGGATGAGGGTTTGCGCGATCTGGTCGGCCCCCCCGGAGTCGGCCATCAGCTTGCCAAGCATGGTGCCCAGGGCAAGCACGATGCCGACGAAGCCCAGCACGCCGCCAAAACCGTCCTGGAACGATTTCATGACCTTGGCCACCGGCATGCCGGAGGTCAGGCCAAGGAAGCCGGCCGCGATGGTCAGGGCGACGAAGGGGTGGACTTTGAAGTGGGTGATCAGCAGGATCAGCCCGACGATGGTAACCAGCGCGTCGAGCAGCAGGAAGGTATCAGTAGCCAGTCCGAACATGGTTTGAAGGCCTCGGTCTTATCGTTGTTTTGGCGTAGCTTTTTTGTAACTTTGCTTGCGCTTATGGGGCAGGGTAGCGCTGTCTTGTGTGGGCCGGGAAAGCCGCCACGGTCAGGCAGTTTGTGCCAGGCCCGGCTCACCGCGGCCCTTTAGCCAGCTGTCCACCGCTTCGGCAAGCGCTTCAATGGGCTGGGTGGCGTCAAGCGCGATAGTCAGGGGTTCGCCGTGTGGCGCCTCGAGGGCAGCGAACTGGCTGTCGATGAGGCTCGCCGGCATGAAATGCCCGGGGCGGGCCAGCACGCGTTTTTCCGCCTCGGCGGGTGACAGTTCGAGGAACACGAACACCAGCCCGGGCATGGCATCGCGCAGGGAGTCGCGATAGCGGCGCTTGAGGGCCGAACAGGTCAGGATCGGACGTTCCCCGGCCTGGGTCGTGGCTTGCAGCTCCTGACCAAGACGCACCAGCCAGCCGGCACGATCGCTGTCGTCCAGGGGGATGCCAGCGCTCATCTTGCGGATGTTTTCGGCAGGGTGGAAAGCGTCGCCTTCGATCAGGCGGCCGCCGCTTCGGGCGGCGATGGCAGCGCCGATGCAGCTTTTGCCGCAACCGGCCACGCCCATCACCACGATGGCGGACAGGGGAGAATTCATCAGTACCTCCTGCGGGTGAGATAGCGCTGTCTCGTCGTCGACGAACAGCCACCTCCCCGGTGTTATTGATCTTGTCCTTACGCAGTATGGACGCTTGGCGGCGAGCGCGCGGTGGCTGCTACCAAAGATTACATTGCCTGCGTCCTGAGACAGCGCTACCTTAGTGGCCGTTCCCTTTCCTTGCAAGTAGTAAAATTACAACATCCATGTCCCGCACCGGCTCCCGCACCACAGGTCGTCCCACCCTGGCAGAAGTTGCCAGGCTTTCCGGGGTTTCCCCGATTACCGCCTCGCGCGCCCTGCGTGGGGTCAGCACGGTTGCGCCGGAGCTGGTGGAAAAGGTCGTTGCTGCCGCAGCGAGCCTTGGCTACGTGGCCAATCCGGCGGCCCGTGCCCTGGCGTCGGCGCGCAGCCAGTCGGTGGTGGTGTTGATCCCGTCGCTGTCCAACCAGCTGTTCATCGATACGCTGGAAGCCATTCATGAGGTCATGCGCCCGCGCGGGCTCGAGGTGCTGATCGGCAACTATCACTACGATCTTGCCGAAGAAGAGAACCTGATCCGCAACTACCTTGCCTACCAGCCCTGCGGCATGCTGTTGACCGGTTTCGAGCGCAGCGAGGCATCGCGGCAGATGCTGGCGGCCAGTGGCGTGCCCTGTGTGCACATGATGGAACTGAATGGCGAGGCTGGGGCGTTGTCGGTCGGCTTCTCGCAGCAGCAGGCCGGGCGCGCCGCGGCCCGCCACCTGATCGAGCGCGGGCGCAAGCGCCTGGCGTTCATTGCCGCGCAGCTCGACCCGCGGGTGATGCAGCGTGCCGAAGGGTTCCGCCAGGCGTTGGCCGAGGCTGGCTTGCAGGCGGCCGAGCTGGAAGTGCTGGCGCCGGAGCCTTCTTCCATTGCCCTGGGCAGCGCGTTGTTCAGCCAGTTGCTGCAGCAGGCGCCGGATGTCGACGGTATCTTCTTCTGCAACGACGACCTGGCCCAGGGCGCGGTGCTGCAGGCATTGCGCCAAGGGGTGGAGGTGCCGCGGCAGGTGGCGATGGTCGGTTTCAACGACCTGCCGGCTTCGGCGCACATGGTGCCGCGGCTGACCTCGATTCGCACGCCTCGGGCCGCCGTGGGGCGCGGTGCTGCGCAGGCGCTGCTGGCGTTGCTCGATGGCAAGCGGGTGCCGAATGCGCAGCAGGACCTGGGCTTCGAGTTGATGGTGCGGGAGAGTTCCTGAGTTTGTCCTGAGGGGGGTGGTGGTTTCGAGACCGAGCGCCGCCCGCGCGGCGCTTCGCAGCACAAGGCTGCTCCTACATCTGTTTCAGGCCAGTAACGCCTGTACCAGTGCACGCGACCGCCTTGTTCGTACAACGCGATATCGAGCCATGCGCCAGAGCGTTCGCGCACAAACCTCACAGAAATAATTGGCCCGAAACAGATGTAGGAGCAGCCTTGTGCTGCGAAGCGCCGCGCGGGCGGCGCTCGATCTCACAGGCGCCACAAAAACCACGACTTACGCCAGGCGATCTATGCTCAGGACACCGCGCATACAGGAGCCCGGCGTCATGTTCGATTTCCACCGCAAGTCCGATCTGGTCGAGATCCAGCGCAGTCATGAGGCCTTGGCCAGCTTGCAGGCCAAGCTGGCGGCGATCAGCCGCTCCATGGCAATGATCGAGTTCACCCCCGACGGCACGATCCTCGATGCCAATGAGCGCTTCTGCCAGGCCATGGGCTACAGCGCCGAGGAGTTGCGCGGCAAGCACCACCGGCTGTTCTGCGACCCCGGCTACGCGAAAAGCGCCGAATACCAGCAACTGTGGCGTGAACTGGGGCAGGGCAAGGCCATCAGCGGTACCTTCGAGCGGATCGACAAGGCCGGCCGCGAAGTCTGGCTGGAAGCCAGCTACATGCCGGTGCTGGACGAGCAGCGCCAGGTCACCAGCGTGATCAAAGTGGCATCCGACATCAGCCAGCGGGTGATGGAGGAGCACGAGAGCGAAAGCCTGCTCAAGGCCATCAGCCGCTCCATGGCGGTGATCGAATTCACCCCGCAAGGCCGGGTGATCAAGGCCAACCAGAACTTCCTCGACACCATGGGCTATCGCCTGGACGAGGTGGTCGGCCGCCATCACGGGCTGTTCTGCCTGGCGCATGAGCGCGAATCGGCCGAGTACCGCGAGTTCTGGGCTTCGCTCAACCGCGGCGAATACCATTCGCACCGTTTCGAACGCATCGACAAACATGGCCGGACGGTCTACCTGGAGGCGTCCTACAACCCGATCTTCGACAGCAAGGGCCGCTTGTACAAGGTGGTGAAGTTCGCCAGCGACATCACCCATCAGGTCAGCACCCAGCAAAGCGCTGCCGATGCTGCCCATGCCAGTTCGGTACAGACTGATGCCTGCGCGCGCAAGGGCACCGAGGTGGTACAGCAGGCGGTACAGGTGATCGAGCAGATTTCCCATGAACTCAACGACGCGGCCCGCAGCATCGATGCGGTAAGCAAACAGTCGGATGTGATCGGGCAGATCGTGCTGACCATCCGTGGCATTGCCGACCAGACCAACCTGCTGGCTTTGAACGCGGCCATCGAGGCGGCCCGCGCCGGCGAGCACGGGCGCGGTTTTGCCGTGGTGGCCGACGAGGTGCGCAACCTGGCGGCGCGAACCAGCAAGGCCACCCTGGAAATCGTCGACGTGGTGCGGCAGAACCACGACCTGTCGCTGTTGGCCGTGGCCAGCATGCAGTCGAGCCTGAAGCGTACCGGTCATGGCGTGGCGCTGGCCAACGAGGCCGGCACGGTGATCATGGAAATCCAGCAGGGTTCACGGCACGTGGTAAACGCCATCAGCCAGATCAGTTCGACGCTGCAATTGCATTGAGCGCATCGCCCAGCTCGTCCAGCAGGGTCTCCAGGCTGGCTTGCAATTGCAGGCGCAGGTCAGTCGTCTGCAGGCCTTGGCCTTGGGCCTGTTCGATGGCTTCGCAATCGTGGACCAGCGTGCGTACCTTGAGCATCTTCGCCCCGCCCTTGATCCGGTGAGCCAGGGCGCGCACAGCCTCGCCGGGGGCATCTGCTGCCAGTGCGCGCAAGGTCGCAAGGTCTTCGCTGACGCTTTGCGCCAGCTGTTCCAGCAGATTCCGCGTCAGTTGTTCGTCGTCCTGGGTCAGGTGCCGCAGTTCGCCAAGGTTGAACCCGCTGGCGCGCCGCGCTGGCGGCTGTTGCCGGGGGTGAGCGTGGGGCAGGTGGGCCTTGAGCGTACGCAGGCCAATGGGTTTGAACAGGCATTCGTCCATGCCGCTGGCCAGGCAGCGGGCACGCTCCTCGGCCTGGGCGTTGGCGGTGACGCCGAGAATGCGGCATGCCGCCAGGCCGCGTTCGCCCTCGAGGCTGCGGATGCGGCGGGTCAGTTCGTGGCCGTCCATGACCGGCATGCTGCAGTCGGTGATCACCAGGTCGAAGCGCGCTGCCTGCCAGCGTGCCAGCGCGATTTCCCCGTTCTCCGCCAGCGTCACCCGATGCCCCAGGGTATGCAACTGCCGCTCCAGCAGCAGCAGGTTGGCGGGGTAGTCGTCGACCACCAGTATGTTCAGCGGGCCGCTGCTGCTTTCCAGCTCCGGGGCGTGCTGTTCGACCTGTACCGGTGCTGCGCACGCGGGCAGCCGCACGCAGACCTGCACCTTGGTACCTACGCCTTCGACGCTCTGCAGGCTCAAGGTGCCGCCCATCAACTCGGCCAGGGTGCGGCTGATGACCAGCCCCAGGCCGGCACCCTGGCGTGCCCGGGGGCCGTCGGCCTGGACGAAGGCATTGAACAGCCGGGCCTGGTCGGCTGGGCCGATGCCGATACCGGTGTCTCGCACATTCAGTTCCACTGCCAGGCTGTCATTGTCAGCGGGTGAGAGCAGCAGGCTGGCCTGGACTTCGCCGCGGTCGGTGAACTTGATGGCGTTGCTGATCAGGTTGGACAAGACTTGCTTGAGGCGCAGCGGATCAGCCAGTACCCAGACCGGCGCAGCGGGCAGCTCGCTGTGCAAGTGCAGGCCTTTGGCCCGTGCATTGCCTTCGAACACCCGCACGGTGGCGCGTACCAGTTCGACCAGGTTGGTGGGCACCGGCTGCAGGGTGATGTGCCCGGATTCGATGCGGGAAATGTCGAGAATATCGCCAATCAGCTCAAGCAGGCCGATGGCCGAATCGTAGGCGGTCTGCAAGGTCTGGGTGTCGCAACGGCCGCCGCGGCTGTCTTCCAGGGCCAGCTCCAGCAGGCCGATCACGGCATTCATCGGGGTACGGATTTCATGGCTCATGGTGGCCAGGAAGGTGCTTTTGGTCTGGCTGGCCTGTTCGGCGTCGTCCTTGGCCTGGCGCAGCTGCTCGAGCAGGCCGCGGCTGAGCGCCAACTGCGCTTGCAGGGCATGCTGGGCCTCGGTGCGCTGGTTGATCAGCTTGCGCAGGTAGCTGTTCCAGAACACCACCCCGGCCAGCAGCAAGGCCGACAGCACCAGCACCTGCAAGGCCAGGGTGCGGTAGTCGCGCCAAGGGCTGTCACTGACCAGGGTGTTGGTGCGCCAGCGGTTGATCAATTGGTCCAGCTCTTCGGGTGGAATGCTCAGCAGCGCCTTGTCGAGGATTGCCTGCAACTGCGGCTGGTCGGCGGCCACGGCGAAGGCGGCGATGGCCGGGTCGTCGTCGAGCACGCTGGCAATGCGCAGGCGGTCCTTGAACACATGGCTGATGTAGTAGGCGGCATTGATATGGCTGCTCAAGGCGACGTCGGCGGCACCGTTGGCCACGGCTTCCATCAGGCCGAGCGGGTTGTCCACTTCGACCATCCTGGCCTGCGGGTAGCGTTGTTGCAGCACGGCCCGTTGCGGCGAGCCGCGCACCAGGGCGATGCGCAGGCCATCCAGCGCCATGGCCTGCGCCGGTAATGCATTGTCGCCACGGGTAACCAGCACCCGCGGGCTGACCAGGTAGGGGCGGGTATAGCGCAGTTGTTTGGAACGGTCTGCGCTATAGCCCAATGCGCCGATCATCTGCGCATCGCCGCGCGCCAGGCGCTCGACCATTGCCTGCGCCGACGGGCTTTCGACCGGCTTGAAATGCAGCCCCGTGCGCAGCGAGATCTGCTTGAGCAGGTCGAGGGTAATGCCGCTGGGGCGGTGCTGGGCGTCGTTGAAGGTCAGCGGCGCAAGCGAAGTGTTGACCAGCACGCTGATGCTGGGGTTGGCGCCGATCCAGGCTTCTTCTTCGGCGGTCAGGGCGGTGAGGTGGCGTTGCAGCAGCAGGCTGGTGTTGCCACTGCTCCAGCGGCGCAGGATGTTCAGGCGTTCGCTTTCGCTGATGCGCGCCAGCGCCTTGTCGACCAGCTGGCGCAGGCGCGGGTTGTCACTGGCCATGGCAAAGGCAAACGCCCCGGGGGCAACCTGGCAGAAGTGGTCGATCTTGAGTGTGCCCTGGTAACTCTTGCCAATCGCGAAGTCGGTACTGATGGCATCGCCCAGGTAGGCGTCGGCCTCGCCCAGTTCGACGGCGGCCAGCCCGGCCAGCGTCGAGCGATACAGGCTCAGTTGCGCCTTGGGGTACAGGCTGCGGACGCTGCTGGCCGGCAGGTAATGATCGACCATGGCCAGGCGCAGGCCGGCGAGGTCGGGGGTGCTCTTCAAGCTGTGCCCCTCGCGCGTGACGATGACCGGCAGGTCGTCGGCGTAGCTCGCACTGAGGCTGAGTTGGGCATCCGCTGCCTCGAAGGCGTTGGAGCTGCCCAGCAGGTCGATACGGCCGTCGCGTAGCGCAGCGATGGCTTCGTGGCGGCTGTCGTAGCGTCGTACTTCGATGGTGGTGCCCAGCTGTTCAGCGATGATGCCTGCGTAATCGGCGCTGAGGCCTTCATAGTCGTGCTGGCTGACATTGATTTCCAGCGGTGGGTAGTCGGGTCGCGAACTGCCAAGCACCAGGTGCTGGCGTTGCTGGAGCCATTGCCGCTCTTCGCGGGACAGCGCGAGGGGGGTGGCGGCGCTGACCGAGCGCGCCAGCAACTGGCGGGGTTCGCTGTTGGCCAGCAGCGCGCCGGAATTGGCCAGGCCGATGACCAGAAGGGCGCTTGCCAGCAGGCGCTTCATTGCCACCGAGCGCTCAATAGACGCTGTTGCGCTTGGCCAGGTCGACCATTTCAACCAGCGATTCGGTCTTGAGCTTTTCCATTATGCGGCCCCGGTAGGTGCTGATGGTCTTGGCACTAAGGTTCATGCAGGTGCCGATATTCTTGTTGTTCTCGCCGCGTGACAGGCGCCTGAGCACTTCCATTTCCCGGTTGGACAGGCTTGCCAGGCGCATGGGCTCGCTTTCCAGCGAGTTGCTGTTGACCGACATCTGCGGGAAGGTCGAGTAGCCCTTGACCAGGGCCTTCAGGGCGAACAGCAGGGCCTCGTGGTCTTCATCCTTGGTGACGAAGGCTCCAATGCCGGCATCCAGGCAGCGCCGCACGTACAGATCGGTGGCCTGGCCGGTCAGTACCATGATCTTGGGGGCCGGTTCCAGGCTTTGGAGGCGCTTGATGACTTCCATGCCGTCCAGGCCCGGAAGCCCGATGTCGAGGATGACCACGTTCGGGCGCAGTTTGCGGACCTCCTGCGTGACTTCACTGCCATCGCCGACTTCGCCGACGACATGGAAGCGCTCGCGTTCGAGCAGCATTCGCAAGGACAGTCGCACGATGGGGTGGTCGTCGACGATCAGCACGGTAGTCATGAAGAAAACTCCTGTCAGGATGTGGTCCGCTTCCTGGATCACTCAGGAATACGTCTGCAAGTGGGGTTATCGGAAGCGCTGCACGATACGACCATTCCCGAAATTTGGTAATGCCGAGTATAGAAGTGTTGAAAGTCCCCGGGCTAGTTGTTGAAAAGTCCTACAAAGCGTGGGAAAGACATCACCCTGACAAAGCGGCGATGTCTGTCTTTTTTATGTTTTGAAGTAGCTCACGCGCAGGCGGAATGTGCTTTGCTCACGCGCTGGGTCGAGGCGGGGTTGTTGGCCAGCGCCTGGCCGACCCGTGTCGGGCGTGCCACCAACTGGCCGGTGCAGTTCGGGCAGCGGCCCTGGAAACGGGTTTCGGCGCAGGTGCGGCAGAAGGTGCATTCGAAGGAGCAGATCAGCGCATCGGGGCTGTCACCGGGCAGGTCGGTATCGCAGCACTCGCAGTTTGGGCGTAGGTCCAGCATGGGCATGACTCCTGTTTGCAGGCGGGAAACCGGAGTCTGCTACGCCCGTGGCGAACCTGGCAATGCTCAGTCGCCAGGGCGATAGAGGTGGGCATGCCCGGCGCGGTACAAGGCCGATTCGGCAAACGGTGTGTTGCCCAGCACATGGCCCACCAGGATCAGCGCCGTGCGTCGGAAGCCCTTGGCCGCGACGCGTTCGACGATATCGCCGAGGGTGCCGCGCACCCAGTCCTGATCCGGCCAGGTGGCGCGATGCACCACCGCCACCGGGCAGTGCGCGCCGTAGTGCGGCAGCAGTTCTTCGACGATGCGCGACAGGTGCTTGACCCCCAGGTGAATTGCCAGGGTGCTGCCGTGGCGCGCCAGGTCGCCAAGTTGCTCGCCGGGCGGCATCGGCGAACTGTCGCCATAACGGGTAAGGATAACGGTCTGTGCTACCTGGGGCAGGGTCAGTTCGCAGCCGAGCAGGGCGGCGCTGGCCGCCGTGGCGGTGACCCCGGGGATGATCTGGTAATCGATGCCCAGCGCCTGCAGATGGCGGATCTGCTCGCCGATGGCGCCGTACAGGCTGGGATCGCCACTGTGTACCCGGGCCACATCCAGGCCTTGCTCATGCGCACTGCGCATGGCGGCAATGATCTGTTCCAGGTGCAGTTCGGCGCTGTTGATCACGGTCTCGGCCTGGTGGCCCTCGAGCACGGCGGCCGGTACCAGCGAGCCGGCATAGATGATCACCGGGCACTGGCGGATCAGCCGTTGGCCCTTGATTGTGATCAGTTCCGGGTCGCCGGGGCCGGCGCCGATGAAGTAGACCGTCATGGAAAGTCCTTGCAGGAAAGAGGGGAAACGTTCAATAGGCCAAGGCGAGGGTAGCCGGGCCCAGTACCTGGCGCCTCAGCAGCAACCTGGCTGTGCCGAGCCGCTGGCTGGCCTGGGCCAGTGCCGCGCTCTCTGCCACGCCCCAGCAGCCGCAGTGGGCATGGGCAGCAGCGGAGCGGTGGCTGAGCTGGAGTTCGTAGGGTTGCAACTGCGCGGTATCGTACAACACCAAGGGCACGCCGAGGCGTTCGGCCAGTTGCTGCAAGCCGGGTTCGTCGGCCTTCAGGCTGATGCTGGCGATACCGTGCAGGTCGGCCAACGCCAGGCCCTGGTTGGCCAGGGCCTGGCGTAGCAAGGTTTCCAGCGTATCCGCCGGGCAACCCCGGCGGCAGCCGAAGCCGGCGTAAAAGGCAGGCATCAGGCTTGGCTGGAGCGCCGGAACAGCCAGGCGCTGAGCAGGCCCAGGGCCAGCCAGAAGGCGGCGTTGGTCAGCCAGGAGGCCACTTTGAACTGGGTTTCCAGTGCGGCGGGGGCCAGGCTCTCGTGCACCTCGGGTTGCGGCGCACCGATCACGTGGGGAATGACCAGCAGCACGGCGCCCAGCGCCTTCAGCAACCAGTGGCGGGCGAAAACCAGCAGGGCAAGGCCCAGCGCGGTGGCGCTGGCGGTGCCGATCCACCAGGCCTGACGTTGTCCCAGGTCGGCGGCTGCAGTACCTGGCAGTTCCGGCGGCAGGCCCAGGGTCGGGGCCAGGCAGAACACGGCGAAGCCGGCCAGGCCCCACAGTGCGCCGGTGCCGGCACGCTTGGGTTCGCGCAGGCTGTACAGGGCGGTGAGGATCAGGGCGAAGCCGACTGCGACCACCAAGTTGCCGCCGGTGGTGGACAGCACCCGCTGCCAGCCGTCTTCCGGCGACCAGGCTTCGGCACTGTGTTCATGGGCGGCCACTTCGCTAGCATGCTCGTGCTGGGCGACCGGGGCTGAGGATTCGTAGGTTTCTGCCTCGAGAATCAGCGGGGCGACCCAGAAGCTTTGCAGCAAGGTCAGCAGCAAGGCCGCCAGCAACCCGCTGAAGCCCGCGGTACGGGCAATGCGTGTGATCATCGGGCGTACTCAGTGGCAGGGGAAGGCGGCGCTGTGGCGGGTGTCGTGGGCGGCGTTGTGCACGGCTTCGATGTGCGAGAAGCCGGCGAAATACACCAGGCACAGGCCCAGCAGGCTGGCGCCGACGGCGATGACGACACGCTGGCTGAGGGTGACGGGGGTGGTGATGCTGTGTTGCTTGGCGCTGGTGACGGGCATGACGCGTTCCTCTGCTTTTTGTGGGCAACGGGCAAGCGCGGCAGCCCCGAGCGTGGCAGCCCAGGGGAATGCAACAGCGCCCGCCCACCGCGGGGTGTTCATGAACGCCAGGCCGGTCTCCGGGCTTGCGAGGAGGAGCCAGGCTCCTGGAAGGCGTCACCTTCCCATGCCGGGTGATCGGGCACAGTGGTACAGACGCTTCGCTCGCTTACCGTTGCGGGGGCAGCACCGGCCTTGTCCGGCCCTGCTGGAGGGCCTGTGACGCACCGGTTTCCCGTTTCACCCCCATCGGGGGCACCTGAACGCGAGGCATAAGGAGACCATGGGGCGGGGCTGCCGTCAATTGCCCTGATGGTAGGGCTTTGGTTTTGCAGTGCCTGGGAGATCGAGCGCCGCCCGCGCGGCGCTTCGCGGCACAAGGCCGCTCCTACATCTGTTTCCGGCCAGTTACTCCTGTGAGTTCACCTCTGTCCGTCTTGTTTGTTCCATTCGATATCGAGGGGCGCACGACTGCTCCTCATCAATCTTCAGCCAAGCACCAAGGCTGCAACCCACCTGGCACAGGAGTAATTGGCCGGAAACAGATGTAGGAGCGGCCTTGTGCCGCGAAGCGCCGCGCGGGCGGCGCTCGATCTCACAGGCGCTGAAAAGCTCAAGGCATGCGCACTCAAGCCCTCATGCAAGCCGATTCGGCCTGTAGTGGTCTATGCCGTGAGCATTCACCTGGTCAGCCCCGGGCAAACGCCGCCAGCTTCTCCCCATCCAGCCGGTAGCGCACCCACTCATCCTGTGCTTCGGCCCCCAGCTTCTGATAGAAGCCGATCGCCGGCTCGTTCCAGTCCAGCACGCTCCATTCCAGCCGCCCGCAATCATTCGCCACCGCTTCGCGGGCAATATGCCGCAGCAATTGCCGCCCGGCACCGTCGCCACGCTGCTCGGGCGTTATGTACAGGTCTTCCAGGTAGATGCCGTTGCGCCCGAGCCAGGTCGAGTAGCTGTAGAAATACACGGCAAAGCCGATTGCCCGGCCATCGCGCTCGCAAATCAGGCTGTGCACGGTGCTGCCCTCGTCAAAAAGGCTGTGCTCGATATCGGCAACGCTCGCGATCACCTCGTGGCGAGCGCGTTCGTACTCGGCCAGTTCGGTGATGAAGGCCAGGATCTGCTCGGCATCGGCGCGAACGGCAGGGCGAATGGTAAGGCTCATGGTGACGGCTTCCTTGGTCTGGTGGTAGCGGTACAGCGATGTGTATCTACACAATTTAGTGAAACTGTATCGGTCGCAGAGGAGGGCGACTCCGTTAGTGTGACAGCACCCATAAAGAATGTGGAATGCCTGCCATGCTTGCCTCTGCCGACCTGCTCACCGCCTTCGTGCTGTTTGCCTTCGTGTCCTCCATCACCCCTGGCCCCAACAACACCATGCTGCTGGCCTCGGGCGTCAACTTCGGTGTGCGCCGCTCCATCCCGCACGCCATGGGGATCAGCATCGGTTTCATGGTAATGGTGCTGGCCGTTGGCCTGGGCCTGGGCGAGGTGTTCAAGGCCTGGCCGCCGCTGTACACGGTACTGCGCTACACCGGCGCCGCCTACCTGCTTTACCTCGCCTGGAAGATCGCCACCTCCGGGCCGGTCGGCACAGCCTCATCCAGTGCCCGCAAACCGCTGGGCTTCTGGGGGGCGGCGGCATTCCAGTGGGTCAATCCCAAGGCCTGGGTGATGGCAGTCGGTGCAATCACCACCTACACGCCGGCGCAAGGCTATGTGACCAACGTCATTGTCATTGCCGCCTTGTTTGCCCTGGTCAACCTGCCCAGCGTGGGGGTGTGGGTGATGTTCGGCAGCGCCCTGCGCAACCTGTTGCAGAACCCACGCTGGCTGATGCTGTTCAATGTCCTGATGGCCTTGTTGCTGGTGATTTCACTGTACCCGCTGCTGTTTGTAGAATCGGTGTTTTCCTGACCCCGCGAGTACAGCAAGCCGATGCAGTTGATCCCCTGGTCCCACGAATGCGCCGAAGGCTTCACCCTGCGTGGCTGGCGAACCCCGGCCAGTGGCAAGCCGCTGCTGCATTTTCTGCACGGCAACGGCTTCTGCTGCCTTGCCTACCAGCCATTGCTGATGCGCCTGGGCGAACATTTCGACCTGTGGCTCAGCGATGTCCAGGGCCATGGTGACAGTGACCATGGCGGGGTTTTTCGTGGCTGGAACCGCACCGCTGTGCTGGCGGTGGAGGCTTTCGCAGCCGGGCTGGGCGAGTATGGCGACGTACCGCGCTTTGCCGTCGGGCACAGTTTCGGTGGCGTGCTCACCGGCCTGATCCTGGCCAGTGAACCGCAACTGTTCACGCGTGCAGTGCTGCTCGACCCGGTACTGTTCAGCCGGCGCATGCTGGGGGTGATGGGGGTGGCAGCCCTGGTCGGCTTGCACCAGCGTCATGCCCTGGCGCGCAAGGCCGCCAGCCGTCGCAGCCACTGGCCCGACCGCGAGGCAGCCCTGGCGTCGCTGCATGGGCGGGGTATCTTCAAGGGGTGGACCGATGCGGCGCTGCGGGCCTACGTCGAGCATGCCATCGGCGACTGTGGCGAAACGGTGGTGCTCAAGTGCCGGCCCAGCCGCGAAGTGGAAATCTTCAGTTCCTTCCCCAAGCGCATGTGGGCAAGCCTGACGGCGATCCGCACGCCCACGCGGGTGCTGTACGGCGAGCACACCTACCCCTTTGTGCCCCATTCGGTGAGCCGCCTGGTGGCGCTCAACCCTCAGGTGACCGCCAGGCAGGTTGCAGGTGGGCACTGCTTCATGCAGGAACATCCTGAGGCGTGTGCCGAAGAAGTGCAGGCGTTCCTGCTGCAGGGGCCGGCGGGATAGTTTTTCCAGACAGCACCGGGTGCGAAGGCGTGAGTAACCTTGGGCTTTGCCCGAGCGTACGACATGACCAGCAAGACCTTGCTACAGCCATCGTATCTGCAAGAACGCTACGACTACTCCTGCAAGACAATCGAGTCACTCAGGCAAGCCATGTACAGCACGCTTGCACCACTTGCGGGGCGGTCACCACTGGCTGTGGTCAGCGTGGGCTCCTATGGTCGATGCGAGGTTTCCCCTGTTTCGGACATCGACTTTTTCATCGTGCATGACAGCAGTTTGCCGGCGGGTCGTCTGGACGACATATTGCGCCAGGTCAGCGACCTTGTCCGGCCCATCAGCCATCCGGGAGAAAGCGACGAGGCTAAATTCGGCCGTGGGGCGTTGGCGCTGTACTCGGACTTGAGCGAACACATAGGCTGGAAGTGCGAAGACAATACTGCGCTGACCAGGCGAATGCTGATGTTGCTCGAAGGCCGGCCCCTCTTCGGGCATGAGGCCTTTGCCTGGTGGCAGAATGACCTGCTGTGCCGTTATGTACCTGACGACCATGGACGCGGGCTTGCCAGGTTCCTGCTTAACGACCTGATCCGCTACTACCGCACCCTCATGGCGAACTTCGAGGAAAAGAGGGCCGAAGGCAAAGCATGGGGTGTACGCAACATCAAACTGCAATTTTCGCGAAAACTGCTTTTTGCAGGCGGCATCGTGGCGATTGCCGAGGCCTACGGCCTCCCTGCGCCGTCGAAGGTCTTGCGCCTTCAACAATTGCTGGCCCTCACCCCTTTGCAACGCCTGGCAAAGCTCGGTCATTCCAACCCCTATAGCGTGGCTCTGTTCGAAGACTACGCAGTCTTTCTCGAGTTGATATCGTCGGTGGAAAATCGCCGCCATCTGGACAGACTGACCCCGGGCCAGGCAATGGCGGATCCGGTCTATCGGGAACTCAGGGTGCGGGGGCAAGCCTTTTCGTTGAAGCTGGAGCATTGGTTGAGGTCGCAGTACACGGGGCATCCGATACTTCACGCCGTGTTTTTCTGATTGTCCTTTAAATGAGACGATGCATGCCATTTTAGCCAGCTATTGCCTGATTGGTATCACTGGTAAGGTTATCTCAACCAAGAGAGGAGCCTTCTCATGAAAACGATTCTGGGTATTCACCGCAGCCCCCACGCCCACTGGGTAGGTGATGGTTTCCCGGTGCGCAGCCTGTTCACCTACGACAACCTGGCCAGCAAGATCAGCCCGTTCCTGCTGCTGGACTATGCCGGCCCTCATGACTTCACCCCGACCAGTGCGCGGCGCGGCGTTGGCCAGCACCCGCACCGCGGCTTCGAGACCGTGACCATCGTTTACCAGGGCGAACTGGAGCACCGCGACTCTACCGGCGCTGGCGGCTTGATCGGCCCCGGTGACGTGCAGTGGATGACTGCTGCCAACGGCATCATCCATGAAGAGTTCCACTCCCCAGGCTTCGCCCGCACTGGCGGTACGCTGGAGATGGTACAGCTGTGGGTCAACCTGCCGGCACGGGACAAGCGCGCAGCGGCTGGCTACCAGACGCTGCTGGCCGAGGACATCCCGGTGGTGGCGCTGGACGGCGAGGGCGGTAGCCTGCGGGTGATTGCAGGTGAATATCGTGGGCATTCGGGGCCGGCGCGAACCTTTACCGCCATGGATGTCTGGGACATGCGCCTGAATGCCGGTGCAACCTTGCAGCTGCCGGTTGCCGCCGGCCGCAATGCGGCGCTGGTGGTGTTGCGCGGCAATGTGCGGATCAACGGCGAGCGCGAAGCCGGCCCATCCAGCCTGGTGCTGCTTGACCGCGGTGGTGAGGATGTTGCCGTCGAAGCGCTGGAAGGTGCCAGCCTGCTGCTGCTCAGCGGTGAACCGATCGACGAGCCGATCGTGGGCTATGGCCCGTTCGTGATGAACAGCCAGGCAGAAATTGCCGAGTCGTTCGACGACTTCCATGCCGGGCGGTTCGGGCAGATGCAGGATGCACGGGACGGTGCGGCGCATTGATCCTTGCCTGAAAAAGCTGGGGCTGCGTTTGCAGCCCTATCGCGACACAAGGCCGCTCCTACAGGGAAGCACGACCCCCTGTAGGAGCGGCCTTGTGTCGCGATAGGGGCGCAAAGCGCCCCCAGCACTCAAAAACCACGTCCGGATTGAAACCATTGGCATTACTGGCATGATCACCCCATGCCCAAGCTCACCCCCCTGCACGCCGTGCGCCGATCATTGCCCACCCCCGGCCACCACACCTTGTGGCTGCGCTACCGCGCCCCTTACCACTGGCCCTCGACCCTGGCCTTCCTCGCTGCCCGTTGCATCCCCGGCATCGAGACCTGCCTCGACGGCACCTACCGCCGTACCCTGGTAATTGCCGGCCGCCACGCCGTCTTGCACGCCACACCTTCGGGCAGCCAGTACCTGCGGGTCCGCCTTGAGGGCGTCCCGGCCCACGCGCTACCCGGCCTGACCGCCAGGCTGAGGCGGGTCTTCGACCTCGATGCCGACCCCGCGCGCATCAATGCCGAACTGTCCCGCGATCCGCTGATGGCCCGCCTGCTACAGGAGCGCCCGGGCCTGCGCGTGCCACAAGGCTGGGACGCCTGCGAGCAGGCCATGCGCACTGTGCTGGGCCAGCAGGTCAGTGTGGCCGGGGCCATGACCCTGGCCGGCCGCCTGGTGCAACGCCACGGCGTGCCCTTGCGCTGGCCCGCACCGGGCCTGAGCCACGTGTTCCCGGCGCTGCCGGTATTGGCGGCTGCGCAGTTCGACGGTATGGGCATGCCGCGGGCGCGCGCCGCCACCCTGGGCACGCTGGCCAGCGCCTTGCTGGCCGAGCCCGGGCTGCTACGCCGCGGGCAAGTGCTGGACGAACTGCTGCGCAACCTGTGCCAACTCAAGGGGATCGGCCCCTGGAGCGCGCACTACCTGGCGTTGCGCCAGGCCGGCGCGGCCGATGCCTTGCCGCTGGGCGACGTGGCGCTGGTCAAGGCGTTGCGCCTGCTCGAAGGCGACGACGCCCAACTGGCGCAACGAGCCCTGGCCTGGCGACCGTGGCGAGCCTATGCGGCGCAGCATCTGTGGGCATCGCTGGGGCCTGCCGGCACCGCTCGTCGCTAAGTCTGCCATTGCGTTCGAACACTCGGCCTGCACAGGCAATCTTCCACTAAGGTGCTAGAGGATTCCCCGCATGATCATTGCCCAGGCGCATGGACGCCTGCCCCGGCATGCGCAATATCAATTGGCGCCTCGCCCGACAAAGGCGTACTCACACAACAGGCCATCCCAAAGAGAGGGTCGTACCATGTCGTTGATAGGAGTTTCGATGCTAGAAATGCGGCAGATGATCGAGCAGGCCTGCCTGCCCGACCGTTGCGAAGTCAGCTGCACGGACGGCGCCAACCTGACCATCCGCCTGGGTCAGGGCCAGAGTCTCGACGAGGGCGTGACCCTGAGCGGGGTCCCCCTGCATAGCCTCAACAGTTGCCGCGACCTAGTCAACTTGGTGGGGCAGCTGCACGCGCTGCGTGACAGCCACCCGGCGCCACTCAAGGCGATCGCCTGAGGCGCCTGCCGCGCCCCGGTCAGCCCAGGCTGGCCGGGCGCACATATTCCGGCATCAGGCCGTTGAACCAGAACAGGATCATCGCCACCAGGATGGTCACCAGCAGCAGCAACCCCACCCCCCACACGCAGGTCGCGAACAGCATGGCCTGTTCCTTCTTCAGGCGCAGAAAGGTCTGCAACCCGCCATACAGCAACACACTGGCATAGGCCGAGGCAGCCAGCAGCGCCGCCAGCGCCAGCCAGCGGATCGGCAGCAGGCCGACCACCCCGGCAAAGAACCATGGCGTGGCGCAGTAGGCGGCAAAGCCGATGCACTGGTTGAGGCTGGGCTGCGCATCGAAACCGCGCGACATCCAGCGGATCATCGTGCCCATCAACATCACTCCGACGACTGTGGTGGCATAGAGCAGGCCCGCCAGTTGCGCGGCGCTGGCCATGCTCAGGCGCACCCGCTCCTCGGCCGCCAGGCTCCAGCCGAAGGTGGTGGTGCCGACGAACAGGCACACCGCGGGGATCAATGCCAGGGCCAGCAGGCGCGGCAGATATTGCTGCGGGTGGTCTTCCTCGGCCCGGCGAATATCCAGCCAGGCGTCGGCGGGGTGAGTGAAGAGCTTGAGCAACGGACTGTTCATTGGCGTTCTCCGCGTTCTCCGGCAGGCATGGGCCCTTTTGCTATGGAGACGTGACGCGCCCCGTGGGTTCAGCCGGGTTGATCGCCGTTGATCGTCTTACAGCAGTTCCAGCAGCAGGTTCAGGCCGCCATCACCGCACTTGCCCTGGTCGCGGACCACACCGTGGTAGCTGCGCCCGTCCCAGACGAAGGCCACGCTGTGGGCACGGTCGACCTTGTCGGGCAGCGGCGGGCAGATGTGCAGGCGCAGGCCCGGGCGGCCTTGCAGGTTGAGGGCGGCGAGTTGGCACTGGCATTCCACGCTTTGTGCCACCGGGCCGAACAGGGTGTCGCGTACGTAATCGAGTTGCAGTGAGGAATTGGGCGCGCGGCAGGGCATTTTCATGGGCGCGCGGCTCCGCTGTGAGGGGTTGGGGAACAGGGCTGGCAGGGCATGGCGGGCTCCAGGCTGAAGAGGGCATGGCATATCGTTTGAAGCTTGCCTGGCCAAGATGTTCAACGTGTTTCATGCGCGTTCATCCTGTTTGCGCCGGGTGGCGGGCCGTTGGTCCGATTCAGCCACCGGCCTTGCGCAAGGTCAGGTTGATCCGCCGTTCACCCAGGCGCGGATGCACGCCGGGCTTGATCGGGAGCACGCCGTGAAACCGCAAGCGGTCCCCTCCACCCCAGACCAGCACATCGCCATGGCTCAGCGGGATGCGCTGGGTCTTGTCGGCGCGCTGCAGGCCACCGAACAGGAACACCGCCGGCAAGCCCAGCGACACCGACACGATCGGTTGGCCGAAGTCCTGCTCGTCGCGGTCCTGGTGCAGGCTCAGGCGGGTGCCCGGCAGGTAGTGGTTGACCAGGCAGGCATCCGGCACGAAGCCGTCGAACCCGGCCATGGCCGCGGCGCGGTTGGCCAGCTCGAGCAACACGGGGGGCAGGGCGGGCCAGGGTTTGCCGCTGAGCGGGTCGCAGGGGCTGTAGCGGTAGCCGTGTTCGTCACTGACCCAACCTAGCGTGCCGCAGTTGGTCAACCCTACCGCCATGCGCAGGCCGCCTGGGGTGTGCATGTGCCGGAACGGCGCGGCACGCAGCACCGGGCGCAGGGCATCGAGCAGAGGCTCGATCTCGGCCAGGGCGAAGCCGGGCAGCAGCACGGTGTGACTGGCCAGGCGTTGCGGCTGGGGGTCGAACAGGTCGAGGTCGGACTGGATCATGGGATTGGGTATCGGCTTGGTTGAGGACCATTGTAATGCGCTTGGCAGGCTTGGCCTATTCGCGGGTGGACAAGACGCCCCGCTTTGTAGGAGCAGCCTTGTGCTGCGAAGAGGCCGGTGCAGGCAACAGATATGTATGGCCATTGCCGGCCCCTTCGCAGCACAAGGCTGCTCCTACAAGGCCCTCGCTAAATCAATAAAAAAAAAGGAGTTGTGACAGGAATAAAAAGGAACCGCGGCACCAGGGAGAGGAGCACCGCGGTTCAAGGGGGGAGCGATCTACTGCTGGGTCACGGTGGCCACGTTCGCGCTGCCCAGCTGGCTGATGGTCGCGGTCTGGGTGACACCGCTCTGGTCGACGTACGCCTTGTTGCCCTGGCCTCCCTGGGTCACGTAGGCGACGTTGTAACTGTCAACCTGCTTGATGGTGGCTTCGTTGCCGCCACCGTACAGCTGGTTGGTGTAGCTCTGGTTGCTGTAGCCGGACTGGTCCAGGTTGATGACGTTGCCGGTGCCCTGGCTGTTGCCGTAGGCATAGTTTTCGGTGCCACGCTGGTCGGCGATCAGGATGTTGTCAGTGCCGTTCTGTTCGAAGTACAGCTCGTTGTTCATGTCGGCCTGCTTGGTCTCCATCTGGTTGCCGGTGCCTTTCTGGGTCAGCGTGGCCAGCTGGTTGTCACCGTTCTGGGTCAGGTTGGCGCCGTTGCCATTGCCGTTCTGGTTGATGGTGGCGTTCTGGTTGGTACCGAACTGCCCGCCCATCTTGGCGCCTTTCCAGTTGCTGGCAGTGACGCTGTTGCCATTGCCCTTGGTGTTGATGGTCAGGTTGAGGTTTTCACCGTTCTGGTAGGTGAAATGCACGTTGTTGCTACCGGTCTGGGTGATGGTGGTGGTCGAGTTGTTGGTCTCGAACTGGTCCGACCAGCTGGCGTTGGCCGTGCCCTGTTGCGACAGGCTGACCTTGTTGTTCATGCCGAAGCTCTGGTCGATATAGCCTTCGTTCATCTGGCCGGACTGGGTTACCGATGCCTGGCTGGCGGTCTGGTTGTCCTGCCACACTTCCACCGAGTTGCCGCCACCGTACTGGCCAATGCCGATGGTGCCGCCGGTGCCGTCGCGCTGGTCGCCATACGCCCAGTTGCCCTTGCCATCCTGGTAGACCTGGATATCGCCATCGACGTAGCTCAGGTGCTCGGCGGCGGCGTAGTTGTCCTGGCCGGTCTGGTTGATGATGCTGCTGTTGTTGCTGCCACCAAAGGTCTGCTCGATGAAGGCCTCGTTGCGCTGGCCGGATTGCCAGGTGGTGGCCTTGCTGCCTTCCTGGCTGTCCTGCCACACGGTCGAACTGTTTTCGGCGCCTTGCTGGGTTTGCAGCGATTGGTTGCCCAGGCCCAGCGACTGGCTGACGAAGGCATCGTTGTAGCTGCCGCTGGCGTGCTGGGTGACCTGGCTGCCGTTCTCGAACAGTTGGTCGGCGTAGCCGGCGTTGTACTGGCCGTTGGCGCTCTGCTGGATATCGCTGGTGCTCTCGGATTGCACCGCCAGGTGGTTGTTGCCCTTGCCGGTCTGGGTCTGGGTGGCCGAGGCGTATGGCGCCAGGGACTGGCTGACTTCGGCGATGTTTTCCTTGCCGTCCTGGGTCTGGGACGAGGTGCTGTCAGCAGCCATGGCCTGACCTGCAAGGGCCAGGACGATAGCGGCACTTAACGGAGCGAGCTTGTACATGGGGGTGCCTCCAGGTCTATCGGTATTGGGTGATCTGAACGTGCTGGCCATTGCCGGCCTGAGTCACGGAGCTGTTGAGGCCAGTGCCGGACTGCACGATGCTGGCGCTGTTGTCGTTGCCGATCTGCTCGATGGCCGCGCTGTTGCTGCTGCCGCTCTGGCGGATCGACGCGCTGTTGCCATTTCCCTGTTGGCTGATGATGGCCATCAGGTCACTACCTTCCTGCAAGATGTACGCTTCCTGCGCGCCTCCGGCCTGGACGATGCGGCCCAGCAGGGCCTGGCCGTTCTGGTCGAGGGCGGCGCGGTTGCCCGCGCCCTGCTGCTCGATCACCGCAGCCTGGCCGGCGCCGGCCGGCAGCAGGCGGATGATCACCGGGTCGCCGAGGTCGTTGCCGGGCGCGAGGTCGGCATTGTCCAGCAGGTCCTCGGCCCAGCAGGCCTGGCCCACCAGGGCCAGGCCGAGCAGCAGGGGGTACAGGCGTTTCATTGCA
Organism: Pseudomonas sp. UYEF17; assembly: GCF_040546125.1. Classification (NCBI taxonomy): domain Bacteria; kingdom Pseudomonadati; phylum Pseudomonadota; class Gammaproteobacteria; order Pseudomonadales; family Pseudomonadaceae; genus Pseudomonas; species Pseudomonas sp. UYEF17. Next base: position 528,580 of record NZ_JBEPNE010000001.1, read on the forward strand.
ACCTCCGGCCTTTACTGCACGGTTACGTTGACGGTGCGTGTGGTGCCCTGGCTGGTGGTGATCGTCGCCGTCGGTGCCGCAGTCGGGATGATCGTGGTGCTATTGCTCACCGCCAGGCGCCAGCGGCCGGTCAGCGCTACCGTGGCGGTGCCAAGGGTTTGCACGCCGGTAGTGGTGGTAACCCGCACGGTGACGGTGTTGCCGGTGGTGACCGACGAGGTACCGCTGAGGTCCCAGTTGTAACGGTTGTTGGAGCGTGCCGTGACCGTGGCAGCCGTGACCGCGAAGGTTTCGGCAGCGGGCCGTGGCGACACGTTGACGGTGACGGTGCTGGGGTTGGACAGCGCCCCCAGCGAGTCACGCGCCTGGTAGGTGAAGGTGGTGGTGAAGGCGGTGGTCACCGTGGCCGGTGGGGTGTAGGTCACCGTGGTGCCGTCGGTGCTGACTGTGCCCCGACCGGTAGCCGGCTGGGTGAGGGAGGTAGCGGGGACAGTCAGCGGCACGTTGCCTTCCGGATCGGTGTCGTTGGCCAGCACGTTGATGGTCAATGGCACGCCCAGGGTGGCGACGGTTTCCGGGTTGGCGGTTGGTGCCCGGTTGGGCGCGACGTTGATGGTGACAGTAGCCGGTTCCGACTTCAGGCCCTTGGCGTCCACCGCCCGGTAGCTGAAGGTGGCCACCACGGGTTGCGTGGCCCCGGCTGGCGGGGTGTAGGTGACCGAGGTGGTGCCGTTCATCACCACGCCGCCAAGGCCGGTACCGGGCTGGGTCAGGTCGCTGATGGTCAGCGGTACGTTGCCGTCCGGGTCGCTGTCGTTCTGCAGCAGGTTGAGGGTGATCGGGATGCCGACGCTGGTGCTGCCGATATCGGCCTGGGCCAGCGGTGGCTGGTTGGCCGCCTCGACCGGTGCGTTGCCGACCACGACCACCGGTTCGACATCGCTGCCGCCACGTGCCGACTTGACCGTGATGGTGGCCGGCGGCTGCGGTACGTCGTTGACCGTCAGGCTCTGCAGCGTGCCTGCCTTGGACAGGCGACCGTAGCCCTGGGCGAGCAGGTCGGGGATCGCCACCTCATCACTGGAACTGGCCTCGATCAGCAGGCGCTTGTTGGCCCAGTCGTAGCGTGCGGTGCTGACCTTGACCACGTCGGTGAGCTTGCTCGACAGCGCGGTCGGCTGAGTGCCGCCGGCGCTGTTGCTGGCGGTGACCACCACCACTGCAGGCGGTGCTTCCTGGCCGAACTGCTGGTGGAAGAACAGCCCGTTGTTGTCGGCGGTGAGGGTGTACTGGCACGGCGAAGGCGGGGTGCCGACCAGGGCGATGCCATTGCGCATGCACAGGCTGGCTGCGCTGGGCGCCTTGGCGAACACTTCCGTGCGGGTGCCGGTGGCATTGCGCGAGTAGGTGGCGCGTTCCAGGCTGACCGGGGTCTGGGCACGCTGGTCCAGTACCTTGCCTGAAACAGTGAAGGTGTTGGTCTGGATGGTGCCAGCGGGGCCTTGAATGCGCACGAAGTTGGTATTGAAGGGGCTGCCGGTCACGGCTTCGGTGATATTGGGGTCGCCGATGTAGGTTTCGATGGCGCCGGTATCGGGGTTGACCGCGGTGTAAGGCCCGCCAACACCCTTCAGCCAAGGGCCGATCGCCCCCGCCAGCGCTCCCCGGAAGTTGCCAGGAGCACCGATGCCTATGTCCCGGGTGATGTTGATCGCCCGGCGCCCAGCCGTGGTGACGTTGACCGTCTCCACCCCGTAAGGGTGGGTGATGGTGTAGGTACCGGTACTTGGGACCGAAGCACGGATGCGGATGCGGGCGAAGCTCTGCTGGTCACCATCAACCGGGTTTTCGGCGGCAAAGGCTGCCTCCACCCCGGCTACATAGACCTCCAGCTCGTAGCCGCTGTTGCCGACCTGCGGAATGGCGGTTTCAGCCAGGAACCAGAACATCTCTGGCGGCCAGTTGTCCGGGAACACCAACGGCAGGGCATCGTCATAGATGCCGGGCTCGGGCAACAAGGTACACATGTAGGCGGGTGCCCCTGGCGCGCCGGGTGCTCGCGTACTGGTGGCACGGGACTGGCACAGCTCCAGGGACTGGTCGAGGCTGTCCTTGTACCACATCGGATAGCCACCGGTGGCGAAGGTGTAGGGCCCCGGGTCGACATCGGACAGCGCGGCAAACGCGGCGCTGGTAACGGTAAGAGAAAAACCGGCGGCCAACAGCGCACGGCGCGACCAAGTGTTCATGCTGCCTCCTTGAAGGCTGAGCCTTTGTCTGTTCATGGCACCAGCACCACGTCTTCGGTGTCGCTACCGCCATTGGCACTGGTGACCTGCACCTTGGCCGGCGGGATCGGCGACAGGCTGGTGCTCAGCGTCTTCACGGCGCCAGTTCCGCTCAGGTTGCCGATCAGCGCGCCGTTGCCGGTATGTGCGGTGAGCACTGGCGGCGTGGTTTCGTCGCTGGTGCTGGCCACCAGGGTCAGCTCGCCGGTGGACAGGCGGTACTGGGCCTGGGTGATGGTGACCAGGTCGGTCAGCGGCACGTTGGCGGTGGTCAGGCTGCTGGTGGGGATCGCCAGGCTGTTGTCGGCGGTCAGCGTCAGGATCGTCCCGGCGGCCGGGTCGAGCACCGACTGGGCGTACCAGGCGCCGGTACCGTTGGCCTCGGTGAGGTTCAGGTTGGGTGTCTGGCTGGTCAGGGTGACGCTGGCCGGTGGCGGCGGGGCCATCACGAAGATGTCCTGCTGGGCGCGCAGGTCGCCGTTCTCGGTATGCCGCGAGTAGGTACTGCGTTGCGGCATCAGCGGGGTTGGCAGGGTCACTTCGGAAAGCTTGCCCGAAACCGCGAACAGCTCGGTGCGCAGGTCGATGCCGCCGGGGCCTTCGATGCGCACGTAGTTGGTATTGAAGGGGCTGCCGGTCACTCGTTCTTCCAGGTTCGGGTCGCCGATGAAGCGCTCGCTGCCTTCGGTGTAGGGGCCGTTGACACTGCGCAGGAACGGCCCGACATCGCCTTTCAGGGCGCCGGTGAAGTCGCCTGCGCCGGCAATGCCGATGTCGCGGGTCATGTTGATCGCCCGGCGCCCGGGCGCAGGTACGTCGAACACTTCGACGCCGTACGGGTGAGTGACCACGTAGGTGCCGGCGGTTGGCACGTCGACCCGGATACGCACCCGGGCGAAGCTGACCTGGTCGCCGTCGACCGGTTCTTCGGCGGCAAATGCCGCTTCGATCGCGGTGCCGTAGCTGAGGTCGATGCCGCGAGTGGCGTCGACGATGGCGGCATCGGCGGTGAACCAGAAAGCTTCGTCAGGGAAGTTGGTGGGGAATACGATGGGTTGGGTATCGTCGAACACGCCGGGGGTGGGCAGCAGCGTGCACATGTACGAAGGTGCGCCGGGTGCGCCAGGCACACGCGAGCTGACCGCCTTTGTCAGGCACAGGTCGAGGGTACGACCGTGACTGTCCTGGTACCAGGCTGGGAAGCCACCGTTGGCGGGAACATAGGCGCCTGGATCGACAGCGTTCAAGGCAGCCTGCGCCGGGAGTTGGAGCATGCCGGCGAAAATGGCCAATGCCAGCGGGTGGGGTATCGGTCGGTGCATGAGACATTTCCTCCTGCAAACGGGCCCATGGACTTGGGGCGTCTGGCAGGAGATCGGCAATAGGCGTGCCAAACCGGAAAAAATGCGCTGCAGCCCTTGCGGTGCAAGGGATCCAATTCCTTTTCAACGGTATTGGTAGGCGTGTGTCGTTGGGCACCGTGTCCCCAAGGTTGGGGAGTGGGGCAGGTCGTGCCGACCCATTCGTGACATCTGCGTGAACGCGGCCCTGTGGGCGGGGCCTTGCCCGCGAATGCGTGTGTAGCCAGCAAGGCAGACAGGCCTGGTGCAAAGTCCGGACGGCCCCTTTTAAATCAAGCCTGAAACCGGTTTCAAAACATTTCTGAACACGCTAAATTATCCGGCTGTTTTCTTGATGGCCTATCAAGACCACCCCCCATATTGAAAATCAGATGGCGCTTTTCAAGGCCGCACACAGCCAATGAGGATTCGCAATGCCTGACCATGCCCCAGACAACCCGCGCAGGGACTTTCTGCGCAAGACCTTGACCTTGATCCCTGTGGTCACCGTGGCCAGCACGGGGCTTGGCGTGGGTGCCAGTCAGCTGCTTGCGGCCCCGCAACACGAGCCCAAAGTGCCGGCCACGCCGCCAGCGGGCGACTACCAGCCGACGTTCTTCACTGCCGAGGAGTGGGCCTTCGTGCAGGCGGCCGTCTCGCGCATCATCCCGGCCGACGAGCTTGGCCCCGGTGCACTTGAAGCAGGCGCTGCCGAGTTCATCGACCGGCAGATGAACACCCCCTACGCAACCGGCGCGCAGTGGTACATGCAGGGCCCGTTCAAGGCCGACGCCGCGCCCGAACTGGGTTACCAGCTGCAACTCAGCCCGCAACAGATCTACCGCCTGGGCATCGCCGCCGTGGACGGCTGGTGCAAGGCCAATTCCGGGCAAGTTTTTGCTGCGCAAGATAGCGCTACCCGGGACCACGTTCTCAGCAAGGTCGAGGCTGGAGAGCTGGTTTTCGACACCGTGCCGGCCAAGGTGTTCTTCAGCTTGCTGGTGCAGAACACCCGTGAAGGGTTCTTCTGCGACCCGATCCATGGCGGCAACAAAGGCATGGTCGGCTGGACCCAGATCGGCTTCCCCGGCGCCCGCGCCGATTTCATGGATTGGGTCGAGCGCAACGAGCCTTACCCGTTCCCGGCTGTTTCGATCCGTGGCGAGAGGGCCTGAGGCATGGCGACCGTAATGAAGAAAGTGGACGCGGTAATCGTGGGCTTCGGCTGGGCCGGTGCGATCATGGCCAAGGAACTGACCGAGGCCGGGCTGCAGGTGGTGGCCCTGGAGCGTGGGCCGATGCAGGACACCTACCCGGAAGGCAGCTACCCGCAGGTCATCGACGAGCTGACCTACAGCGTGCGCAAGAAGCTGTTCGTCGATGTGTCGAAAGAGACCGTCACCATCCGCCATGGCATGAACGATGTGGCACTGCCCAATCGCCAGCTCGGTGCCTTCCTGCCGGGCAAAGGTGTAGGTGGCGCAGGCCTGCACTGGTCTGGCGTGCACTTCCGGGTGGACCCGATGGAGCTGCGCATGCGCAGCCACTACGAAGAACGCTACGGGCGCAAGTTCATCCCCGAAGACATGACTATCCAGGACTTCGGGGTCAGCTACGAGGAACTGGAACCGCACTTCGACTTTGCCGAAAAGGTATTCGGTACCTCTGGCCAAGCCTGGACCGTCAACGGCCAGGTCGTTGGCGAAGGGAAGGGCGGCAACCCCTATGCGCCGGACCGTTCCAGCCCGTTCCCGCTGCCTTCGCAGAAAAACGTGGTGTCGGCCAGGCTGTTCGAAAAGGCGGCGGCCAGCCTGGGCTACAAGCCCTACAACCTGCCGTCTGCCAACACCTCCGGCTCGTACACCAACCCGTACGGGGCGCAGATGGGGCCGTGCAACTTCTGCGGTTTCTGCAGCGGCTACGTGTGCTACATGTACTCCAAGGCCTCGCCCAACGTGAACATCCTGCCGGCGCTGCGCCAGGTGCCGAACTTCGAACTGCGGCCCAACGCCCATGTGCTGCGGGTGAACCTGGACGACAGCAAGCGCAAGGCCACCGGGGTGACCTACATCGACGCCCAGGGGCGCGAAGTGGAGCAGCCGGCGGACCTGGTGATCCTGGCGGCGTTCCAGTTCAACAACGTGCGCCTGATGCTGCTGTCCGGCATCGGCAAACCGTACGACCCCATCAAGAACGAAGGCGTGGTCGGGCGTAACTTCGCCTACCAGAACATGGGCACGGTCAAGGCGTTCTTCGACAAGGACACCTACACCAACAACTTCATCGGTGCCGGTGGCAACGGCATTGCCATCGATGACTTCAACGCCGACAACTTCGACCATGGCCCGCACGGCTTCGTCGGTGGCTCGCCGATGTGGGTGAACCAGGCCGGCACACGGCCGATTGCCGGCGGCGCCACCCCGCCTGGCACACCGGCCTGGGGCAGCGCCTGGAAGAGGGCCACCGCCGATTACTACACCCACCAGGTGTCGATGGACGCCCACGGCGCCCACCAGTCCTACCGTGGCAATTACCTGGACCTCGACCCGACCTACCGCGACGCCTACGGCCAGCCGCTGCTGCGCATGACCTTCGACTGGCAGGAAAACGACATCAGGATGAACCAGTTCATGGTCGACAAGCTGAGCAAGATCGCCCAGGCGATGAACCCCAAGACCATTGCCGTGCTGGGCAAGAAGGTCAAGGACCACTTCAACACCGCCAGCTACCAGACCACCCACCTGAACGGCGGCGCGATCATGGGCACCGACCCGAAAACCAGTGCGTTAAACCGCTACCTGCAAAGCTGGGACGTGCACAACGTGTTCGTTCCGGGGGCTTCGGCGTTCCCCCAGGGGCTGGGCTACAACCCGACCGGGCTGGTGGCTGCGCTTACCTACTGGTCGGCCCGCGCCATCCGCGAGCAGTACCTGAAAAACCCTGGCCCGCTGGTCCAGGCTTGAGGAGCGATGCGCATGAAGACAATGTTGATCGCAACCCTGCTGGGTGCCAGCGTGGCTGCACAGGCTGCGCCGAATGACGATGCGCAGGTGCGCCAGGGCGAGTACCTGGCCCGTGCCGGCGACTGCGTCGCCTGCCATACCGCCAAGGGCGGCAAGCCGTTCGCCGGTGGGCTGCCGATGGAGACACCGATCGGCACGGTGTACTCCACCAACATCACCCCGGCGGCCAGTGGTATCGGCCAGTACAGCTTCGAAGACTTCGACCAGGCGGTGCGCAAGGGCGTCGGCAAGGACGGCAGCACCCTGTATCCGGCCATGCCATACCCGTCCTATGCGCGCGTCAGCGAGCAGGACATGCAGGCGCTGTATGCCTACTTCATGAAAGGCGTGGAGCCGGTCGAGCAGCCGAACAAGGCCACCGACATCCCCTGGCCGCTGAGCATGCGCTGGCCACTGGCGGTCTGGCGCGGGTTGTTCGCGCCAGAGGCCAAGCCCTGGCAGGCGTCGGCGGCTGCCGACCCGGTGGTCAACCGCGGTGCCTACCTGGTCGAGGGCCTGGGGCACTGTGGCGCGTGCCATACGCCGCGGGCGCTGACCATGCAGGAAAAGGCACTGAGCCCACAGGATGGCGAGCAGTTCCTGGCTGGCAGTGCACCGCTGGAAGGCTGGATTGCCAAGAACCTGCGTGGCGACCACAAGGACGGCCTGGGTAGCTGGAGCGAAGAGCAGTTGGTGCAGTTTCTCAAGACTGGCCGTAGCGACCGCAGCGCCGTGTTCGGTGGCATGAGCGACGTGGTCGAGCACAGCATGCAACACATGAGCGACGCCGACCTGACCGCTATCGCCCGCTACCTGAAGACGTTGCCGCCGAGCAACCCTGACGACCAGCCGCACGTGTACGACAAACAGGTGGCGGATGCGCTGTGGAAGGGCGACGACAGCAAGCCCGGGGCGGCGGTGTACATCGACAACTGCGCGGCCTGCCACCGTACCGATGGTCAGGGCTATACCCGCGTGTTCCCGGCCCTGGCCGGCAACCCGGTGGTGCAGACGGCGGATGCCACATCGCTGATCCACGTGGTCTTGGCGGGGGGCACAGTGCCGGCGACGCACGCAGCACCGTCGAACTTCACCATGCCGGCATTCGGCTGGCGCCTGAGTGACCAGGAGGTTGCCGAGGTGGTGAACTTCATTCGCACCAGTTGGGGTAACCAAGGGGATGCCGTCACCGCCAGTGACGTGAAAGCCCTTCGCTAACACCCAATCCTGGGCGCTGGGACTTGATCTTGTGGGAGCGGGCGTGCCCGCGAAGCAGGCGACGCGGTGGATGGCACCGGCTTCGCCGGTGTTCGCGGGCATGCCCGCTCCCACAAACGTTGTATAGTCTTATATATCAATTTATTACCCGATATTCTTCATGCTGTCTGACATATTCTTGCAATGGAATCGACCAACGGCATGTTGACGAACGCGTGCGATTTTGCTGTATTGAAACCGGTTTCATCGCTATCACAACAATCATAAGGACAGCCCATGACCGACGCGCCTGCCCATGCCCGCGAACGGGTCACCATCAGCGAAGTAGCGCGTGTCGCTGGCGTTTCCAAGGCCACCGTCTCCCGTTACATCGGCGGTGACCGGCAGTTGCTCGCCGAAGCCACCGCCAAGCGCCTGGAAGAGGTCATCGAGCGCCTCGGTTACCGCCCCAACCAGATGGCCCGTGGTCTGAAGCGCGGCCAGACGCGCCTGATCGGCATGCTGGTGGCCGATATCCTCAACCCCTATTCAGTGGCCGTGATGCATGGCGTGGAAACTGCCTGCCGCCAGCACGGCTACAGCCTGGTGGTGTGCAACACCAACCGCGACGACGAGCAGGAGCGTCACCACCTGGTGGCCCTGCAGTCCTACAACGTCGAAGGGCTGATAGTGAACACGCTTGGCCATCACCCCGGCGAATTGCTCAACCTGCAGCGCGACATCCCCATGGTGCTGGTCGACCGCCAGTTGCCCGAACTGAATGTCGACCTGGTCGGCCTGGACAATGCCGACGCGGTCGAGCAGGCCCTGGACCACCTGCAGGCCCAAGGCTACCGCGACATCCTGGCGGTAACCGAACGCCTCGATGGCACCAGCTCGCGCCTGGAGCGGGTGCAAGCGTTCGGCACATCGATCAGCCGGCGCCCCGGCATGCGCCAGCAGGTGCTGGAAATCGGCGCCGGGCTGGATGACCAGCTGGCTTCGTTCCTCGCCGGCAGCGGCCATGGCCCGCAGGCCATCTTCACCTTCAACGGTGTCGCCACCCTGGCCGTGACCCGTGCCCTGCACGAAGCAGGGCGCAATCTGTTCGCGGACGTCGGGCTGATCGCCCTCGACGACCTCGACTGGTACCCCTTGGTCGGCAGTGGCATCACTGCACTGGCCCAGCCCACCGAGCGTATCGGCGTGGCAGCATTCGAGAGCCTGCTTGGCCGCCTGCGCGGCGACAGCGGGGCAGCCCGGCGCATCGACTTCAAGGCCGAGCTGATCATCCGAGGTTCAACCCAGCCACAGTAATCACAGGCAGGCACCTGCGTGCCTGCTGTCACAAAAAATGAAACCGGTTTCATAAGGACAACAACAATGCACTCGAGCCCCGTTTCCATCAGCCTCTCCAGCTACGGTGCCGACTTTGTCCGGCAACGTGGCCAGGAGCAGTTCCTTGACCTGCTGGCTGCCGCTGGCGTTACCCGCGTGGAACTGCGCGAAGAACTGTTCACTCGTGCGCCGGACACTGCAGCGCTGGCTGCAGCCATTTCCGCGCTGCGCCTGGAGTGCCTGTATTCCACACCCCTGGAGCTGTGGACCGCACAAGGCGAGCTTGACCCGCAATTGGCGCAAAAGCTGGAAACCGCCCGAGCCCTTGGCGCGGTAGCGCTCAAGGTTTCCCTGGGCCACTACCATGCGGGCTGTGACGTCGCGGCCTTGGCGACGCTGTTGCCGGCGCACGGGCCGTTGCTGCTGGTGGAGAACGACCAGACCGCGCAAGGTGGACGAATCGAACCCCTGCAGCAGTTTTTCCAGCGCGCCGACGAAGTCGGGCTGAGCCTTGGCATGACCTTCGATATCGGTAACTGGCAGTGGCAGGGCGAGCCTGCCCGGCACGCCGCACGCCAGCTTGGCCGCTGGGTGCGCTATGTGCACTGCAAGGCCGTGCAGCGCCGGGCCGATGGCCGCCTGGTAGCCGTCCCGCCAGAGACCGCGGACCTGCAGGAGTGGGCCGAGCTAATGGCCGAGTTCACCCCCGGCGTGGTGCGTGCTGTCGAGTACCCGCTGGTGAGCGACGATCTGCTGGCGCTGACCCGTGCCCAGGTGCGCGACCTGGCGGCGCTGGGGCAGGGCGTATCGAGTGAGGAGCTGAGCCATGCATGAGCATGACGTGCTGTGTTTCGGCGAGACCATGGCCATGTTCGTCGCCGAGCAGGCCGGCGACCTGGCCAGTGTCGGCCAGTTCGGCAAGCGCATCGCCGGCGCCGACAGCAACGTGGCCATCGGCCTGGCGCGGCTGGGCTTCAAGGTCCGCTGGCTGAGCCGGGTAGGCGACGATTCGCTGGGCCGTTTCGTGCTCGACAGCCTGCGCCGCGAAGGCCTGGACTGCTCCGGCGTCGAGGTGGATGCCAGCTACCCCACCGGCTTCCAGCTCAAGGCCCGCTGCGATGACGGCAGCGACCCGGCGGTGGAGTACTTCCGCCGTGGCTCGGCGGCCAGCCGACTGTCGCCGGCGTTGCTGCGCCCGGGCTCTTTGCAGGCCCGCCACCTGCACGCCACCGGCATCCCGCCGGCGCTGTCGGAGGGCTGCCGGGCGCTGTCGCATGCGTTGATGGACGCCATGCGTGCCGCCGGGCGCAGTATCTCGTTCGACCCCAACCTGCGCCCCTCGCTGTGGCCTGACCAAAGCAGCATGGTGCGCGAAGTCAATGCCCTGGCGGTCAAGGCCGACTGGGTTCTGCCAGGCCTGGAAGAGGGCCGCCTGCTGACCGGCCAGCACACCCCGGCAGACATCGCCGCGTTCTACCTCGACCAAGGGGTGGAACTGGTGGTGATCAAGCTGGGCGACGCCGGTGCCTACTTCCGCAGCGCCAAAGGTGAAGGCCAGGTGGCGCCAGTGCCGGTCAGCCATGTGGTGGACACCGTTGGCGCCGGCGATGCCTTTGCCGTCGGCGTGCTCAGTGCGCTGCTGGAGGGCCACCCGATAGCCGAGGCAGTGTCGCGTGGCAACTGGTGCGGCAGCCGTGCCGTGCAATCGCGTGGCGACATGGAAGGGCTGCCGCTGCGCCATGAGCTGCAGGCCCACGACCTGCGCAGAAGCGCGTGAACACTTGACCACGAAACACCTGTTGCAACAAAAACAACAAGCTCAGGAGAAACGAACCATGCAAAGCCAAAGCCTGGCACCTCGCCGCTGGTGGTACATCATCCCGATCGTGTTCTTCACCTATAGCCTGGCGTACCTGGACCGCGCCAACTACGGGTTCGCCGCCGCTTCCGGCATGGCTGAAGACCTGCACATCACCCCCGCACTGTCTTCGCTGCTGGGGGCACTGTTCTTCCTTGGTTACTTCTTCTTCCAGGTGCCTGGCGCCATCTACGCGGAAAAGCGCAGCGTGAAGAAGCTGATCTTTGTCTGCCTGGTCCTCTGGGGTGGCCTTGCCACGCTCACTGGCGTGGTCAGCAACGTCTACATGCTGATCGGCATCCGCTTCCTGCTCGGGGTGGTGGAGGCGGCGGTGATGCCGGCCATGCTGGTGTACCTGTGCCACTGGTTCACCCGCGCCGAGCGTTCGCGCGCCAATACCTTCCTGATCCTCGGCAACCCGGTGACCATCCTGTGGATGTCGGTGGTGTCGGGCTACCTGGTCAAGCATTACGACTGGCGCTGGATGTTCATCATCGAAGGCCTGCCCGCGGTCATCTGGGCGTTCTTCTGGTGGCGCCTGGTGGATGACCGCCCGGCCCAGGTGAACTGGCTGAGCGAGCAGGAAAAGGCCGCCCTGGAGCAGGCGCTGGCTGCCGAGCAGCAAGGTATCAAGCCGGTGAAGAACTACCGCGAGGCGTTCCGCTCGCCGCAGGTGATCATCCTTTCGCTGCAGTACTTCTGCTGGAGCATCGGTGTGTATGGCTTCGTGCTGTGGTTGCCGTCGATCCTCAAGCAGGCGGCCAATCTCGACATCGTGCAGGCCGGCTGGCTGTCGTCGGTACCTTACCTGGCGGCGGTGCTGGGCATGGTCGGTGTGTCGTGGGCGTCCGACCGCCTGCAGAAGCGCAAGCGCTTCGTCTGGCCGCCACTGCTGATCGCCGCCGTTGCGTTCTATGGCTCGTACGCCCTGGGCAGCGAGCACTTCTGGCTGTCGTACGCGTTGCTGGTGGTCGCCGGCGCCTGCATGTACGCACCCTATGGCCCGTTCTTCGCGATCGTGCCCGAGATCCTGCCGGCCAACGTCGCGGGCGGTGCCATGGCGCTGATCAACAGCATGGGTGCGCTGGGCTCGTTCGGTGGCTCGTGGCTGGTGGGTTACCTCAATGGCGTCACGGGCGGGCCCGGTGCCTCCTACCTGTTCATGTGCGGTGCGCTGCTGACCGCAGTGGCGCTTACCGCCGCACTCAATACTTCCCAGACATCCGGCCGGGCCAAGCGCGGCAACTCGCGCCTGGCCATGAACCATTAGGAACCTGTGCAATGAAGAAGCGAATCGTCCTGTATAAACGCCTGTCCGACGACTTGATGGCACGCCTGCAAGAGCGCGTCGAGGTGACCTGGGTGGACACCTCCGGGCCCGATGGCCTGGCGCGCCTGCGCGACGCCTTGCCGGGGGCGCACGGGTTGCTGGGGGCCAGCCTGCGCCTGGACGCCAGCCTGCTCGACCTGGCGCCACAGCTTGAAGTGGTGTCCAGCGTTTCGGTCGGCGTGGACAACTACGACATCGCCGAGCTCAGCCGGCGTGGCGTGATGTTGACCAACACCCCCGACGTGCTGACCGAAACCACCGCCGACACGGGCTTTGCCTTGATCCTGGCCACCGCCAGGCGGGTTGTGGAGCTGGCGAACTGGGTGCGAGACGGGAACTGGCAGGCCAACCTCGGCCCGGCGCATTTCGGCAGCGATGTGCACGGCAAGACGCTGGGCATCGTCGGCATGGGCCGCATCGGCGAGGCCCTGGCCCGGCGTGCCGCGGCCGGCTTCGGCATGCGTGTGCTGTATCACAGTCAGCGTGCCAAGCCTGAGGTTGAGGCGCGCCATGCGGCGCGTCAATGCAGCCTGGATGAGCTGTTGCAGCAGGCGGATTTCGTTTGCCTGACCGTGCCGCTGAGTGCCAGCACCGAAGGCCTGATCGGCGCGCGGGAGCTGGCGCTGATGAAGCCGCAGGCAATCCTGGTGAACATTTCCCGCGGGCGCGTGGTGGATGAGCCGGCGCTGATCGAAGCGTTGCGTGCCCGGCGCATCCGCGGCGCCGGCCTGGATGTGTTCGTGCAGGAGCCGTTGCCGGCGCAGTCGCCGTTGTTGCAGCTGGACAACGTGGTGGCGACCCCGCATATCGGCTCGGCGACCGAGGAAACCCGCCAGGCCATGGCGCGCTGTGCGGTGGACAACCTGCTCAGTGCCCTGGCTGGTGAGCGTCCGGCCAACCTGGTGAATGGCTGAAGCCAGATCAACAAACCTGCGCGGCCCCTGTGGGAGCAGGTTCACCCGCGAAGCAGGCAATGCGGTGGATGGCACCGGCTGCGCCGGTGTTCGCGGGTAAACCCGCTCCCACAGGTAACGCGCATTCCTTCAGCTGGTGGGCATCCTGTTGGAGCGGGCATGCCCGCGAAGTAGGCGACGCGGTGGATGGCACCGGCTGCGCCGGTGTTCGCGGGCGCGCCCGCTCCCACAGGTACGGCGCATTCCTTCAGCTGGTGGGCATCCTGTGGGAGCGGGCATGCCCGCGAAGCAGGCGACGCGGTGGATGGCACCGGCTACGCCGGTGTTCGCGGGTAAACCCGCTCCCACAGGTACCGCGCATTCCTTCAGCTGGTGGGGTTTCTGTGGGAGCGGCCTTGTGTCGCGAAAGGGCTGCAGGGCAGCCCCCGGAGTCAATGCGATTCTGAACGTTGCGCCTGCGCTGGCGCAGCACTCTCCACCGGCTCCAGCGGCGGGTGCTCCTGCGCCGCATGCATCAGGTCTTCGGTCACCCGCAGCTCGGCACCGGTCGGCGAGAAGGTGGTCGAAGCGGTGAACGGGGCCGGGTGCTCTGCCGCCGGGCGCTTGCCACGACGCCACATGAAGAAGCACACCATGGCCAGGTTGACCACGGCAAAGGCCCAGAACAACCCGGCCTCGCCAAACTCGGTCATCATCGGCGAAATGGCCACCGGCGCCATGGCCGAACCCAGCGAGTTGATCAGCAGCAGGCCCTGGATCATCGGCACCAGTGCATCCGATGGCGCCCGGTCGGCCGCATGGCTGACCGCCACCGGGTACAGGGTGAACACGCCACCACCCAGCAGGAACAGCATCGCCGGCAGCAGGATCGAGTCCGACGGCAGGAACACCGTGACCAGCGACAGCAGCACGCACAGCGCGGCCAGGGCGATCAGCACATCCTGGCGGTCCTTGCGGTCGGACCAGCGTCCGACCGGGTATTGCAGCAGCATGGCACCAAGAATCACCCAGGCCATCATGTTGCCGACCTCGCCCACATCCAGGCCGATGCGCTGCAGGTACAGCGGCAGCAAGGCATAGATGCCGGCAATGGCTACACCCGAACCGAAGCAGCCGACCAGGCCCGACGGCGCAACGCCCAGCAACTGGCGCGGCTTGAGCGGTTCGACCTGGTCCAGCAGCGGCGACACCCGCGGCAGGATCACGATGGGCAGTACCGACAGGGCGGCGAGCACGCCGGCCAGCATGAACGGTGCGGTGTCACCCATGTGGGTGATTTCGCCAAGGCCGGCCTGGGCGATGACCCCGGCGCCGTAGAAGGCGATCATGTACAGCGCCAGCAGGCGGCCGCGGATCTTGGCGTCACCGGCCAGCAGCAGCCAGCTTTCGATCACCAGAAACACGCCCACCGCCGCCCAGCCGTTGATCAGGCGCAGCACCGACCACCAGGTGACGTCGTAGAACAGGCCTTGCAGCAGGATGGTCACGGCGATCAGCGAGGCGAAGCTGGTGTAGGCGCGGATATGGCCGATGCGCAGGATCAGCCGGTCGTTGAAGATGGCACCCAGGGTCAGGCCGATGAAGTAGGTCGAGGAGACCACACCGATGGTGGTGGCCGACTCGCCGGCAGCGCCCAGGCGCAGGGTGGTAAGGGAAGACATGAAGCCGTTGCCCAGGGCAATGATGAACAGCCCGAGCAGGGGCGCCAGCGCCATGGCCAGCAAACGCGGAGACATAGGTACCTCTAGTTGGATGAGCGGAATGAGCGCCTTTTCGGACGCGCACACCGGCTCGACCCGAACGGGGCCGAGGGGCTGCACGGATGTGCCTGGGCTGGATGCGACGCTGCCGGTTGCCACCGTTCAAGGCGACGGGCGAAAAGGAAGCGCGATTCTACGGGCTTGCGCGGTTTTGCCCAAGGGGCTTGGGTGTGCGACGAGACGCCGCAGTCTGTGGGCGACACGAATGCGTCTTGGGCGGACATCCCGGGGCCGCTTTGCGGCCCAATCGCCGGCAAGCCAGCTCCCACCTCGACTGCATCGACCTCAAGCATTGTGCAGTACCTATGGGGGCCGGCTTGCCGGCGATTGGGCTGCAAAGCAGCCCCGGCAATCCCGCAGACTGCGGCATAATGCGGGGCCCACCCCCAAGGAAGGCCCCCATGTTCGCTTCGCTGTTCGCAGTCCTGGCCCCGGTTTTCATCGTCGCCGGCATCGGCTATGCCTGGGCCCGCAAGGGCCTGGACTATCCCACCGAATTCATCGCCCGGGTGGTGATGACCGTCGGCACCCCGTCGCTGGTGCTGTCCACGCTCAGCCGCACCGAACTGGACCCGACCGCCTTCACCAGCATGGCCATGGCCTGCCTGCTGTGCACCCTGGGCATGGCCCTGGCCGGCTTGCTGGTGTGCCGCGCTTCGGGCATGCACTGGCGTGTGCTGTTGCCGGCGTTCATGTTCCCCAACACCGGCAACATGGGCCTGCCGATCAGCCTGTACGCCTTTGGCGAACACGGCCTGGCCCTGGCCGTGGCGTTCTTCCTGACCCTGTCGATCGTGCAGTTCACCCTCGGCATGGCCATTTCCGGTACTGCGGCTTCGCTCAAGGCACTGCTGCGCAACCCCATCGTGATCAGCCTGGCCGGCGCCATGCCGATCATCTTTCTCGATTTCGAGTTGCCGCGCTGGCTGGCCAATACCGCAGACCTGCTGGGCGGCATGACCATCCCGCTGATGTTGCTCACACTGGGCGTGTCGCTGGCCAGCATTCGCCTGCGCCATGTGGGCAGCGGCATGCTGCTGGGCGGTTTGCGCATTGGCCTGGGCGCTGCCGTGGGCTGGGCGGTAGGTGCGGCGCTGGGCATGGGCAGCCTGGAGCGTGCGGTGCTGGTGGTGCAGTCGGCGATGCCGGTGGCGGTGTTCAACTACCTGATGGCGGTGCGCGCCAACCGCGAACCGGAGCAGGTGGCGAACCTGGTGATGTGCTCTACGGTGCTGTCGTTTGCCTGGTTGCCGGTGGTGCTGGCTTGGTGGATGTAAGTCTGTACCGGCCCTTTCGCGGGTAAACCCGCTCCCACAGGTACTGCGCAGGTCTCAAGGCCTGTGATGGACCTGTGGGAGCGGGTTTACCCGCGAAGAGGCCGGCACGGCAAACGGCTATTTCTCCTGCAACCGCCACCCCTGGCTGGTCAGCACCATCGCCCGGGTTTCCCTGAGCGGCGTGTCATTGCTGGCCACCGCCTTGCCCAGTTCGGCAATGCTGGCCTTGACCCCGTCGTCCCCGGCCCACGCCGGTAACCCGGTGATCTTGTAGGCATAGGTCACATTCGACATCTTCTGCCCGGTCGCCTCGCTCGGCTCACTGAACTGCTCGATGGCGGTGACCTGCGCCTTGCCGAAGCACAGCCCGTTATCCGCTTTGTAATACTTGCGGCCTTCGTCGGTGAGGTCATAGGCGTAGTAGATGTCCGTGCGTGCCGCTTGCCACAGGCGGGCGGGCACCTCGGTGCGCGAGATCTCCTTTTCGCTGACCACACCTACCTGGGCCAAGGCATGCAACGCCTTGTTGGTGCCATGGAGGTCGAAGTCCTGGGTCTTGGTCGGGAATGAACTGATGACGAAGCAGTGCGGGTACTGGGTATCGAGGTAGGCCTGGGCGGCCTTCTGGAAACTGGCCTCGCTGGTGTCCTCGCTGTTCGAGCAACCGGCCAGGGTTGCCAACAGCGCCAGCGGCACGATCTTCCTGTACATGGTGACACTTCCTTGAGTGACAAAGGCAAACGGGTCGTGCGCGATTAGAACCTACGGGCTAGAGCGGCGCAATCATGGCAAGACGGCATCTCTGCATGATCTTCGCTGGCCTCTTCGCGGGTAAAACCGCTCCCACAGGTATTGCACAGTTTTCAAGACCTGTGGTGAACCTGTGGGAGCGGGTTTACCCGCGAAGAGGCCAGTGGCAACAACATCAATCCTGGCTGCGAGTATCGATACTGACCACCACCGACATCCCCGGCCGCAAGCGCCGAGCCTCCGGCTGGTCGGCATCCACGGTGATCCGCACCGGTATGCGCTGGGCAATCTTGACGAAGTTGCCGGTGGCATTGTCCGCCTGCAGCAAGGCGAACTCCGAGCCGGTGGCTGGTGAGATCTGCTGCACGTGCCCATGCAGCTTCAGGTGATTCAGCGCATCCACAGTGAAACTCACCGGTTGGCCGATGCGCACATCGGCCATCTGGGTTTCCTTCATGTTGGCGATCACCCACAGGGTGTCGGGCACCAGCGCCATCAACTGCGCACCGGAATTGACATAGGCCCCCAGGCGCGTGCCGATCTGCCCCAGCTGGCCGTCGCGCGGGGCGGTGACGCGGGTGTTGTCTAGGTCGATGCGGGCCAGCTCCACGGCGGCCTTGGCGTTTTCCACCGAGGCCTTCAGCGCGGCCCGGTTGACCACCACGGTTTCGCGGTCCTGGCGGGCGATTTCCAGTGCTGCCTTGGCCTGGGCCAGGCTGGCGACCGCAGCGGCTTCGCTGGCCCGGGCCAGGTCCAGGTCGCGCCGCGACACCGAGCCATCGCTGACCAGCGCCCGGTTGCGGCCGAGGTCGGCCCTGGCCTTGGTTGCCTGGGCGGCGGCATCGCCGATGGCGGCCTGGCGCTGGGCAATGGTGGCTTCGGCGCTGTTGCGCTGCTGCAGGTTGTTGGCCAGGGCCGCCTGTTGCTGCTGCAGCTGGGCGATGGCCTGGGCCAGGCGTTGCTTGTAGATGCGGTCGTCCAGTTGCACCAGCAGGTCGCCGGCCTTGACGAACTGGAAGTCATGCACCGGCACATCGACGATATAGCCGCTCAGCTGCGGCCCGATGATGGTCACCTGGCCGCGCACCAGGGCGTTCTCGGTGCTTTCGATGGCGCTGCTGAATGGCGGCAGGCGCCAGGCATACAGCACCAGCAGGATGCCGGCCAGGGCCACGCAGGCGAAGCTGATCGACGACAGGATACGCACCCGCCGCGAACGCACCGGGCTGGTCGGCTCGCTGGGCGGCGTGGCGCCTTCCGGGGTTTCGGCGATGGCAGTGGTGGTCGTGGTGCGGGTGTCGTCGGTCATCGGGTGGGCGCGCCGGGGGTGGAGTCAGGGGAAATGGCCCGGCGTTTGGTGTGCCAGAGCCAGGTGCTACGGATGCAGATCCAGATCATGGTCAGAATAGCGATGCTGCCGATCAGCACGAACACATCGTTGTAGGCCATGATATTCGCCTCGCGGGTGGCGGCACTGGCCAGCAGGCGCATGCCGGCTTCGCTGCGCAGGGCCGGGTCGGCGATGATGCCGCCGTAGCCGGCACCGCCACTTTGCACGCGGGCCGTGACCAAGGGTTCCAGGTAGCTGAGGCGGTCCATCAGGTGGCTGGAGTGGAATTTTTCCCGCCAGGTCTGGAAGGTGCCCAGCAGTGCCGCGCCAATCAGGCCGCCGAGGTTGTTGCAGATGCCGAACAGCACCGAGAAACTCACCAGGTTGCGCGGGTTGGCGCGCACATGGCTGATGCCAAGGGCCATGGACGGGCCGAGGAAGAAGGTGCTGCCGAACGCCAGCAGGAACTGGCTGAGGTACATCTGTGCCGGGCGGGTGAGGTTGCTCGAACTGCTGTCCATGAAGGCGCCGGTGGCCATGGCCAGCAGCGAGATGAACAGCGGGATCACCAGGTGGTTGGGGTTGATGGTGAAGGCACTGCTGGCCAGGCCGGCCACCGCGCCCAGCAGCATGACCGCGTACAGCGTGCGCATCTGCTCGCTGCCCAGGTTCAGTGCCTGCAGGAAGCCGACTGCCCCGGTGGACTGCTCCGAGGTGACCATGCGGATCAGCACCACGCACAGGGCCAGGCGAATGATCGCGCCGCTGCCCAGCCAGCGGGTCATCAGCAGCGGGTTCTGGCGGTTGTGCTCGATAGCCAGGCCGCTGAAGATCAGCGCGATCGAGGCCGCCAGGGCCATGCCGATCCAGGGCGCCTCCAGCCACCAGTCGATACGCCCGAGAGACAGCACGGCGCACAGCAGCGCGGTGCCACTGGCCATCAGCGAGAAGGTGAGAAAGTCCAGCGGCTCGAAGGTCTTGAAGCGGTCACCGGGGGGCAGCTTGAGCATCAGCACGCAGCCCAGCGCGGCCAGCGCCAGGCCCAGTTCGAACAGGTACAGGCCGCGCCATTCGGCGATCTGCAGCAGGTCTTCGGAGAAGATCCGCGCCAGCGGCAACGCCAGCTGCGAGGCGCCCAGGCCAAGCACCATCGCCTTCAGCCGCCATTGCGCCGGGAACGCCTGGATCATGTAGTACAGCCCCAGCGAGCTGAGCGCGGCACCGACCATGCCATGCGCTGCCCGCACGGCGATGGCCGAGTTGAGGTCGTTTACCAGCAGGTGGGCGAAGGTGACCAGGGCATAGAGCACCAGGAACACCTCGGTGAACGCGCGCAGGCCGAATTGCTGGCGGAACTTCACCAGCAGCAGGTTGATGGACACGTTGGTCATTACATAGGCGGCCGGCAGCCAGGCCATTTCCGCCGTGGTTGCACCCAGCGCTCCTTGCAGGAACACAAGGTTGGCGGTGACCAGCGCGTTGCCCAGGCCACCGGTGATCGCCACCAGCAGCCCGACCACGCCGTAGGCCAGCCGTTTGGCGGGCGTGTGCAGGGGCGTGGAGGGGGAGCCCGGCAGGCTGGGTTTTTCGTGGGGGAGCCACTGGCGGGGGGCGTATTTGTCCATGGGGCAGACTGTACTTCAGCGGCCGTTGCAAAAAAACAGTCTACAGCCTGCACCGGCCTCTTCGCGGGTAAACCCGCTCCCACAGGGTAACCACAGATCTTGCAAGCTGTGCAGTATCTGTGGGAGCCAGAGGTTCACCACAGATCTTGCAAGCTGTGCAGTATCTGTGGGAGCCAGAGGTTCACCACAGATCTTGCAAGCTGTGCAGTACCTGTGGGAGCGGGTTTACCCGCGAAGGGGCCGGTGCAGGCGCTACAAGGCCTTGGCCAGAAACTCCGCCGTGCGGCTTTCAGCACACCCGGCCACCACCTGTGGCGTGCCGCTGACCACCACCTGGCCCCCGGCATCCCCGGCCCCAGGCCCGATGTCGATCACCCAGTCGCTCTGCGCCACCACTCGCATGTCGTGCTCGACCACCACCACGCTGTGCCCACCATCGACCAGGCGGTTGAGCTGCACCAGCAGCCGGTCGATGTCCTGCGGGTGCAAGCCGTTGGTGGGTTCGTCCAGTACATACAGCGTCGCCCCGCGGGCCGTGCGTTGCAGCTCGGTGGCCAGCTTGATGCGCTGCGCCTCGCCGCCGGACAGTTCGGTGGCCGGCTGGCCCAGGCGCAGATAGCCCAGGCCGATGTCCTGCAGCACCTGCAGGCAGCGCCGCGCCGCTGGCTGTTCGGCGAACACCAGCAGGGCCTGGTCGACCGTCAGCTGCAGCACCTGCGCAATGTTCATGCCCTGCCAGCTCACCGCCAGGGTTTCCGGGTTGTAGCGGGCGCCATGGCAGGTCGGGCAGGGCGCATAGACGCTGGGCATGAACAGCAACTCGACGCTGACGAAGCCTTCGCCCTCGCAGTTCTCGCAGCGCCCCTTGGCAACGTTGAAGGAGAAACGCCCGGCATCGAAGCCTTTTGCCTTGGCCTGTTCGGTGGCGGCGAACAGCTTGCGCACATGGTCGAACAGGCCGGTGTAGGTGGCCAGGTTGGAGCGGGGCGTACGGCCGATCGGTTTCTGGTCGACCTGCACCAGGCGCCTGATGCTGCCAAGGCCCGCGCTCACATGCCCGCCGCTGGCCTGTTCAGGTTCATCTTCCAGGCTCTGCTCTTCGGGCTCGTTGCGTTGGGCGGCATGACCCAGGTGCGCACCCACCAGCTCCAGCAGCGCCTGGCTGACCAGGCTCGACTTGCCCGACCCGGAAATACCGGTAACGGCGGTAAAGCAGCCCAGCGGGAATTGCGCACTGAGGTTGTTCAGGTTGTTGCGGCTGATGCCTTCGAGCTTCAGCCAGTCGTGGGCCTGGCGTGGTGCGCGCGTGGTCTGGGCCGGTGCACTGAACAGGTAGGCCCGGGTGCTCGACTGCTCGACCTGGGCCAGGCCCGTGGGCGGCCCGCTGTAGAGGATGTTGCCGCCATGCTCGCCAGCGGCAGGCCCTACATCCACCAGCCAGTCGGCGCGGCGCATGGTGTCCAGGTCGTGTTCCACCACATAGACCGAGTTGCCCGCATGCTTCAGGCGCTGAAGCGCCTCGAACAGGGCTTCGCTGTCGGCCGGGTGCAAACCGGCCGAAGGCTCGTCGAGCACGTAGATCACGCCAAACAACTGCGAGTTCAGCTGGGTGGCCAGGCGCAGGCGTTGCAGCTCGCCAGAGGACAGGGTCGGGGTGCTGCGCTCCAGGGCCAGGTAGCCCAGGCCCAGGTCGAGCAGGGTGTCGATGCGTTCGAGCAGCTCGTTGGCGATGCGTTGGGCCGCCAGGCGCTTTTCCAGGGTCAGGTCGTCCTGCTGTTGTGCCAGGTAGTCTGCTGCCGCCACCTTGCGGAACACCTCGGCCAGCGCCTGCAGCGACAGGTGCGACAGCTCGGCGATATCCAGGCCGGCGAAGGTCACCCCCAGCGCCTCGCGCTTCAGGCGCTTGCCCTGGCACAGCGGGCACGGGCTGGGGCGCATGAACTGGGCAACGCGCTTGCGCATCTGCGCGCTTTGCGAGTGCATGAAGGTGTGCAGCACGTAACGCCGGGCACCCATGAACGTGCCATGGTAGCTGGGCTCTAGCTTGCGCTTGAGGGCGGCGCGGGTCTGCGCCGGGGTCAGCCCGGCATACACCGGCGCGGTGGGCGTTTCTTCGGTGAACAGGATCCAGTCGCGCTGCGCCTGTGGCAGGTCGCGCCAGGGGGTATCGACGTCGTAGCCCAGCGTCACCAGGATGTCGCGCAGGTTCTGCCCCTGCCAGGCCATCGGCCACGCCGCCACGGCGCGTTCGCGGATGGTCAGCGACGGGTCGGGGACCATGGTCGCTTCGTTCACTTCGTAGACCCGGCCCATGCCATGGCATTCCGGGCAGGCGCCCTGCGGCGTGTTGGGCGAGAAATCCTCGGCATACAGCATCGCCTGGCCGGCCGGGTAGTGGCCGGCGCGGGAGTAGAGCATGCGGATCGAACTGGACAGGGTGGTCACGCTGCCCACCGAGGAACGTGCACTCGGCGTGCCGCGTTGCTGCTGCAGGGCCACGGCCGGGGGCAGGCCTTCGATGGCGTCGACGTCCGGCACGCCGACCTGGTCGATCAGGCGCCGGGCATAGGGCGCGACCGATTCGAAGTAGCGGCGCTGGGCTTCGGCATACAGCGTCGAGAAGGCCAGCGAGGACTTGCCCGAGCCGGATACGCCAGTGAACACCACCAGGGCGTCACGGGGTATATCGACGTCGATGTTCTTCAGGTTGTGCTCGCGGGCACCCCGTACACGAACGAAGCCGCTTGGGGTGGTTGGGCGTGTGGGCATGAGGCAGTCCTTGGCTGTAGCTGAACAGTGCGCTCAAGGTAACAGCAAATATGTAGCGCCTGCTGGGGCAATGCTTCCGATCAGCAGATCTGTGAGTTATGCAGGCCTGTTCAAGTGCTTAGTGTCGTTGTACAAAAAAACAACACGGGAACTTCGAACATGCAGCTTTCGTCTTCACTGGCCATCGACCCGCAATCATCGATCCAGTTAATCAATAACTCCTCAATCCGTTCATATACCCCCTATGGTTATCACGTAGCTCGGCACCACTCACTGTTGGCTTTTGCCGGAGAATGTCAGGTGTCATTACCGCGCTGTTACCTGCTGGGTAATGGCAAGCGTGCCTATGGCACGGTGTCGATGCGTTTTCATAGCCCAGACACCCTTAGCCCTTTTGGCCGGGGAGGGCCCAATGCCTACTGCTATTGCAAAGGCGACCCGGTGAACCATGTCGACCGTGATGGGCATTCGCCCACGCGCTTGCTGGGGCAAGGGACGGGGCTAGTCTGGGGAACCGTGGGCATGCTGTCTGCGTTGAATAAGGCGTCCAGAACCATCGTCAAACGATCCGTAGCCAAGGCCAAAGGCATGCCCGTACCCGCCGAGTTTGATGCTTCAAGCCGTACCAACAATGCGCTGGTATTCAATGGTGGATTGGTCGCCACCCTGACGAAAGTGCCTGGTGTGGTGATGGCGTATGCATTTCCAGCGGGTTCACTCACGAGCGAAGCCGCTTCCGCGGTGGGGATTGGGGGTGCTTCTTTTGCAGGGGTGGGTAAGTTGAGGCAGCTGTATTCCGATATGAAAGCAACCTATCAGGAAGCCACGTTGAACAGGATCCCACTCGGAAAATTGGCAGTGGAATCGATGAAGGAAGCCACCGGGTGGAACCGATTACGGGGCAGGGACTCAGCCATTCTGGAGCCCTTGCCCGAAAAAGTATTGTTGGTGCGTGTTGGGGCGAAAATGTAACGGCGATTTGGCAATCAACGGCAACGGCGGGACTTTGTGTTCCACCGTGTGAAACCAGATTCGATTGTGCTCTCAGCCTCCTCGCGCTTATCTGTCGCCAAGCACGACCTGCCTCACCCGTCGTGACCTCAAGGCGAACAACAAGAACGGGAATCCACCCGCGCGAGGAGACTCTACATGTCCCGACATCAGCACATCCTGGCCTGGCTGAACGATGTGGCCAGCGACCTGCACGCAATCCGTCACGACATCCACGCTCACCCGGAGCTGGGCTTCGAAGAAAGCCGCACTTCGGCGCTGGTTGCCCGACTGCTCGAAGAGTGGGGCTATGAAGTGCACACCGGTATCGGCAGGACCGGCGTGGTCGGCGTACTGCGCAATGGTAGCAGCCCACGCCGCCTGGGCCTGCGCGCCGACATGGACGCGCTGCCCATCCACGAGGCTACCGGCGCCGCGTACAGCAGCCAGCATCAGGGGTGCATGCACGCCTGCGGCCATGACGGGCATACCACCATGCTGCTTGGCGCCGCGCGCTACCTGGCGGCGACCCGGCAGTTCGACGGGACACTGACACTGATCTTCCAGCCGGCAGAAGAGGGCCAGGGTGGTGCCGAGGCGATGCTGGCTGACGGCCTGCTGGAGCGCTTCCCTTGCGATGCACTGTTCGGCATGCACAACATGCCCGGGCTGCCGGCCGGGCACCTGGGCTTTCGCGAGGGGCCGATGATGGCCTCGCAAGACCTGCTCACGGTGACCCTCGACGGAGTTGGCGGCCATGGCTCGATGCCGCACCTGACCGTCGACCCGCTGGTGGCGGCGGCCAGTGTGGTGATGGCCCTGCAAACCGTGGTGGCGCGCAATATCGATGCGCAGGAGGCGGCCGTGGTTACCGTCGGCGCCTTGCAGGCCGGCGAAGCGGCCAACGTGATCCCGCAGCAGGCGCTGCTGCGCCTGAGCCTGCGCGCGCTGAACGCCGAGGTGCGGGCGCAGACCCTGGAGCGGGTGCGGGCCATTATCGTCAGCCAGGCCGAGAGCTTTGGCTGCCGCGCCACCCTCGAACACCGCCCGGCCTACCCGGTGTTGGTCAACCATGCCGCGGAAAACGCCTTCGCCCGGCAGGTGGGGGTGGAATTGCTCGGTGCCGAGGCAGTGGATGGCAACACCCGCAAGCTGATGGGCAGCGAGGACTTCGCCTGGATGCTGCAACGCTGCCCCGGCGCCTACCTGTTCATCGGCAATGGCGTATCGCGGCCGATGGTGCACAACCCGGCCTACGACTTCAACGACGACATCCTGCTGACCGGCGCCGCCTACTGGGGCGCGCTGGCAGAGCGCTGGCTCGCGCCCGCCTGACCTTTCCTTTTGACGACTGCCGCTGGAACCCGGGCGCGATCGCGCCTGGGCGATCACCCAATCATTGTGTGGAGTGTTTCCTATGCAGACTTCGAGCACCGGCGTGTCGCGTACCCGGCAAGTGGTCGCCGCCGTCATCGGCAACGCCCTGGAGTGGTATGACTTTATCGTGTACGGCTTTCTGGCCAGCATCATCGCCCGCCAGTTCTTCCCCTCCGACGACGAATACGCCTCGCTGCTGATGGCCCTGGCCACCTTCGGCGTCGGCTTTTTCATGCGCCCGGTGGGCGGCGTGCTGCTGGGCATGTATTCCGACCGCAAGGGCCGCAAGGCGGCGATGCAGATGATCATCCGGCTGATGACCGTGTCCATTGCCATGATCGCCTTTGCCCCCGACTACCTGGCCATTGGCATGGCCGCGCCGATGCTGATCGTGGTGGCGCGCATGCTGCAGGGTTTTGCCACCGGCGGCGAGTACGCCAGCGCCACGGCCTTCCTGGTGGAGAGCGCGCCGGCCCACCGCAAGGGCCTGTACGGCTCGTGGCAGCTGGTGGGGCAGTGCCTGGCGGTGTTCTCCGGGGCGGCGATGGTGGCCTTGGTCACCCACTTGTGCACGCCAGCGGCGCTGGACAGCTGGGGCTGGCGTATCCCGTTCGTGCTCGGCCTGCTGATCGGCCCGGTGGGGCTGTGGATTCGCAAACACATGGAAGAACCCGAGGAATTCATTGAGGCGCGCCGCCAGGCCAAGGGCCAGTCGCCCAGCCTGTGGCAGGTGCTGCGTGAGCATCGGCGCAGCCTGTTGGTATCGATGGGCCTGGCCTGTGGCGCGACGGTGTCGTTCTACGTGGTGCTGGTGAACATGCCGACCTTCGCCCACAAGAACCTCGGCCTGCCGCTGGACCAGGTGCTGCTGGTGCAGATGCTTGCGGTTGGGCTGATGACCGTGGTGATCCCGCTGTCCGGGGCGTTGTCTGACCGGCTGGGGCGGCGCCCGGTGCTGATGGCCTTCACCCTGGCGTTCTTCGTCATGGTCTACCCGTTGTATGTGTGGGTGGCTGCCGCGCCGTCGCTGGAGCGCCTGCTGGTGATGCAACTGCTGTTGTGCACCGCCATCGGTGGCTTCTTCGGGCCGGCGCCCACGGCCCTGGCCGAGCAGTTCCCGGTCGAGGTGCGTTCTACCGGTGTGTCGGTGGCCTATAACGTGGCGGTGATGGTGTTCGGCGGCTTCGCCCCGTTGATCGTCACCTGGCTGAGCAAGGTGCTCGGTACCCCGGTGGCGCCGTCGTTCTATGTGCTGTTCGCCTGCCTGCTGACACTGCTGGGCACCTATTGCCTGAAAGAAGCCCCACGCGCGGGCAAGCCTGCCGCTTTCAACCTTGGAGTGAAACCGTGATGCCGCTAGCCATCGACCCCATCGTTGCCCTCGATGCCGAGGCATTGTCCCGGGCCATCCATGCCCGCCAGATGTCGTGCCGGGAGGTGATGCAGGCTTATCTGGCGCATATCGAACGCTTCAACCCGCAGGTCAATGCGCTGGTGTCGCTGCGCCCGGCAGAGGCGCTGTTGGCCGAGGCCGATGAGCGTGACCGCGAGCTGGGCCGTGGCTATTCGCGCGGCTGGATGCATGGCATGCCCCAGGCGATCAAGGACCTGGCCGCCACTGCCGGGCTGCGCACCACGTTGGGCTCGCCGCTGTTCGCCGAGCAGGTGCCCGAGCAGGACGCGATCAGTGTGGCGCGGGTGCGGGCCAGTGGTGCGCTGATCGTGGGCAAGAGCAATGTGCCGGAATTCGGCCTTGGTTCGCAGACCTACAACACCCTGTTCGGCACCACCACCAACGCCTACGACCCGGGTAAGGTGGCCGGGGGCAGCAGCGGTGGGGCGGCGGCGGCGCTGGCCATGCGCCTGCTGCCGGTCGCCGACGGCAGCGACATGATGGGCTCGCTGCGCAACCCGGCGGCGTTCAACAACGTGTATGGCCTGCGCCCGTCGCAGGGCCGCGTACCCCACGGGCCGGCGCCGGAACTGTTCGTGCAGCAGCTGGCCACCGAGGGGCCGATGGGCCGCAGCGTGGTGGATGTGGCGCGGCTGTTGTCGACCCAGGCGGGCTTCGATGCGCGTACGCCGTTGTCGCTGAGTGATGGCCGGCGCGATTTTGCCGCCGGGTTGCAGCGCGATTTCCGCGGCGTGCGGGTTGGCTGGCTAGGCGACTACGACGGCTACCTGGCGATGGATGACGGGGTGCTGAGCCTGTGCGAAGCGGCCCTGGCAGACTTCGCCGAACTGGGCTGCCGGGTCGAAGCCTGCCAACCGGCGTTCGACCTGGCGCGTTTGTGGCAATGCTGGCTGACCCATCGCCACTTCCTGGTGCACGGCAACCTCGCTGCGGCCTATGCCGACCCGGGCAAGCGCGCGCTGCTCAAGCCCGAGGCGCAGTGGGAGGTGGAGGGTGGCCTGCAACTGAGTGCGGCGGCGGTGTACCAGGCTTCGGTGGCCCGCAGCGACTGGTACCGCGCGCTGGTCAAGCTGTTCGAGCGTTACGATTACCTGCTGTTGCCATCGGCCCAGGTGTTCCCATTCGATGCACGGCAACCTTGGCCAACGGTGGTAGGAGGGCGCGCGATGGACACCTATCACCGCTGGATGGAAGTGGTGATAGGGCCGACCCTGGCCGGCTTGCCGAGCATCAGCGTACCGGTCGGCTTCAATGCTGCCGGGTTGCCCATGGGCCTGCAGATCATCGGCCCGGCCCAGGCCGACCATGCGGTGTTGCAGCTGGCCCATGCCCATGAACAGCTCACCCGTTGGGTAGCGCGGCGCCCACCCCGCAGCCTGCAAGCGCCATGAAACCGCTGGGCAGGCGCGGATCTTGCTGGCTATCCTGACCATCCAGCTACAGGGAGGTCACATTCATGGGCATCACGGCAGACAGTGGCGGCGTGCGTTCGGTGGAGCGGGCGCTGGCCATCGTCGACCTGCTTGGCGAACACCAGGCGCTGGGCCTGGAAGAACTGCATTACCTGACGGCGCTGCCCAAGGCCACGGTGTCGCGCATGCTTGCCACCTTGCAGGAGCAAGGCTGGGTCTATCGCGGCCTCAGCGACCGGCGTTACCGGCTGTGCGCGCGGCGCCTGTTCGGTGACCGCCAGCTGCGTTTCAAGCGGCGCCTGGTGGAACACGCAGCACCCATGTTGCTGGAGTTGAGCGAGCGCACCGGGTTGGTGGTTGACCTGTCGTGTTTCGACGGCGAGCGGCTGGAGGTGATGGAAAGCGCCATCCCCCAGGTATTGCGCAAACGCTACCCGCACACCTGCCAGATCGTCGGCCATCATGCCAGCCTGTTCCATTCGGCGATGGGGCGGGCGTGCCTGGGTGAGTTGGCGGTCGACGAAGTGCAGCGCCTGGCGGCCCATGCGCGGGTGGGCGACGAGACGGTGCTGCGCGACATCGAGGAGGAAGCGAACAAGGGGTTCGGCCAGCGCACCGAAGGGCACTGGGAGTACCCGGTGCGCTTGCCGTTCCTGATCCGCGCGATAGCCCTGCCGGTGCATGCCGAAGGGCGCCTGGCCGGGAGCATTGCCTTGCACTGGCCGCTGGACCAGGCGCCGGTGGAGCGGGTGTTGAACCTGCACCTGAACAGCCTGGCTACAACGGTGGGGGAGGTGCAGCGGGCCTTGGTGGTTTGAGTCAGCCTGTGCCGGCCTCTTCGCGGGTAAACCCGCTCCCACAGGGTAAGTGCATTGCCCGAGGCTTGCTCGGTACCTGTGGGAGCGGGTTCACCCGCGAAGAGGCCAGTGCAGCAAACAACAAAAGAGGCTGTGTTCCGAGGCCCCTCAGCGCTCCAGGCTGTACATCCGGCACTCTGCCAGCAACGCCAGCAGGTTCGGCTCCCGCTCCCGCGCCTTCAAGAACACCACGCCGATATGCTGCTGCAAGCGATATTGCGGCTTCAGGGCAATCAACCTGACCCGGTTTTCGTACACCGCCGCGATACGCCCGGGCAGCAGGGCAAAGCCCACGCCCGAGCTGACCATGCTCAGCAGGGTGAAGATATCGTTCACCTGCATGGCCACCTTGGGTTCGAAGCCGGCCTGCTGGAACACCCGGGCGCCATCGCGGTGGGTGGCAAAGCCCTGGGTCAGGGTGATGAAGGTGGAGTCGGCCAGGTCGGCCAGGTCCACCTCGGCCTGCTCGGCGAAGGGCGAATCGATGGGCACGGCAAGGAAGATGTCGTCGGAAAACAGCGGCAGCTGCTCGCAGGCCGGGTCGCTGACGCTTTCGTCGAGCGACACGAGGATGGCCTCCAGCTCGTGGTTCTTCAGGCGCTGCAGCAGGTCGACGTTGGAGCCCAGGGTCAGGTCGATGTTGAGTTCGCTGCGGCGCAGCTTGAGGCCCATGACCAGCTTGGGCACGGTTTTCACCGTCAGCGAGTAGAGCGCGCCCAGGCGGAAGCGCTCGGCATAGAAACCGGCGGCCTCGCGGGTCTGGCGGACCATCTGCTCGGCATCCTGGATCAGCTGGCGGGCTTTCTTTTCCAGCACGTAGGCGCTTTCCAGCGGGATCAGCTGGCGGCCTTCGTGCTTGAACAGCGGGCAGCGCAGTGCGCTTTCCAGGGAGTGGATGGCACGGTGCACGCTGACGGCGCTGGTGGCCAGCTCGGCGGCGGCACGGCCGAGGTTGCCGGTGCGCATGAAGGCAAGGAAGGTTTCCAGCTTCTTGAGGGTCAGTTCTTCGTCGATCAGCATGGGGGCCTAGGGTTTACGGCTTGGGGGTTATGGTGGAGTTGAGATCGAGCGCCGCCCGCGCGGCGCTTCGCAGCACAAGGCTGCTCCTACATCTGTTTCGGGCCAGTATCGCCTGTGCCAATGCACGCGACCGCCTTGTTTGCCCGGCACGATATCGAGGTGGACGCCAAGGGGCCGCGCGCTTTCGCCTCAGGAATAACTGGCCCGAAACAAATGTAGGAGCAGCCTTGTGCTGCGAAGCGCCGCGCGGGCGGCGCTCGATCTCAAACCCACCACATACCTCAAGCCCGACGCTCGATCAACGCCCACAACGCCGGGTCGTTGAAATCATCGATCACCAACCCGGCCCCCGCCGCCAGCAACCGCTCCGGCGTCTGTGTAGTGGCTACGCCCACGGTAAAGATCCCCGCGCCACTCGCTGCCGCCACCCCCGGCAGCGAATCCTCGAAGGCCAGTGCCTGCCCGGCCTCGGCACCCAGCCGCTGCAACCCGGTCAGGTAAGGCAGCGGGTCCGGCTTGGGCCGTGCAAGTTCCTCGGCCACCAGCACATGCGCGAAGCGCTGGCCCAGGCCCATGGCGTTCAACATGTGCTCGGCGTTCAGCCGCGGTGCGTTGGTCACCACGCACATGCCGATGTCACGAGCCCGGGCATGTTCCAGCAGGCGCACTAGGCCCGGCATCGGCTCAAGAGCCGGCGACATGTCGCGGAACAGCGCCTCCTTGCGGTCGGCCAGCTCCTGGCACTGCTCGGCACTGGCACCGGCAAACAGCTCGGCGAACAGCTCGCCGTTGGCGCGGCCGCTGACCTGGGCATCGAACTGCGCCTGGCTCAGCTCGCGGCCGTCATGCTCGCGCAGCAGTTGGCGAAAGGCCTGCAAGTGCAAGGTGTCAGTGTCGGTGAGGGTTCCGTCGAGGTCGAACAGCAGGGCAGTCAGCATTGGGTATCCAGGTCCAAAATCATGGGCGGGCCAGAAGGGAGATTCTTTGCCTTTGGCGTCACGTGAACTTCGCGACTTCCTGAGTGTACTGGAGTACGGCAGCCTTGGCAGAGCTGTGCTCGAACGCGAGGTTGGCGCCTGCGCATCGAGTCAGCAACTGCCAAAGCTGGAAAGCCAACCGAGTAACCGGCCGTTGGCACGCTCCGGCTTTCGAAGTTTGGTCATCAGTTCTGGTTGGCGGAGGTGGCTGGGCGCAGGTAGCTGATCTTCTGCACCTTGCCGTCGCTGTCACGGTAGGTGAGGGTGGCGGTGTCGGCGTGGTCGGTGGCGTGGCCCGAGGCCTCCACCGCGATCACTTGGGCGATGTCCAGGTTCATGCCGTACTGGTACGGGGAGGCGGTCTGGGCGAAGGCGCCGACGCTGCTGCCAAAGGTCAGGGTGGCGATGGCGATTGCTTTGATGAAGGTCATGATCATGCTCCGTTAGCTTGGGTAGTGGGATCAGCGACTGCTTGCTGCCTGGGTTGAATATTGCGCGATAATATTTAGTGCGCAAAATATATTCCCACTATCCGGTCTATTGGAGCGCTGCATCGCCGGCAAGCGCGGCTCCCACAGTGTCCCTGCTGATTCAACTCGCCATGTGCAGTCAGGTTTGCCGGATCGCAGCCGCCAAGCCGTCGACGAAGGGGGCTGTTCAGCGTGCTCCGAAAAGAGTACAAATGTGCTCCATGGACAATCTTACCCCAAAACGCCGCGCCATCTTCGAGTTCATCCGTGAGCGCATCGCCGACCACGGCCAGCCGCCGAGCCTGGCCGATATCGCCACGCGCTTCGGTTTTGCCTCGCGCAGTGTCGCGCGCAAGCACATCACCGCCCTGTGCCAGGCCGGCTACATCGACGTCACGCCGAACCAGGCGCGGGGCATACGCCTGGCCGAACGGCTGCGCCGCCCGGAAATCCTCGAAGTGCCGGTGCTGGGCCAAGTGGCGGCAGGTGCCCCCATCGGCCCGGACCTCGACATTCACGAGCAGTTGCTGCTCGACCCCAGCCTGTTCCGCCGTACCCCCGACTACCTGCTGAAGGTGCGTGGCGACTCGATGATCGACGACGGCATTTTCGACGGCGACCTGGTCGGCATCCTCCAGCAGGCCGACGCTCGCGATGGCCAGATCGTGGTCGCGCGCCTGGACGGCGAGGTGACCATCAAGCGCCTGCAGCGCCAGGGTGGCAATTACCGGCTGTTGCCACGCAACCCGGCCTATGCGCCTATCGATGTGCGGCCTGAACAGGAGTTCTTCATCGAAGGCGTGTTCTGCGGCTTGCTGAGGCGTGACTGATGGGCGCGGTGGTCGACCTCGACAGGTTGCTCGATCAGCGCCGGGTATGGCGCGGTCGGCAGGCCCAGGCGCGGCCGCTCGGCCTGCAGCCCACGGGCCATGCCGCCCTTGACCAATGCCTGCCGGAAGGTGGCTGGCCGGCGGCTGCGCTCAGCGAACTGTTGCTGGCCAGCCCCGGCTGTGGCGAATTGCAGCTGCTGTGGCCAACCCTGGCCCGCTTGAGCGCTGAAGCCAGCCGAATCGTGCTGGTGGCACCGCCATTCATTCCTTACGCCCCGGCCTGGCAGGCCGCGGGGGTGGACCTGCGCTGGCTGGTACAAGTGGACGCCGCACCTGCCGATGCCTTGTGGGCCGCCGAGCAGTGCCTGCGCTCCGGCAGTTGCGCGGCGGTGCTGTGCTGGCCGGAACGTGCCGATGACCGCGCCCTGCGGCGCTTGCAGGTGGCTGCCGAAACCGGGCAGGCGCTGGCCTTCGCCTGCCGGCCGCAACAGGCGGCGCACAACCCTTCACCCGCGGCGCTGCGTATTGCCGTCGACACCCGCCCGGCACAATGGCGCGTGCTGAAAAGCCGTGGCGGCATGCCCCCGGCGCTGCCCATCGCCTGCCCGGGGCGGGGCTGATGCAACATGCTCTGGGCCTGCATCCTGCTCCCGCAGCTGGCGCTGGACACGGTCCTGCGCGAGCGTGACGACCCTGATACCCCCCTGGTGCTGCTTGGCGGGCCGACCCAGCGACGCGTGCTGCAGGCGGTCAACCCGGCGGCGGCCGCGCTCGGCCTGCGGGCCGGGCAAACCCTGACGGCGGCGCGTGCGCTGGCCGATGGCTTCAGCTGCGTCGAAGCCGACCCCAGGCGCATCGACCAGGTGCAGCAGTTGCTGGCAGCCTGGGCCTACCGCTTCAGTGCCCAGGTCAGCCTGCACTACCCACGGGCGCTGTTGCTGGAGGTGGGCTCCAGCCTGCAACTGTTCGGCCCCTGGCCGCTGTTCGAGGCACGCCTGCGCCAGGAACTGGCGGAACTGGGCTTGCGCCAACGCATCGTCCTGGCCAGCAACCCGGTGGCGGCGCGCATGCTCGCCAACGCTCACGATGGCCTGGCCGTGAGTGACGCCGATGCCACCCGTGCGGCGTTGCTGGGCATGCCCATCGAGCGTATCGGCCTGCCTGCGCAGGCTGCCGAGGCCTTTGCCCGCATGGGCCTGCGCCAGTTGAGCCAGGTGCTGGCCTTGCCCCGCGACAGCCTGGCCAGGCGCTTTCCGGCCCAGGTGCAGCTGCACCTTGACCAGTTGCTCGGCCTGCGCAACCTGGGGCTGGGCTTCTACCAGCCGCCGGACCGCTTCGAAGCCCGGCTGGAGCTGAACTTCGACGTCGAATCGCACCAGGCCCTGCTGTTCCCGCTGCGGCGCATGCTCAACGACCTTGCCGCGTTCCTCGCCGGGCGTGACTGTGGCGTGCAGCGTTTCTGCCTGCACCTGGAGCACGCCGAAGGGCCGGATACTTTGCTGAAGGTAGGCCTGCTGGCCGCCGAACGCGATGCGGCAATGTTGTTCGAGCTGGCGCGCGGGCGCCTGGAACCGCTACGCATTCCCGCACCGGTGCGCAACCTGCGGCTGGTTGCCGAGGACCTGCCACCCTTCGTGCCGCAACACCAGGCATTGTTCGACCCGCGTGCGCAACAGGCGCAACCTTGGGAACAATTGCGCGAACGGCTGCGCGCCCGCTTGGGGGATGAGGCGGTCAAGGGCCTGAGCGTGGCAGCCGATCATCGCCCCGAGTGTGCCTGGCAAGCGGTAGAGCAGGGTGCCCAGGGCAACATGCCGGTCGTTCCTGGCAGCCGCCCTGGCTGGCTGCTGTCGGCCCCCATGGCGCTGGACGAAGGCGGCTATCGCCTGCAAGGCCATGCCGAGCGCATCGAGTCGGGCTGGTGGGATGGCGGCGATGTGCGCCGCGACTATTACCGCATCGAAACCCGCGACGGCCTGCGCGGCTGGGCCTATCGCGACCTGGGCAAGGCCGGCCCGTTGTGGCTGCAGGGCTGGTTCGCATGAACACCCCGGGTTATGCCGAGCTGCACTGCCTGTCCAACTTCAGCTTCCAGCGCGGCGCGTCGAGCGCCGACGAGCTGTTCCGGCGCGCGCGTGAACAGGGCTACCAGGCGCTGGCGATCACCGACGAATGCACCCTGGCCGGTATCGTCCGTGCCTGGCAGGCGGCCAAGGAACACCAGCTGCGGCTGATCGTGGGCAGTGAAGTGCAGTTGCAGGACGGCCCCAGGCTGGTGCTGCTGGTGCAGGACCTGGCCGGCTACCAGAACCTGTGCGCGCTGATCACCCGGGCCCGGCGGCGGGCGCAGAAGGGCGAGTACCAACTGTTTCGCGATGACCTGCAGCAGCACCATCAGGGCCTGCTGGCATTGTGGGTAGCCGATGACAGCGGCGATGCCATCCCCGGGCAGTGGCTGCACGGCGTGTTCGGCGAGCGCCTGTGGCTGGCCGTGCACCTGCACCGCGGCAGTGACGATACCTTGCGCCTTGAACGCTTGCGTAGCCTGGCGGCCAGGGTCGGCATCCGCGCCGTGGCCTGTGGCGACGTGCACATGCACGTGCGCGGTCGCCGCGCCCTGCAAGATTGCATGACCGCCATTCGCCAGCATTGCCTGGTGGCCGAGGCCGGGCGCTTCCTGTTTGCCAATGGCGAGCGGCACCTGCGCAGCCAGGCGCAACTGGGCGAACTCTATCCCGCCGACCTGCTGGCCGAGACCCTGGCCATCGCTGCGCGCTGCCAGTTCGAACTGAGCGAATTGAAATACCAGTACCCACGCGAACTGGTGCCCCAGGGGCATAGCCCGGCGAGCTGGTTGCGCGAATTGTGCCAGCAGGGTTTGCCGTCGCGCTGGCCAGACGGGCCGAGCAGCAAGGTGAGGGATGTGCTGGCCAAGGAGCTGGCGCTGATCGAGGAGCTGGGCTACGAAAGCTACTTCCTGACTGTGCACGACATCGTCGCCTTCGCCCGCAGCCAGCGCATTCTGTGCCAGGGGCGGGGCTCGGCTGCCAACTCGGTGGTGTGCTTCGTGCTGGGCATCACCGAGCTCGACCCCATGCAACACCACCTGTTGTTCGAGCGCTTCCTGTCGCGCGAGCGCAACGAGCCGCCGGACATCGACGTGGACTTCGAGCACGACCGGCGCGAGGAGGTGATCCAGTATGTGTTCCGCCGCTATGGCCGGCACCGGGCGGCGCTCACTGCGGTGGTCAACACCTACCATGCCGCCGGTGCGGTGCGGGATGTGGCGCGGGTGCTGGGGCTGCCCGCCGACCAGGTGGACGCCCTGGCCAAATGCTGTGGCCGCTGGAGCGATCGCATACCCGACGACCAGCGCCTGGCCGAGGCTGGTTTCGAGGCGGGCAGCCCTTCGCTGCGCCGGGTGCTGGTACTGGCCGGCGAACTGATCGGTTTCCCCCGGCACCTGTCACAGCACCCGGGCGGCTTCGTTATCTCGCAGCAACCTCTGGACGAACTGGTGCCGGTGGAGAATGCCGCGATGCCGGAGCGCACGGTGATCCAGTGGGACAAGGACGACCTGGACATGGTCGGCCTGCTCAAGGTCGACGTGCTGGCGCTGGGCATGCTCAGCGCCTTGCGCCGTTGCTTCGACCTGCTGCAACGCCACCGTGGCCGGCACCTGACCCTGGCGACCATCCCCGCCGAAGACCCGGCCACCTACGCGATGATCAGCCGTGCCGAGACCATGGGCGTGTTCCAGATCGAGTCCCGCGCGCAAATGGCCATGTTGCCGCGGCTTCGGCCGAAAAAGTTCTACGACCTGGTCATCGAGGTGGCCATCGTCCGCCCCGGGCCGATCCAGGGCGACATGGTCCACCCTTACCTGCGCCGGCGGCTGAAGCAGGAGCCGGTGACGTACCCCTCGCCGCAACTGAAGGAAGTGTTCGAGCGTACCTTGGGCGTGCCGCTGTTCCAGGAGCAGGTGATGGAACTGGCGATGGTCGCGGCCGACTACACCCCGGGCGAGGCCGACCAGTTGCGCCGCAGCATGGCCGCCTGGAAGCGCCACGGCGGCCTGGAGCCGCACCGCGAGCGGCTGGTGCAGGGCATGTTGCGCAATGGTTATGACTTGGCGTTTGCCGAGCGCATCTTCGAGCAGATCAAGGGCTTTGGCAGCTATGGCTTTCCGGAGTCGCACGCGGCCAGCTTTGCCTTGCTGTGCTATGCCAGCAGCTGGCTCAAGTGCCATGAACCGGCGATTTTCACCTGCGCGCTGGTCAACAGCTGGCCCATGGGCTTCTACAGCCCCGACCAGTTGCTGCAAGAGGCCCGGCGCCAGGGTATCGAGGTCAGGCCGGTGGATGTGTGCCACAGTGACTGGGACTGCACGCTCGAGCCTGAGCCTGGAGAGGTGCTGGCCATTCGCATGGGCTTGCGCCTGGTGCGCGGCCTTGCCGAGGCCGATGCCAGGCGCCTGGAGCAGGCGAGGGCGCAGCGGCCATGGCGCGATGTCGAAGACCTGTGCCTGCGTGCCGGGCTCGATCCGCGAGCCCGCGCTCACCTGGCCGATGCCGGCGCGCTGCGCGCCTTGGCCAGCGACCGGCACCAGGCGCGCTGGCAGGTGGCGGCGGTGCAGCCGCAGTTGCCTTTGTTCGCCGATATCGAAGCCTTGCCGGAAAGCACCGTCGAACTGCCCGTCCCCAGTGTGGCAGAGGACCTGATGGCCGATTACCAGGCCCTGGGTACCACGCTAGGGCCGCATCCCTTGACCTTGTTGCGCTCACGCCTGCGGGCGCTGGGCTGTCGCAGTTCGCGCGAGCTGCAAGATGTCGGGCATGGTGACAACATTGCCGTGGCCGGCTTGGTGGTGGGCCGTCAGCGGCCCCAGACCGCCAGTGGCGTGACCTTCGTCACCCTGGAGGACGAGCACGGTATGGTCAATGTGGTGGTGTGGCGGGCGCTTGCCGAACGGCAGCGGCGGGCGCTGGTGGGGTCGCAGTTGCTCAAGGTCAGCGGGCGGCTGGAGCAGGAGAATGGCGTGCGCCACCTGATAGCACGGCGGTTGGAGGATGTGAGCCCGCTGTTGCAAGGGCTGGACGTACGCAGCCGGGATTTCCATTGATCCCCGGCACCTCACGCAAAGTCCTGATTTTTGCGCGGTCCCTAGAGCAACTGTCTTGCTCAAATTCCAAAAGGCGGCGCGATTCCTGTGGGAGCGGCCTTGTGTCGCGAAAGGGCTGCAAAGCAGCCCCAGCAATTTCAACTGTTGCGCATCAATCCTGGGGCCGCTTTGCGGCCCTTTCGCGACGCAAGGCCGCTCCCACAAAAAAGCTATTTCGTGCCAGTCGCTACTTGCGTGTCGGTGCCGGGAACGCGCTGATGGAAGTGAGCCGGCTGTTAAATGGCCTTGCACGAATCCCGACCCTTGCGCGCTCCCACAGGAGTCTCGCCATAGTCCGGATTGCGCTGACCTGGAGCGGCCTTGCGTCGCGAAAGGGCTGCGTAGCAGCCCCAGGATTTCGGCGTCACTGCAGATAATGCTGGGGCCGCTTTGCGGCCCTTTCGCGACGCAAGGCCGCTCCTACAAAAAGCGATTCCGTGCCAGTCGCTACACCATCGCCAACCGCTGCTTGCGCGTCGGTGCCGGGAACGCCCGGTCGATCGCCCGCAGGTCTTCGCTGGTCAAGGTCAGCATACCCGCAGCCGCATTCAACCGCACATGCTCGGGCGTCACGGCCTTGGGAATGGCGATCACCCCGTCATCACGGGTCACCCAGGCCAGGCTGACCTGGGCCGCCGTGGCGCCATGGCGCTCGGCGATTTCCGCCAACACCGGGTGCTGCAGCAGGCGCCCGGCCTGGGCCAGCGGGCAGTAGGCCATGGTCGGTAGCGCGCGCTTTTCGCACCACGGCAACAGGTCGAACTCGATGCCACGCTGGGCCGGGTTGTACAGCACCTGGTTGGTGGCGCAATCGGGGTTGTGCAGTTCGCGCAGGTCGTCGACGTCGAAATTGGAAACACCCCAGCGCTTGATCTTGCCTTGCTCGCGCAAGCGCTCGAAGGCCTCGACGGTTTCCTCCAGTGGGTGCTGGCCACGCCAGTGCAGCAGGTACAGGTCGATGCAGTCGGTGCCCAGGCGCGTGAGGCTGCGTTCGCAGGCCGCCGCCATACCGCGCCGGCTGGCATTGTGCGGGTACACCTTGCTGACCAGGAACACCTGGTCGCGGCGCCCGGCAATGGCCTGGCCAACCACTTCTTCCGCGCCACCTTCGGCATACATCTCGGCGGTATCGATCAGGCTCAGGCCAAGTTCGATACCCTGTTGCAGGGCCGCCACCTCGGCCGCCTTGCGGGCCGGATCTTCACCCATGTACCAGGTGCCCTGGCCAATGGCCGGAACGCTCGAACCTGCCAGTTTCACGTAACGCATGTCACCTCCGGGATGCGGGTATTGGAAAGCAGTACCTCAAGCAGCGCTTGCGCGGCCGTGGAAAGCTTGTGTTCGCTGAGGGCAATCACGCCGATGCGGCGCTCGACCGTGGGCTCGACCAGGGTGACGCAGCGGGCGCCAAGCTCCTGCATCTGGTTGATGCACAGTGCCGGCACGGCACTGACCCCCAGGCCACTGGCGACCATGCGCCCGATGGTCGACAGCTGGTGGCTCTCGAAAGCCACCGCCAGTTTGCCGTGCTGGGCGGCCACGTTCTGTTCCATCAGCAGGCGCACCGCCGAAGGGCGTTGCAGGGCCACGAAGTCTTCGGCCAGCAACTGTGCCCAGCTGACCTGGGGCAGCTGCGCCAAGGGCGAATCGGCGGGCACCACGGCGACGAAGCGGTCCATGTACAACGGGTGGAAATCCAGGCCATCGATGTTGTCCGGTTCGAAGCCGATGCCCAGTTCGACGCGGCGATGGCGCACCAGTTCCTGCACCTGTTCGTTGATCACATCGTGCACCGTGACGTTGACCTTCGGGTATCGCTGGCGAAATACCTTGAGCGAGTAGGGCAGCAGGTTGCCAGCAAAGGCCGGCATGGCCGCCACCGAAACCCGGCCCAGTTGCAGGGTGAAACGCTGGCGCAGCATTTCTTCGGTGTCGTCCCAGTCGGCCAGCAGGCGCCGCGCCAGCGGCAGCAGTACCTCGCCCTCGGCAGTCAGGCTGACGCTGCGTGTGGTACGGCTCAGCAGAGCGCCGCCAAGGTTTTCTTCCAGGGCCTTGATGGTCAGGCTCAGGGCCGGTTGCGAGACATGCAGGTGTTCACCGGCCTGGGCGAAGCTCTGGTACTTGGCCACAGCGACAAAGGCGCGCAGTTGCTTGACGTTCATGACAGGCCTTTTGGTTGTTTTGCAAAAGTTATCAATCGATGATGAAAACAAAATTAACAAATCAGTCGCTTGCGGTGAAGATGTCCCCACACGCTCACCGACAGCCTCGTCGGTTCAACAACTACAAAAGGCGGATCAGCATGGCCGGACTGGACAAGCGCGTTGCAACCTATGAACAGGCCCTCGAAGGCCTGACCGACAACATGACGGTACTGGCTGGTGGTTTCGGCCTGTGCGGCATCCCGGAAAACCTTATCAGCGAAATCAAGCGCCGTGGCGTCAAGGGCCTGACCGTGGTCTCCAACAACTGCGGTGTCGATGGCTTTGGCCTGGGCGTGCTGCTGGAAGACCGGCAGATCCGCAAGATGGTCGCTTCCTACGTGGGCGAGAACGCCGAGTTCGAACGCCAGCTGCTGAGCGGCGAGCTGGAAGTGGAACTGACCCCGCAAGGCACCCTCGCCGAGAAAATGCGCGCCGGTGGCGCCGGCATCCCGGCCTTCTACACGG
Source organism: Pseudomonas sp. UYEF17 (assembly GCF_040546125.1). Classification (NCBI taxonomy): domain Bacteria; kingdom Pseudomonadati; phylum Pseudomonadota; class Gammaproteobacteria; order Pseudomonadales; family Pseudomonadaceae; genus Pseudomonas; species Pseudomonas sp. UYEF17. The sequence continues at coordinate 568,535 of NZ_JBEPNE010000001.1, forward strand.
CCACCGGCTACGGCACCCCGGTTGCCGATGGCAAGGAAGTGCGCGAGTTCAACGGCCGCAAGTACATCCTCGAAGAATCCATCACCGGCGACTTCGCCATCGTCAAGGGCTGGAAGGCCGACCACTACGGCAACGTGGTGTACCGCAACACCGCGCAAAACTTCAACCCGCTGGCGGCCACCGCCGGCAAGATCACCGTGGTCGAAGTGGAAGAGATCGTCGAACCTGGCGTGCTGCTGCCCAGCGAGATCCACACCCCGGGCATCTACGTGGACCGCGTCATCGTCGGCACCTTCGAAAAGCGTATCGAAAAGCGCACCGTCAAGGCCTGAGCGCCATCCACCAGAACAACAAAGAGATCCTGACCATGGCACTGACCCGCGAACAGATGGCGCAACGCGTCGCCCGTGAACTGAAGGACGGCTACTACGTAAACCTGGGCATCGGCATTCCGACCCTGGTGGCCAACTACGTACCCGCCGACATGGATGTGATGCTGCAATCGGAAAACGGCCTGCTCGGCATGGGCGAATTCCCCACCGAAGGCACCCTCGATGCCGACATGATCAACGCCGGCAAGCAGACCGTCACCGCCCGCCGCGGTGCCTCGATCTTCGATTCGGCGCAGTCGTTCGCCATGATCCGTGGCGGCCATGTCGACCTGACCGTGCTCGGCGCTTTCGAAGTGGATGTGCAAGGCAACATCGCCTCGTGGATGATCCCGGGCAAGCTGGTGAAGGGCATGGGCGGCGCCATGGACCTGGTGGCCGGTGCCGAGAACATCATCGTCACCATGACCCACGCTTCCAAGGACGGCGAGTCCAAGCTGCTGCCGCAGTGCAGCCTGCCGTTGACCGGTGCTGGCTGCATCCGCAAGGTGCTGACCGACCTGGCCTACCTGGAAATCGAAGACGGCGCCTTCATCCTGCGCGAGACCGCGCCCGGGGTGAGCGTTGAGGAAATCATCGAGAAAACCGCCGGCAAGCTGATCGTGCCGGATGATGTGAAGGAAATGACCTTCTAACCTATCGCCGCGCACCGCCCCTGTAGGAGCGGCCTTGTGTCGCGAAAGGGCTGCAACGCAGCCCCGCGATTTTGGCATCGATGCCGAGATCGAGGGGCCGCGTTGCGGCCCTTTCGCGACACAAGGCCGCTCCTACAGGGGTTTTGCATTTGCTGATGTATCCGATAAAACCAATAAAAGGAATTGAACTGTGGCCGCTGAAATCCAAGACAGCCGTTCCGCGCGCTTTGCCTTGCGCTGCTCCAACTGGGCCGAACGCTGGTTCCCCGATTCCTGGGTGTTTGCCGCCCTGGCGGTGCTGCTGGTGTGCATCGGCGCCCTGGCCATGGGCGCCAAGCCGACCGACACCGCCAAGGCCTTTGGCGATGGCTTCTGGAGCCTGATCCCCTTCACCATGCAGATGGCCTTCGTGGTCATCGGCGGCTATGTGGTGGCCAGCTCGCCGCCCGCGGCGCGGCTGATCGACCGCCTGGCGCGCATCCCCGGCAATGGCCGTTCGGCAGTTTGCTGGGTGGCGCTGATCTCGATGCTGGCATCGCTGCTCAACTGGGGCCTGTCGCTGGTGTTCGGCGGCCTGCTGGTGCGCGCCCTGGCCCGGCGCACCGAACTGAAGATGGACTACCGCGCCGCCGGTGCAGCCGCCTACCTGGGCCTGGGTGCCGTGTGGGCGCTGGGCCTGTCTTCGTCGGCGGCGCAACTGCAGGCCAACCCGGCCAGCCTGCCACCGTCGATCCTGTCGATTACCGGGGTGATCCCATTCACCGAAACCATCTTCCTCTGGCAGTCCGGCGTGATGCTGGCGGCGTTGGTGGTGGTCTCGCTGGTGATCGCCTACGCCACGGCCCCGGGCCCGAACAGTGCGCGCAGCGCCCAGGACTGTGGGGTCGACCCCAGCTTCACCGCGCCACCGTCACCCCAGCGTACCCGCCCGGGCGAGTGGCTGGAACACAGCCCCATCCTGATCCTGCTGCTGGTGGCACTGGCTGCCGGCTGGCTGTACCAGGAGTTCGCCACCAAGCCGGCGATTACCGCCATTTCCGGGCTGAACACTTACAACCTGTTGTTCATCATGCTCGGTGCCTTGCTGCACTGGCGCCCGCGCAGCTTCCTCGATGCGGTGGCGCGCGCGGTGCCGACCACCACCGGGGTGCTGATCCAGTTCCCGCTGTATGGTTCGATCGCGGCCATCCTCACCCAGGTGAAGGGCCTCGACGAGCAGACTTTGGCCCACCACATTTCGCTGTTCTTCACCCAGATCGCCACGCATGACACCTATGCCGTGCTGATGGGGGTGTATTCGGCGGTGCTGGGCTTCTTCATCCCATCGGGTGGTGGCAAGTGGATCATCGAGGCACCCTACGTGATGCTGGTGGCCAATGACCTGCAGTACCACCTGGGCTGGGCAGTGCAGATCTACAACGCCGCCGAAGCCTTGCCGAACCTGATCAACCCTTTCTACATGCTGCCGCTGCTGGGGGTACTGGGGCTCAAGGCACGCGACCTGATCGGCTTCTCGTTCGTGCAGTTGCTGGTGCACGTGCCACTGGTGCTGGTGTTGCTGTGGGCATTGGGTACGACGTTGCAGTACCTGCCGCCGGTGATGCCGTAGCCCTGGGCCTGCGCTGGCTTTTTGTAGGAGCGGCCTTGTGTCGCGATAGGGCCGCAAAGCGGCCCCAGGATTTCAGCAATAGTGCACAAATTGCCGGGGCTGCTCTGCAGCCCTATCGCGACACAAGGCCGCTCCTACAAGACTCAGCGCAGCGGCCCCAGCATTTCCTGAGCAGTCCACGTATCATTACCAGGCTGCCTTCGCCTGGGAAACCCGCGTCACATGTCTATCCGATTGAAACTGCTTCGAAAGAAACTGGGGATGACCCTGGAGCTGCTGGCCGACAAGACCGGCATGACCAAGAGCTACCTGTCCAAGGTCGAACGTGGCCTGAACACCCCCTCGATCGCCGCCGCGCTGAAGCTGGCGCGGGCACTGAATGTCAATGTCGAAGAACTGTTCGCCGAAGAGCAGGCCGGCCAGAGCCGCTACAGCCTGGTGCGCCATGGCGAACGCCAGGCCCTGGTGGGTGACGGGGCAGGGCCGGGGTACGCGGCCCTCACCAGCCAGGTCGGGCAGCGCAGCCTGCTGCCGTTCCTGATCCAGCCGCCGACCGAGTTCAGCGACCCCACGTTCAAGGAACACCTGGGCGAAGAATTTCTGTTCGTCCACGCCGGCCAGGTGGAGGTGGACTTCATGAACGAGCGGGTGCTGCTGGAGCAAGGCGATGCCTTGCATTTCAATGCCCAGACACCCCACCGGCTAAGGTCGGTGGGGCCGCTGCCGGCGCAGTTGCTGGTTGTGGTACACCACGCAGACGAGTAACACGCTGGGGCGCCAAAGTGCCCCACGGCCTTGCCTTTCTCAGCGATGAAACGTTGGCGCCACCAAGACAGCGCCCTTTGCTCAACTTGTGCGTCGATATTTTGACGATTCTGTTGGGCGCCTATTGAATTTTATTATAGTGTCGAATCGTTGACGCAATGCCATTGTGTTCATAAGCTCATTTCAACAGTGAAACAACTTCCGAACACCACGCCAACAAATAGTTGATTTTCCTCTTTACAGGAGGGGCGTATGCGCACGGCTCTGATTATCAAATCGATGTCTTTGCTGGCGCTGTTGAGTGGCGCGGCGCGTGCGGCGGATATGTATATCAATCAGAACAGTATCATCCCTGTTTCAACCGCAGGGTGGTTCTTTGCATTTGCTGTCGTTGGCTTTGTGGCAGTCGCCAACAGGAACAAGATCTGAGTCCGCCAGCCTGGGTTTAACCCTTGACACCAGCGGCCCGGGGCCTGGCTTGTCAATTCCCCAGCCGTTGCTATATTGCCAGTAGCCCGTGCAGGTCCACGGTTGCAGGCAGCACAGCCCAGGCTGCACAGCGTCAAGGCAAGGCCTCTGGAAGATCGAGGCCATCGCGGTTGGCGTATGCCGCGAAGCGGAGCGAGAGTTGGTGTGTTGTTCTCATTCAGTGCTCTTTGTCGGGCCTTTTCGGCCGGAGGGACCCTCATGGTGCGTTCAATGTTTGCCGCGTTCTGCATGCTGATGGTGTGGTCTGGTGCCGGTAAGGCCGACCCGCACAGTGCTACCTACCTGCTCAGCCCCGGCGATGTGGTGATGGTTTCGGTGTGGCAGGAAGACAGCCTGCGCCAGGAAGCCACCGTACTTCCCGATGGCAGTATCACGTTCCCCCTGGCCGGGCGCATCGATGTTGCCGGGCTGGATGTGACGACCGTTGAAAAACAAGTGGCTGCCAAACTCGAGAAGTTTCTCCCCGACCCGAATGTCAGCGTTGTCGTCAAGAGCATCGCCGGCAACCTGGTCTATGTACAAGGCAAAGTGATCAAGCCCGGGCCGGTACAAATGGCAGGCCCTACGGCAGTGCTGCAGGCTTTGAGCATGTCGGGCGGCCTCGACAAGTTTGCAGATGAAAGCGAAATCAAAGTAGTGCGTGGCACCGGCGCTTCCCAAAAAATTCTGCCCGTGCGATATAGAGACCTGGTGTCTGGCCGGGATATGTCCACCAACATCCAACTGCAGGCTGGCGATACGCTGGTCGTTCCTTGATCTTGCCTTTAATAAGAACACTTAATGCCTCTTCTCAGAACAACTAGCATTGCAACGGCAATCTTGGTGTTGCCGTTTACGGACACAGTCCTGGCAGCAAATTGGCAGTCTACGGTGGTGGTACCGACATCCGTCGAACATGACAGCAACCCCTTGCTGCTGTCGTCGGGTGAAAAGGGCATAACGCGCACGATCATCGCGCCGGATTACACCCTGATCGGTACCTTCGACCGTGACGAACTGAGGTTGGGGCTGGGCGTGCATGTATTGCGCTCGTCCGACACGGCGGTGGTCGACAACCGGGAGGACCCCGACGTTAGCCTGGGCTGGCAGCGCCAGACCGAGCGCGGGCGGTTTGGCCTGCTGGCGCGTTACAACGAAAGTTCGACGCTGTCGGGAACGGTGCTGGATACCGGCGTGGTCACCACCGATGGCACGCAAAAGCTGTATACGCTGGCCGGCAACTGGAGCCAGGCGGTTACCGAACGCAGCACCTTGAGCAACGAAACCACGTACAACCGTGCCCGTTATGACATCAGTACGCTGACGGGTTACGAAGAACTGGGCAACGTGTTCACCTGGACCTACGCCTGGAGCGAGCGGGCTGATCTTTACAGCCGCTTCGGTGCCCGGCGCTATGAGCCCGAACAGGACCAGACGGCGACGGCGTCCAACAGCTACAGCCCGGCGGTCGGGGTCAAGTACCAGTTCTCCGAACGTCTCAGCGCCGATGCGCATGTGGGTATCACCGAGGTTTCCGGTGACGAAGGTGGCCGACGCGGGGAGGGTGGGGTAGCGCTGCTGTATACCGGTGCGCGCGCCGTCGCCAGCTTTACCGCCGAACGCAGCACGGTGGCCAGCGCCGAAGGCGGCTTCGCCGAGCTCGACCAGGTGCGCGGTGTGTGGAGTTACGCCGTCAGCGAATTGACCCGGGTGGGCGCGGATGCTGCCTGGCAAGACAGCAAAGGGCAGACCCCCAACACCCTGCAGACCTACAGCGTGTGGGCCAGCCGCGAGTTTTCGCCGTACTGGGACCTGCGCCTGTCGCTGATGTACAAGGATCGGCAGCAGGATCACGAAGCTGATGCGAACGCTACGATCGTGGGTTTGACGTTGACGTACAGGTACCCCGACATCTGAACTTCAGGCAGGTGGCCCCATGAAGTCCGACTACGAGCTCTCCCTCAGAGATTACATCGCCATAATCAAGGACCGGGCCCTGTTGTTGGGGGTGAGCATCGTAGTCATCCTGGCCGCGACCGTCGCTGTCGCAGTGATGGTGCCGCCGATCTACCAGTCGACCGGCACCATCCTGGTGGAGTCGCAGCAGATTTCCCCCGAGCTGGTATCGACCAACAACACCAGTTTCGCCGATGAACGCATCGAAGTGATTCGCCAGCGGGTGATGACCCGCGAGAACCTGCTGCGCATCATCGACAAGTACAACCTGTTCCCCGACAAGCGCTTCAGCGATAGCGACAAGATCGACCACATGCGCAGTGCCATCGTGGTCGAAACCCTTACCACCTATGTACGCGGGCGCGGCGAAGCGACCGTGGCGTTCAATGTGTCCTTCGAGCACAAGCAGCCGGAGGTGGCCAAGGAAGTTGCCGACGAGTTGGTCACGCTGTTTCTCAACGAGAACCTCAAGCAGCGTACCGAACGGGCCAACGAAACCACTGAGTTTCTCACCCAGGAGGCGAACAAGCTGGGTGCCGAGCTGGCCAGCCTGGAAAACCAGCTGGCGGATTTCAAGCAGGCCCACGCCAATGCCTTGCCCGAGCACCAGACCCTGCGCATGAACATGCTGTCACGCTCGGAGCTGGAGTTCCGCGAGGTCGACCGTGATTACAAGGCCGCCCAGGAAGAGCTGCGTTACCTTGAGCTGGAACTGTCCGCGGCCAGTGCCGGGCTGGCTACCAAGGTCGGCGAAGGCCCCAGGGTGGCCAGTGCCGAGCAGCCCCAGGACCTGCCCAGCCTGAAAGCCGAGTATGCCCGGCTGCTGAGCCGCTACAAGGAAGCCCACCCCGATGTGGTGGCGGTCAAGCGCAGGATCCAGGCGCTCGAAGCCAGTGGCAATCGCACGGCTGCGGCCTCCACGGTCGGCCTCGATGTCGCCCGCGTGCGCGCCAAGATGAGCGCGGCACAGGTGCGCATTGCTTCGCTGGCCGAGCAGAAACGCGAGCTGACCCGCAAGATGGAAGGCTACGAGGCCGAGATCCTCGAGGCGCCGCAGGTCGAGCGTGGCCTGGTGACCTTGATGCGTGACCACGACAACGCGCGCAAGAAGTACGAGGAAATCCGCGCCAAGGAAATGGGCGCGAAGATTACCGAAAGCCTCGAGCAGGAGAACAAGGCCGAGCGCTTTGTGCTGCTGGAGCCACCGCTGATGCCCGAGAAACCGATCAAACCCAACCGCAAGAAAATCGCCGCGCTGGGCCTGGTGCTGGCACCGGCAGGTGGCGGTGCGCTGGTGATGCTGCTGGAAATGCTCAACCAGCGCATTCGCGGCGTCGGTGCCTTGGAAAACCTGCTGGGCAGGCGCGTGCTGGTAGCGCTGCCATACATCGATACCAAGGCCGACGTGGCCAGGCGCAAGCGTTGGCGCAACTGGCTGATCCTGGCTGCACTGGTGCTGGCGGCTATCATGGTGGTGCTGGTGCACGTGTTCTACATGCCACTGGATGTGCTGTTGTTCAAAGTCATGTCTCGGTTTGCATAGGAAAGCAGTGATGGACAGGACCAAGCCGGCTGTTGGCAATAATCTTCACCAGGTTACCCCGGGTACCCCGCAGGTCTTGTCACCCGCCTCAGGTACGGCGCTGGCGGAAGTGCCTGGCCAGTTCGATTACGTGAACACCAAGGTGGTGCCGCTGCGCGCGGAGCACCTGGAGCGTCACCGTATCGTCGCCTACAACAAGAACTCAAACATGAACGGGCCAATCGACCTGTTGCGCACGCAAGTGCTGAGGACCATGGACGAGAATGGCTGGCGAACCTTGGCCATCACCTCGCCAACCCCTGAAGCGGGCAAGACGGTGTTGTCGATCAACCTGGCCATGAGCATCGCCCACCACACCACCAAGACTGCGCTGCTGGTGGACTTCGACCTGCGTCGGCCCAAGGTCGGCAGCAGCCTGGGCCTGCCCATGGACCAGGCGTTGAACGAGTTTCTGACGGACAAGGCCGAGCTGCAGGACTGCCTGGTCAACCCGACCTTGCCTCGGTTCGTGGTACTGCCCACGCGGGTACCGGTGCCGTTGTCTACCGAAATGCTGTCGTCGCCCAAAGTGAACAACCTGATCAGCGAACTGCGCAACCGCTACGAGTCGCGCATCTGTATTTTCGATTTGCCGCCGTTGCTCAGCTCTGACGATGCGATCACCGTGATACCCAAGTTCGACTGTGTGCTGCTGGTGGTGGCCAACGGTATGAACAACAGGAAGGAAATCGAAGATTGCCTGCATCACCTGGCCAGGGTGAACCTGGTGGGGACGGTATTGAACAAGGCTGACGAGCAGCCTCGGACCTATTATTGAGGCACAGGATTCAGGGGCTGCTTCGCAGCCCATCGCGACACAAGGCCGCTCCTACAGGTACAGCACATGCCTTCAGCTGGTGAGGTCCCTGTGGGAGCGGGCATGCCCGCGAAGCAGGCGACGCGGTGGATGGCACCGGCTGCGCCGGTGTTCGCGGGCGCGCCCGCTCCCACAGGTATGGCGCATTCCTTCAGCTGATGGGGTCCCTGTGGGAGCGGGTTCACCCGCGAAGCAGGCGACGCGGTGGATGGCGCTCTGGTCCGGGTAATATGCCGAGGCCGATGTTCCGGTTGCGTGATTGCCTTAGCAAGAAAGCGGATGCAGGCAGGGCTGTGGATGCGTACAGTAGGTTGATCGCAACCTGGCAGGAGCCTGCTTATGTCCAGCGCATTCACCTTCATGCAGTCGCCCGTCGGCACCTTGACCCTGGTAGCCCGTGGTGAGTGCCTGGCAGCCGTACTCTGGGAGGAGGAGCGGGAAAACCGCGTGCGCCTTGGCGCCCTGCACCGCAATGATCAGTGCCCGGTACTGCTGGAAACCGCCCGCCAGCTCGGCGAGTACTTTGCCGGCAAACGCCAGCGCTTCGAACTGGCGCTGGATTTTACCGGCACCGAATTCCAGCGTCAGGTGTGGGCCGCGCTGCTGGCGATACCGTTCGGTGAAACCCGCAGCTACAGCGACATCGCCCGGCAGATCGGCAACCCCAGCGCGGTGCGAGCGGTAGGCGCCGCCAATGGCCGCAACCCGATCTCGATCATCGCCCCGTGTCATCGGGTGATCGGTGCTTCGGGCAGCCTCACCGGCTTTGCCGGTGGCCTGGCGGCCAAGCAGTACCTGCTGGCGCTGGAGGGCCGGCAAAGCCTGGCACTGGACCTGTAAGGCGTCAGCAGAACCAGCTGGCGACCAGGCAGACCAGCACGGCCAACGCCGAGCCGGCCATCAGGGTGTACTGCCGATGGGCCCGGCGCGCATGGGGCTTGACTGCGCGCAGGTACTCGCCAGGTGTCGGCGCGTCGGGCCGGTGGCGCAAACCCTCGGCCACATCGGCCAGTTGCCCCTGGATCAGCAGACCCGTCAGGTAGTAGGTACAGGCATAGCTCAGCAACGCCAGAAACAGATAGATCATGCCGGGTGTGGGGCCAGGGGCACCGCCATGGCACTGGCGTTGGCGGTGTCCAGCACGATCAGCCCTTCGCTGTGGTCGTCCAGGCTGGCCAGCAAGCGCCCGTGGCTGTCCCAGGCCGCCGAGCCGCCGGCACCAATGAAGGTATCGGCCGGCCCCACGCAGTTGGCCAGCAACACCGTCATGCCCAGCTCACGAGCCACCTCGTGGTAGTGCTGGTAACCCTCGCGGATGCCCTTGGCGGTTTTCGCCACGCTGACCAGGTACAGGTCGGCGCCGTGTTCCCGTGCGGCTGCCGCATGCGCCATGAACATCGATTCGTAGCAGATCGCAGGCGCTACCCGGTGCGCGCCTACCTGCAGCAACAAGGCTTGATCGCCTGGGGTGAACCAGGGCAGTTCATCATCATGCAGGCGCCGCTTGGCATAGGCCTGGCGCGGTGCACCGCGGCTGAGGATTGGCATGCCGATACGAATGCCATCAGGGGTCGGCAGTGGCAGGCCTGCGGCGACGGTGATACCAAGCCGGTCGCAGGCTGCCTGCAGCGGGTCCAGCCGCGTCGAACTGACGGGCAGGGCGGCCTGGCGCGCGAGGGTTGGCTCATAGCCGGTCAGCGACAGTTCGGGAAATACCACCAGTTCGGCGCCAAGGGCCGCGGCCTGTTCGATGCAGGCCAGGTGGCGTTCGAGGTTGGCTTGCACATCGCCCTTGAGCGACGCCAGTTGCACGGCGCACAACTTCATGAAAAACCCTTCCCTGGTACAGGTTGAAGGGCCGAGCATACTACCGGCACCAACGCCTGTACCAGTGAAGGGTTTTTCAGGACGCCGGGTGGACAGCGAAGCGCTGGCGGAACCAGTCGTTGAGCATGGCCTTTTCGGCATACAGGCGGTCGCTGCTGCTCGTGACCCGGCCCGGGCGGCTGAGGTACATCTTGTCGCTGACCCGTTCCTGCGCCTGCTGGTCGGGTTTGCCCGGTTGGCTGAGGGTGTAGCTGAGGTCGATGGTCGGCCAGGTGATTTCGCGCATGTAACGTACATCGTAGGCCTGGCTGTGCCAGGGCTCGAAACGCCCGGCCAGGTCGATGTCGCGAATGTCGATGACCAGTTGCTGGCCAGGTTGCAGGTAGCGTTGGCCAAGCTTCTGCAGGTACTGGGTCAGGGTTTTCATCACATAGGTGTCGGCGCCACGCTCGTACCCGTGGCTGTCGAGGCTGGCATCGCGGAATTTTTCCGGATGCTCGAAACGTACCTCGACCTGCGCGGCCGGGGCACCTTGTGCCATGCTGTCCAGTGACAGCGCCATGAGCACGGCACACACGAGGGCGGTACGCATGATGCACCTCCGGGGCAGATTGCGTGTGCCTCCATTTTACCCCTGGCATGGCGCTACCAGCAGAGGAAGATTGTAATGGCACGGTTTCGGCGTCTGATTGCCAACCTGCGGGGGCGTGACCTGGCGGTGGGCGATATCCATGGTCACTTCCAGCGCCTGCAGCAATGCCTGGATGGGGTGGGGTTCGATCCGGCCGTGGACCGCCTGTTCAGCGTGGGGGACCTGGTCGACCGTGGCCCGGACAGCGAGGCGGCGCTGGAATGGCTGGCGCAGCCTTGGTTCCATGCCGTGCAGGGTAATCATGAGGCCCTGGCAATCACCCGCGTGCGCGGCGGGCGGCTCGATCTGGACATGTATCGCGCCGCCGGGGGTGGCTGGTTTCTTGACCTGCCGCGGGGCGAGCAGTTGCGTTTCGTGGAGCGCTTCGAGCAGTTGCCGATCGCGATAGAGGTTGAAAGTGCAGCGGGCCTGGTAGGGCTGCTGCATGCCGACAGCCCATATGCCGACTGGACGGTGTTGAGGACCTGGCTGGAACTGGATGACGACCCGCAAGTACGGGAGGTGTGCCAATGGTCGCGGCGGCGGTTGAAGGTAGGTGATACCGAGCCCGTGCAGGGCCTGCGTGCCTTGTTGGTGGGCCACACGCCGGTGCTGCAGGCCAAGCTGCTGGGCAACGTCTGGCACCTGGACACCGGTGGCTGGGCCAGTGGCCATTTCACCTTGATGGACATGCGGACCCTGCAACTGGTCAGCCCCAGGCCAGGTGAAACAACAGTGCCGCAGCCAATAGCACCAGCATGACCCCGGAGGCCCGCTCCAGCCAAGGCAGGCAGCGGGCAAAGCGCCGCAGCACCAGCGGGTTGCCGATGGCCACGGCAACCAGCAGGTCCCACAGCAGCACGATGCTGAACATCCACAGGGCACAGGTTGCTTTCCAGGCAAAGCTGGCGCTGGCGACCATGCTGACCAGGCTGGCATAGAACAGCGCATTCTTGGGGTTGAGGATGCCGGACAGGAACCCCATGCCCAATCCCCGCCACCACCCTTGGGCGGTCTGCTTGCCAGCGACTGCGCCCAGGCTGGTTTGCCCGGCATGGCGCAGGAACAGGGTGCCGATGTACAGCAGGTAGCCGGCGCCGGCCAGTTGCAGGGCGGTGAACAGCAGGCTGCCTTCCTGCAGTACCGACAGGCCGGTGAAAGCCATGGCGATGAACACGCCATTGGCCAGGGCGATACCCAGGCAGGCGCCGCTCGCGACGCGCCAGCCGGCGCTGACCGAGGTGCGTGCGACCAGGAAGAAGTCCGGGCCGGGAGAGAGCAGGGCGAGGAAGTGGGCGAGGGCGATGATCAGGAACTGTTGCATTGGGGTGAGGCTGCTCTGGAGGAAAACCTGACTCTGCCCCTTGGCGCTCATGCCGTATTGAACAATATTGCAGGCCTGACCAGCAGGCGCGGTCCCTGTAGGAGCGGCCTTGTGTCGCGATGGGGCGCGAAGCGGCCCCAGGTTTTCAGCTCCGCAGCACAGATTGCCGGGGCTGCTGCGCAGCCCTTTCGCGACACAAGGCCGCTCCTACACAGACCGCGCAGGCCTTCAGTCTCCCCGATACTGCCCCGGTGTCACCCCCACATGGGCCTTGAACACCCGCTGGAAATGGCTTTGGTCGGCAAATCCGAGCCGATAGGCCACCTCCGCCAGGGCCTGCCCTTCACCCAACAATTGCCGCCCACGGTTGACCCGGGCATTGAGCAGGTAGGCATGCGGTGTAAACCCGGTGGCCGCGCGAAATGCGCGAATCAACTGGTAACGCCCAAGCCCGGCCTGCCGGGCCAGTACCGCCAGGCTCAACTGCGCCGGGTCCTGGCCTTCGATGTGCGCAATCAGCCCACTCAACGCGGTCGCCCCCAGGGCCGGTGCCGGTGCCAGCGGCGCGTGCCTGGCAAAGTCCAGGTCACCCAGAAAGGCAATCAGCGCCGCATCCTTCTCACCACTGCTGGCGTTGGAGAACAGCAGACTGTTCATTTCGCAGAACTGCCGATACACCTCCGGCACCTGGCAGATACGTGCCGGCTCGCCGGGCCCGGCACCCTCCAGCCCTGACTCCAGGTGCAGCTGTGCCAGCCAGTCGGCATCCACATGCAGCATCTGGTAGCTCCACGCCTGCCCGGGCTCGGGGTTGCAGGCATGTACCCGGCGGGCCGGGACCAGCACCAGCGTGCCGGGTGACAGGCGTTGCTGGCCGTTGCCGGCACCGGTGAAATGACTGTGGCCGGCGTCCACCACACCGATGGAAAACGTCGGGTGGCTGTGGGCCTTGTAGCAGGCGCGGCTATGGCAGGCGCGGCGGCTTTCGACATGCGGCAGGGCCGGGTCGCGCCACAGCGCGGCATGGGAACGGGGCATCACAGGGTCCTCGGTATGCGCGGCAGCTTATCAGGCGCCGTGCACCCATACAGTTTTTTCCGCTGGCTGTAACTTGACCGCAAGGCCCGCTACCCGCCGAAATAGACGCCTGTTGCCAAAGGAAAACAATAATGGACCTCTCAAGCCTGCTGCTTTTCATCCCCGCCTGCTTCGCCCTGAACATGGCGCCGGGGCCGAACAACCTGCTGTCGCTGCACAATGCCAGCCGTTACGGCCTGCGCACGGCCTGCGTGGCCGGCGGCGGGCGCATCGTCGCCTTCAGCGGCATGATCGCCCTGGCGGCCATGGGCCTGGCAGTGGTGCTGCACACCAGCGAATACCTGTTCCTGACCATCAAGGTGGTGGGGGCGGCGTACCTGTTCTATATCGCCTGGCAACTGTGGCGGGCACCGGTGGGCGAGGCTGTGCTGGCAAGCGATCACCCACGCGGTACCTGGCGCCTGGCACGTCAGGAGTTCTGGGTGGCAGCTGGTAACCCGAAGGCAATCCTGATCTTCACCGCCTTCCTGCCGCAGTTCGTCTCGGTCGGCAGCGCCACCCCGGTGAGCGAGCAGTTCCTCTGGCTGGGAGTGTTGTTCCTGTTGCTGGAATGGGCCGCCATCGCCATCTACGCCGGCCTGGGGGCGTACCTGCAGCGCTGGTTCAGCCAGCCCGGCCCACGTCGGTTGTTCAACCGGGTCAGCGCCTCATTGCTGGGCTGCGCCGGCCTCGGGCTGTTGGCTGCGCGGCGCTAAAACTGCCAGCGCACACCCAGGTTCACGCCGCTGGCTTCTTGCTGGCGGCTGTCCAGGTTGGCGGTGTACTGCACGCCGCCATGCAGGCTCAGCGCTTCGTTGACCTGCGCTACCACGCCGCTTTCAAGTTGCACCGAGGTATAGCGGTAATCGGTCTTGATCTTGTCGACGCCATCGAAGGTCAAGGTATCGCGGCCACCGTCGCCGTGCCACAGGTTGACTTGCGCATAGGGTTGCAACAGGCGGTCGCTGCTGCCTTTGAAGGCCCCCTCGAGCCGAACCCCCAACCGGCCGGTCAGCTCGACCTGGGCGTCGTGGCTAATGTGCGAGACGCTATCGCTGGCGCTGTCGAGCGAGACTTCTTGCGCGATCAACTGAGCCTGCGGCTCCAGTACCCAGCGGTCGGACAGGGCAATGGGATAGCCGGACTCCAGTGAAGCGGTCCAGGCGTGGCCGTCGATGTTCAGCTTGTAACCCCGGTCTGAACGCGCCCGGCCATCCAGGTGGGTGTACTGCAGCACGGCGTCGAGGTAGCCGCCTTGCGGTCCGACCAGCGTCCAGTAGGCGCCGACGCTGTCGCCATCAAGCCCCAGGTCACCGACGCTGCGGTTCTCCACGGCGAGGGCGAAGCCTTTGACGTCGGCGTCCAGGCGGCTATGGCTGACATAGATACCGACATGCTGGCGGTATCCGCTGTCGCCAACCTTGGCGTACAGGTCCTGGCCCACCTTGAAGCCGTACAGGTCGCCATTCAGGCTCGGGCTGACCGTGCCGCTCCATTGCTGACGTAACGCGCCGCCGTAGGTTTGCCCCCAACTGGCGGGCAGGGCGCCGTCACCCTGCAGCAGCTGCTGGTCGCCCTGACGCTGGTGGAACGTGCCCAGTGCCTGGCGGGCGATGATCGCGGCGCCCTGTGGCGCTGCGGCATACACCGCAACTTCCGGGCGATACAGCGGCAGGCTTTCGCCTTGCACCGGTGCTGGCAGGTCGACCTGGCCGGGCGCCGGGGCCGCGACAGGCGGGGTAGCGGCGGGTGCGATCACCACTGGCTCGCCCGGTTGCGTTGGCTGTGTCGGCTCGCCCGGTTCCGGCGCAGGGGCCAAAGCGGGTGGCGCAACCAGGGTGGAGCGCAGGTACCAGCTGTTTTCACTGCCTGCAGTCACGCCGCCCTTGAACAACCGGTAGTCGTAGGCCCCGGCTGAAAGGGTCTGGGTCTGGACAAATGCGGTGGCCGTGCTGACCGCGCCGTCACGCGCTTCAACGACTTGAATGCCGTTCTGCGCGGTGGTTGCACCGGCGCCATCGAGGTTGTTGATGAGCAGCTGGGTAGAGCCGCCAATCGCACCACGGCTGACCACCAGGCGATCGGAGGCAGCGCCGTCGCCGGCCAGCACGCTGTTCAGGCGCAGGGTGCCATTGTTGCCGGTGTAGTCGCCCTGGATGGTCAGGCGGCCCTGAGCGTCGTTGCCGCGGCTCAGGTCTATGGTGCCGGCGTTTACCACGGATGCCTTGCTGCCATTCTGGATGCTGACAATGCTGCCGTGGCGACTGATCAGTGTGCTGGTCGCGTCAATTTGCAGGGTACCGGTCCCCGTGGCTGCGGCTATCGGTGGCTGATCGGAGCCCAGGTCACCCAGGGCCAAGCTGTCGTTCAGGGTCAACTGGCTGCCCTGGTTCAGGTTGATGGACTCCCAGTTGACATACAAGGCACCCTGATCGACCTTGGCTTGCTGAAACGTCAGGGTATCCGTGCCCGTACCGCCGTCCAACAGCACTGTTGAACTGCTCAAGTCGAGTGTGCTGACAGTGGCCGTGTCATTGTCGGCGCCCATGTCGACTTTCTTGCCGATCTTGCCGCTCGTCCAGTTGAGTTTATCCTTGCCCTGGCCGGCACGTATCTCGCCTTTCAGATCGACGCCTTTGACATTGATCTCGTCGTCGCCGCTGCTGGTACGGAGGTCTCCACCGATGGTGCCGCCAGTCAGGATGTAAGTATCGTTGCCAAGGCCGCTGACCACGTTGGCAACAACGATGGTTTCTACACCAAGGTTTTCGGACATTTCGAGGAAGTTATCAGCCATCTTGAGGTCGATACGGCGAATGCTGCCGCCCTTGAACCAGACATTGTCGCCATCTTCGAAGGCATCCTTGATGATACCCCCGGTCATGACGAATTCGTCCGTGGCACCGCCTTGATTGAGCGACCCTAGTTCGCCACCAGACATGTTGAACGTGTCCTGCCCCTCGCCTTGGTGCAACGACGTGACCTTGCCGCCGGTGATGATGAACTGATCTGCAGCTGACGTCTGAACGATGGCGTCCAGGTCGTCGCCTGCTGCAACGGTCAGGGATTGGGCATGAGACAGCAAAGGCAAAGTGAGCAGAGGGAGTGCGGCAGGCAGAAGCAGGCGAGGGCAGCGCATAGACAAGTCTCCAAGTCCATTAGAAGGGCCACTGCCTGAGTTGTATGTTTTGTACGGTAAGGGGACAACTGGCAAAAATGTCAGGTGGCCCGGGGCTATCAGTCGCGGTAGAACGTCTGCACCAGGTGATAACCGAACTTGCTCTTGATCGGCCCGTGCACCACGCGCAGGGGCTTCTTGAAGATCACCTGGTCGATGGCGCCGACCATCTGCCCGGGGCGGATTTCACCCAGGTCGCCGCCACGCTTGCCCGAAGGGCAGGTGGAGAACTTTTTTGCGAGCACATCGAAAGCCTCGCCGTTGGCGATGCGCTGCTTGAGCTTTTCGGCTTCGTCAGCGGTCTTGACCAGGATGTGGCGGGCTTGGGCTTTCATGGGGTACCTGTGCTTCGGGGGCGAAAAAGGTGGGCATTATGCCTCATAGTATTGTGCTGAGGCGATTACGCGTCCTTGTAGGAGCGGCCTTGTGTCGCGATGGGGCGCGAAGCGGCCCCAGGTTTTCAGCTTCGCAGCACAGGTTGCCGGGGCCGCTTCGCGCCCCATCGCGACACAAGGCCGCTCCTACAGGGACGGTTACAAGGGTCAGGTTTGCAACTCCTCCCGATCCCGGAACTGCTCCAGCGCCTCGGGGTTGGCCAGGGCATCGGTGTTCTTCACCGGCAAGCCATGCACCACATTGCGAATCGCCAACTCCACCAGCTTGCCGCTGATGGTACGTGGGATGTCATCGACCTGGGCGATCACCGCCGGTACATGGCGGGGCGTGGTGTACTGGCGGATCACCTGGCGGATGTGCTGGCGCAGGGCCTCATCCAGCTGCAGGCCGTCACGCAGGCGAACGAACAGCACCACCCGCACGTCGCCTTGCCAGTCCTGGCCGATGGCCACGCTTTCCAGCACCTGCTCGACCTTTTCCACCTGGCGGTAGATCTCCGCCGTGCCAATGCGCACCCCCCCGGGGTTGAGCACGGCATCGGAGCGGCCATGAATCACCAGCCCGCCATCAGAACGTTGTTCGGCATAGTCGCCCTGGGCCCACACCCCCGGGTACTGGCTGAAGTAGGCGTCGTGATAGCGGCTGCCGTCCGTATCCTTCCAGAACCCCAGCGGCATCGACGGGAAGTTGCGCGTGCACACCAGCTCGCCTTTTTCGCCCTGCACCGGCTGGCCATGCTCGTTCCACACTTCCACCGCCATGCCCAGGCCCTTGCACTGGATCTCGCCACGGCGCACTGGCAGGGTCGGGTTGCCCAGCACGAAGCAGGAGACGATATCGGTGCCGCCGGACATCGACGCCAGGCACAGGTCGGCCTTGATCTTGCGGTACACGTAGTCGTAGCTGTGTGGCGACAGCGGCGAGCCGGTGGACAGCAGCAGGCGCAAGCGTTCCAGGCGGTGGCTTGCCGCAGGTTCGAGGCCCGCCTGCTCCAACGCCGCCAAGTACTTGGCGCTGGTACCGAAGGCCTGGATGCCCTCGGCGTCGATCAGGTCCAGCAGCCGCTCGGGGCCGGGATGGAACGGCGAGCCGTCGTACAGCACCAGCGTGGCGCCCACCGCCAGGCCGCTGGCCAGCCAGTTCCACATCATCCAGCCGCAAGTGGTGTAGTAGAACAGTACGTCATCGGCCTTCAGATCGTTGTGCAGGCCATGTTCCTTCAGGTGCTGCAACAACACGCCGCCGGCGCGGTGGACGATGCACTTGGGCACACCGGTGGTGCCGCTGGAATACAGGATGTACAGCGGGTGGTCGAAGGGCAGCGGGGTGAAGCGGGGCTCGCCGCCGGGCTGAAAGAACTCGTCCCACAGGCTGACGTTGGCGGCCTGGAATTCGTCGGCGCGCGTCCCGCTGCGGGTATGGGGCACCACGATCAGCTGTTGAAGCCCGGGCAGCTGCGCGCACACCTGGTTGACCTTGTCCACCTGGTCGATGGCCTTGCCGGCGTACTGGTACCCGGCACAGGCGATCAGCAGCTTGGGCTCGATCTGGCCGAAGCGGTCGATGATGCCGTGTACGCCAAACTCGGGCGAGGAGCTGGACCACACCGCACCGAGGCTGGTGCAGGCAAGCATGGCGACCAGTGTCTGCCAGGTATTGGGCATGACCGCGGCTACCCGGTCGCCGGGGACGATGCCGGCGGCCTTGAAGGCTGTTTGCAGGCCGGCCACCTGGGCCGCCAGCTGGGCATGGGTGAACAGCTGGCGTTGGCCGTCTTCGCGCACGGCGACCAGGGCCGGGCGGTCGTCGCGGCGGCGCAGCAGGTGTTCGGCGAAGTTGAGGGTGGCGTTGCTGAACCACTGGGCATCGGGCATCTGCGGCCCTTCGCTGAGCACCTGGCTCGGCGGGGTATGCCAGTGAACGTGGAAATAGTCGGCAAGGGTTTGCCAGAAGGCAGGGCGCTGCTCGATGCTCCAGCGGTGCAGCGCCTGGTAGTCGTCGAGTTGCAGGTTGTAGCGCAGGTTGACCCGGCGGCGGAAGGCATCCATCCGGCTGGCCTCGATCTGCGCCGTGGAGGGGCGCCAGAGCACATCGTTCATGCCGAACCTCCAGATGATCATTTGGATTCGAGGGCGCCTTCGCGGGCTCGCCCGCTCCCACAGGTACAGCGTAGATGTCCAGCCTGGTGATAGCCTGTAGGAGCGGGCGTGCCCGCGAAGAAGCCCCCTGACAGCAGGGGCTTGCGCGTTACTCTACTTTAGCCTTTTGCACGTCCTGCGACGCGGTCCAGACGCGGTAGCGCACTTCGACGTCCTTGGGCACATACACCACCACCGGCAGCTTGCTGTTGTAGCGCAGCATGAACCCTTCACCGACCACTGGCACGAAGGCCTCGGTCTTCTTGCCATCGGGGCAGGCCATCAGCGTGCTGACCGGGCCGCTGACCTTGTCCAGGCGGTAGTAGCTGTAGCCCCAGCCTTCCAAGGTACGTTCCTCCAGGCTGCCGCCCAGGCGCTGGCGATTGCAGTCCACCTTCAGGGTCTTGCCAGCGAGGATTTCCAGTTGATAGGCCGACTCATCAGCCTGGGCCGGCAGGTGGATGACCTGCCGGGTGAAGCCTTTTTCCGCCTCGGGGTAGGGCGCGACGTCCTTCAGGCTGGCTGCCATCGCAGGTGCGGCGGCAGCCAGGGTCAGGGCCAGGATCGCGGTCATCGGGGTTGGGCGCATAGGGCCTCCTTGCAGATAAACGAATGCAAGACCGTCACCAGGCCCAGGCCGCCCGTCACTGGGCCAACCAGCCACCATCGACATTCCAGGCGGCACCGCGAACCTGGCTACCGGCCTCGCTGCACAGGAATAGTACCAGCTCACCCAGGTGTTCGGGGGTGACGAAGGCCAACGATGGCTGTTTTTCTGCCAGCAGATCGTGCTGCGCTTGCAGCGGATCGCCACCGTTGGCAGCACGATCGTCGATCTGCTTCTGCACCAGCGGGGTCAACACCCAGCCGGGGCAGATGGCATTGCAGGTGACGTTGCTGGTGGCGGTTTCCAGGCCCACCACCTTGGTCAGGCCGACCACGCCGTGCTTGGCCGCCACATAGGCCGCCTTACCGGTGGAGCCGACCAGGCCGTGCACCGAGGCGATGTTGATGATGCGCCCCCAGTTGCGCGCTCGCATGCCGGGCAGGGCCACGCGCGTACCATGGAACACGGCCGACAGGTTGAGGGCGATGATCTTGTCCCAGCTTTCCAGCGGGAACTGCTCCACCGGCGCCACGTGCTGGATACCGGCGTTGTTGACCAGGATGTCGACGCCGCCGAACTCGCGCTCGGCCAGGGCGAACAGCGCTTCGATCTGGGCCACGTCCGACAGGTCGGCCGGGTG
Source organism: Pseudomonas sp. UYEF17 (assembly GCF_040546125.1). Taxonomy (NCBI): domain Bacteria; kingdom Pseudomonadati; phylum Pseudomonadota; class Gammaproteobacteria; order Pseudomonadales; family Pseudomonadaceae; genus Pseudomonas; species Pseudomonas sp. UYEF17. The sequence continues at coordinate 588,574 of NZ_JBEPNE010000001.1, forward strand.
ATGGACTGCCTTCACCCCGTGCCGGGCGATCTCGGCCAGCGCCGGGCCAGGGTCGCCGAAGCCGTTGAGCACGATGTTGGCGCCTGCGCGGGCCAGCACCTGGGCAATGCCCAGGCCGATGCCGCTGGTGGAACCGGTGACGAGTGCGGTCTTGCCTTTGAGGGTCATGCAAAGCTCCTTAGACGATGCCGGTGGCGTAGAACGTGGCGATGACCACGAACACCGCCAGGGTCTTGATCAGGGTAATACCGAAAATGTCCTTGTAGGCCTCGCGGTGGGTCAGCCCGGTCACGGCCAGCAGGGTGATGACCGCACCGTTGTGCGGCAGGGTGTCCATGCCCCCGCTGGCCATGGCGGCCACCCGGTGCAGCACTTCGAGCGGGATGTTGGCGGCATTGGCGGCGGCGATGAAGCTGTCGCCCATGGCCGCCAGGGCGATGCTCATGCCGCCCGAGGCAGAGCCGGTGATGCCGGCCAGCAAGGTCACGGTGATGGCTTCGTTGACCAGTGGGTTGGGGATGCCGCGCAGGGCGTCGGCCAATACCAGAAAGCCCGGCAGCGAGGCGATCACCGCGCCAAAGCCGTATTCCGAGGCGGTGTTCATGGCCGCCAGCAAGGCGCCGCCCACGGCGCTTTTGGTGCCTTCGGCCAGGCGGGTGCGGATGGCGCCGAAGGCACACACCAGCACCATCAGGATGCCCACCAGCAACGCCGCCTGCACCGCCCAGATGGCCGTGAGCTTGGCCACATCGCTTTGCACCGGCGCGCTCATGCCGGGCAGTTGCAGGCTGTGGCTGGGGCCGTACCACTGCGGGATCCAGTGGGTGAACAGCAGGTTCATCACCCCCACCAGCAGCAGCGGCGACAGGGCCAGCCAAGGGTTGGGCAGCGCCAGGTCGGCAGCGGTTTCCGGTTCGTTGCGCAAGTCGCTGCCATAGCCTTCACCGGCGCGCTGGGCCTTGTTGCGCTGGCGCTGCAGGTAGGCCATGCCGGTGCAGAACACGAACAGTGTGCCGATCAGGCCCAGCCAGGGCGCGGCCCAGGCGGTGGTGTTGAAGAAGGTGCTGGGGATGATGTTCTGGATCTGCGGGGTGCCGGGCAGGGCATCCATGGTGAACGAGAACGCGCCCAGGGCGATGGTTGCCGGGATCAGGCGCTTGGGGATATTGCTCTGGCGGAACATCTCGGCGGCGAACGGGTACACCGCGAACACCACCACGAACAGCGACACGCCGCCGTAGGTGAGCAGGGCGCAGACCAGCACGATCACCAGCATCGCCTGGCGGGTGCCGAGCACGCGGATGGCGGCGGCGACGATCGAGCGCGAGAAGCCGGACAGCTCGATCAGCTTGCCGAACACGGCGCCCAGCAGGAACACCGGGAAGTAGAGCTTGATGAAGCCGACCATTTTCTCCATGAACACCCCGGTGAATGCGGGGGCCACGGCAGACGGGTCGGTGAGCAGTACCGCCCCGAGGGCGGCGATGGGGGCGAAGAGGATTACGCTGTAGCCGCGGTAGGCAGCCAGCATCAGCAGGGCCAGAGCGGCTAGGGCGATGAGCACGGTCATCGGGGTGGGTCTCCTGGGTGAGTCTTGTTTTTATCGGTGAGCAGGAGAAAGCGGGAATCGTGCCAGTTTTTAACTCATTGATTTATATAGGTATTTTGTTTTCTACTGAATTTTTGTCTCTGTCTTGAGATTTTGGGGCCGCTTTGCGGCCCATCGCGACACAAGGCCGCTCCTACAAGTGCAACGCGATCTCCTGTAGGAGCGGCCTTGTGTCGCGATCGGGGGCAAAGCCCTCGCGGCAATCTCAAAATGGAAACATAAGTCTCCAATCAGAGACCAAGCGCTACCATCTTCTTGTACAAGGTCGATCGCCCCAACCCTAATGCTGCCGCAGTCTCTGGCACATTTCCCTCATGCTCAGCCAACGCTTCGGCAATCAGCCTGCGTTCAAACTGCTCGCACGCTTCTCGGTAAGTCTGACGCCCGGGTTCCGCCGCCACCGGGCTCAACGGCCCCAATGCCGCCCGTAGATCCGCCACCCCCAACCGCGGTTGATCCGTCAGCAGCGTGGCCCGCTCCAGCACATTGCGCAGCTCGCGAATGTTCCCCGGCCATGCATGCCGCGCCAATAGCTGCTGCGCTTCGGCCTCGAGCTCATACTGGCTGCCCAGTTCCCCCAGGATGGCCTCGCACAGTGCCGGCAGGTCCTCCAGCCGTTGCCGCAGTGGCGGCACCTCGATCGGCAGCACATTCAGCCGGTAATACAGGTCGGCGCGGAATGCCCCGCGGGCGATGGCGGCCTGCAGGTCGATGGAGGTGGCGGCAATGATGCGTACATCACTGCGCAGCATCTGGTTCGAGCCTACCGGCTCGTACTCCTTCTCCTGCAACACCCGCAGCAGCTTGCTCTGCAGGGCCAGCGGCATGTCGCCGATCTCGTCGAGGAACAGCGTGCCGCCTTCGGCCAGTTGCAGCTTGCCGCTGCGGCCCTTGCGATCGGCGCCGGTAAAGGCGCCGGGGGCGGTGCCGAAGAATTCGGCTTCCAGCAGCGTCTCGGGGATCGCCGCACTGTTGATGCTGACAAACGCCTTGTGCGCCCGCGCCGACGCCGCATGGATGGCATGGGCCAGCAGTTCCTTGCCGGTGCCGGTTTCGCCCAGCAGCAGCACCGGCGAATCACTGCTTGCGCCACGCCGGGCGCGGCGCTTGGCCTCCAGGCTGGCGGCGCTGCTGCCGACGAACTGGGCGAAGCTGTACTTGGCCTGGCGGGCGCGCAATTGCGAGCGGGTCGAGGCCAGCTCCTGCTGCATGCTGGAGTAGCGTTTGAGCAGTGGCGACAGGCTGCGCAACTCATCGAACAGGGCGAAGCCGATGGCGCCGATCAGCGCGCCCTGGTCGTCGTGGATGGGCAGGCGCATTACCACCAGCGGCTCGTTCGGGGTGTCGAGCATGTCCAGCAGGATTGGCCGGCCATTGCTCACTACTTCGCGCATCAGGCTGCCCGGGATCACCGCCTCGCATGGCTGGCCGATGGCGCTGGCGGCGTCGGCCAGGCCAAAGCGCCGGGCGTAGCGCTCGTTCATCCAGACGATGCGCGCCTGGCGATCGACGATTACCGTGCCCTCGCTGGACTGCTCGATGATCTCGAACAACGAGCGGATCGCCAGTTGCCGTACCTGGGGGTAGTCCTTGAGGCTGTCGCTGTCGTGCATGGGTAGAAATCCTGAAATCTGTGTAAGCAGGGCCGGCCTTTTCGCGGGCTTGCCCGCTCCCACAGGGTCACCACAAATCCTGAGGACTGCGGGGTACCTGTGGGAGCGGGCAAGCCCGCGAAGAGGCCAGACCTGAAAACCTATCCCCTGGGGTCGAGCGCCTCGCGCAAGGCATCCCCGATAAACACCAGCAGCGACAGGATCACCGCCAGCGCAAAGAACGCGGTAAAGCCCAGCCACGGCGCCTCCAGGTGCTGTTTGCCCTGGGTCACCAGCTCTCCCAGCGAAGCACTCCCGGCCGGCATGCCGAAACCAAGAAAATCCAGCGCAGTCAGGGTGGTGATCGCCCCGGTCAGCATGAACGGCACATAGGTCAGCGTTGCGTTCATGGCATTGGGCAGGATGTGCCGCAGCATTACCTGGCTGTCTGGCAACCCCAGCGCCCTTGCGGCCTTCACGTACTCCAGGTTGCGACCGCGCAGGAACTCGGCGCGCACCACATCGACCAGGGTCAGCCAGGAGAACAGCGCCATGATCCCCAGCAGCCACCAGAAGTCCGGCTCGACGAACCCGCTGAGGATGATCAGCAGGTACAGCACCGGCAACCCCGACCACACCTCCAGTAGGCGCTGGCCGACCAGGTCGACCCAGCCGCCGTGGTAGCCCTGCAAAGCACCGGCCGCCACCCCGATCAGCACGCTGACCACGGTCAGGGCGAAGGCGAACAGCAAGGATACCCGGGTGCCATACAGCACCCGGGCCAGCACATCGCGGCCCTGGTCGTCGGTACCCAGCCAGTTGCTCGCGCTTGGCGGGCTGGGGGTGGGTACCTGCAGGTCGTAGTTGGGGGTATCGGCGCTGAACGGGATGGGGGCGAACAGCATCCAGCCACCTTGCTGCTCGATCAGCTGGCGTACATAGGCGCTGCGGTAGTCTGGCTGGAACGGCAGCTGGCCGCCGAACTGCTGCTCGGTGTAGCGCTTTAGCGCCGGTACGTACAGGTCGCCCTTGTAGCCCAGCAGCAGCGGTTTGTCGTTGGCCACCAGCTCGGCACACAGGCTCAGTAGCAGAAGGGCGGCGAACAGCCACAGCGAAACCCAGCCGAGGCGGTTGCGGCGAAAGCGTTGCAGGCGACGACGCGAGATCGGTGAAAGCATCAGCGCGCCCTCGTGTCGAAGTCGATACGCGGGTCGAGCAGGGTGTACGACAGGTCACCGATCAGGCGGATCAGCAGGCCCGCCAGGGTGAAGATGAACAGCGTGCCGAACACCACCGGGTAATCCCGCGCCACGGCCGCCTCGTAACTCATGCGGCCCAGGCCATCGAGCGAGAAGATCACCTCGATCAGCAACGAGCCGGCGAAGAACACCGTGATCAACGCCTGCGGCAACCCGGCCACCACCAGCAGCATGGCATTGCGCAGCACGTGGCCATACAGCACCCGGCGTTCGCTCAGGCCCTTGGCGCGGGCGGTAACCACGTATTGCCGGGAAATTTCGTCGAGGAAGGCGTTTTTGGTCAGCAGCGTCAGGGTGGCGAAGCCGCCGATCACCAGGGCGCCGACCGGCAGCACCAGGTGCCAGAAGTAGTCGGCGACCTTGCCCAGCAGGCTGAGCTCGTCGAAGTTGTCCGAGACCAGGCCGCGCACCGGGAACCAGCTGAGCGAGGTGCCGCCGGCGAACAGCACGATCAGCAGCAGGGCGAACAGGAACGAGGGCAGGGCATAGCCGACCACGATCAGTGCACTGCTCCAGGCATCGAAGCGGCTGCCATGGCGCACTGCCTTGCGGATGCCCAGCGGGATCGACACCAGGTAGGTGATCAGCGTGGCCCAGAAGCCCAGCGACAGGGTGACCGGCAACTTGTCGAGGATCAGGTCGGTGACCTTGGCGCCGCGGAAGAAGCTGTTGCCGAAGTCCAGCCGGGCGTATTGGCCCAGCATCAACCACAGGCGCTCGGGGGCGGACTTGTCGAAGCCGTACTGGCGCTTGATCTCCTCGATCAGTTTCGGGTCCAGGCCACGGGTGGCCCGTGACTCGCCATGCACCACCTCGGCTCGGGCACCGGGAGCGCCGCCGCCGATGCCTTGCAGGCGTGCCACCGCCTGCTCCACCGGACCACCCGGCGCGGCCTGGACAATGGCAAAGTTGACCAGCAGGATCGCCAGCAGGGTGGGAATGATCAGCAACAGGCGGCGCAGAATGTAGGTGGTCATGGCGAGGATTTCCGGCGCTCGGCCATTTGCGCGTTGGTCAGCGCGGTGGGGCTGACTTCCCACCAGGTGTCCAGGCCTTCGTCATAGGCAGCCTGGACCTTGGGCAGGCCGAAGCGGTTCCACCAGGCAGTGGAGCTGCCCGGTGGGTAGTAGTTGGGGATCCAGTAGTAGTTCCATTGCAGCACCCGGTCCAGGGCATGGGCGTGGTGCAGCATGTCGGCCTGGGTGTCGGCGCGCACCAGGCCGTCGATCAGGCGGTCCACGGCAGGGTCCTGCAGCACCATCAGGTTGTTCGACCCAGGGTCGTGGGCCGCTGCCGAGCCAAAATAGTTGTACAGCTCGGCGCCGGGCGACAGGGTGACCGGGTAGCCAGTGACGATCATGTCGTAGTCACGTGCCATCAGGCGGTTGACGTACTGGGCCGAATCGACGTTGCGGATGTCCAGGGTCACGCCAATCTGTGCCAGGTTGCGCTTCCACGGCAGCAGCAGGCGCTCCATGCCTGCCTGGCCGTTGAGGAAGGTGAACGCCAGCGGCGTGCCCTGGCTGTTCACCAGGCGGTCGCCTTCAGGGCGCCAGCCCGCTTGCTCGAGCAGCGCCAGTGCCTGCAGCTGCTGCTTGCGGATGATCCCCGAACCATCGGTGACCGGGGCGGTGAACACGGTGCTGAAGACTTCGTCCGGCACCTTGCCGCGCAACGGTTCGAGCAGTTTCAACTCGCCGGCATCCGGCAGTTGGCGGGCGGCCAGCGGGGTATTGGAGAAAACACTCTGCTGGCGGATGTACATGTTGCGCATCATCTGCCGGTTGCTCCACTCGTAGTCCCACAGCATGCCCAGCGCCTGGCGCACGCGACGGTCCTTGAACTGCGGCCGGTCGAGGTTGAACACGAAGCCCTGGGCAACCTGCGGTTTGGCCGGGCCCAGGTGGGCACGCTGCAGGCGGCCGTCGTCCAGTTGCGCGCCGTTGTAGCCCAGCGTGTAGGCGGTGGCGGAGAATTCTCGGTTGTAGTCGTAGCCGCCGCCTTTGAGCACCTGCCGCGCCACTTCGGTATCACCGAAGTACTCGATGCGCAGCTTGTCGAAATTGTAGCGGCCACGGCTGACCGGCAGATCGCGCGCCCACCAGTTGGCGTCGCGCTCGAAGGTGATGCTGCGGCCGTTGTCGATGCGCCCGATACGGTACGGCCCGCTGCCGACCGGCTTGTCGAAGCCGGCGCCGTTGGCAAAATCGCGCTGCTGCCAGTCGTGTTCGGGCAGAACCGGCAGGCTGGCGAGGTCCAGCGGCAGGGTGCGGCCGTGGTCGGGCTTGAAGTCGAAGCGCACGCTGTGCGGGCTTTCCACGATGACGCCGGCAACATCGGCGAACTGGGTGCGGTACTTGAGGCTGCCCTTGCTCATCAGCAGCTCGAAGGTAAAGCGTACGTCCTCGGCGCGCACCGGCTTGCCATCGGCGAAGGTGGCGCGCGGGTCGATCTCGAACCGCAGCCAGGCATCCTCCGGGCCGCGCTCCATGCGCCGGGCGATCAGGCCGTAGACAGTGTAGGGTTCATCGAACGAGCGCACGGCCAGTGGCGCGTACAGCAGGCCATCGACCTCGCTGACACCGATGCCTTTGTCGATGTACGGCAGGATATGGTCGAACTGGCCGATCTCGATGGCCGAGCGGCGCAGGATGCCGCCTTTGGGGGCGTCGGGGTTGACGTAGTCGAAATGCTGGAAGCCGGCGTTGTAGCGGGGGGCTTCGCCGTAGACGGTGAGGGCGTGGGTGGGTGCAGCCTGACTATTGAAGGAAAAACAAAGCAGAAAAAGGTAACACAGGGCCTGTGGGAGCGGGTTCACCCGCGAAAGCGCCAGATCAGGCAACGACGTTGCGTGAACGGACGCATTCGCGGGTAAAGCGCAGCGGCGCACCGCCGCTCCCACAGGGGACATGAGCAGCTATTGGCTACTTAGTCCTGGCGGCTGGTCACTTCCAGCAGGTGGTAGCCGAACTGGGTCTTCACCGGGCCTTGCACGGTATTGACCGGGGCGCTGAACACCACGGTGTCGAACTCCTTGACCATCTGGCCCGGGCCGAACGAGCCCAGGTCACCGCCCTGGCGGCTGGACGGGCAGGTGGAGTTGGCTTTGGCGATTTCAGCGAAGTCGGCGCCTGCTTCGATCTGGGCTTTCAGTTCGTTGCATTTCTCTTCGCTGCTGACCAGGATGTGGCGGGCGGTTGCACGGGCCATGGGTACTGCTCCTTGGGGTAAAAAAGGCAAGCCTAGCGCACTTGTCCGGGGTATGTCTCGCCAGGCTTGCATCCCGCTACCTAGAGTTTTTGTGCCGCCTCGCGCAACAGGGTTTCGGTCGAAGCCCAGCCCAGGCAACCGTCGGTGATCGACACGCCGTATTTCAGCGCGCCCTTGCCCAGCGCCTGGCAGCCGTCGAACAGGTGCCCTTCGATCATCACGCCGACGATCGAACGGTCGCCGGCCAGGCGCTGCTCCAGCACATCGTTGAAAACCGCCGGCTGGCGCGCCGGGTCCTTGCCGCTGTTGGCATGGCTGCAATCGACCATGATCCGCGCCTGCAGCCCGGCCTTGGCCAGCGCCTGGCGGGCCATGGCGATGCTGTTGGCGTCAAAGTTCGGGCCCTTGTGGCCGCCGCGCAGCACCAGGTGGGTGTCCGCGTTGCCCAAGGTCTCGATGATGGCCGGGTAGCCCTGCGCATCCATGCCGAAGTGGCGGTGCGGGTGGGCGGCGCTGCGCATGGCGTCGCTGGCGATGGCGATGCCGCCGTCGGTGCCGTTCTTGAAGCCGACCGGCAGCTCCAGGCCACTGACCATTTCGCGGTGGATCTGCGACTCGGTGGTGCGCGCGCCAATCGCGGCCCAGGCCAGAAGGTCATCGAAGTAGCCGGCGGCCATTGGCTGCAGCAGTTCGGTGGCAACCGGCAGGCCGCGTTCGATCATGTTCAGCATCAGCCCGCGGGACAGGGCGATGCCGGCGTGCATGTCGTCGCTGCCATCGAGGTGCGGGTCGTAGGCCAGGCCTTTCCAGCCGACCGTGGTGCGGGGTTTTTCGACGTAGGCGCGCATCACCAGCAGCAGCTTGTCGTCGACTTCGCGGCTGAGGGCGGCCAGGCGGTCGGCGTATTCCAGGGCCGAGCGCGGGTCGTGGATCGAGCACGGGCCAACGATCACCAGCAGGCGCTGGTCGCGGCCTTCGAGGATGTCGCGGATGGCCTGGCGGTGGGCATGGACTTGCTGGGTAAGTTCGCTGGACAGCGGCATTTGCTGTTTGAGCAGGTGCGGGCTGGGCAGACGCTGGCTGACGGTGGTGTTGGCGGCTTGCGGCTGGGTCAGGGCGAGGCTGGAAGCTTGCATGGCGTTTTTTCCCTGGGCGGACGGCGGGTTCTGGCCCGCATGGTCGGCCCTATCGAGGTGTTCGACAGATCGTTGAATTCGTATTGGCTGCTGCATTGCCACCTGTGGAAGACCGAACGGAGGCGGCAGGCTGGCCCGAACGGGATTGGCTAAATCGCCAGGCGTAGGTGTTTGCGTAGTAATAAGTGGCGTAGTTCATGAATCTGTCCTCAATGTGAATCGGTGTTGTTCAAAGGCCTGAAAAGCAAAACCCCCGGTCGGGGAGCCGACCGGGGGTTTGAGTATTCTCATGTTCGGCGGCCCCTCGAAGGTGGGCGCCGTGTGGGTATCGGCGCCTAGTGGCTAAACCAATACCCAAAGTAATAGCTGGCAGGTGCCACGCAGCCGGCAACGGCCAGCACAGGGCGCAGGCTGCGACCGGTGTGGTTGGCGTGGTTGCGGGTGTGTTTCGGCATGTTGCTCTCCAGTGAATGAGCCCGAGCTTACTTCAGTTCGGCCGGGCCATTCAATGGATAAATGCTATGGGGGTGATCAATTGTTTTTGTACCGCACGGTTCAATGGCCATAGCGCCCGACCAGGCTCTGCGCCCCTAGCGCGTGGCCTTGCAGCAGTTGCAGCAGGCCGCTGCGGTCCAGGCCTTCGGGCAGGGTGCCCAATGGCAGGTCGGTGGCGATCAGTGTTAGTGCGTAGTGGTGCGGGTTGTCGCCGGCGGGTGGGCAGGGGCCGCGGTAGCTGAGCGAGCCCCGCGAGTTGCGCCCCACGGTCACGCCTTGCCCGGTCAGCCCGGCGACGCCTTCCTTCAGCCCATCCTGGGCCGGGTCGATGTTGTAGGCGATCCAGTGGACCACGCCAATGCCCTTGCCGCCGTCCGGGTCGAACATGATCAGGGCCAGCGACTGGGTGCCTGCGGGGAGGTTGTCCCAGCTCAGTTGCGGGGTGCGCTCTTCGCCGGCACCACAGGCTGGGTCCGGGCCAACCTGTTGCAAGGCGATCACGCCGCCATCGGTGAACGACGATGAGCTGATCGACAGTGCGCCCTGGCCACCAGCGACGGCCAAGGCGCTGCACGGCAGCAGGGCGGCGAGCAGCCAGGGTTTGAGGTTCATGGTGAATCCTTGGCAGGGCGTTCCGGCGCAGTGTAGCCCAGCCCGGCCTCAATGGCTGTCCTGATCCTCGGCGGTGCCACCGGTGTGCCCGGCGCCGGAGCCGGTGGCTTCGCCGGTGCTGTTGGAGCCGCCAGCCGCTCCGTCCGCGGCATCGCTATTGCTGCCGGTGTCGCTGCTGTCGTTGGCTTTGCTGCTGCCTGGGCTGTTGACGCTGCTGTCTTCGCCGGCGGTCTTGCCACCGTACTGGTCGGTTTGCGGGCGGCTGTCGGTGTCTGTGTCGGTGGCGGCGAAGCTGGTGCCAGTGACGCTGGCCAGGGCAAGGGCAAGGCACAGTGAGAGTGGGCGAATGCGGATCATGGAACGTCTCCTTTGCGGATGATCTGTCATTCGTTGGGCTGGGGGCGGGGAGTGGGGTGCCGTCTGGGCGACGGATGGTCATTGTTGCGGGCTGCCGTGCAGCCCGCTCGGTTGCAAAGGGGCCGCGCAGGCCCCGAGGAAGGTGATCAGCGGCAGTTGCCCGCCTTGCGATAACCCGCTGCCTGCGCCTCACCCTCTGTGGCGAAGGTGACCTGGTTCTTCGCGGTGACCTGGGTATAGCCCGGGCAGCCGACGGAAAGGTGATAGACGTGGCTGTTGCGGTTGCCAAGCACCGCCCCCACCGACCCGGCACTGGCCAGGCTCGGCTTGGCCTCTGGCTTGGCAGCCTTCGCCGGCACCGCTTGCACCACGCCACTGCCGACTGGCTTGTAGTTGGCGGTCCATTTGCGTTCCCCGGTCACGAAGGGGTTGGCATGGCCCATGATCGCGGCAATGCGCCGGTCACGCTCTTTCTCCCAGGCCGACACCGGGTGCTGTTTGTCCCAGGCCATCAGCAACTGCTGCTGTTGGCGCGACATGCTCAGCTTGTAACGGTCGTACATGTAGAAGGTGGTGCGGGCGACCAGGCCTTTCACTTCGTCACGTGGTTCGGCAGCACGCTGCACGAAGTCGACCTTGGTGGAGCACTGCCCGTATTGCCCTGCATTGCCAGCAACCATGCCGTAGTTGAAATTGCTGCGGTCGCCGTTGACCTCGCCCACTGCCGGGTACAGGTTGAACAGGTCGGCCTCCATGGCGCGGAACACCGGGTCGTCATCCACGCAATGCTCGCGGCCACCGTTCTTCCAGCACTGGCGCTGGTTGCCGAAGGTGTAGGCCGGCACGATGTGCTCCCATTCGGTGCGTTCGGCGCGGTTCTGCTGCTTGCGGGTCTGGTAGCCGCAAGAGGCGGCATCGATACGCCCGCCAGACTTGCCCACCCAGGCCCATTTGCAACCGCAGTACAGGTCGCCCATGGCACTGCTGGCCTGGTCCATGTACACCTTCTGCTTGGCCACCACCTTGGCTTCGGTGAAGGTCGCCGGTGGGCTGGCAAGGGCGGGCAGGGTAAAGGAAAACAGTAAGGATACGGCGTAAAGCAGTGATTTCATGGAGAAAACATATTTCAGGTTGGGGCATGCATTGTAATCATTTCCTTGGGGCTGGCCAGCTCGCTGATCCACACCAGTGGGCGGCGCGGGTCGTCGCTGCCCATGCTGCTGAACGTGGCCGAGTCGAACATGGCCTTGAGTTGGGTGGCCATGCGCAGCAGGCGCTCGATGAAGCCGGTGCCGACGGCGCCGGTGTCCTCCAGGGAAACACCGCTCTGGTTGTGCTGGATTGCCAGGTGGTAGTGGCTGACCCCGGCACCGTTGCCACTGCCGCCCAGCACCACGGTGAAGCGCGGGCCGAGCAGCCCGGCCAGGCGCTGCTGGACCAGGTCGAGTAGCGCGACCGGGACTTCGTCGGGGCGCAGTGAAGTGGGGAAGCATGGTGTGAAGGGTGGCATGGGCATGTCCTGCTGGGCGGGGTACGAGTCCTGGCCAGCTTAAGCAAGGTCACTGTCAACTTGGGTTAAGCAGGGGTAAAAGCGGGTAATGCTCAACACCAGCTCGGTGCGGTCGCTGTAGGAGCAGCCTTGCGCTGCGAAGAGGCTAGTCATGCCTCTACATTTCCGTCGGCCGTGCTGGCCTCTTCGCAGCACAAGGCTGCTCCTACACGGAGTCAGGCATCAGAAGGTCTGGCCCAGCGAGAACTGGAAGATCTGGGTTTCTGCCCCATCCGGCTTCTTCAGCGGTGCCGCCAGGCTGAAACTCAACGGCCCCATTGGGCTGTACCAGGTCACGCCAACCCCCAGCGACACGGCCATCTGTGCCAGGTCCACGCTGCCGCAGCCCTGGGTGGTCGACAGGTAGCAGGTGTCGGCGTACACGTTGCCGGCATCGACGAACACCGAGCTGCGCAGCTGGCTCTGATCCTTCACGAACGGCAACGGGAAGATGTATTCGGCGCCGCCGGCAATCAGGATGTTGCCGCCCAGCACGTCGGTGTCACGGTCGGAGTAATAGGCCTGCCCGGCGCTGGCGTAGGTGCCGGTGGCCGGGGTATTGCGCGGGCCGAGGCTGCCGTCTTTGAACCCGCGCACCGAACCCAGCCCACCTGCGGTGTAGCTTTCATAGAACGGCAGCCCGTCGGTGGAACCGTAGCCGTTGCCGTAGCCCAGGCTGGTATGCAGGCGCAGCGAGGTGTTGCTGGTTAGCGGCAGGTAGGTCTGGCCGCTGTAGTCCAGCTTGTAGAACGACAGGTCGCTGCCAGGGGTGGTGGCCATCAGCGTCAGGCTCTGCGAGTGGCCGCGGGTAGCCAGCACGCCTTTGTTCAAGGTCGATTCCGACCAGCCGATCGAGGCCTTGAGGTTGTTGAAACTCTTGCCTTCGCGGGCGATGAAGTCGTAGATCTCGTCGGCGCTGTAGGTGCCGGGCGAGATATTGTCGTGCTGCAGGGTCAGGCCATAGGTCAGGCGCGAGGTTTCGTTGATCGGGTAGCCAAAGCTGACCCCGGCACCGTAGCTGTCGATCGCATAATAGGACACGCCGTCGTCGTAGTAATCGCTGTAGTCGGTGCTGTTGTAGAACAGGTTGTAGCCCAGGCTGACGCCATCGGCGGTGAAGTAGGGGTCGGTGAAGCCGAAGTTGTACTTGGTCTGGTACTCGCTGCGGGTCAGGCCGATGGACACCTTGTTACCGGTACCGAGGAAGTTGCTCTGGCTGATCGAGCCACCGAGGATCAGGCCGGCGCTCTGGGCGAAACCGACGCTGGCGGTGATCGAGCCGGAGGCCTGCTCCTCGACGCTGTAGTTGACGTCGACCTGGTCGTCGGTGCCCGGCACCGGCGGGGTCTCGATGTTCACTTCCTTGAAGAAGCCCAGACGCTCCAGACGGGTCTTGGACTGGTCGATCAGGTAGGTCGAGGCCCAGCCGCCTTCCATCTGGCGCATTTCGCGACGCAGCACTTCGTCTTCGGTCTTGGTGTTGCCGCGGTAGTTGATGCGGTTGACGTAGGCACGCTTGCCCGGGTCGACCACGAACATGATGTCGACGGTGTGGTCTTCATCGTTCGGCTGCGGCACGCCGTTGACGTTGGCGAAGGTGTAGCCTTCGTTACCCAGGCGGCGGGTGATCAGCTCGGAGGTGCTGGTCATCACCTTGCGCGAGAACACCTGGCCGGGCTGCACCAGCAGCAGCGACTTGACCTGGTCTTCCGGCACCTTCAGGTCACCGGACAGCTTGACGTCGCGGACGGTGTACTTCTCGCCTTCGTT